>JBBSOF010000048.1:0-22046 GCA_038260025.1 Phycisphaerales bacterium
AGGTCCAGCTTCCGCTCCAGCCAGTTGCCCGTCTGCGACAGCCCCGGCCACAGCTCGTCCCGCTTGGTGGTGGTGATGCTGCTGCCGCCCCAGTGGCCCTCCTTGGCCTGGGTGAGCCGGTTCAGATCGTCCATGGTGTACGAAGCATCGAAGAGGTGCCCCGAGCTCGTGCCCGTCAGCACATAGTCCTGCGCCAGGGTGATGTTGCTGTTCTCGTCGTAGGAAAGGTCAACACGATAGATGTCCGCCACCTTGGTCCAGCGGCTTGAGGTCATGCGGTTGAAGCTGTCCAGGTAGGGGTACGTGCTGCCGCTGGAAAAGACCGTGGAGGTCAGCGCCGTGCTGGTGCCCAGCGTCGTCGTGACCACCTGCCCGGTGCCCATGTAGGCGTAGCTGGCCACATCGACGCTGTCCTGCGTGATCTTGGCCACCCGCGAGGCGGTGAAATTGCACAGACCAACACCATTAGTCTATCACTATCGTAGTCCCGTCGGGGAAGGCGATCATTGTTAGGTGCGATGATGGCCACAATCGTCGACGGCGAAATCCAACTCCTGTTATTGTTTGAAACGAAAAACTAGCATCTTCTAGAAACTTGCGTTCTTCTACAACAGCAACATACTCGGCAAAAACAGACGCAAGCATCAATACGGCTATTGTAGTAGCAATGCGATATAAAGAAACCTTAAGGCAAGGAGAAGTAACAATATCTTCTTTTGTAGAACCGCATTCGCTACATTTCGCGCCTAAATATCTATACTGACACTTCCAGCACTCTCCTCGTGTCAAACGTTTTTTAATCGCGCGTACACTCAGCATGCGCTGACTCATTATGATAATCAATACTATAATCAATAGCACCACCGCACTTTTAGTAAATGAGGCTGCGTATGCATTAGCGGCGAGACGCCCGTTGCAATAACCAGACCGAAAAAAATAATATAATATGTACCCGCTTACGCACCCTACAAGTCCGTGCGCAACGTCGTATAAACCAAATGAAAGGTTCCTTCTCACCGCATCTCCACCGGGGTGTCTCCAAACACGACCCGACGCCCAGGCCCCGGGAAGATCTCAATGGGTTTCGGCCGGGTTGACCGTGGTGGAGGACGCACGGCGGGCGAACCAGGTGAGCCCGGCAGGTGGCACCAACCTTTCCCCCCCTCGTCGCCAACCCTGCAAGCCACACCGGTCGTGCCACTGACCTTCGCTCCCACGCTCTCGAACCTCCTTTGACCGCCAAAGCGAAGGTCAGTGGCTTCGCAACCGAACTCCTTTCGCGTGTTGATCACATGAATCCTTTCCACGCCGCCCAGTCTACCCGGCCCCGCGGCAGGTCACAAGGGATTTCATCGTCACGGTGGCCCATCCACCACCGCACCGCAGGTGGTCGTGAAGTTTGCCACCGACCTTCGCGGGTGGGCATTGCGAGTTCGGAAGGCTTTGGAGCGAAGGTCGTTGGCACACGACACCGAAACTCAAAACCTGGCGTTCTCAGGTGAAGCTATCCAGGATATTGATGGGATAGAACTGGCACCCCGTCAACCCCGCGGCGATGATCTTGTCCCGCAATCGAGTGCGGATGTACAGTATCGTTGTGTCTCCATACGCCCGAAAGACCATCACCCCTGCCGGGATCTCATCCAAGTCAAACACAACCCGCTGGAAGGTGACCCGGTGCGGCTGACTCCTCATGGGCTTGTACTCGGACTTCTGGTGGTCGATGCAGTCGAGCTCCCGTAACGTCTTGATCACCCAGAACGTCGCCTCGGGCACGGGCTTGCCGCGGAACGTCGCCGTGATCGGCAGATACTGGAGGTCGCCCGGGGCCTCCCGCTCCAGGAACTCGCGCATCTGTTGGGAAACAACATCGACGCAGCACATCATCCACGGCATGTCGTCGAGGGGGCGGCGGCGGTCGAGCTTCATGGTGTACTCGCCCCACTGCGCAACCGGCACCCGGCTTTTCCACAACTGCTCCACGCGGACGAGCATTGGCACGTTCGACTTGGCGCTCAGGCGGTTGGTGCCGCCGCTATCCGATAGCTTCACAATAATGTCGTCCTGATCGATAGCTATCGCCTTTCAGAACAGGGTTCCGACGCATCACATTCCAGACTTCCGGAACCGCATCCATCCCCACCCCTCACCTCTTCCCCTCCCACGCCTCCATCATCATAAACGCCAGCACGTTCTCCTCCTCCAGCTTCATCCGCGGCACATACTTCCCATTGATCAAAATCATCGGGATCGACTGGATGCTCAGCGCCCCCGCCGCCCGCACATCCCGCCCGATGTTCGCCGCCGGCACATTCCCCGCCATCGCCGCCCGCAGCTCCGCCTCATCAAGACCCAGCCCCCGCGCCGCCGAAGCGATGGCCTCACCAGTCACCGGCCCCTTCACCCCCATCAGCGCCGCGTGCATCCGCCAGAACCCATCGGGCCCACCAAGCACCCCTGCCGCTTCCACCGCCCGCGCCGCCTCGCAAGACCCCGCAAACCGCGTCACCTGCGTCACCGGGTTGCACGCCTGCTCCATCGGGAAGTGCGCGAATACATACTTCACCGGCACCCCAGATGTCGCCGCGAACTCGCGTACCGCCGCGTCCGCCTCCTTCGTGCCAGGCTCCTGATAATCCCCAAAGATCACCACCGTCACCGGGGCATCGGCAGGGCCCTGATACCGCTGCATCACCGCATCAGGCACCGCCTTCACAGCCTGCTCGCGCCAGTCAGACATGTACTTCTCAAACGCGCTCGGCGGCTGGTCCTCCGCCATGGTTTTCGCCGCGGGGCTTGCCGCGAGCACCGCGCCCACCGCGCGCGTCAGTGCATTCGTGGCGTTCCACCCCTTCAACTCAACCCCGTTGATGAAGATCATCGGTGTAAAGAAGATCCCCAGGCCCAGACCCTCATCAATATCCGCCTTCACCCGCGCCAGCGTCTCCGGCCCCATCATCACCCGCTGAAACTCTACCGCGTCATAGCCCATTGCCGTCAGCGCCGGCGGCAGGTCCTTGTCCGTAAACGAACCGCGCCGTTCAAACAGCCAGTGGTGCATCTCCCAGAAGCCGTCCTTGCCCCGCAAAATCCCCGCCGCCTGCGCCGCCCGCGCTGCCCAGCACGCGTTGGGGTGCAGGTTGCCGGGGGACTTCGGGTTGCACTGATCCGACAGCGGGAAGGCCTTGATCAGCACCGACACGCTGGGGTTCTGCATCAGGTCCATCAGTTCCCCCTCAATGCGGAAGCAGTCTGGGCACTGATAATCCGTGAACATCACGATCCGAACCGGCGCAGCCTCCGGCCCCCACTGGTACCGCCCGCTGAACCCGCCC
Source organism: Phycisphaerales bacterium (assembly GCA_038260025.1). Lineage (GTDB taxonomy): Bacteria > Planctomycetota > Phycisphaerae > Phycisphaerales > UBA1924 > JAEYTB01. The sequence continues at coordinate 3,336 of JBBSOF010000048.1, forward strand.
GCCGCCTTCGTCGCGGCAGGCACCGTCTTCACACCCTCCGTCGCCTTCGGCGTCCGCTCAACCACCGTGCCCGGCTGTGCGGGTGTCGGCGCGACCACCTTCGGGCCTTGCTGCGCCTCCACCATCTGCTGGGTTGCTGCCGCGAGTTCAGCCTCGGCCTTCGCGCGCGCCGCTTCCTGCGCTTGCTGCTCCCACCCACCCAGCGACACCATCGCCGCCACCATCACCACCGCCCCCGCCAGCAGCGGCCCCGATCCATGCCGCCAACCACCCCATACCACGCCCCGTCCCTTCCACTCCGCCACCATCCAGAAAAGCAGGTTGCACACATGCACCGCGATGCAGTACCGGCACGCCAGCCCTTCGACCAACACGATCACCAGAAACCCAACGCTCGCCAGCGCGCCCGCCCGCACCACCCACCTGCCCACCGGACCCAGCACCCCCACCGCCGCCTGCCACCCCACAAACAACCCCAGGAAATACGCCAGCCCGATGAACGATGTCGGCAGCCCCAGCACGCTGCCCCAGCGGCTGGCCGCCGCCTGGTCGCACGCGCTCCCATGCCCGCAACCGGGCAGTTCCACGCCAATAAAGTGCCGCAGCACCATCATGCCCGCCGCCGCCGTCGCGACCAGCAGCAGCCCGCCGCCGATCGCCATGCTCACACCGTCGCTGCGTCGCTGTGCAATCTCCATAGCCGAGTTTACCGCCCTTCCCGCACTGACAAGCCGCACGCAGCCCGCTTTTTCCCCGCGTGTGTTACACTTTCAGCGAGTCCCACGCTCACATTCTCCGCGAGGGGTCCCCATGCGATCGGCAACCAAGCCCGCGTTCACCTTGATTGAGTTGCTCGTGGTCATCCTGATCATCGCGGTGCTCATCGGCCTTCTCCTCCCCGCCCTCCGCAAAGCCCGCGAATCCGGCCGCGCCGTCGTCTGCCTCTCGAACCAGCGGCAGATCGGCGTGGCGCTGATGTCATACGCCAATACGTTCAAGGAATGGATCCCCCGCGAGAGCGGGTCAAGCGAAGCGATCCCGCTGGCCGGTGATCCACGCCCGCGCAACCCCAGCGGTCGCATCCCCGAGTTCCCAGCGTGGTTCCACTCCTGGAGCCCGGCTTCGGCCCGCGCCGACTACAACATCTCCTGGGCGTTTAACCTCCGCCCATTCCTAGACCCCCGCGCCAACAGTAACGACGACTCCGGCGGCATGAACGACCGCTTCAAGGACTGCATTTTCTATCGCGACCCCGCCCGCCTGCCCGACGCCCATCGCATTCATTACGTTGTCAACGGCATGCGCTTTACCCGCACCGCCGCGGGCAATCTCATTGCCAACGAGCAGGAGTGCAAGCCGCCGGTCCAGCTCTCTCGCCTCACCCGCACCAGCCAGGTGCTCTACCTCACCTGCTTTGAGGATGACCCGGGCGACATCCGCGCCAGCAACGCCAATGCGGTTGCCGCGACAGACCTGCACCTCTCAATTTTTTACGACATCCGCTACGTATCGAACATCAACGGGCCCGCCACCGGCGGCAACCCCACGCTCTGGCACCGCACCGCGCCCAAACGCCACGGCAACGGCGCCAACGCCATGTACATGGACGGTCACGCCTCCTCCATCTCTGGCACCGACCTTTTCGATGTCAAAACCTGGGACGATGGCGACTACCGCTGAAGTACCCGCCGCGTTCACCCCCACACCCGCTCCACCACCCACCACGCCCCCACCAGCGCAATCAGCGCCGATGCCGGCACCACCACCCGCGCCCGGTACCACGGCTTCTGCCGCCACCACCCCACCACCAGCAGCGCTGCGCCGATCACCGCCAGCTGCCCCAGCTCCACACCCACGTTGAACGCGATAAGTGCGCCCACCAGCTGCCCCCGCGGCAGCGCAGCCTCCCGCAGCACCCCCGCAAACCCCATCCCGTGTACCAGCCCAAATACGAAGACCACCGCCACCCGCCACGGGTGTACGCGCTTCACAACAATGTTCTCAACCGCCACCAGCACGATCGACGCCGCAATCACCGGTTCCACCACTGCCGCGGCAAGATCGATCTTCCCCAGCATCGTCAGCGCCAGCGTCACCGAGTGCGCCACCGTGAACGCCGTCACCTGCAGCAGCAGGCCGCGCGTCGAGGTGCTCAATAGGAACAGCCCCAGCACAAACAGAATGTGGTCCAGCCCCAGCGGAATGATGTGAACGAACCCCATCTTCAGAAATCGCCAGAAGGGATGCACCGTCGCAGGCGCATCAACCGCCTTGCCCGCCCCCGCCTTCTCTGCCGCGTTCTCCGCTGGTTTCTCCGATACCGCCGCCGCGCCCCCCGGCCCTACTTCAATCCACGGCGACACCTCCCCCGCGCCCAGCGGCAGCGCGACAGGCTCCAGCGTCGGCCGGTCCACCGTCACCACCACATCGCCCATCTCAATCGGGAATCCCACCGCCACCCGTCGCACAGGCCCCCGCGCCTGCGCCTCCACCACATAATCCATCTTCAGCGGCAGCCGCGGCGCGCCTCCATCAACCCCCCGCGCCGCCCGCACATCCTCCCCCCGCGCCCACGCAACAATGCCAAACGCAAGGTCCGTGCCCTTATCACCCCCACCACCCCCATCATCAACGCGCACCACCAGCCCACGCTCCAGGGCCTCCCGCGCGCCAACCATCGCCGCATCCAGTTCATCTTCAGGCCCGTGCAGCAGCGCCAGCATCGGCTCATCAGGATCAAACCGCGATGTGTGCCCAACCGCAAGCGCTAGCACATCCGCCCGCACCGTGATCTCAACCCGCCCCTCCGCCGACACCTTCACCAGCGCCACCGTCGACACACCCGGGTGTGCAATCGCCCCGCGGCAGAAAACCACCAGCATCACCGCGCACGCCACCAGCCGCGCCCCCGCGCCGAGCAAAGACCAGCGAGTGTGCATCCGCCGCTACTCCGGCCTCATCGTGACCCACAAGGATCGCAGCGCGGCCTCATCCAGCGCACCCGGCCAGATCATCAGCCGCCGCACCTCGCCCTCAAACTTCCGCTGCTTCTCCCACGGGTCAATCGGCGCGATGTTCACCACGCTCTCATCTTCCGCGAGCGCAACCTCAAGCTCCCCCGTCTTCGCCGCGTTCTTGTACAGCCGCAGCACCCGCCCGTCATACGTCGCCGTCAGCATCTGCCACGCGCCCACCTCCAGCGGCGTCTTCGTTGTGACATCGCTGTGGTGCGACCAGAAGTGCATGCCCCCCTGCATCCGCGCCATGTACCGCCCCGTGCCAGAAGTCGGCGTTTTCGCTGACCCGAACCCCGCAATCAGCGTGCGCGGCCGCGGCAGCACATCCATCTTCACAAACATGTTCATCGTCCACGCATCCCCGGCCTTTACCGGCAGCCCAGGCGCCGCAATCGCCTTCCCCCGCTGCTGCGGGCTCACCACATCAATCGTGAACACCGGCCCCGCCGCCATCACATCCACTGTCATTTCGCCCGCCTCATTGGCCTTGGGCGCACGATCCTTCAGCCCCTTGATGCTCAGCTTGTACGTCTGATCGACCTCCAGCGGTTGCTCCAGCACCACCGTCGCGCTCCGCCCATCCGCAGCAACCTTCGACGATTTCACCGCCACCGCCGCCCCGTTCGCCGGGTTCACGCGAAACGACAGCCCCCCGCCCACCGGCTCCGAAAACTCCAGCCGCACCTCACGCGACATATACGCCGTGCTCGCCCCCAGCACCCTCGGCGGCGTTGTGTCGTGCGCCTGCACATTGGCCCCGAGGATGACCCCAAGCTTGCCGCTCTCATCGAGCGTGCCCGCCCTCACCATCGAGTCCTCATAAATCAAGATCGGCTCGCCAGTCCACACCGCCGACTGCGCCGTTGGCGTCGTTCCATCCACCGTGTACCGGATCGCCCCTTCCCTGAAGAACAGCCCCGGCTCAATCCGCACCGTCTGATAGTCCCCTGTCGGCGTATCCGCGCGAATCCCTAGCGGCGACATCCGCGGCCGTCCCGCCAACGTGTCAAACAACGGCGCTGCCGGCTCCACAAACGCGCCGCGCTTCCCCACCGTCATCGCAAACACCTTGATCCGCGGGTCATCCGGCAGCGTGATCGTCCCCACCCCATCCTTCAGCGGCACCGCATGCACAAACATGTAGCAATACTGGTAATACGCATCGCCCTTCGCCGTGTGATGGTGCGAGGCGTGCCACCCGATCCGCCCTGGCTTCACGAACCCCGGCTCCAGACCCGTCAACGGGTTCTTCCAGTTAAACGCCATCTCCTCCACCGTGCCGCCCCACACCCGGCGGTCCCACAAACCCACATACCCCTTCCAGTCCTGGAACTTCACCCGCGTGGCCGCGCCATCCACCATCACATCCGCTTCCACATCCCCATCCGCCGCGGCAAGCACATACAGCATGTCCTCGCCCGCCTTTGCATCAACTTTCACTTCCTGCCCGCGGCAGGCCACCGCGTTCTTCTCCCCATCCCCCGTCTTGCCCATCGCAAACACAACACCCTCAACCGTCACGCGCGCTGGCACCTGCTCCGCCGGATACGCCAGCCCCTCAACCATGGCGCCGTCCCCGCGCTTCGCGTTGGTGCTGATCACGTCGGTATCAAACTTCAGCCCGACAGCCCGCCCGCCCGCAGCCGCCGCCGCGTCACTACGAGTCATCCGCACCAGCACCGTCCGCAGCCCAAACCCATCAATATCCGCGGCAAACCCATCCCCATCCGCCTCCACTGCCCCGCCCTCGATCGGCCGCTCCTGCCCATCAACAGCAATCGCGCTCGCCACGCCCTTCATCCAAACCCGCCCGCCCTTCACGCCCTGACCGCTCGTCTCGCGCAGCCGCACGATCACACCTTCACCATTCTCCGCCCGCTTCACCGCAACAACGTTGTACGTCGAATCCCCCGACACCCTCACCAGCGACATCGACACGGGCCCGCGCACCCCATCCTTCACGCCCTCGGCCGCATGCGCCGTCGTCCTGAACGCAAGCAGCGGCTGGTTCACCCGCATCGCCTGCCGCGCTGCGCCCCCATCGCGCCAGTCCCCATCATGGGCCTGCACCGCAAACGTCACCTCATGCCGCCCGATGTCCTGCGTGCCCTGATCCTGGTACTCGTTATGAACCCCCGGCGTGTGCAGCAGCGTCAGCCGCAGCATGTTGTCCGTCAGCTTGTCACTCGCATACTTGCAGTCGTTGATGATCGTGACGCCGTAGTCGCCCTTCGCATCCGTCAGGTCCATCCACTGCTGCCCGGCGTACTCATACTGCTGCTTGCTCGCGTTGCCCCGCGTCACCACGCCCACCTGCCCATCCCACGTCGCCGTCTTGTTCGATACGGCCAGCGGGAACGCCACACGCAGGCTCCGCTCCCGCGCGTTCCAGTCGATGGTGTTCACAAACTCCACCCGGTCCTCGCCCGCGCCGTGGTTCAGGCGCACCAACTGCGTAAACATTGAAGGCCCCTCGCGCCTCATCACCTGCATCACAACCCGCGCCGGACCATCCTCCACTACCCTCATCTGCACCAGCGCGCTGACAACCTCCTTCACCGGCTTCACGCGGTCGGCCCAGTCCTGGTTCCACGCCGGCCAATTGGCGGGCTTCTCAAAGCACTGGTTCAGCGTGATGGGACCGCTCAGCACCTCGCGCTGCGCACCCTTGTCAAAGATCGACGCCACATCCCCGGTCACGTTAAACGTCACCTTGTAGCGGCTGTTCTCGATCCAGTTCCCCCCGCTCGATGCGGGCGCGTCAGCCGTATCGACATCCCCCAGCCGCACGTGATACACCTCCAACCCCACCGACGGGGCGACCGCGGCAAATGCAATCCGTGTGAACCCCTTGGGCGCGCCCGCCACGACCTGGGCGGCCACCGCCCGCCCGCTCGCGTCGGTCACCGTCACGCCCGCCCCCGCCTCGCCGGGTACATCGCACTCCACCACATCCTCGCGCCCGAACGACAGTGGGTTGTACACGATGATGGGCGTGCCACCCCCTTCACCGCCGCGTGTGTCCAACCCCTTCGCCAGCGCCGACACAGAGTCCGTCAGCACGCCGCTCAGCAGGTTGCCCGCGATCACCTCGTCGTTCTGCGAATAGTCGTACGCCGTGGGATGGCTCGTCCCCGGCAAGATGTCATGCATCTGCGAGCCCAGAATCAGGTACCACGCATCCTCGATCGTCTGCGCCGGGTACTCCGCCTTCCCCATCATCCACGCCGCCGTGGCCACACGCTCCGCGGCATCCGCCAGCAGCTCGTTTTTGCGGTTCCACCGCTTCATGATCGCCGCGCTCGTCAGCGAGCCCGCCGAGTGCTCGATCAACTCCAGTTCGCCCTGATAGCTGGGCAGCTTCGCCCGCCGGTCCGCATCAATCGCGTTGAACATCGCGTCGGCCCGAGCCGACACGACACGCACCTTCCGCTCGCTATCATCACCAACGCCCCCGCTCACGCTCTGCTGCACCATCTTCACCGACCGCTCAGTGGGCGCGCCGCCCTTGTCGCCCGTGCCGTAATAGTGGTAATCCACATAGGTGCCCGACACCTTGCCGTTGGCGTTGATGCGGTTCAGCCACCCGTTGCTCTTCGACAAGTCCTCCAAAACCTCCCCGACATACGCCCCCGGATCAAGCGCGGCAACCACGCCCTTGCCGTCCGGCCCGTTCCACACACCCACCTTGAACGGGATCGGCGTCACCGCGTTCCACGTCAGCTTCTGCGTCGAGAAACCCTTCAGCCCGCAGTGCGCCAGCACGCTCGGCAAAGACGCCGGGAACCCGAAGCAGTCCGGCAGCATGAACTCATCGCTCTGCGTACCAAAGCGATCCTTGAAGTACGCGTTGCCGTACAGCACGTGCCGCAACTGCGACTCGCCGCTCGGCACGTTCGCATCGTTCTCATCTACGGACGACCCGCACGTGAACCACTTCCCCGCCGCGACCTCCTGCTTGAGCCGCACGAAGTCCTGCGGGTAGTACTCCTCGATCATCTTGTAGCGGCGGCTGCCCGAAAAGTTGAACACATAGTCCGGGTACTTCTCAAACAGCGCGAAGTTGCCGTGCAGAGTCTCAGGAATAAACTCGCGGATGACCTGCGGGTAGCACCACCGCCACTGCGTATCAAGGTGCGCATACCCAACGACGTACAGCGTCGGCTTGCTTAAATCCACCGGCTGCTGAGCCCGCGGTGCCGCGACAGCCGTCTGCGGCGAAGCCTTCGCCGCCGCCTCCTTCGGCTTCGCCTCCTGGGCAACGCCCGAACCCGCCGCCACACCCACCGCCAAGCCCGCGACACACCAGAAGAGTCGAACCATGGCAACCTCCGCGGGCCGCACCGTCCCGCGGCAGGCCCGCCCCATGGTACCGACTTCACAAGCGTGCCACCGAGTCGCCTTCAACTCGGTATCTGTTTCTCCTCAAAACTCTCTACGCCCCAACCCCCGCCAGCCTCCGCGGGTCCGTCCGCTCGATGATGTCCGAAACACCCTGCTGGTTGAACCCCTTGAACCCGTCGTTGCGCTCCAGGTTCTCCAGGTGCGAACCGATGACGCCCTCGCGCTTGAACGTCTCCCCTTGCTCGCGCGTGAGCATCCCGCGCTGCACGAGCGCATCCACCCGCGCCGGGCTCACGCTCCACCGCTCACCCTCGGTGAACGCCTGCCGCAGGTACGGGAACGTCGTGAACGGCGCCATCGTCTTAATGCCCCCGCTCTTCTCGAGCTGCTCCACCAGCGCGTGGTGATCAAACTGGCACTCAAGGTGGTGCATGCCCGCCTGCAGCATCGCCTCCCCGTGCAGCCCGCACCACAGGCCCACCGTGCCCAGACGGTCGCGGGGCCCCAGCACCGCCGGATCATGCGAGAAGTCGCCCATCAACTCTTCGGGCGACAGGTCCACATCGTTAAACGTGGTAATGCCGCACACCGCGTTCTCCATCACCTGCGCGCCCCACCCCGCCTCAGCGCCCGCATAGAACGCCTCCCGCGCGTACAGCCCCAGCTTCTCCTGCAGCCCGATCAACCTCGTGAAGCTCTCGCGGCTGCTCCTGTACGTATGGTGATCATGGTTCGCCCACCCCAGCCCCAGCTTCGCCTGGCGGCTGTACTGCACCTGCGCGGCACGGTTCCGCCGCTGCCAATACTCGCGCTCACTCGCAAAGTACAGATCACACGTCCAGTCGCGCCCCAGGTCCTCGATCGCCCCATCCACCACCGCGTTCAGCCGATCAAACCCCGCGGCATCGTTCCCCGCAAATCGGTCCCACCGCCGCATCGCCTCCAGGTGCTTCAGGCTCTTCACCGCCATCGCCGCATCAAACACGGGCGGCTCAAACCCGCGGTATCCGTGCCGCTCTACCACCCACATCTCCGCACCCTGGCCCGTGAACACCCGCGCCATCCGCAGCTGGCTCAGCGGCTCGCCGATCACCGCCGCCTCCATCTGCCACACCGCGAGAAAATCCGCAACCGAATCTACCTTGATGCCCACCTTCGTCACGTTCCCATTTCCCAGCACCACCGCCGGGAACATCGCGCCCTCATGCACGAAGCACTCGCTCGCACCCGGCTGCGCTCGGTGGCTGAAGCCCACCTCCAGCAGCCGCGCCCGCAGCTCCGCCGTCGCCGGCGATTCCACATAGTCCACCCAGTCCTTGAACCGCGTCCCTGTCTCCGCCTTCATCCGCGCCGCAAGCGACTGCGCCGCCGGGCACCTTGACAGAAAGCTATCCACCAGCCCATCAACCACCCGCCCCGCGGCAGGCTGCGGCTCAAACTGAAACTTCGTCAGGGAAGAGTGCGGTGCATTCGCCATCGGTCAAGGCCCTCCAAAGTAGTTGCACAAGTGCTCGAAGAATCATAGGAACACCCTATCCGCCCCGATCCCCCGCACGCCGACTTTTCACCCTGTTCTGCCCGCCATACCGCACTCAAACCCGTCGTTATCACGCCCGCACCGACCACGCATACACGCCCCATTCCACCGCCAGCAGCCCGGCCGCCGCGAGCACAAACCACCACCACACCTCCAGCGGCCCCACCGCCCCCGCGATGCCCTCCACCGCCTGCCCCGCCACCTCCACTGTCGCGGGGCTCGCCAGTTCGCTCTCCACATCATCCACCAGGTTCACCGCCACCGCCGCATCCATCGCCGAGGCGCCCTCAACCAAATACACCCCAGCGCGGGTGAGCAGCCCCGCGCTCAGCGCGCCCGCCCCCGCGCCCTGCCGCGCATCGCGTAGTACCAGCTCATCGCCTCCCGACCGCTTGATCGCCACACGTCCCTCCACCCCGGGCCGCACGCGCACTTCCACCGCCTCGCCCGTGCGGAACGAGCGGCCCGCGCTCGCATCGCCGCGTAGCGTGAGAAAGTCCACGCTGTCCGCCAGGAAGATCGGGAACCCCGCCTGCAGCGGCCAGTTGCTGTCCGCAAGGTCAAACCCGCACACCAGCCGACGCACGCCCCCGCCGCCCTCCTCCGCAAGCACCAACAACGCGCCACCGCGCCCACGCATCAGGTCCGCGTACCGCACCCGCACATCCTCGTTCACAACCGCCGCCCGCGCATCGCGCTCCTCATCCCATCGCATTGGTGTAGACCGCGCCACCAGCACCGCATCGAGCGCGACGTTCCGCAGCACCGGGTGCGACCGCTGCCAGAACACCACCCCAGTACCCTCCGCGCTCTCGCCCGCCACCAGCCCCGGCAAACGCGGCACCGCGCCGAAGCTCAAAGTCCCAACCCGCGGCAGCACCGCAGGCGAAACCCGATCAAACACAACCAGGTCCACACCCCCCAGCAACCCACCCTCCGCCCGCCGCCCATACTCCGCCGCGCCGATCCGCTCCAGCGACCGCGCCCGCAGCTCCATCAGCACATCTTCGAGTATCCACGCCGCGCCGATCCCCGCGCGGGTGCCATCGCCAGACACCGCGCCCTCATCGGGCGTCACCAGCAAAATGGCCGGCCGCTCTGCCGCGGGCAGCACCAGGGCGGCGCTGTTGTCCGCCATCAAGGCGTCATCCCTTCCGATGGCCGCGATGACCACGCCGCCCTCGGGCCGGCGCAGTTCAAAGATCGCGCTCTCACGCCCGACACCCGCAGGCGTAGCCGCCGCCACATCCACAACCCGCCGCTGCACCACCTCACCATCCACCGACAACGACACCGGAGCCGCCACCCCGACCGGCCGCGTGTTGATCAGTTCCGCAAACACCCGCACCACGCCAGGGTCCGACGCATCCCGCCGCGCCGAAAAACCCGCGATCCCGATGTTGTCAGGTACTTCCGCGGCCGCAAGGTCATCGCCCCCCGCGCTGCCAAAGCCCGGCCCGATCCGCTCGAACACCAGCCGCGTGCTCGATGGCGGCAGCCGCCCACTTCCTCCAAACGACCCATCGCTCAGCAGTATGATCGTCGGCGGCTCGCTCGTCTCGCCACTCCCTTCACCGCCCGCCGCCACCGCGTCCGCCAGCTTCATCGCCGCGCCCAGATCCCCCGGCTGGTCGGTCTGCGCCACCGAATCGAGCGCATCCTCGATCACCGAGCGCGATGCGGTGAACCCTGTCACCGCCCGCGCCTCACCGGCGAACGCCACCACACACACCGCGTGCCGCGAACCCCCGCCCGATAGCCGCCCCACCAAATCCGCCCCCCGCGCCTTGGCCCTCTCCAGGCGCGTGGCGCCACCCGCGACATCCACCGCGCCCATCGACGCCGATGCGTCCAGCAGCAGGATCACCCGCTGCGCCGGCAGGGCTCCACCGATGATGATCGGCCGCGCCAGCGCCGCCGCCAGCGCACACAAAATCAGCACATGCAGCAGCAGCAGCCACGAGGGCCGCAACGCCTTCAGCGGCACATTCGCCTGCACATCCTCAACCGCCCGCGGCCAGAACATGATCGTGCTGACCCGCACCGGCCGCCGCCGCAGCTTCAAAAGATAAAGCACCACGAGCAACGGCAGCCCGATCGCAACAGCCACAATCCCCGCCCCCGGGTCCAGCCACGTCATGGCTCACAATAGGTGCGCCCCACGTGCCACCGAGTTGTCTTCAACTCGGTGTCTTTTCTTGGAGTCAACAGGAGTTCCCCGTGTTGGCCTCCTGCCGCAACGCCGTCGTCCCGTCCTCGACCAAAGCGAATCTCTAAGCACCTGATCAACCCAACCCGGCCGCTCCCTCCCCGCTTCCCACCCCCACCCACCTCCGCAGCGCCTCCCCAAGCTCCCCGTTCGCCTCCGCATTCTCCCCGGGCCCGAAATACTTGAGCTCGATCATCGCGATCTCGCGCTCCAACTCCCCGCGCCGTGATGCATCCACGCGCGGCGCCATCCGCCGCAGCGCCATCACCGCCGTCAGCGGCGTGATGTGCGAAGGCAGCGCCTCACCCGCAGCAACCGCCACTACCGGCACCCGCATCCGCCGGTACACCACCACCGCCCCCACAAGCAGCACGATCATCACCAGCCCCACCGTGATGGGCCGCAGCAGCGTCTGCCGCTCCACCGCGACCGTGCTCCCCACCACCGGCACCAGGTCCATATCCGAATACACCTTCGACTCCACCGTCGCCTGCACCCCATCGCGCAGCCGCGGCAGCACAAACTGCTTCCCCTGCTCACCATCCGTCGGCGTATACGTCACCACCCAGCTCCGCTCCACCGGCAGGCGGTACATCCCATGCTCATCGGGCTCGGGATATCCACCCTCGGGCGGCTTGGTCGGCTGCTGCCCGTAGTAAAAGAACCGCGACTGGATCGAATCACCCTCCTGCACCACCAGCGCAGGCCGCGCCTCAACGCCCGTCTCGGTGATCGTGTACCCCGGTATGGCGTCGTCGATCCCCGCCAGCACATCGCGCAGGTCCGGCACGACGCCCTTGCCGCGGAACATCACCTCAAGCTTGATCGTCTTGTCCTTCTCGCCATCGCGCGCATCACGCGGGTCCAGCGCCTGCATCACGTTCAGGTCCGGCGTCTGATGCACCGGCCCCGCCGCGGCGGCGCCCACCGCCACCGCCGGCGTGTTCGAAGGCAGCACCAGCGTCACCGGCCCCGTCTGGTCTTCAAACTGCATATCCAGCGTCAACTGCGGCAGGCGGTCAACCGTCGGGTCTTTCCGCGACAGCAGCACATACGCCATCGGCTTCTCAATCCAACCGTCCTCGCCACCCTCGATCACGCCCTTGGGCGGCATGAAGGGATCAAAGAACCCGATCGACTCAACCGTAAATCCCTTCGCAAAGCTCGTCTCAATGTTCTTCTGCAGCTTCTCGCGGAAGTTCACCTCCTGATACTGCCGCCCCACCCGCACATACACGCTCGTCTGGAGGTACTTCGCGAAGCCGCCCGTCTCACGATCAACCGGGTTCGTGAACCGCAGCGACACCATGACGCCGAACTGCTTCCCCGCGCGGCCACGGTCGTCCCCATCCAGCGTCAGGCGCAGCTTGATCTCATCCTTCACAAGGTCCTTGTACAACTCATCCAGCGTGCGCAGCGCCGCCCCCGCCGGGTGGTCGCCAACAACCCGCAGCGCGTGCTTCACCAGCTTGGGCTTCACCTCCGGGTCGCACCGCGTCACCGCCTCGCTCATCGTGCGGGCAAACTCCGCCAGGTGCCGCGATGCCACATCCGGCGGCAGCGCGCCGATGGCCTTGCGGATCTTGTCCACCTGGTCATCCTGCGGCGTGCCCTCTACCGGCATGTCATCCGCAACCAGAAAGTTGAGCTGCGAAGTCCCCATCGCCGCCCCGAACCACCGCGCATACACGCCCGCATCCTCGCGGTCCTCGCCCGCGCCGATCGCCTCCGCGTACCGCTCCGCCGCCTTCTCAAACGCCGCAAACGCGGCCACGCGATACTCCGCCGCCTTCGCCGGGTCCGCGTTCTTCTTCTGAGAAGCCTTGAACTGCAGCCGGTCATACGCCAGGCCCGCCTTGACGACCGCGAACCGCCACGAGTCTGGCTGATGCGTCATCGCGCTGTCCATCAGCGCCAGCGCCACGCCATACCCCTTGTCCACCAGTTGTGCAATCTCTGTGTCGGTGCGGTTGACGCCCTGCTTCACCTGCACGGCGCGGTTCCGCCAGTCGCCGTTCAGGCTCGCCGCCATCGTCTGCGCCAGCCCCGCCGCCGTGCCCGCGGGTATCTCCGCCATCGGCCCGAACACCCGCTCGATGTCCGACCGCTCGTACACCTCTGTCATCCCGTGGCAAGCCTTGAACACGCCCGCCATGCCCGGCAGCGTCCGCGCCTCCACCCCCGCCGCTTCAAGCGTCTCCATCAGGCGGCCCAGCCGCTCCAGGTTCCGCCGCTGCCGCCCGCGCGTCAGCGGCGCCTGCGCCACATACTCGCGCCAGAAGTAGTACATCATCATGTCGTCGTCGTACTCGCTCTTGGGCGAGAGCTTGCCCTCCCAGCTCTTGAGGAACGACTCCCCCACCGACCGCGCCTGCTCCGGCGAGCGCCGGATCGCATCCGCTACCAGCCCCAGCGCAATGTCCGTTTCATCCGCCAGGATCGCAATGCCGATGCTCGCCTTCGCCGCCCGCGATGCAAGGCTCGGCTCCAGCGCATCAAACCACGCCCCGCTGGGGATCGCCCGCAGAAGCAGCTGCGCGTTCTGCGCCGTGACCGAAGGCCGCACGTTCCGCGCCTCCGCTGTCGTCTCCATCTCCGCCACCACAGAAGTCGTCAGCATCCGCATCGGCACCCGCAGCACCGACTGATCCACACCCCGCCGCTCCAGCAGAATGTCCACCGCCTCCTTCAGCGTCACAATCGCCTCCGCCCGCGGCGCGCCCCCATCCGCTTTCCCCTCGCCCACCGCGGCAGCGCTCAGCACGATCGTCTCCAGTGCCGCCGTGCCCAGCGCATCATCCGCGAACACGCTCCGCAGCCACGGCGTCACCTTCGACCGCGGCATCCGCGACATCAGCCCGATCGCCTGCTTGATCGCTTCCTTCTTCCCGCGCATGCTCGTCCGGTCCATCAGCGAGGCTTCCGTAAACAGGTCCCACGCCCTGTTCCGCAGCTCCATCGCCTCCGGGCCAGACCCCGCCGCCGCGCCCAGCTTGTTTGCGAGGTCCGCCTGGTACAGCGCATGCACCAGCACGAGATCGCCATCCCCCGCCGCCCGCGCCTCATCCAACGGCGTCACATACTCGTACGCCTGCGCCATCAGCCCTGCCGCTGCCAGGAGGTCAATCGTCCGCCGACGCTTCACGCTGTCACCCGCGCCGAAGAACTTCGTCCCCTCCTTGACCAATGCCAGCATCGTCGCCGGGCTGTTCTTGGCCGTCGCCGCCTTCATCATCGATGCCCACGCCGCAGTTTGCCACGCCTTGGGTTCATCCGGGCACGCCTCGGTAATCGCCAGCACTTCCTCGGGCAGCAACTCCGAACGTGCCGCGTTCAGCGACTGCAGCACCCGCGAGTACAACGACTGCGCCTCATCCTTCGGCCGCCCCTCCAGGTACGACGCAAACCCGCCCCACTCCCCCGCCATCACCTGCAAGTGAATCCACGTCGCGATGTCGTTCCCCCGCGCTGTCGTCGGGTTGGGGTGCGGCACCTGCCCGAACCCAAGCTTCGCCCGCGCCCCCAGCACATTCGCCGGCGTGCGGGCAAAGTCCATCTGCCCCAGCATCATCACCGCCTCTTGCAGACGCTGTGCATCGGCCATCGCCGCCGAAGAAATCCCCAGCGTCGCATCAAGGTCCAGCCCCACATCTTTGTAATACGCTGTCATCTCCCGCTGCTCATCCTTCGAGAGGCCCTCATACTGCCCGCGCAACTCCGCGATCTCCTCCTTCGACAGCCCACCCGCCGCGCCAGCCTCCTCCACCCCGCCCGGCGGCAGCGCAACCTGAACCTCCGGCATCGCGACCTCGTCCACCGGCTCGGGCTCACCCTCCACCGGCGGCCCCGACCGCATAATCGTGACGCCGCCACTGGCCGACCGCGTGATCGTCACCTGCGCCCCGGCGCTCCCAACCGCGCCCGTCACCACCATGGCCAGCAGCACCCGTCCAGTCACCTTCATCATCGCCGAACTCCTGAAAAGCCCCTCCCCGAGGGAGGGGTTGGGGTGGGTCCCGTCACGCACCCGTCACACCGCCTCACTTACCACCCACCAGGAATGTCATCCGCCCCGCCCGCACCCCGCGCATCCTGCTTGTTCCGCGGCGGCTTCTTGCTCACCTTCTTCCCCGGCTTGATGTTGTTGCACGTCCCCGACGGGCAGTTCTTCGGCAGCGGCTTCGCCAACAGGTCCTCCTGCCCGCTCTGCTCCAGGTTCAGCACCAGTTCCAGGTTCTTCTGCAGATCACCCGCATCCTCACCGGGCGCGCTCTCCGCGAGATACCGGAAGTTCTGCCGCGCAACGCCGGAGACTGCCCGCCACTCGGTCGTGGGCTTGCCACCCATCCGCATGATCCGCGCCCCGTAGTAATACCCCGTGGCGATCTCCTCGCGCACCTGCCGCGCCGTGTCGGCGTCCTTCTCCTCATCCAGCGAGTCGAGCATCGCCTCCAGGTCATCAACGCCCGCCGCGATCTCGCCCGACCGGATGGTGGCCCGCCCCCGCGAGATCCGCACGGCATCAACCTTCTCCGACCCGCACGCCGTCAGCATGTCCTGCGCCGCGCGCAGTTTGTTCGCCACCTCTCCCCACGCCGCGCCCGCAGCCTTGTACGCGGCATCCTCTTCCGCCGCACGCTGCCGCGCCGCTGCAGCCGTTTCAGGCGTTTTCTCCTTCAATGCCTGCCGCCGCGCATCGAGGCTCGCCAGCTGCGTCACATACGCCGCGCCCTGCGCCTCATCCGCCGCCTCCGTCAGCCGCCCCGCCTCGCGCAGCACACCTTCTGCCTGCTGCTCCATGTACGCTCGCTGCCCCGGCCCAAAGTGATACGCCAGCACCGCCACCGGCACGAGCGCCCACACCGTCCACAGCACGCCGCTCAACAGTTTTCCGTGACGCTTCATCATGCACCTCATGCCCCAAGGGCTATTGCCTGACCCGCGCGTTCCGCGCCCTGCACTTCCCGCCGCTTCCTCACAACGCCCGCCCGTTCCCGCCGCACACCCATCGCCATCAGCGCGGGGCCGATCAACGCCGTCATCGCGCACCCCGCCCCCACCGCCGCCAGAGCCGCATCCCGCAGGCCGATTCCCGCCCCCACGCTCGGCGAGATCATCGCCAGCTTCCGCAGCACATCCGAGGGCAGGTGCCGTGTGTTGCCATCGTGATACACCCCGCCCAGCCGCGCCGCCAGCGCCCGCAGCGATGTCGCCTCCTGCTTCGAGCTGTGCCCCGATACCACCGACGCACGGTTGGGGTCTCCCACGCCGATCACCACGCTGTCGGCAATCGCCGGCGGCACCCGCACAGACCCCATGGCGCTCTTCGCATCCCCATCGCTGATCACAATCAGCGTCGCCGAGTCCCGCGCCCAAGGCTTCGCCACGTTCAGCGCCGCCGTCACGCCCGACACCAGGTCCGTCGGCCCCGGCTCAAACGCCACATACAGCGGCAAGCCATCGAACATATTGCTGATGACGTTCTTGTCCGTCGTGTCCTGCAGCACCGTCACGGCTTTCGTATAAAATGCGACCAGCGTGATCCGAGTGTCCTTCATGTCCAGCCGGTCCAGCACCCCCTGCACCACATTCCCCGCCCACACCGTGCGGCTCATTTTCTCCGCGTTGGGCCCCGCATCCTTGATCCGCATGCTCGGCGACACATCCAGCGCAATCAGCACCTGCTTCGACGCCCGCGGGCTCGGCGTCTGGTCGCCACCCACCGGGTCCAGCCCTGCCAGCACCGCCGCGCCGAACACCACAAGGCCCAGCCCCACCACCCGCACCAGCGGCGCACCCGCAGCCCACACCGCCGGGCGGCCGCCATCGCCAAACGCCAGCCTCGCCACCCGCCGAACCCGCCGCGCGTGCAGCCACTCCCCTGCCCCCGCGAGCAGAACCGCCGCCAACGCTGCCAGCAACGCGATCACCACGGTGTGTACCTCAATCCCATCAGCCCCAGCCCGTGCAGCCCAGCCAGCGCCAGCGCGGCAACCGCAAACGGCCCAAAGTGGTCCATCGGCGTCGTGCCCACACTGCGAAACTTCGCCGGCTTCATCCGGTCAATGTGCCTGAAGACCTCCTTCAGCCCCTCCGCATCTGTCGCCGCGAGAGCCTCCCCACCTGTCGCCCGGGCCAGGTCGGTCACTTCCATCGGCACGCTCGTCTCCGCCACATGGATGTGGTAAAGCGTGATGTGCGCTTCGCGCAGTTCCGCCGCCACCTTGTCGCTCTCGCCATCCAGCAGGTCCGGGCTCTCGCCGTCCGACACCAGCACAATCATCCGGTCGCCTTCCAAAGACTCCGCCTCGATGTTCGCCTTGCAGAACCGAAGCGCTCCGGCAATCATCGTGCCCCACATGTGCACCGGCTGCCGCTCCGGATTCGCAAACTCCATCGAGTTGCGGATCGCCGCCAGGTCCTTCGTCAGCGGCACCCAGCGGAACTGGTGCGATCCAAACAGCGTCAGCCCGAACGCATCACCCTCCCGCGCCAGCGTGAAGTCCTTGATCGCCTTCGACGCCATCTGGTACCGTTCCCCCCCCATGCTCCCCGACACATCCACGCACAACTGCACATTCGTCAACAGCCGCTCCGCCCGAGGCTGCTTCATCATCTGCGGACCCGCCAGCATCAGCACCCCCGCCGCGAGCAGCAGCAGCGGCACCACCTCAAAGAAACCCAACACGCCGCGCAGCCACCGCTGTCCCTTTCCACTCGCATGCTCCTGGTAGTCAAACGGCAACGTCACGCCCGCGCGCCGCCCGATCACCATCCACATCAGCAGCACCGGCACCGCCAACAGCAGCAGCACCCACGGGTGTGTAAAGATCATGACGCCACCCCCGCGCCCGGCGCTTCCACTACGGGCGTCTCAAGGCGCGACCGCCGGAACGCCTCCAACGCCGCCGTGGCATCGCCATGCGCCGCCGCCCCGCCCTCAGGCGAGTGCAACCAACGCTCAACCGCAAGCACCAGATCGCGCGTCCCCGGCTCCTGCCGCGCGGCAGCAATGGCCAGTGCCACCGACTGCGGCTCTGAGCGGTCGGTGTCCCCCCCGCCGCCCGTCAGCACCCGCATCACAAGCAGTTCCAGCCGCCCGCGCTCCTGCACCGTCAGCGGCCGATCACGTGCCACCTCGATCGCTTCCCGGAGTTGATCTTCAAGGGTCAACTGCCGCACAACTTCGGGGTGCGGCGTCGGTGCAGGCCGCCGCGCCGCCCGCACCGCCAGCACCACGATCGGCACCGCCACCCACAACACCGCGCCACCCCACAAAATGCCGCGGTAATGCGTCCGCCACGTAAACGCAGATTCGCTCGAGCCAAACAGGTCCGTGCCATGCCCCGCCGGCAGGCTTGACTCCACGATCACCGGTATCGGCGCAAGCCCCGTCATCGCCCGCCCATCGACCCGCTCGACATAGTCCCGCAGATCAAACTCACCCGCGACGGCCCCCACAAACTCAATCCGTTGCACACCCGCCTTGGTTCCCGGCGCAACACGCACCATCACCTCCGACACGGGCGTCTGCGAGGCCTTTGCCCGCAGGTCCGCCTCGTACGCCACCTCCACAACCCCCGCCAGCCCACGCGCCGCCCGCG
>JBBSOF010000049.1:0-21770 GCA_038260025.1 Phycisphaerales bacterium
TACCGACATCGGCGGTGCGATCACTGAAAAACGACGTCTCAGGGAAGACCCAGCCCGTCGCGCCCGCGGACGGCGTCGCGCTCGCGAAATAGCTCTCGTACCATAGTTCATCCTGGCGGAAGGAGCCCGCCGTGGCCGTGGGGTTGTGAACCGTGGCGGGGGCGGCGAATGCGCGAACACCCCAGCCGCGCGGCATCTGCAACGGTTCCGACGTTGACACGGGAACAAGCACTTCACGCGTAATCGGGCCGCCATTGGCCGAGCGACTGATCGAATCGCTCAACTCCCCCACCACCACGCACGAGACTATCGTCACGCGCCCACCGGGGGTGAAGAAGAAGACAGCCGCGCCGTCGCCACTCTCAGACTGGATCGCAGCATCGCGTGCCGCGGCAAGGCCGGCCTTGAGCTGGTTGACCGCCAGCGACCGCTCCGAAGAGGCGAGCAGGTTCGAGAACGCCGGCACCGCGATGGCGATCAGCAGCACGATGATGCCGATCACCACCAGCAGTTCGGTGATGGTGAAGGCGGCACGCCGGCGCGTGGCCCGCATCAGACGCAGGATGTTCGCAGCGGTCCTCACTGGCCTACCTCCACGATGTTGTCCTCTTCGGCGAGGCGACGCAGCTCATCATCAGAATCGGCGTTATTCGCCAAGCCGAGCTTCAGTTCGGCAATTGTTTCATCGCCGAACAGCTTGTTATTGCCCGCGGCAACAATCGCGAACTTCGCGCTGCGGAGCTGCGTGTTGGCGGTCAGGTCGCGGTCGGACCTGGTGCCGTTGATGGGGAACCCCGTTGGGTCGCGCCCCACCATCGGCGGCACGCGCAGATCGGCCAGCAGGTCCGGCGTGGCCGAGACTTTGGGTTCCCAGCGGTAGTAGCGGATGGGCGTGCCGTTGCGATCCACCAGCGCCAGTTCCTTCGCCTCAGTATCGCGGATGATCAGGCGGGGCGCCGAGCCGCCCAGCTGCACCAGCGGCGCGTGCGGCGTGCCGCGCTTGCTGGCGTTGGCGCTGGAGGAGGTCAGTTCCACCGGAACCTTGAAAGTGCCATCGCGCCGTGGCTCATAGAAGCCCGGACCCTTCACGCCGTCCATGGGGATAAACGTCGCGGTGCTGGAGTACGGCACCTCAAACGCGCCCGCGAGATAAATGGCGAGCGACGATGTGCTGTAGCGGAGTTCATCGCCGAAGGGGTTGGTAGGGTCCGGCGTTGCCGCGCCCTGAAGGGCCACGAGATCGGCGGGGCGGCCCAGGTCGTACACCAGGATCTGATTCACTGCACCAGTGGGAGCCATGCGGACCAGCCGCAGCATGCCCGCAGTGCCCGGCATTTCCTGCACCATGGGCGGGTTGAACTTAAACTCCTTCTTGAAATCTGACACCGCCATGGCGATCGCATGGACCGTCTGACGATCGACCGTGTCCTTGACCGTTCGGCTGGCGCGGCGAACGCCGACGATGAGCAGCGAGAGCAGCAGCGCGAGAATCAGCACCGCGAACATGATCTCGATGAGTGTGAAGCCGCCGCGCCCTGACGGCCTTGCCGCGGCAACCCTCGCACCGTCATGTGTTGAAAAATGATTCATCGTTTCATCGCTCCGTGCCTGGGCGCGGCCCCCGCGGGCCGCGCCAATGGGGAGAGTTTTCAGATGCCGCCGCCCTGCAGCGACTCGATCATCTTCACCAGCGGGAGGAACATGGCCACCACGATGGTGCCGACGATGCCGCCCAGCAGCACGACCATGAGGGGCTCGAGCAGCGAGACCAGCGAGGCGACGGCCACGTCCACCTCTTCGTCGTAGTTGTTCGCGATCTTCATGAGCATCGCGTCGAGCTCGCCCGTCTCCTCACCCACGTCGATCATGTTGACGACGATGGCGTCGCACGTCTTGCTCTCGCGGAGGGGCGCGGCAAAGCCCTCGCCCTCGCGGATAGAGTCGTGCACCTTCTGGAGGGCCTTCTCGAACACGTAGTTGCCTGATGTTTCTTTCGTGATCTTGACCGCCTCAAGGATGGGCACACCCGCCGACACCAGCGTGCCCAGCGTGCGCGTGAAGCGAGCGATGACGGTCTTGCGGACCAGCGGCCCGAACACGGGCGAGTAGAGAATGAGATAGTCGGTCGCGGCACGCCCGGGGCCCGCCAGCCGGATCAGCTTCCACAGCACAAACGCAATAATGGGGCTGGGCAGCGCGATGATGAAGCCGGGGATGGACTGGTCGGGCAGCGAACCCGCGAACCAGCGGCTGCTCTTCATGAGCCAGCGGGTGAGACCAGGAAGATCGACGCCGAAGTCGGTGAAGATCGCCTCGAACTTCGGGATGATGAAAACCATGATGCCCGTCAGGATGAGGCCCGCGATCACGATGACCACGATCGGGTACACCATGGCGCCGCGGATCTTCCGCTTGAGTCGCTGGCTCTTCTCCATGAACTCGGCAAGGCGCTGCAGGATGATGTCGAGCACGCCGCCGATCTCACCGGCGTTCACCATCTTCACATAAAGGTGGTTGAAGGCGCGGGGGAACTTGCTCATCGCTTCCGACAGCGATGTGCCGCCCTCGACCTCCTCGCACACGCCCAGCAGGATGTTCTTCAGCTTGCCCGGCTTCTGCTGGCTTTCCAGAATCTGCAGCGAGCGGAGCAGCGGCAGACCGGCGTCCTGCAGCGTCGACAACTGACGCGTGAAGGTCGTCAGCAGCTTGGCGCTCACACCGCCGATGGAAAAGCCGCCCGACTTCTTCTTCTTCACCTGCCCGGCGGACATCGCCGCCTGGTCGCTCTTCTTCGCCTGCTGCTCCCGCACCGAGGTGGGGTAGAAGCCCTGCGCCTTGATGCGCTGAATCGCCTCTTCCGTGTTGCCCGCGTCAACGGTGCCCTTCTGGGGTTTACCGGCGGCATTCAGTGCTTCGTATACGAATGTGCCCATGACTTCGTCCGTCCTTCGCTAGGCGAGCACCGGGGCAACCTGCCGCGCCGCTCAATGTTTCAACTCTTCTCCGCCCCGGCCTCCCTGCCGGCGTGCGGCCCTCCACCCGAAATCACCCAATTAGTAAAACCAATCAGTCGTCTTCCGCCAGCGTCTCACGCACCACCTCGTCGATCGTCGTCAGCCCCTCGTAGATCGCCATGATGCCAGACTCGCGCAGCGACCGCATGCCGCGACGCCGGGCGTGCGCCCGCAAGGCGGTCGTGTTCGACTGCGCCATGATCAGTTCCCGCATCTCGTCGTCCATCGTCATGATCTCGAAGATGGCCATGCGCCCGCGATAGCCCGAGTTGTTGCAGCCTTCGCAGCCCCGCCCGCGACTGAAGTGCTTGCCGCGAACCTGCTCGGGGAGCATGTTCAGCTCCATCAACTCCTCTTCCTTGGGCTCGTACTGCTCCTTGCACTTGGTGCAGATGGTGCGCACCAGCCGCTGCGCCACCACGCCCTCGATGGTGGCCGTCAGAAGGAATGGCTCCATGCCCAGGTCCACAAGGCGGATGATCGAGCTCGGCGCGTCGTTGGTGTGCAATGTGCTGAGCACAAGGTGGCCCGTGAGCGATGCCTGCACCGCGATCTGCGCGGTCTCAAGGTCGCGGATTTCGCCCACCAGGATGATGTCGGGGTCCTGACGCAGGAAGCTGCGCAGGGCCTTGCCGAACGTCAGCCCTGCATCCTCATTCACCTGGCACTGCAACAGCCCGTCGATGTCGTATTCAACAGGGTCTTCGACGGTCAGGATCTTCGTCTCAATGTCGTTCAGCTGGGCAAGCGCGGCGTACAGCGTCGTCGTCTTGCCGCTGCCCGTGGGGCCCGTCACCACCACGATGCCGTTGGGCTTGTGTACCAGGCGGTCGAAGGTCAGGAAGTCATCCGGCCGCAGGCCGATGCGGTCGAGCGAAAGCTCGACGTTGCTGCGGTCCAGCACACGCAGCACGCACGACTCGCCATAGATCGTCGGAAGGATGGCGATACGAAGGTCCACCTGCTTGCCCGCCACCGACAGCTCAATGCGCCCGTCCTGCGGCAGGCGGCGCTCGGCGATATCCAGGTTCGCCATGACCTTCACGCGGCTCGTAATCGCCGGACCCAGCTGCTTCGGCGGCGGGTCCATCTCATACAGCACGCCGTCGATGCGGTACCGCATCTTGAACTCGTTCTCAAAGGGCTCGAAGTGGATATCGCTGGCCCGATCCTTGATCGCCTGCAACAGCACCAGGTTGATGAGCTTCACCACCTGGTTGTCGTTGGCGGCGCCGGTCAACTGGTCCAGGTCGATGGACTGGTCGCCCTTGGTGTCCAGACCCTTGAACTTGTCGTCCAGCTTCAGATTGCTGACGACGTCCGTCACAGACTCGGTCTTTGAATACAGCTTCTTCACGATGCCATCGATGAGCGCGGGGTCGGAGATGACCGCCTCCACGTTCAGGTTCAGCATCATCTTCAGGTCGTCAACCGCCCGGAAGTTGTCCGGCGTCTTCATCGCGATCTTCAGCCGGCGGCTGGTCGGGTTGAACTCGACCGGGATGACCTCGTACATCCGGACGTTCTCAGAAGGAATCGCATCCCGAGCCGCCTCGGAAGCCTCAAACCCCTTCAGGTCCAGATAGGCCATGCCCGCCTGCCCGGCAATAGCTTCCGCAATGTCGGTGGTCGAGCAATGACCCAACTCAACCAGAATCTCCCCGACCTTTGCCTTACGGGTTTTCTGGATGTTGAGGGCTTCGTGTACCTGCTCGCGGCTGCACTTACCAAGCTTGGTAAGCACTCGCCCAATCTTGCGGCCCTTCAGTTCTGTTGGATCAATCGGCATAGGTGGTTTCACTTCCTACCGGCGTACCCTGACCATTCGGTCAGGATAACAGACCGGTTTGAGCCTTGCCACGCAATTGCGGGGCATATGTTGATATATCACTTTGGTTTTGACGCAAAATCGTCAAGCCTTTGGCTCTTCCGACTCCTCGTCCCACTCCATCCGACCCACCGTCCGACCCAAACGGTGAATCCGTGCGGTCAGATCAGTTGGATTTTTGCTTACGTCAATCATCTCCTCCGCGGAGATCATCCCCTTGGAGTAAAGGGTCCAGAGGTGGTCATCCAGCAGCTGCATACCGAACTTCTTCCCGGTCTGGATCGCCGAGTCGATGCGGAAGGTCTTGGCCTCGCGGATGAGGTTCGCAATAGCCGGGGTAACCACTAGGAACTCGTACGCCGCCACCATACCCGAGGTGTCCACCCGGGTCAGGAGTGCCTGGCTCAGAATGCACAGCAGGGCAGTCGATAGCTGCACGCGGATCTGGTTCTGCTGGGTCACCGGGAAGGCGTCCACGATACGGTCAATCGTCTTCGCGGCACCAGTGGTATGCAGAGTCGCGAACACCAAGTGGCCCGTCTCGGCAGCACGCACAGCCGACTCGATTGTCTCCAAATCTCGCATTTCACCGACCAGGATCACGTCGGGGTCCTGACGCAGCACGCGCCGGAGAGATTCGGAGAATGTTGGGACGTCGTTACCCACTTCGCGCTGGTTGACAATCGACTTCTTGTGCTGGTGGTAGTACTCGATGGGGTCTTCCATCGTGACAATGTGGCGGTCCATGGTCATATTGATGAAGTCGATCATCGTCGCCAGCGTCGTAGTCTTGCCCGAGCCGGTGGGCCCCGTGACGAGGAACATGCCGCGGGGGCGTCGGATCAGCTCTTTGCACACGTCCGGCAGGCCGATCTGCTCAAAGCTGAGCAGTTTGGTGGGGATAAGCCGCAGAACGATCGCCAGGTCACCCCTCTGGCGGAACACCGACACGCGGAAGCGGGCGGCTTCGCCATAGGCGAAGCCGAAGTCGGTGCCGCCCTCCTCCTGCAGTTCCTGCTGGTTGCGCTCCGGGGTGATGGACTTCATCAGAGACACCATATCGTCGGACTCCAGCGTCTTGGTCTGCAGGTTCCGCAGCCCGCCGTGCAGGCGGATGGTCGGCTGGCGACCCACGGTGAGGTGAAGGTCCGAGGCGCCAAGCTTGACGACGGTGTCGAGCAGGCGGTCGATTTGCATCGTGGACATAGGTCAGATTCCTGGTCAGGGGCTTGTTGAGGCCTTTGGGGGATGGGTTCAGTGGGTGGCGGGCGCGTTGTCGAGGTCCACCTGGGTCGTCGCGGCAATCTCGCCGACGGTGGTGACCCCGGTCAGTACCTTGATTTTTCCATCGGCCACGAGGGGGCGCATGCCGTTATTGAGGGCTGCCCGGCGCAGGTCGCTGATGGGCGCCAGCTTGAAGGCCAGCTCGCGGATCTGCGTGTTCATCAGCATCATCTCGAAGATGGCCTTCCGCCCGCGGAAGCCCGTCTCGTTGCAGTTGGTACAGCCGACGGCGGTGTACGCCTTGCCGATGGCCTCATCCATCGTGATCCCCACCAACTGAAGGTGCTTGGGATCAAGCTCCGCCGGCTCAGCCAGGCGCTTGCAGTGCTTGCACAGCACGCGGATCAGCCGCTGTGCCATGATCGCCTGAATAGAACTGGCGACAAGGAAGGGCTTGATGCCCATGTCGATCAGTCGCGTGATGGCCGACGGCGCATCGTTCGTGTGCAGCGTCGAGAACACAAGGTGGCCCGTCAGGGCGGCCTGAATGGCGATTTCCGCCACTTCCTTATCGCGGATTTCGCCCACCAGGATGATGTTGGGGGCCTGGCGAAGCATCGACCGCAGAATCTGGGGGAAGCCCAGCCCGATGTGCTCACGCACCTGGCACTGGTTGATGCCGTCGAAGTTGTATTCCACGGGGTCTTCGGCCGTGATGATCTTCTTGTCAGGCCTGTTCAGCACGTCCAATGCCGAATACAGCGTGGTGGTCTTGCCGCTGCCCGTGGGCCCCGTCACCAGGAAGATGCCGTTGGGGCGGCGGATGATCTTGTTGAAAATAGCCAGGTTGTCGGGCTCAAACCCCAAGTTGACCAGGCCAATCCGCACGCTGTCGGGGCGCAGAATACGCAGCACCAGCGACTCGCCGTGATACGCCGGGCACGCCGACACGCGGAAGTCGATGCTCACATCATCGACGCTCAGCTTGATGCGCCCGTCCTGCGGCACGCGCCGCTCCGCAATATTAACCCCCGACATCAGCTTAATGCGTGAAAGCAGGGCGTTCTGCATGCGCTTGGGCAGCTTGTCGCGCTCCATGCACACACCGTCGATGCGGTACCGCAGGCGCACGCGGTCGTTCATCGGCTCAATATGGATATCGCTGGCCCGCATCCGCACCGCCTCGGCGATGATGCGGTTCGCCAGCTTCACGATCGGCGTCTCATCCTCGGCGACGTCAATCGACTTGTCCAGCGAGCGGTCAACGGACCGGTCCACCGACCGATCGACCGATCGATCAATCGACTCGGTGACCAGCGACTGATTCGCCTCAAACCGCCGAGCGGTGCCCGACGCGCTGGCCTCCAGGTACTTCTTGATCTGGTTTTTGGCCGCCAAGCGAAGGTCCAGCTCCACATTCAGCCGGAACCGCAGCATGTCGAACAGCTCCAGGTCCATGGGGTCATGGATCAGGAGCTGAAGCCGATTGCCCGTCTTGGTCATCGGCAGGATCATGTATTTTTTGATCAGGTCATCGGGCATCAGCTTGGTGTCGACCTTGTCCGCCACCCCGCTCGCGCCCAGATCGACGTATTCCATCCCAAACTGCGTGGCCAGGGCCTTCGCGACCTGCTCTTCCTTGGCGAACCCAGCCTCGACAATCGCCTCTCCGAGGCGCTTGCCAGAAGCCTTCGCCAGCGACGCGGCCTTTTCGGCCTGCTCGGCCGTAATCGCCCGCCACTCGACCAGTATTTCTCCCAGCTTCTTTCGTAGTCTCGCCATTGTTGTACTTTCAGCTCCGCTTGCTGCCGCAGAAGACGCGGGTTGTTGCGATCAGAAACCGAACCACCCCGTCGGGCGAGGGTCGCCCGGCGGGGTCATCTTGCTCCGAGATTGCCATCCTACCAATAGAACACCACTCCCGCGAACCACCACTAATCTTCATCCAACCGCGCCGATCGGGCGACCGCGCTGCCGCGCTGCTCTCAAAGTTCGCGTGCGGCAGGCTTGGGGTTTCATCGCCAAGCCGGGTTCCAAACGGAATACGCACATCGACCACCGAATGTTGTCAATCGCAGGTGTCACCATCCCCACCGCGCTAGATTTCCCACCTCCCATGCCCAGAAACGAACGCCCCCCCCACCGTCCCGACCGCCCTGCACCCTCCAGCCAGCGTACCCCCATGCGCGCCAGCCCGAAGGGCACGCGCCCGCGTTCCCTCCCCAGCGGGGTGCAGATTGTGCACGAAGATGACGACCTCATCGTCATCGATAAGCCCGCCGGCCTCCTCACCGCGGGAATGCCCGGGCAGGAGATCGACAGCGCGTTCAGTTTTCTCAAGGGCTACATCAAAGACCAGCACCGCCGCCGCGGCACCAAAGTCTGGATCATTCACCGCCTCGACAAGGAAGCCTCCGGCCTGCTCGTCTTCGCCAAGAGTGAGCGCGCCTTCGAGTTCCTCAAGGAAGAGTTCCGGGCCAAGCGCCCCCACAGGCTTTATGCCGCGGTTGTCGAGGGCGAGATTGCCCCCGAAGCAAGCAAGACGCGCGAGACCCCCGCCGGCCAGAAGCGGATCGCCCAGCCTGCCTCCGGCACCACGCAGAGCTACCTGCTTGAAGATGAGAAGGGCATCGTCAAAAGCTTCAAGAACGCGGCAGACGCCATCCGCGTGCAGAAGCTCCCCGGCTTCCGTGCCAGCGATGGTGAAGGGAAGGGCGATCACCCCAAGCTCGCCGTCACCCATTGGCGCGTGATGGAAGCGGCCCTGGGCCGCTCGCTGCTTCAGGTCCGCCTCGAGACCGGCCGCAAAAACCAGATCCGCGTCCACATGCGCGACATTCAGCACCCCATCGTCGGAGACCGCCGCTACGACGCCGCGACCGACCCCATCGGCCGTGTGTGCCTGCATGCCGCGGAACTCGGGTTCACCCACCCGGCCAACGGCAAATCCCTGCGATTCCGCAGCGATATCCCCGGCGGTTTCTTCAGCCTCGTCGGAAAGTCCAAGGGCGATGCCACCGCCGGCGACGCCGCACCAGCCTTGCAGAAGCCCGCCGCACCATCGCCCGTCAAGCCCGCGCCCCAGGCCACGCAGCCCCCGCCCCGTTCCCACGCCACCGACTCCTGGGATCATGTCGCCGACTGGTACAGCGAACTCCTCGACGAGCGCCGCAGCGACCATCACGAGCAGGTCATCCTCCCGGGCGCAGCGCGGCTGCTCAATCTTGCTGGCGGCCAGAGCCTGCTCGATGTTGCATGCGGGCAGGGCGTGCTGTGCCACCGCCTCGTCGCGTCAGGCATCAACTGCACGGGAATCGACACCTCGCCGCGGCTTATCGATGCCGCGCAGAAGTCCGCATCATCCGGCGAAAATTTCCTCGTCGGCGATGCCCGCACGATCGGTTCGCTCGATCTTGGCGGAGCGTTCGACGCCGTCGCCTGCATCATGGCCCTGATGAACATCGACCCCCTCGCCCCCGTCCTTCAGGGTGTTGCAGACCGCCTCAAACCACTCGGCTCCTTCGTGTGCGTCATCCTGCACCCTGCCTTCCGCGCACCGGGGCAGACAGGCTGGGGCTGGGATGAAGGCACGCCCGTGCCCGGCGCCAAGAAGCACCAGAAGCCGCCCGCGCCGCGCCAGTACCGCCGCGTGGATGGATACCTCTCCCCCGCCGCCGCGCCCATCGTCATGAACCCCGGCGCGGCAGCCAAAGGCGTTGCCCCGGTCACCACCGTCACATTCCACCGGCCCATCCAGTCCTACATCAAGGCGCTTGCGGAGGCCGGGCTCGTCGTGGATGCCATAGAGGAATGGCCGAGCATCCGCACGAGCCAGCCGGGCCCCCGTGCCGCAGAGGAGAACCGTGCCCGCCGGGAAATCCCCATGTTCCTGGCGATACGGGCCCGCAAAGTGCCCTCCGACGGCCAGCCGGGCTGAAGCCAACATCACGCCCCTTCGATAAGATTGGCTTCTTCATCCGGCATTTAGTTGACGGACGCGTCCGTCAGGCAATGATTGCCTCATGCCGACAAGCCCCCCCACCCGCCGCAAACGCGGCAGGCCGCCCGTCGAAGGCCTCGCAGAACGCCGCGCCGACGAGATTCTCAACGTCGCCACCGCGCTCTTCGCCAAGCACGGGTACAACTGCACAGACCTCCAGGTCGTCGCCGACCGTCTCAACGTCGGCAAAGGAACGCTGTACCGCTACTTCCCCTCCAAGCAGCGCATGTTCCAGGCCGCGCTCGAGCGCATGCTCAGCGGCATGCGCACGGCGGTGGATGCCGCGTTCGCCCAGGAGAAAGACCCGCTGGACCAACTCTACGCCGCGGTCCGCGCTTACCTGACCTACTTCGATGGTCACCCGGAGTACGTCGAGCTCCTGATCCAGGAGCGCGCCGAGTTCCGGGGCGTCCGCCGATCCACCTACTTCGAGCAGCGCCTCGCCCACCAGGGACGCTGGCACGAGTTTTATCGCAAGCTCATCGCCGATGGGCGAATCCGCAACATCCCCGCCCAGCGCATCACGGATGTGCTCGCCAGCGCCATCTACGGCACCATGTTCAGCAACTACTTCGCCGGGCACACCAAGAGCCTCAGCGAGCAGGCCGAAGACCTGCTGGATATCACGCTTCACGGCCTCCTCACGCCGACCGAAGCCGCGCGGCGTCAGCTCCGGCGCAAGGACCCTTCCCGATGATGCTTCATGCCCATGCCCGTCGTCTTTCCCTTCCATTTGGCGCGTCCTGCGTTGCAGCGCTGCTGGCCGTCGGGATGCTCCAATCATGCAACCGGGCCGACGCCGATAAGGCCGCAGCGCCCCCTCCGCCCCCACCACCCGTGCCGGTGGCGGTGGCGACCGTGCAGTCGCGCGATATGCCGATCCGCCTGCGCTCGGTGGGCACGGTCGAATCCATCTCATCTATCACGATGCGCCCGCAGATTTCAGGCCTGGTGATGGAAGTGCCGGCCGGCGAAGGCGGCGATGTTGAAGCCCGTGATGTGCTCGTCCGCATCGACCCGCGCCCCTTTGAGGCCGCCCTGCGCGAAGCCGAGGCGTCCCTCGCAAAGAACGTAGCGACGGCTGAAGACCAGCGCCGCGCCGCCCAGGCGCTGCGTGCCGCGGCACAGGGCCGCGCCGTGTCAACCCGCGAGGCCGAGCAGTCCGAAGCGCAGGCCGCTGCCGCGGAGGCACAGGTCGGCGAAGACAAAGCCGTGATTGAAACTGCCCGGCTCAACCTCTCCTACTGCACCATCACCGCCCCCTTTGCCGGCCGCTTGGGCGCGTTGTATGTAAAGCCCGGCGCTGTCGTCAAAGTGAACGAGACCGACCTGATCGACCTCACCGCCATGGCCCCGATCGATGTCAGCTTTGCGATCCGAGAAGAAGACCTGACCGCTGTGCGCGCCGCCCGCGCGGCAGGAGCAGTCCCCGCCCGCACCTTCATCCCCGGGGTCGCAGCGCCCGTTGAAGGAAGCCTGAGCTTCATCGACAGCCGCGTAGACCCCGCCAGCGGCACGGTGCGCCTCAAAGCGCGCTTCACGAACGAGGACCTCAGCCTGTGGCCCGGGCTGTTTGTCAACGTCGAACTCACCATCGGCACCGATCAGGCCGCGCTCGTCGTTCCCTCCAGCGCTGTGCAATCGTCGCAGCGCGGCAGTTCCATCTTCGTCGTCAAGCCCGACTCCACCGTTGACCTCCGCCTTGTCGATGTCAAACGCACGACCGAAGGCTTTTCAGTCATCGCCCCCGGGGCTGCCGCAGCCGGAGACACCGTCGTCACCGACGGCCAGCTTCGCCTCGTACCCGGCTCCAGAATCGCCGTCAAAGGCGCGGGCGCGCCAGCCAAGCCCGACCCCAAGCCTGAAACTCCAAAGCCAGACGCAGCGTCCCCTGCCCCCGCCGGAGACGCCCGATGAACATGTCGGCCCTCTTCATCCGCCGCCCGGTCATGACCACGCTCGTCATGGCAGCGATGCTCATCTTCGGCATCATGGCCTACCGCCAGCTCCCCGTCAGCGACCTGCCGCCGGTGGACTTTCCCACCATCCAAGTCACCGCGTCGCTGCCCGGCGCATCGCCCGAGACCATGGCCTCGGCCGTCGCCACCCCGCTTGAGCAGGAGTTCTCCACGATTGCCGGCATCGACTCGATGACCTCGGTATCGCTCCAGGGCAGCACGTCTGTCACACTCCAGTTCAACCTTTCCCGCAACATCGATGCCGCGGCACAGGACGCCCAGGCCGCCATCTCCCGCGCCGGCAGCCGCCTGCCGGCGGAGATGCCCGCGCCGCCCTCATACAAGAAGGTCAACCCCGCTGACCAGCCCATCCTCTACCTCGCCATCAGTTCCCCCACCCTGCCTCTCTACAAGCTCGATGAATACGCCCAGGTGCAGATGGGCCAGCGCATCTCCATGCTGCCCGGTGTCGCCCAGGTCTCCGTCTACGGCAGCCAGAAGTTCGCCGTCCGCGTGCAGGTGAACCCCGAAAAGCTTGCCGCCAAAGGCATCGGCATCGATGAGGTCGCTAAGGCCGTGCAGGCCCGCAACGTCAACCTCCCCGTGGGCATCGTGGCAGGCGACAAAACGTCGCTGACAATCCAGAGCTCCGGCCAGCTCACCAGCGCCGCCGAATATGACAACGCCATCGTCGCCTACCGCAACGGCAACCCGGTGCGCCTGAATCAGCTCGGCCGCGTGCTTGACGATGTCGAGAACAACCGCAGCGCGGCCTGGCTGTTTGACCAGGGCATAGGCACCCGCGCCATCATCCTTGCGGTGCAGCGCCAGCCCGGGTCCAACACGGTCGAGGTTGTCGAAGGCGTAAGAAAACTCCTCCCCAGCTTCTCCGAGCAGCTCCCCGCCTCCGTACGCATCGACATCCTCAGCGACCGCTCGGTGACGATCCGCGAGTCTGTTGAAGATGTGAAGTTCACCCTCGTTCTCTCACTCGCGCTGGTCGTGATGGTGATCTTCCTCTTCCTCCGCAGCCTGCGGGCCACGCTCATCCCCAGCATCGCCATGCCGCTCTCAATCGTCGCGACCTTTGGTGCAATGTACTGGCTCAACTTCAGCCTCGATAATTTGTCGCTCATGGCCCTCACGCTGTGCGTGGGGTTCGTTGTTGACGACGCCATCGTCGTGCTCGAGAACATCGTCCGCCATATCGAGATGGGCAAGCCCGTCCGCCAGGCCGCGTTTGAGGGCAGCGCCGAGATCGGCTTCACCATCGTCTCCATGACCATCTCGCTGGTGGCGGTGTTCATCCCTGTGCTCTTCATGGGCGGCCTGCTGGGCCGTCTCCTGAATGAGTTCGCCCTCACCATCACCATCGCAATCCTGGTTTCCGGTGTGGTATCCCTCACGCTCACGCCCATGATGTGCGCCCGCCTGCTCAAGCCGCGCAACCCCGAGGGTGAAAAGCACGGCTTTATCTACAACGCCATCGAGCGCGTGTTCGAGCTCATCCTCGCCGGCTATGAGCACACCCTCCGCTGGGCCCTCAAGGCCCGCCTGCTCATGCTGGTCATGTCGCTGGGCGTACTCGCCGCCACGGGCTACCTCTTCACCATCGTCCCCAAGGGCTTCCTTCCCACCGAAGATACGGGCCGCATCTTCGCGCAGACGGAAGCAGTCGAGGGCACCAGCTTCGACGGCATGGTCGAGTACCAGCAGCGCCTCGCCGATGTCGTTGCCGCGAACCCCAACGTCGAATCGTTCATGTCCAGCATCGGCTCCCGCGGCTCACAGGCCAGCGGCACCAACACCGGCATCCTGTTCATGCGCCTCAAGCCCCGCTCAGAGCGCGACAAGTCCGTTGATGAGATCATGCAGGAGCTCCGCGGCCCGCTGTCGCAGGTCGCCGGCACCCGAGCCTTCCTCCAGAACCCGCCCTCCATCCGCATCGGCGGGCAGCTGACCAAGAGCCTGTACCAGTACACGCTCCAGGGCCCCGACACCGACCAGATGTACGCCGGTGCCAACGAGCTGGCCGACAAACTCAAGGACGTCCCCGGCGTGCAGGACGTCACCACCGATGCCCAGCTCAGCAACCCCAAGCTGGTCGTCGATATCGACCGCGACAAGGCCGCCGTGCTGGGCGTCACGCCCGAGCAGATCGAGCTTGCCCTCTCCAGCGCCTACGGCACCCGCCAGATCTCCACCATCTACGCCGCCACCAACTCCTACCAGGTCATCATGGAGCTGCTCCCCGAGTTCCAGGGTGATCCGCAGTTCCTCGACACGCTCTATGTCCGCTCCACCGGCGGCAACCTCGTCCGCATCACCTCCGTCGCCACGCTCAGCCGCGGCGTCGGCCCGCTCAGCATCAATCATGCGGGCCAATCCCCCGCCGTCACAATCTCCTTCAACCTCGCCCCCGGCTACTCCCTGGGGCCGGCGGTGGCAGAAGTGAACCGCCTCGCGCGCGAAACCCTGCCTGCGAGCATCACAACCGCGTTCCAAGGCTCAGCGCAGGTCTTCCAATCCTCCCTCGGGGGCCTCGGGCTGCTGCTGGGGATTGCCATCCTGGTGATGTATGTCATCCTCGGCATCCTCTATGAGTCCTTCATCCACCCCATTACCATCCTCTCGGCCCTTCCCTTCGCGGGTTTCGGCGCGCTCGCCACGCTCTGGCTCTTCAATGTCGAGCTCTCGCTGTACGGCTTTGTCGGCATCATCATGCTCATTGGCCTGGTGAAGAAGAACGGCATCATGATGGTGGACTTCGCCATTGAACTGCGTCGCACCAGCCACATCTCCGCCTACGACGCCATCTTCAAGGCGTGCGTCGTGCGCTTCCGGCCCATCCTCATGACCACCATGGCCGCCCTGCTGGGCACGCTTCCCATCGCCCTGGGCATCGGCGCGGGAGCCGAGACCCGCCGCCCGCTGGGCCTTGCCGTTGTGGGCGGGCTTGTGTTCAGCCAGCTCATCACGCTCTACGCGACACCCGTGTTCTACATCTACCTCGACAAACTCCAGACCCGCGCCGACAAGCGACTCGCCGAAAGCGATGAAGCCCCCGCCTCCCCCGGCGCAAACCGGCTCGAACCCATCATCGTCGGTGCCAACCTGCCCCCCTCCACCAACGGCCACTCCAGCAACGGCCACCCCCACTGACGCCCCCACACCGTCAGTGCAAAACGCAAAACGAGCCGTGGAACTTCCACGGCTCGCACATCAGCGTGTCAATATAAACCCACGTGCCTTTACGCCGCCCGCAGCATCCGCCGGCATACCAGCTGCTCAACCAGGCGGGCCCGGTCCTCCGCAGACGCGAAGCGCGTGAACACCACCGCCAGCCGAACTGGCCCCGGCTCGCTGTCATCAACCCACACGACATTGCCAACGACCCGCACCACGCGGTCATCATCCGCCAGACGCAGCACACCGCTGTAAGGCAGCACCAGTTCCACATCCACCGTCGTGCCCGGCGGGATCACATCATCAAGCTCAATCTGCACCCCGCCCTCGGAGACGTCGTAGCTGTGACCCAGCATCCGCTCCACGCCCACAGCAGTCACCGCCACATGGCTGTACATGGGGGCAACGTTCATGCGCTCGTGCTGGCGACGGTTCATGGCTGTGGCGGACATCAGGGAAGCCCTTTCTGAAAAGCTCTCGCCTCCTCAGAACTATCGGGCCGACCACCCGCCCCCTTCAGCAAACTTTGCCACCGATCCTCCGCCGAAACCCCACCACCCAGGTCATCGATCGCCAAACCGCGCAAAACCTGCACCATTCCCATCACGATTGGGGGATTTCACCTACGACGTTCACGCTCAGGTGAACGATCCGAACACCCATCCGCTCCTCGATTTCCGCGAGCACTTCCGCGGACACTCCGGCCAGCAGCCTTGCGCTCAGGTCCTGCGGCACATCAACCAGCCCTTTGTCGCTCGTCTGCAGGTGGACATGCGGCGAAGTCACCGCATCAAAGCGGCAGCACCCCCCCGCCGCGTGGCGCCGCGCCAGACCGCAGCAGGTCAGCGCCTCGAGCGTGTTGTACACCGTCGCAAGGCTCAGCCCCGGCTCCACGGCCAGCACGCGGCGGTGCAGCTCCTCCGCCGTCGGGTGAGACATCGAGCCCGCGAGCGCACCGTACACAACCTCCCGCTGGCGCGTGCAGCGCAGCCCGTGCTGCTGGAACAGGTCGCGCACCTCTTCCGCCGAAGGCATGCGGGCGTGGGTGTTGGATGATCGATCTCGGGGCATCGCTATCCTTATTATCGCCGCAACTTCGTGCCAGACCACCGCACCCGCTCCCACCCCCTGCCCGTACCCTCTTGCGCGTGAACACGTCCTTTCTATGTGAATCCTGCGGCTACTCGCTCGACGGCGCGGAGCCGGATTCCCGCTGCCCCGAATGCGGCAACCCCATCGCCGATTCGCTGCCGTCGGCCCGTCGGGGCTCACCCTGGCAGCAGCGCCCTGGCCTCTTCGCGTGGGCCCACACCGTGCGCGAAGCCTATTTCCATCCCACCCGTCTCTTTTCGCAGTTGTCGATGAACTCGGTGGGGCGCGGGTTCCTCATTCTGAATGTGTTCGTTGCCGCGGCGTTTATCGTCGCGCCGTTCACGGGCCTCTTCATCGGTGATTGGGCCCGCACCGCGCGGGGTAGCGGCCCGCTGCTCGAGACGCTTGCCTCAGTCGGCTCGTTCCTCGTCCAGACAACCGGCGTCGCCGCCATCCTCTTCCTGCTCACGCTCTTCGATGTGTACGGCCTGCAACTGCTCGCCCGCACACGCTCGTGG
This sequence comes from Phycisphaerales bacterium, assembly GCA_038260025.1. Lineage (GTDB taxonomy): Bacteria > Planctomycetota > Phycisphaerae > Phycisphaerales > UBA1924 > JAEYTB01. The sequence continues at coordinate 16,821 of JBBSOF010000049.1, forward strand.
CGGCTGCCCCCCACCGCCGCGTGGGCGGTGTGCTGCCACGCCAGCGCGGGTTGGCTGCTCTCGGGGCTGCTGCCGCTGCTCTTCATGGCGTGGTACTACATCCTCGGAACGCGCATGCGCATCGGCTTCCGCGGCGATATCACCAACGCCGGCTCAATGCGCGTGACCTGGCAGGATGCCCTCGGCATCGGCCTGCCAATCGCGGGCTACCTCGCCGGCCTGGTGGCATTCGAGCTTCTCGCCATCAAGGGCGTCAAGCAGCGCCGCTTCGCCAACACCCCTTCCGTCCCGGCGGTCAGCGCGGCAGGCTGAGCGTGCGTGCCGGCGTGCGACCCCCCCCGGCGGATGCGTACACCCTTCGCCATAAACAGCGTGAAACGAGCCGCTTTCCACGCCGCCTAATATCCCGCCGCCTACAAACGAACCCGCGAACGAAGCGGCTGCAACTGATTGAAGCGAGAAGCATGGACGGTCCTGTTGACACGACGGCGGCCCCGCCGCCACCCGCCGAGCTGATGGACGAGCCGGCGGTCATGACGCCCCTGGGCCACGCCCAGCCCGCCCCCGTGACTGCCGCGCTGGAGTCGCCCGAGGAGTCCCGCTGGGGCGTCCTTCGCCACACGCACTTCCGCACCGTGTGGTTCGCGATGTTCGGCTCCTACATCGGCAACTGGTTCGAGTTCGTCGCCATCCGCTGGATCGTCTCGCAGGAGACCAAGTCCGAAGATTGGATGGCGTACCTCGCCATCGCACAGCTCTGCCCCACGCTCCTCCTGGGCATGGTGGGCGGGCTCGTCGCAGACAGCGTCAACCGCCGCAAGCTGCTCGTCATCACCCAGGGCGTCATGATGGCCATCGCCCTCGCAATGGCCGCCGTCACCATCACCGGGCACGCGACCCGCTGGGTGCTCCTGGGCCTCACGCTCGCCCAGGGCATCACGGTCGTCTTCAACATGCCCGCATGGCAGGTGCTGACCCCGCGCCTGGTGCCCAAGGCCGAACTGACCGCCGCCATCACCCTCAACGGCGTCTCGTTCAACTCCGCCCGCGCCATTGGCCCCGCTATCGGCGGCCTCATCATGAAGACCTTCCAGTCCCCCTCGGGCCTCTCCATCGCCGCCGTAGGAGCCGCGGGCACTGCCGCGGCAGTCGCCGAAGGTGCCTCGCGCGGCGCCGCCGCCCTGCTCTTCTTCAACGCCGCAACCTTTGTGCTCGTCATGGTCGCGGTGTTGCGCACGCCCGATGCCCCCGCCCCCTCCCACATGCGCAGCCTCTGGCGCCGCCCCGGCGAGGCATGGGCCCGCACCCGCGAGGCGGGCCACTGGGTCTGGTCGCGCAAGGGCCCCCGCGCCCTCCTCATCTCTTCGGTGGTCTTCGCCTCGCTCGCCACGCCCATCATGCAGCTGCTGCCGCTGATAGTCTCCGAAGCCTACGGCAAGCAGGAAGACGCTTTCGGCCTGCTTTTGGGAGTCATGGGAGTGGGCGCGGTCGTCGGTGCCTTCGGCATGCGCCGCGTTCCACGCTGGTACCCCATGCACCACTTCATCCCGGTCTGCGTGATGCTTGGCGGCTTCTCGATCTTCTGCTTCTCCCTGACGCGCGACCCCTTGCTCGCCAGCTTCATCATGTTCTTCGTCGGCGTTTTCTGGATGTGCAGTTTCAACTCCATGGCCGCCGCCATGCAGCACCTGGTGGATGACGAGATGCGCGGCCGCGTTTCCGCCGTGATGAACACCATCGCCCTGGGCCTCATGCCGGTGGGCACCCTCATCGCCAGCCGCGCCGGCCGCCTCGCAGAGGCCACCGTCGTGCGATACCGCCCCGCCTGGGACCACCCCGGCCTGGGCACGCAGATGGGCCTGGCCTTCGTCTCCCTCGTGCTGACCCTCGCCGGCATCGCCATGCTCACCTGGCGGACCCCCGAAGTCGACGGCCTTAAGCCCGGCGACCCCGGCTACGACCGAACCCCCGGTTTCTGGCGCGGCCTCACGGGCGCAGCCCACCGCCCGATTCGTTAAGAGAACGCGGAGATCGCGGAGGCACTTCCCAATGGATTCCATCGATGCTTGATCGACGGCCGGACTCAGCATGCCGAGTCCGAACCGCTCGCCCCGCGTGTTCGTAGTCGCTTCGCACTCACACCACATCCCCGCTTACAACCCTCAGCGCCCTCTGCGACCCCTGCGTTCAAGCCTTTCTTTCTCCGAACCTCCGCTCCCCTCCCGCCCCTCCGCGTTCTCTTCTCTTCTACGATTCCCCAATGACCCCCCGCAAGAAAACCCGCCAAATCCATGTCGGCGACCAACGCACCGGCATCATCTCCATCGGCGGCGATGCCCCCGTCAGCGTCCAGTCCATGACGGCGGGCTACACGCACGACATTGACGCCTGCGTCGCGGAGATCAACAAGCTCGCCAACGCGGGCTGCGACATCGTCCGCGTCGCGGTGCCTGAGAAGAAAGACACCGAGGCCCTGCGGCACATCATCCCGCAGGTCAAGGTCCCCATCGTCGCGGATGTGCACTTCCACTTCCAGCGCGCCCTGGAAGCCGTTGAGGCCGGTGTCCACAAGATCCGCCTCAACCCCGGCAACATTCAGGACCGCGATCAGGTCAACGCCGTCATCGATGCCTGCAAGGCCGCCAACGGCGGCAAGGGCATCCCCATCCGCGTGGGCGTCAACGAGGGCTCCATCATCGAGCGCCGCGACAAGCAGAAGCGCATGAAAGAGCTTGGCGCGGTCTTCAGCGACCACAAGCACGGCTACCTGCTCGCCATCATGATCGCCAAGCTCGAGGAATACCTCGACATCTTCTACGAGCGCGACTTCTTCGACATCGCCATCTCCGCTAAGAGCATGGATGCCTCCATCGTCGTCGATGCCTACACAGAGATCTCCCGCCGCTTCGACCACCCCCTCCACCTCGGCGTCACGCACGCAGGGCCGAAAGAAACTGGCACCATCCGCTCCGTCGCGGCCCTTGGGGGCCTGCTCATCAACGGCATTGGCGACACCATCCGCATCTCTTACGCCAACGACCCAATCTACGAAGTGCAGGACGGCCTCGAACTGCTCTACGCCCTGGGCCTGCGCACGCGCATCGGCGTCGACCTCATCGCCTGCCCCACCTGCGGCCGCATTCAGGTCGATCTCTTCACCCTCATCCAGCAGGTCCGCACCGCGCTCGCCGAAAAGATCATCGTCCCCATGAAGGTCGCCGTCATGGGCTGCATCGTCAACGGCCCCGGCGAGGCCGAGGGCGCCGATGTTGCCGTCTTCGCGGGCGACCGCCGCGGCATCATCTATGTGCAGGGCGAAAAAGTCGCGAACGTCGCCGAGGAGGAAATCCTCCCCCGCCTGCTCGCCGAGTGCCTCGCCTTCCAGGCCAAGGTCCGCAGCGGCGAGGCAAAGCTCGGCGACAAGAAAGTCGCCATCATCCCCCCCGACCCGCTGGGTGAGCTAGGCAGCGGCTACGCCCAGATCGCCAGTGGCAAAGTTGGAAGTGGAAGACTAGCCAGCGCCACAACCCCGCTCACCATCAACGCCCGCGCCACCACTTGACCATTTGGCCACTCGACCACTTCTCCCCCCATCACGCCGCCATCTTCACCGACGTCCGCTCCGTCGTTGTCGTCGTGGACCCGGCCTGCGCGTTCTCCGTATTCGCGCTGACCGTGAAGCCCGGCCCGGCGACGCCGAACTGGATGGTCAGCTGATCGCTGGCCTTGCCGGGGGTCTGGCCGCGGAAGCCCTGGATGATGTACGACGCGCCGGTCGTGCCCTGCGTCAGCGTCGCATCCACAAAGCTCTTGCTGCCGGTGTTTCCGATGAGCGTGAACGCCGACTCGCCCGCGAGCTTGCGCTTGACGCTGTAGTAGCCGCCGCCGCTGCCCGTGCCCTTCCACGAGATCACGATCCCGCCCTCGCTCGTCAGCTCAACCTTGAAGTTGGTCGGCTGCGTGGGGGGCGCCGCGGGCGTCGGCGCCGCGGGCTCGGGGATCTGGGCCAGCGTGTAAACAGCGGGGTTGTTCGTGCTGTCGGCAAACGCCTTGATGGTCGCGATCCCGTCGCCGCCGATGTCCCGCATCGTTGATACCAGGTTGCCGTACGCCTGCGTCGCCGACTTCGAAGCGTTCTTCGCAACCTGCTGGTTCTCATACCCCGTCCGCGCCGCCTTCGTCGCGTTGTCAATCGCCGTGACAGCGGCCACACTCAAACCAATCTGGACAGCCGAGGCGTTCCAGACTGGCACGTGCGACTCGAAAAAGGCGATGGCTTCAAGAGGCTTGGATGGAATGACGCTTGCCATAAAGATGCTCCTGTATTGAACCGCTTCAGGGACCGACCAGAGGGAAACATCTTCACCCTCCTCGCGTCCGCTCTGAAGTGTGGTATCGAGCATCGGACCGCGCGCAATCACCAAACCTTGGCATTTTGTTTCGAGTGCTTGCCTCTCCGCCGAACCGGGGGACTACTTTTTTTCGTCTGCGGGCAACGGCTCTTGCTTGGGCGGAGAACCCGGGCTTAGGAGCTTCCACATTTCGTGCCGAAAGTCTTCGACAACCATATGGATATCACCGTCCTGCGCCTCTGTAAGGCGCAATGGTGGGGGCGTCGTGGCCGCGCAGGGCCAGGATCACGCCCCGCAGACGCTCGGCGACCCGAGCCCGCTTCTCCTTCTTTGCCAGGCGTTCCAACTGCTGAATGCTGTGGTGCGGCTCGACGTCCATGATGGGGCCTTTCGTGAAGGGCGTCATCTTGCCAGCATCAGCACCACCGCGCAACCGGACATGCGCCGAACAGCGCGCGGGATTTAGCGAGAAGGCGTATAAGTGCGCCTTTCACAATGACGCCTTGAGGTATCGATGGCAGATGATCGCGCATCCCAGCGAGAGGAAGGCCTGATGGATGTCGCCGCGGCGTTCGTAGCGGACGCGCAGGCGCCGGAA
>JBBSOF010000050.1:0-21561 GCA_038260025.1 Phycisphaerales bacterium
ACACGCGAAGGATGAGAGCCGCCACAACACGCCGCCGGTGTTCGCGATCTACCTGAGCGGGCTGGTGTTCAAGTGGATCATCAAGCAGGGCGGGGTCGATGCGATCTACAAGCGCAACGTGGAGAAGGCGGGCCTGATCTATGATGTGCTGGACAAGAGCGGGTTCTACAAGGCTCACGCCCGCAAGGACAGCCGCAGCCTGATGAACATCACGTTCAGGTGCCCGACCGCCGAGCTCGATGACAAGTTCCTGTCCGAGGCCAAGGGCCACGGCATGGACCAGCTCAAGGGCCACCGCGCCACCGGCGGCATGCGGGCGAGCACCTACAACGCCTTCCCCCGCGCCGGGTGCGAGGCCCTGGCCCAGTTCATGCGGGAGTTTGAGAAGAAGAACGGGTGAGGGGATCGGGACGAGCCCTTTGCGCAAGCAAAGGACGTTCGCGACGCTGGACAAGACGTTTAAACACAGAGGGCACAGAGGGCACAGAGAAAGCATTTGGATCGATCCAATGCATCCCTCTGTGGCCTATGTGCTCTCTGTGGTTAAATCCCCCCGCGGAGCCGCACGACTGACGCCGCGACCACCTCCTCAACCGTGATCCTCCGCATGAACGCGCTGGCCGCGGCAACATCGCGGTGCCGCACCTGCTCGCCGGGCTGCTTGTGCGTGATGACGTCGGCGTCCCGCCGCCACGGGCCTGCGTGCCCGACATCTGTGGGACCGAACAGCGCGACCAGCGGGCGATCGAACGCGACGGCCATGTGCATTGCCGCCGAGTCGTTGCAGACAACGAGCGCGGCATGCTGGATGAGTGACATCAGGCCGCCGATGCCTGTGGCGCCGATGCGGTCGATGAGCCCCGGCTCCGTCAGCAGCGGCCCGCACAGCGCACGCTCACTCTCCAATCCCACGACCACAACGCCGTCCAGCCGCAACCCCGCTCGTCGTGCAAGCAGCGACCGCGCGAGGGCCGCGTACCGCTCCATTGGCCACGCCCGGCCCAGCCCCTTGGTGGTGGGGGACAGGAGCACATAGCGGCGGCCCGCCAGTTCGGTGTCGCGGGCAAACATGTCCGCTGCCGCGGCACCCGGGTACAGCCGCAGGTCTTCCACGGACGGTGTCAACGGCTCAGCCGCACCCATCACCGCCCGCACTAACTCAAACACCCGCTCGGTATGGTGCCGCAAGCGACCGCCCGCCACCGCTGCCCGCTCGGTATACCCCAGCCACGCCCCCTCGCGGGCATCGGCGAACCCCACCCGCCGCTCGGCGCCCGTCGTGAACGTCAGCAGCCCGCTCTTGAGCAGCCCCTGGAAGTCGATGACGAGGTCGTACGAGGGCTCGCGCAGGGCCCGGCGTGCCCAGTCCGTCACCTCCGTCAGGCGACCCGCCCGCAGCGACCGCGACAGGGCCCGCCGCGGGAACGGCACCACCGCCGACAACGCCGGGTGATGCCGGATCGCCTCCGCGAAGCCATCGTTGATGAGCCAGTCGATGCGGGCGTGGGGGAGTGCCTGCCGCAGTCTGGCAAGGGCGGGCACCGTGCGGACGATATCTCCCAGGGCGCTGGTGCGGACGATCAGCACCCGCTCGGGCGGCGGCCCCGGCCATGCGGCGGGGCCCGCGGCAGATGATATTGGTGCGTCCAGTGGTTCCAAGGCCGCCAATATAAGGCCACGGAGAGCGGCCCTGCGAGCGTGAAGACGACTTCTGCCGGCTGTCAACGGCGTGAACCCCGCCTACCCTTCCCGCTCATTCGCAGTTTGCCGCGCTGGACGCGGCAGTTCCGCCGGTTGACCGCCCGTTTCTTCCCCGCAGAAAGGCCCCCGCAATGTTCAAGACGTTACTCAACGTCTTCAAAGTCGAAGAGCTCCGCAACAAGATCATGTTCACGCTGGGAATGCTGCTGGTCTTCCGCATCGGGCACTGGATTCCCCTGCCGGGCGTCAACCAGGAGCAGCTGCAGAAGGCCTTCGAGCGCTCCAGCGAGAGCGGCAGCGCATTCGGCTCCATCGCCAGCTACGTCACCATGTTCTCCGGCGGCAGCCTATCGCAGTCGACCATCTTCGGCCTGGGGATCATGCCGTACATCACGGCGGGCATCATCTTCCAGCTGCTTTCCAGCTTCCTGCCGGCCCTCAAGGCCCTGGGCGAGGAAGGCCCCACCGGCCGCCAGAAGATCATGGAGTACACCCGCTACGCCACGGTCGCCCTGTGCGTGGTGCAGGGAATCGGCTGGCTCACCTACCTCCGCCAGGCGGAGTTGGTGTACCCCGTCTACCTGAACAGCCCCTTGTGGTGGTTCACGGCCCTCGCGGCCCTGACGGCCGGGACGACGTTCCTCATGTGGCTTGGCGAGCAGATCGACAAGCACGGCATCGGCAACGGCGCTTCCATGATCATCATGGCCGGCATCCTTGCCGCCATGCCCAACGCCATCAGCAGCATCCGCTCCAACTGGGACCCGCGGGACCCCAGCAAGATGGGGTGGATGGGCATCATCTTCCTCGCTGCCGGTTTTGTGGGCGTCATCGGCGCGGCGGTGCTGATGCAGATCGCCCAGCGGCGCATCCCCGTGCAGCAGGCCAAGCACACCCGCGGCCGCAAGGTCTACGGCGGGCAGAAGTCCTACCTGCCCATGCGCATCAACCACGGCGGCGTGATGCCCATCATCTTCGCCAGTTCGCTCATGATCTTCCCGACGGTGCTCTTTGCCCAGCTCAAGCAGTGGACGGACAACGCCGCGAAGGCGACGGGCGACACGACGTGGTTCGGGTCCTTCACCCGCTTCATGTCGGACAATTTTCACCACGACGCGTACCTGTACATCCTCGTGTACATCGCGATGATCTACTTCTTCAGCTACTTCTGGATTACCGTGCAGTTCAACCCGGAAGAGATGAGCAAGCAGCTCAAGGAGCACGGCTCGTTCATCCCCGGTCTGCGGCCCGGCCCCCGCACCGCCGAGTATCTGGAGACCGTGATCACCCGCATCACATTCGTGGGCGCGGCGTTCCTGGCGCTCATTGCAGTCATCCCCACCGTCATCAACTCCGCGATGAACGTAGATCAGAACGTCACAAGGTTCTTAGGAGGCACGGGGCTGCTCATCGTGGTGTCCGTCTGCATGGACTTCCTGCAGAAGGTTGAAGCCAACCTGATGATGCGCAACTACTCCGGCTTCCTGGGCGGCGAGGATGGCAACAGCGGCGGCCCGCGCCTGGGCGCTGGCCCGCGGTTCTAAGCCCTTTAACGACCTGAATACGGGGCCGGTTCACACCATGCCCTTGCAAGCTTCAACGCCCGGCGACCTCGCGCAAGCACGAGACGCCGGGCGTCTTGCTTGGCGGGTGCTGCGGGAAGTTGCGGCTGCGGCGCGGCCGGGCGTCTTGACGCGGCAGCTCAGCGATATCGCGGCTCAGCACATCGCACGCGCCCGCGCCACGCCAACAACCCGCGGCTTCCGCTTTGCGGATGAACCCCCCTTCCCGGCTCCGCTGAGCATCAACACGAATGAAGAAGTGATGTTCGGCATCCCCGGCGAACGTGTGCTCAACGCGGGCGACATTGTGACCCTCGACCTGACGCTACGGACCGCTCTGGGCTGGCACGCCGACGCGGCAATCTCTCTCGCCATCGGTGCCGGGGAGCGTGCGGATCGGCTCCGCCAGGGCGCGCTTGCGGCAACGACCGCGGCTATTGGCGCGATGGCACCCGGCGTGTGGTGGTCCGCTGTGATGGCCCGGGTTGAAGAGGCGGTGGGGGAGAGTGGGCTTTCGCTTCTGCCCGGCGCGTGCGGCCACGGCATCGGTCGGGCTCTGCACGAGCGGCCAAGCTTCTTTACCCGCGATAGCGGTAATCCCGACGTCCGGCTCCGTGCGGGCATGATCCTGGCTATTGAGCCCGTCGTCATCGAGCGGCCAGCGACGATCACGCAGGACGCGAACGGCTGGACGCAAGCAGCCCCTGATGGCGTCTGGTCGGCGTTCGAGGAGCGGATGGTGGCCGTCACGGCGGGCGGCGTCGAGGTCCTGAGCCGTGCCGAACCCGGGAATTGAAACGTTGATCCGTGCAAAGGGAGGAAAAGTCGGCTACCCTTGCCGTCCCCGACCTTACGGGGGATGCACGCCACCCCGGCAGGGGGTCGTGCCAGATTCCCGCCGGAGTTACAACGAGCGCATGGCCAAACAGGACGACAAGTTCACTTTCGAAGCAGTGGTCACCGAGGCCCTGCCCAACGCCATGTTCAAGGTGCGGCTCCCCAACGAGCAGAAGTCCGAGGTTCTGGCCTATGTCAGCGGCAAGATGCGGATGAACTACATCCGCATCCTCCCCGGCGACCGGGTTACGGTGGAAATTTCCCCGTACGACCTGAGCAAGGCCCGGATCACGTTCCGGCACTGATCCAAATAGGTCCCAAATGTCCTATGGGTCCTATTTGTCCGATTCCCAGTTCGCCGCGTGACTCCCAAAATCCGCCCGCCTAATATCCCCTCCCCCGCGCTCTGCGCGAGGTTTTTCTGTATTGCAAGGAAGAGGTGACCTGTGAAGGTGAAGGCCAGCGTCAAGAGAATGTGCAACGCCTGCCAGATCGTGCGCCGCAAGGGCAAGGTGCGGGTGATCTGCAAGTCCGACCCCAAGCACAAGCAGGTCCAGGGCTAATTTCGGTAGCACAGGCGTCCCGCCTGTGGTCAAAAGAGAAAACACATGCCACGTATCGCCGGTATCGACGTCCCTGACCGCAAGAAGATCTACTTCGCGCTGCAGTACATCCACGGCATCGGCGCGAAGTTCGCCGCGCAGATCCTGACCGAGGCGGGCGTCAACCCCGACCAGCGGTCCAGCGAGGTCGACGACCAGAAGCTGGCGCAGATCAACGCGATCATCGACTCGACGTACATCGTCGAGGGCGCGCTCCGCCGCCAGGTGCAGCAGAACGTGCAGCGCCTCAAGGACATCAAGTCCTACCGCGGCGACCGCCACCGCAAGGGCCTCCCGGTCCGCGGCCAGCGCACCCAGAGCAACGCCCGCACCCGCAAGGGCAAGAAGAAGACCGTCGCCGGCAAGAAGGGCGTCAAGGCCAAGTAACAAGTGCTGAGGACTGAGTGCTGAGGACTCGGTCCTCAGTCCATAGTCCTGTTCAACATTCCCCACCCCCCGGGTACGACCCATTGCGGGTCGGATGATCCAGGAGTTTTCCGCAGATGTCGAAGAAAGCCAAGATCCGCAAGAACGTCGTCCGCGGCATCGCGCACATCCGCGCGACGCAGAACAACACCATCGTCACCATCACCGATACCAACGGCGAGACGCTGTCGTGGGACTCGGCCGGGACCATCGGCTTCAAGGGCGCTCGTAAGAGCACGCCCTTCGCCGCGACCCGCGCCGCCGAGACAGCGGGCAGCAAGGCCCGCAAGATGGGCATGAGCGAGGTTGAGATCCGCATCAAGGGCGCCGGCGCCGGGCGCGAGTCCGCCGTCAACGGCCTCACCGCCGCGGGCCTCCGCGTCACGGCGGTCGAGGACCACACGCCGGTCCCGCATAACGGCTGCCGCCCTAAGAAGCGTCGTCGCGTCTAGTCCAACAGTCAACGCGTCCCACCCGGGCCGATCGCGGCAAGGGTGTGGTGATCCGAAGAATCAATGTTCCCCGTTCCCCTTGTGCCGCAGGGCACGCGCTTCTCGGCGAGCGCGTTGATCCCGCAGGGCCATTGGGATGTTTTCAGAAATGCTGCCGAGAGCGAGTTACGAATCATGAGCACAACGCGCGTCCGCTGGCGTGGCCTCGAACTGCCGACCCGGGTCGTCACCGATGCCAAGTTCAAGAGCGATGTTTACGGCCGTTTCTTCATCGAGCCCTTCGAGCGCGGCTTCGGCACCACCGTGGGCAACAGCCTGCGGCGCGTGCTGCTGAGCAGCCTCGAGGGCGCTGCAGTCTCATCCATCAAGATCAAGGGCGTCACCCACGAGTTCAGCCCTCTGAAGGGCGTGATGGAGGACGTGACCGACATCGTTCTCAACATCAAGAACCTGATCGTCCGCATGGAGGGTGAGGAGACCAAGACGATGAAGCTCGCCGCCCGCGGGCCCGGCGAGGTCACTGCCGACATGATCCAGGCCGACACGGCCATCACCATCCTCAACAAGGACCTCGTCCTCGCCACGCTGACCGAAGCGGTGGACTTTGAGATGGAGCTTGAGGTGACCAAGGGCCGGGGTTACGTCCCTGCCAGCGAGCAGTACGCCGAGCAGGAAGAGCAGGAGATAGGCAAAATTCACGTCGACGCCATCTACTCGCCCGTGCAGCGCGTCCGCTACAAGATCGAGGACACCCGCGTCGGCCAGCGCACCAACTACGATAAGCTGACCATCGAGGTCTGGACCAACGGCACCGTGCCCCCGGAGATGGCCCTCGTCGAGGCCGCCAAGATCTTCCGTAAGCACCTCAACCCCTTCGTCCAGTTCTTCGAGCTGGGCGACGACCGCGTGAGCGAAGAGGCCGCGGCTGCCGCGAGCGTGGATGAGGACCTGATCCGCAAGCTCAACATGCCCATCAGCGAGCTTGAGCTGTCGGTGCGTGCGAGCAACTGCCTCGAGTCGGCCCGGATCGAGACGGTCGGCCAGCTCGTGACGCAGACCGATGGCGAGTTGCTGAAGCTCCGCAGCTTCGGCCGCACCAGTCTCCGTGAGGTGAAGCGCAAGCTCGCGGACATCCAGATGGACCTTGGTATGACCCTGCCCGAGGGTTATACCGTCACCGCCCCCCAGTTCCCCGCCTGATGGGGAACGCCTAGAGTTTCGGCCCTGCCCGCCTTCTGGCTGGCAGAGCCCCGGATTTGAGTGTTCTTTGCCCCGGCCCGCCCTTTGGGTCCCGGGAATTGGAGTGTGGAGTATGCGTCACGGCAGAGCTGGTTATCGACTGGGCCGCACCACGGCCCACCGGGCTTCAACCCTGCGGAATCTTGCCGCGGGCCTGTTCGAGCACGGCCAGATCGTCACCACGATCCCCAAGGCCAAGGCTGTTCGGCCGTTTGTCGAGAAGATCATCACCGCCGCGAAGACCGGTGACCTGGCGGCCCGCCGCCGGATCATCGCGAAGCTCGGCGGCGATCGTCGCGGCTTCGACTGGCTGTACGTCGCCAAGAACGCCAGCGACGCCGAGAAGGACCACGTCCAGAAGCTCCGCGACCAGGCGACGCAGTTCTTCGAGGTGCCTGAGGGGTCGAAGGTTGAGCGCAACCGCTACGGCGAGCTGCGGGCAGCCCCCAAGATCGTCAAGCACATCTTCGACAACATCGCCCCCCGCTTCGCAGACCGCACCGGCGGCTACACCCGCATCGTGAAGCTTGGCCGCCACCGCATCGGCGACGGCACCGAGCTGTGCGTGCTGCAGTTCTGCGGTGCTGAGGACGGCGCCGAGATCGGCGGTCGCCCCAGCCAGCGCCGCCGCATCAGCGATAAGCGAGCGGCCTTCTACGCCAAGCTCCGCAAGGACAAGCCGGTTGCTGTCAAGGCCGAGACCAAGGAAGAGGCTGCGCCCGCCGAGGGCGGCGATCAGCCCGCCTGATGTCGGTTTTAAAGCTCAGTTTCACGGGCCCCGCTCCAGTGGCGGGGCCCGTTTGTTTTTGCGGTTGGCCGTAATGGGCTCCCCGCCTCCTGCCAGTTCGGCAGGCCCCTGGAGACCTGCCGCGCACCCTGTCAGAAACTCGTACACCCGCACGCCGCAAACCCGCTGAAACCGCGGCAAAACATCCCCTCCGCACCTACGCTCGCTGGCACCACCGTTGCCTTCCGCACGGAGGGCTGCGGCGTTACTGCCGCGAGCCCCCGCCCCGGCCTTCCCGCTTGGGCCTCGCCCCTGCCTTGCAAACCACGACCCCGCCGCCCGCGGCGGAGCCCGATTCCAGAGCTTTTTTGAGGAGCACCCGACCCCATGGCCGCTAAAGAACTCACGTTTGACGTTGATGCCCGCCAGTCCCTCCTCGCCGGCGTCGAGAAGCTCGCCCGGGCGGTCAAAGCCACCCTCGGGCCCCGCGGCCGCAACGCCGTGCTGGACAAGTCCTGGGGCGGCCCCACCGTGACGAAGGACGGCGTGAGCGTTGCCGAAGAAATTGAGCTGAGCAACAAGGCCGAGAACATGGGCGCGATGCTCGTGAAGGAGGCGGCCAGCAAGACGTCCGACGCTGCCGGCGACGGAACCACCACGGCCACCGTGCTCGCCGAGGCGCTGTTCCGCGAGGGCCTCCGCCATATCTCCGCGGGCGTGGATGCCAATGCCCTCATCCGCGGCATGAAGGCCGCCGTCGAAGTCGCGACGAAGCACATCGACTCACTGGCAACGCCCGTCAAGGGCAAGGCCGACATCCAGAACGTCGCCACCATCTCCGCCAACAACGACGCGGCCATCGGCAAGATCATGGCCGACGCGTTCGAGAAGGTCGGCAAGGACGGCGTCATCACCGTCGAGGAAGGCAAGAACATCGACACCGTCGTTGATGTGGTCGAGGGCATGCAGTTCGACCGCGGCTACCTCTCGCCCAACTTCGTCACCGACCCCGACGCCATGAAGGTGGTTTTCGAGAAGTGCCTCGTTCTGATCCATGAGGACAAGATCGACTCCATCCAGAAGCTCGTCCCGCTGCTTGAGAAGGTGATGGCCAGCAAGAAGCCGCTGCTCATTATCGCCGAGGAAGTCAGCGGCGAGGCCCTTGCCACGCTCGTCATCAACAAGCTCCGCGGCACGCTCCAGGTCTGCGCCGTCAAGGCCCCCGGCTACGGCGACCGCCGCAAGGCCATGCTCGAGGACCTCGCAATCCTCACGGGCGCCACCGCCGTGATGAAGGACCTGGGCCTTGAGCTTGACAAGGTTGAGATCGGCCACCTCGGCCTTGCCAAGCGCATCGAGGTTGATGCCGAGAACACCACGCTCATTGAGGGCGCGGGCGAGACGAAGCAGATCCAGTCGCGCATTGCCCAGATACGCAACGAGATCGACGCCGCCACCAGCGATTACGACCGCGAGAAGCTCCAGGAGCGTCTCGCCAAGCTTGCGGGCGGCGTTGCCGTTGTGAAGGTCGGCGCGGCCAGCGAGGCCGAGCTGAAGGAGAAGAAGGCACGCATCGAGGACGCCCTGCACGCTACCCGCGCTGCGGTGGCCGAAGGCATCGTCCCCGGCGGCGGCGTCAGCTTCCTCCGCGCCCGCCGCGCGCTCGAAGACATGAAGGAATACACCCGCGTGTTCGGCAAGGCAGGGTCCGATGCCGAAGCCAACACTGTGGAAGATGTCGGACGCTCGAAGTTCGATTTCGCCGCCGGCATCCGCACCGTCATCACGGCTCTCGCCGTCCCGACGCACACGATCGCGGACAATGCCGGGGCCAAGGGCAGCGTGGTGGTCAGCCGCGTGCTTGAGGGCGGGGCCGGCAAGAATGCGGGCAACTTCGGGTACAATGCGCTCACCGGTGAGTATGGCGATCTGCTGGCGATGGGCGTCATGACGCCCGCGAAGGTTGATCGCATGGCCCTGCAGAACGCGGCAAGCGTTGCAACCATGCTGCTTGCCGCGGACTGCATCATCACCAGCAAGCCCGAGGCAAAGGACGACCACGGCCACGCGCACGGCGGCGGCGGCATGGGGGGCATGGGCGGAGGCATGCCGGGCATGGGCGGAATGGGTGGCATGGGCGGCATGGGCTTCTGATTCAGACCCGCATACTCAAATCACCTCAACCGCACCTCAACGCAGATCGGAGCACGACACATGGCAAAGGCAAGCGACCTTATCGGCAAGAGTGGCTCGGGCGGCTTCCAGCCCCCTTCCAAGCCGGCGTTTCAGCACATCGAAAAGAAGAAGGAAGTGGGCGACCAAGGCGCTTCGAAGCAGGCACCCGCACGCGACATGAAGTCGACGAAGGGCGGCGGTCAGGGCGGCGGTGTGCCCACATCCGTGCGTCCCAAGGTGTGAGCAACAGCGTGACCGAGGCACCGGCCATCATCCGCAATATCTCCACGAAGGTGGTGCTCGCCAGCGGCGAGCGATTCACGCTCGTGGAGACGCTCTTCGGCGAGCAGCGCCGCCGTTCCAACGGCTCGTTCTCGTCGGAAGTGACGCCGATGAAGGACGGCCGCTTCCGGCTGTTCCAGTGGAAGCATGGCGTGCGCGCACCGGTCGATATCAATGCCCAGCACGTCGACAAGCTCAAGCGTCGCGGTGCAACGGGCGGGCTGCTCCCAATCGCCCGGCCCGCGCCCGAGGATGCCGATCAGTTCGATGTCACGCAGTATGGCCTGCCCTTCAGCGGCAAGGTTCATTCGTTCCTCGGTCGTGCCGCACTGCACGGGACAGACGAGAAAACCGGCAAGGTGCGGACGGTGCTTCTCAGCGATATCCAGATCATGGAGGTCAAGCGCCGCAGGCCCCCGCTCCGACAGCAGGCCCTTGAAACCGACGGGGCAGCCGAACCATTCAAGCCCGCCACCGACACATTTGAGATTACAGAGTTCAACCCAGAGGCTTCCGAAATGGAAGCCGACATTCAATCAAACCGCCACGCAGCGATTTTTAAGGAGAACCCCATGGCCGTCAAGCCGACCGAAGACCGCGTGCTCGTGAAGCCCATCGAGCCCGAAAGCAAAACCGCGTCCGGAATCTACCTGCCCGAAGCCGCGAAGGAGAAGCCCGTCAAGGGCCAAGTCATCGCCACCGGCCCCGGCAAGCGCCTGGAGAACGGCAAGCGGGCCGAGATGTCCGTTCGCAACGGCGACACCGTCGTCTATGGCAAGTACGCGGGCACCGAAGTCGAGATCAAGGGCACGAAGCACCTCATCATCCGCGAGAGCGAGCTGCTCGGTGTTATTGAGGGTTGAGTTGAAGAGTCGTATAGAACTGAAGAGAACGCGGAGTACGCAGAGATAGCGGAGTAACGCGGAAAGCGGAAATGCTGGAGACGGAATAGGACCATCGTCCTCCTCCGCGACCTCGGCTCCTCTCCCCACCCTCCGCGTTCTCTTAGAAGGACACACAGAATGGCTACCAAGCAGATCATGTTCCAGGACGCCGCCCTTCTCGAAATGAAGAAGGGTGTCGATCGTCTCGCACAGGCCGTCAAGTGCACGATGGGTCCCAGCGGCCGCCACGTCGTCATCGAGAAGTCGTACGGCGGCCCGCACGTCACCAAGGACGGCGTCTCGGTTGCCAAGGAGGTCTCGCTCCCCGAGCCCTTCCAGGCCATGGGTGCCAAGATGGTGAACGAGGTCGCCAAGCGCACCGCCGACAAGGCGGGTGACGGCACCACCGCCGCCACCGTGCTCGCCCAGGCCATCTTCACCGAAGGGCTCCGCCACGTCACCGCCGGCGCCAACCCCGTGCTTCTGCAGCGCGGCATTAATGCCGGTGCCGCGGCCGCGGCAGCCGCCATCGACGCCATGGCCACCAAGTGCAAAGGCAAGGAAGACTACAAAAAGGTCGCGACTGTCTCCGCCAACAACGACTCCGTCGTGGGCGAGCTGATCGCGGAGGCCATCTCCAAGGTCGGCGCCGATGGCGTCGTCGAGATCGAGGATGGCAAGGCCGCAACGACCACCCTCGATTACGTCGAGGGCATGCAGTTCGACAAGGGCTACCTCTCGCCGTACTTCATGACCGACCTCAAGACCGGGGAGTGCGTGCTGGAGGATGCGTACATCCTCATCTACGAGAAGAAGATCAGCAACCTGCCCGATTTGCTGCCCCTGCTCAACAAGATCGCGGTGGCCAACAAGCCGCTGCTCATCATCGCCGAGGATGTCGAGAGCGAGGCTCTTGCCGCGCTCGTCGTGAACCGCATCCGCGGCATGCTCAAGGTCTGCGCCGTCAAGGCGCCCGGCTTCGGCGATCGCCGCAAGTCCATGCTCGGCGATATCGCCGTGCTCACTGGCGGCACCTTCCTGGCGGAGGACCTGGGCCGCAACATCGAGAGCGTGGATATGTCCGAGCTCGGCCGCGCCAAGCGCATCGTCATCAACAAGGACGACACCACGCTCATCGAGGGCGCGGGCAAGAAGAACGAGATTAAGTCACGGGCCGATCAGATCCGCAGCCAGTGGGAGAAGTCCACCAGCGACTACGACAAAGAGAAGCTGATGGAGCGCCTTGCCAAGCTAACCAGCGGCGTCGCCATGATCAGCGTCGGCGGCGCGACCGAGATGGCGATGAAGGCCACGAAGGACCTTGTGGACGATGCGCTGAAGAGCACTCGGGCTGCCGCGAAGGAGGGGTATGTCCCCGGCGGCGGCGTGGCGCTGCTCCGCACGCAGGAAGCGATCATGGCTGCGGCAAAGAAGGCGAAGACCGACGATGAGAAGCTCGGCTTCGACATTGTCGCGCACGCCGTCGAGGCCCCGATCAAGCAGATCGCGAACAACGCCGGGTTCGATGGCGACCTCGTCATCGACGAGGTGAAGTCGTCAAAGGGTAACAACGGCTTCAACGCCGCAACGGGCGAGTACACCGACCTCGTCAAGGCCGGCATCATCGACGCAGCGCTCGTCGCGAAGACAGCCCTCATCAACGCCGCCAGCGTCGCCGGCCTCATGCTCACCACCGACGTGTTGATCACTGAGCTCAAAGATGAGACGAAGGCGGAGGTGGGGGCGGTCTCCTGAACGCAGACTGACGTCCGAGAGGCCGACACGAATGTCACGAGCCCACGCGTCGCGAGACCGTGGGCTCGATTCACGAATGAGCAGCAAGTACTCGGCCGCCAGCCGCGCACGAAAATTCATGGACGGAGTTGAGCGGAGTTCAATGCTCGAGAAAATGGACATTCCCGAACCGCTGCTTGGCGTTGACGACAAAGCCGGGAGTATGCAGTCTGCACTGGGAAGTCTTGCGGCTGTTCATGCGCGGTACATGGCCATGAAGAATCGGGGTGGGATCCTCCCCAACTCGGTTGAAGCATTGCGGGTGGAGCTGACGTACCACTCGAACGCGATCGAGGGAAGCACGCTGACGCTGCGCGAAACGCAGTTGGTTATCGAAGGTCGCTCACCCGAAGGGGGAAAGCCGCTCCGCGAGGTGTATGAGGCGAGAAACCACGACCGCGCGCTGCGGATGGTTGAGCAGTGGTCCGATTCCCGGGGAAAATGCCCATTGGCTGAAGTAGACCTGCTGTCGGTTCACACAGTCGTGCTCGCTGATATCGAGCCTCAGTTCGCGGGCCGCTTTCGGAGCGAGCGGGTGCTGATCAAGGGCACCCGCTTCGTGCCCCCCGGCAGCCACAAGTTCGATGAACTGATCCCCGCAATGCTCAGGCTCGCCAACCGTTCCGGCATTCATCCAGCCATGCAGGCCGCCGAACTCCACTACAACTTCGTCGCCATCCATCCATTCAACGACGGCAACGGCCGAACCGCACGCCTGCTGATGAACTACCACCTGTTGCGGCAGGGCTATCCGCACGCCGTCATTGAGGTCGAGCGCCGCGGCGAATACCTGGCGGCCCTCGAAGATGCGAACGCCGGACGATGGGAAGTCTTCGCCGGGTTTATCATCGGCAGCATCGAGCGGTCCATCCTTAGGCTGATCGGCAACGACTGAGAAAG
Source organism: Phycisphaerales bacterium (assembly GCA_038260025.1). Classification (GTDB taxonomy): domain Bacteria; phylum Planctomycetota; class Phycisphaerae; order Phycisphaerales; family UBA1924; genus JAEYTB01. The sequence goes on from JBBSOF010000050.1 coordinate 13,582, forward strand.
CAACGGAATGCCCACCACCCGAGACTACTACGAAATCCTCTCCGTCGAGAAGACCGCCGACGGCGAAGAGATTAAGCGATCCTACCGCCGCCTGGCGATGAAGTATCACCCCGACCGCAACCCGGGCGATGCCGAGGCCGAGGTGAAGTTCAAGGAATGTGCCGAGGCGTACGAGGTCCTTGCCGACGAGCAGAAGCGCAAGATTTATGACCAGTACGGGCACGAGGGGCTGCGTGGCCGCGGTGCTGCCGCGCACGACTTCTCCCGCATGGATGTCTCCGACATCTTTTCGATGTTCAACGACATCTTCAGCGGCGGCAGGGGGGGCGGCGGCGGCTTCGGCGGCCAGGGCCAGCGCGGCATCCCGCGAGGCTATGACCTTGAAACAGAAGTCAGCCTTACGCTCGAAGAAGTTTCAAGTGGTGCCTCGCGCGATGTCGAGTTCACAAGGCTTGATGTGTGCGACAAGTGCACCGGCACCGGCGCCAAGCCCGGCAGCAAGCCGATCAAGTGCCCCACATGCGGCGGCCAGGGCCGCGTGCAGCAGTCGGGCCTGGGCGGCATGTTCCGCATGGTGGTCGCCTGCCCCGCCTGCCATGGCCGGGGCACGATCGTCAAGGAGTTCTGCGATGGCTGCCGCGGCAAGGGCCGCGTGCCCCGCAAGCGCGAGCTGAGCGTCAAAATCCCCGCGGGCATCCAGGAGGGCCAGGCCGTGCGCGTGCAGGGCGAGGGTGAGCCACCGCCCCCCGAGATGTCCCAGAGCGGCGATGGTGTCCGCGGCGACCTGCACGTCATCGTCCGCGTGCAGCAGCACCCGATGTACCACCGCGAGGGCGATCACCTCGTGCTTGAGCTGCCCATCGGGTTCTCGCAGGCGTCTCTCGGCGCCGAAATCCAGGTGCCAACGATCGACGGCTCGGCGAATCTGACGGTGCCAAAGGGCACACAGTTCGGGGCGAACTTCCGCATCAGCGGCAAGGGCCTCCCGAACCTCCGCTCCGGGCGGCGGGGCGACCTCGTGGTCGTCGTCAAGATCGAGATTCCCAGAAAGCTCACGAAGAAGCAGGAAGACCTGCTCCGCCAGTTCGCGGACACCGAAGATGCCGCGGTGCTGCCCGAGAGCCAGGGCTTCCTGAAAAAAGTCGGCGATCTGCTGGGGGGCCGGCAGTCAAAGTGAAGTTCATGCGACGTTTTCCCGCATTACCGCAAAAGAGGGTGAACAATGTGGCCATGGAAGAAGCCCGGCGAGCCAGGCAAGGTTCCACCGGGTATCCCGGGCCGCGAAGATGGGAGTATTGACATGCCTGAAGAAACAGACCATTCAGACATGACCGAAGATGGCGAGATGGCGTTCGGCGATTCCGGCGAGGCCGGGCGCCTGGCGGCCGAGCTCGAGAACGAGAAGGCTCGCTCGCTCCGGCTCATGGCGGACTTTCAGAACTACCAGCGCCGCGCCCTCCAGAACGAGGTCGTGGCAAGGCAGCAGGGTGTCAGCGCGGTCGCGTCGAGCGTCGTGACCGTGCTCGACCATTTCGACACCGCCCTCTCGCAGGACAAGGCGGCCTCGAGTGTCGAGCAGCTCCTGGAAGGCATGCGACTGATCCGCGGCGAACTGCTCAAAGCGCTCGGCCACCACGGCGTCGGCCTGCTGAGCCCGCAGCCAGGCGATGCGTTCGAGCCGGGAAAGCACGAGGCCATCATGCAGCAGAAGGCCGAGGGCATCGGGCCCGGCCATGTCGTTTCCACGTTCCAGTCGGGCTACACGCTCGGGGGCGGCGGCTCTCCCGAGCGGGTGCTGCGCCCGGCCAAGGTCGTCGTCGCGCCCCAGGAGTAAACGCGGCGATGCCCACCTACGAGTACAAGTGCAACGCCTGCAAGAAGCGCGTCGAGATCTTCCACTCCATCAAGGACGAACCCCGCCGCAAGTGCCCCAGTTGCGGCAAGAACGCGCTCGAGCGACTCATCGGCACCGGCGGCGCAATCATCTTCAAGGGTTCCGGCTTCTACCAGACCGATTACCGCTCTGAGGCTTACAAAAAAAGTGCGGAAGCGGACAAACCCACCGAGGCCAAACCATCGGAAGCCGCCGCTTCAACCGACAAAGCCGACCCCGCGCCGCCTGCCAAGCCAGACAAGAAAGATTCGGGTTCTTCGCCAGAGCCCAAGCCGTCCCGCGAGAAGCCCGCGACGCCGAAGAGCGAGCGCAAGCCCGAATCTTCAGAGGGCGCGGGCAAAGGGAAAAAATCGAAGGGCAAGGCCTGACCGATGCGCATCATCGGCCACGGCGTGGACCTGGTGGAAGTGGCGCGGTTTTCCGAGCTGCTGGATCGCCACGCCGAGCGTTTCGTGCAGCGGATCTTCACCGAAGGAGAGGCCACGCACGCCGTGGGCAGCCGACGGCGTGCCGAGCACCTTGCCGCGCGGTTTGCCGCGAAGGAAGCGGTGCTCAAGGCGCTCGGCACGGGCTGGAGCGATGGTGTCTTGTGGACGGAGATTGAGGTTGTGAAGCTGCCCAGCGGTCAGCCCATGCTGCGCCTGTCGGGCCACGCCGAATCACTTGCCGCACGCCAGGGCGTGCGAGAGTGGAAGATCTCCATGACTCACACCGACACACTGGCGATGGCGTCGGTCATCAGCATCGGCGACTGAACCGCCCGGCGGTGCGAGCTACTTGGGTGCCGTCTGATCAGCCGCGATGCCCTGACTGGATTCCTCCGCCGCCTTCGCAAGGGCGTCGGCCTTCTTCTTTGCCTGGAAAGGCTTGAACTCGCCGGCGTACCAGTTGCGCCACGCGGGCACATTCCAGCCCAGGCCGCGCAGGTCCGCCCCCTCCATGCCGCGGCTGCCCAACTGCTCGAGCACATTGTGCAGGTCGTAGTTGTACGACACCACCGCCGCATCCAGCACCCGCAGGATCACGCCCTCGGTGATCACCGAAAGCTGGGGATCAAATGCGACCGCGTTGGGCCCGACCACGGGCGTCAGGTCGCTCACAAACGCTGTCTGTGTACCAACCAAAATCCACGCGAGCGCGCCCTGGCGTGTGCCGCCGCCGCCGCTTGAATCCACGCCCGCGAACTGCACCTGTGCATTGATGAGCCAGGGGATTGCCTCGAGGATCGTCAGGTCGTTGGCCAGCCCTGCCGCGGAAGCCATAGCCTCGGGCTTGCCGGAGCGGATGCCCTCCCAGCACACCAGCTTCACGCCCTCCGGGGTCCCGGCCTCTTCTTTTGTGCGACGCTGGAGCCGGGATGTTGCGCCGCGCCGTACCTCGGCAGAGCGATCGAAGATCGCAACCCACGCCAGGGAAGCGTCACCCTCTTGCGTGCGCGACTCGGCAAAGATATCCATCACCGCGCCGCGGACATCGGCATCCTCGCGCTCAAACACCTCAACGAGTGTGGGGAACAGCGCAGGGTCGCTGTAGGCTCGCAGCTTGAGAATTCCGGTCTGGCGGATCTCCTGCTTTTTGATGGCACCGAAGTACTTCAGCCGCAGTTTGCGGAGTTCCTTTTCCGAGTTCGCCCGGATGCGCTGCTGCTCAGAATACCTCCGAGACTGCGCGCTGTCAGGATTGATGGCGAGCTTCTGCACCCACTCGGGCGCATCGGCCCCGGGCGTCACCCCGTCCTGAGCGTGCGCAATCGTCGCCAGCCCGCCCGCGGCAAGCAGGCTCAGAACCACAAGCGGGGCGCGGGTACGGCCACTGGTGCTGCGGAAATGCTGCATTGTCGCGTCCTTTGCCGGCGATTCTGTGCGCTCTCACGCGGAGAGGCTGCCGCCCATTGGGCGTGCGTTCGCCGTACCCAGTGTATACGCCTGTGGGCGATGCCGGTTCCCAAAGAATCGGTCGCTGTTTGGGGGTCAGTTATACATGGTGACGAAGGCGGTGGGGGCCACGGCGCGGCGGGCGGCCTCGGCGTCCTGCTTGGTCGCGTAGCGGCCGAACTGCACGGCATACAGCGTCCGCCCGGTCTTGTCGCGGATCGGCACAGTGCGGGTTGCCCCGGCATCCAATAGCTTTTTGGCCTCGGTCTTCGCCTTCTTGATGCTGGAAAATGCGCCGAGCTGGAGCGTGTACTTGCCGGTAGGGCTGATCTTGGGCGTTCCCACGGCTGCCGGAACCAGTGCAGGGCCGCCGCCGCTCAAACGGTCTGCAAGCGACACGCGCAGCGAGTTGTCCGAGACCACCAGCGTCTGGGCCTTCTTGTATGTCTCGGTCGCCTTCGCCGGGAGCGACAGCCCCCGAAGCGAGTCGCCGGCAAACATCAGGGCCCTTGCCGCGTCGTCGCCCTTCAGACGCGTCGCAGCGTTTGTGAAGAACTCAACGGCCTCACGGTGGCGGTGCTCCTCCTGGGCGATGGCGCCGAGCGCCGCGGACGCCTGGCCCGCGATGTTCGAGTTGGCGTTGCCGCTCACCGGCACCAGCCACTTCTTGGCGTCCGCCGTCCGATCAAGGGCCCGGGCTGAAAGCCCCGCGACCAGCGAGGCCTGATCACGGTGGATTGAGTTCATCGAGCCCGCGACCTTGGCCGCAGCGTCGTAGCTGTCGGCATAGCGGTGCTGGGCGAACAACTGGTTGTAGTCGTTTGCCGTGGCCCGGTTCGCTGCACAGCCCCCGACCCCGCACATGGCCGCGGTCAGGATCACCAGAAGCAGGCGTGAGAGGGTGTGAGGCATCGTGTCTGGCCCTTGCCGGAAAGAGGTTTCGCCCTTGGGCGTTGGCGGCGGAAAACGGGTACGGGTACCATTCCTTTCTCGGTCATGCGGGCCGAAGCACATGATTGCGGCAGGCCGCCGCCGACCTACCGAGGTTTCTTTGAGCATCCACTGGCCGATTATCCGGACCCTTGCAGCGAACCCATTCCGGGCGGCGCTGGTGGATGACCGCCGCGCCTACCGGGCGGCGGATGTTCTGGTGGGGGCCATGCACGTTGCGGGAGCGATCAGGGCGAAGTCTGGTTCTCGGACCATCGGCGTCATGCTCCCCACAAGCGGGGCATTCCCCGTGGCCGCGCTCGCGACATGGATGCTGGGCCGGACTCTCGTCCCGCTCAACTACCTGCTCAAAAAAGAAGAACTCCAGTACGTCATAGACGACTGCGGCTGCGACACCATTGTGACTTCGCGCCAGATGGTCGAGTTCATGGGCGGTCCGCCCGGCGTCGCTAACGTCATCTACCTCGAAGACATCACGTTCCGCGGCTTCCCGGAGCCCATCTGGCCGGCCGGCGCGGACCCGGAAGACTTGGGCGTGCTGCTCTATACCTCCGGCACCAGCGGCAAGCCCAAGGGCGTGATGCTGACGCACGCCAATATCCGGGCGAACCTGGAGCAGATCACGGAATGGGTAAGCATCCAGCCGCAGGATGGGATTCTGGGTGTGCTGCCGCAGTTCCACACGTTTGGCCTGACGGTGCTGACGCTGCTGCCGCTGGTGGCGGGTGTGAAGGCGGTGTACACGGCGCGGTTTGTCCCGCACAAGGTCGTCAAACTGCTGCGCGAGCACCGCCCGACGATTCTGGTGGCGATCCCCAGCATGTACAACGCGCTGCTGAGCGTGAAGAGCGCAGCGCCCGAAGACTTTGCAAGCCTCCGGCTGATCGTCAGCGGCGGCGAGCCGCTGCCGGACTCGGTATTTGAGCGATTCATGGAGCGGTTTGGTGTGCGCATCACCGAGGGCTATGGCCTGACGGAAACGGCACCGGTGACAAACTGGTGCCGCCCGGATGAATGGAAGCGGCATTCCGTGGGCCGGCCGCTGCCGCGGGTGGTGGAGCGGATTGTCGATATCAGCACCGACCGAACAGTGGAAGTGGGGCAGGAGGGCGAGATTCAGATCGCCGGCCCCAACGTGATGAAGGGGTACTACCACCTCCCCGAAGAGACGGCGAAGGCGTTCACGCCCGATGGCTTCTTCCGCACCGGCGACATTGGGCGGTTCGACGATGACGGGCACCTCTACATCACCGGGCGATTGAAGGAAATGCTCATCATCGGTGGTGAGAACGTCTTCCCCCGTGAGATCGAAGAGGCCCTGCTCCAGCACCCCAGCGTCGGGGCGGTGGGGGTGGTCGGCATGCAGGACCCGATGCGTGGCGAAGTGCCCATTGCGTTTGTAGAAGTGCGCGAGGGCGAGGCCTTTGATGAGAAGGCGCTGCTGATGTGGTGCCGCGAACGCCTTGCCGGCTACAAGGTGCCCGGCGAGATTCGGCTGCTGGAGCAACTCCCCCGCAACCCCACGGGCAAGGTGATGCGGCGCGAGCTTAAAAAACTGGTGTGATGTGCGGACGCGGGACTCGGGAAGAAACGCAGGCGGCGGTCTGCTGCGCCGGCGTGAGTCACGCAAGGACCAATGAAAAAGGCCCGGGCTATGGAAGCCCGGGCCTTGACGTGCGTGGTTGTTCCGTCAGATCAGGTGATCTTGTTCAGGTCAGAGAGGATACCGAAGGGCACACCCATTGCCGTCCAGCCGCCGGCAAGGGCGAGGTCGTAGTGCTGCATGTTGACGACGATGGGCTGCGCGGCGAAGACATCGATGGCGTAGAAAGTCGGGCCCGTTGAAGAGACGAGCTCGGGCCTGGTGTCGAGGCGGACCTCGGCGAAGCCGCGGCTGTTCACCGTGACCGCGAAGGTACTCGACGTTCCATCGAGGAAGTTGAGCTTGATGGCCACGCTCAGGCCCACCGCGCCAGGGTTGTAGATGTAGAGGTATTCCTCCTGCAGACCGGGGAAGCGGCTGTCCACATAGCCGTCGCCGAAGAAGAACTCGGAGCCCGCGGTGGTTGAAGCAGTGGTGCCGTCGGCGTCGCCGTTCTGGAGTTGGTCGCTCGACGCGACGATCGGCACGTTGGAGCTGTAGGTGATGCCCAGAGGCTGGTTGGGAGACAGGCCCAGGCTCTCGCCGGTGAAGCGGACTGTGGAACGGGCCGCAACCTGGAAGGTGCGGCTGAACGTCGGAAGCGTGGTGCGGATGTAGGTGCCCACCAGCGTGACGGTGGCGGGCGTGTTGCCAGGGTTGAAGAAGGTCGCGGCAGATGAGATGCCCTCACCCTGCGAGATGTTGGTGATCACGCCGGCGGTCGAGCCGCCCTCGCCATCACCCAGCAGGCCGAAGGCCGTGCCCTCGGTGATGTTGTAGTGGCTGAGGGACGCGACGACGCCAATGTAGGCTGACTGGTTGATGGGGTTGACGGGCACAACGGTCAGCGTGGCCGAGTAGATGCCCGAGGGGAAGCCGGCGATGTCGTTGATCGAGAAGCCGCCGCGGCGGAGCGCGCCGAAGATGAGCGTCTCGCTGAACGCCTGACCGTTGACGTACGCCGTCAAGGTTGCCGCGACGTCGAAGCTGTTGGGGTTGTAGAACACGACGTAGTCGCGGACGCTCTCGGGGTTCTTCTCGACGCGGGCAAAGTCCCACGTGCCCGAGGTGGTCTCGGTGAAGCTCTCGCCGATGCTGTTGCCGAAGTCGTAGTGGGCGATCGTCGCACCCAGCGGGCCGCTGGAGTTGATGACGATGGCGTAAGGGGTGTCAAGACGCAGGCCCGGCGTGCGGTAGCTGGGGTCGATGATGGTTAGCCCGTTGCGGCTATTGGCGCGGATGACCGACGTGGCCACCACGGTCTCGGCCGAGCCCGTCTCGTACCGCAGGTAGATGGTGTAGGTAACGTCGTAGTCGTTGGGGTTGACGATCGAGACGAACTCGCGGACGTTCACGCTCGCGTAACCCTCGGGGTACACAAGCTCGTTCACGAGCGGCTGCGTGTTGACCTTCACGGTGTAGGCCCCGGTGCTGTCACCCAGGCCGTCTACCACGATGTAGTAGAACGTGTTGGCCTCGCCGAGGAAGGCGACGTTCGCGATGGCACCGGAGATGCCGTCGGAATCGAACGCGACCTGCGATGTGACCAGCTCATTAGCCGCGTTGAGCACGCGGATTGAGGCACGCAGCAGCGAGCCGTTGCCCGCCACGAGCTGCAC
>JBBSOF010000051.1:0-21409 GCA_038260025.1 Phycisphaerales bacterium
ATCAGCGTCCACAGGTCGTCGTCCAGGATCGGCTTGGCCATAGTCGTGCCTCCTTGCACTGGCTCGCGGGCATCCTGCCCGCAAGACTGTTCATCGGCACGGAGTCAAGCCGATCCGCTCTTTCTGAAAGGCGTTCTAAGTCACGGATGCCAATCCTCCAGGGGACGCTTCCCCACCGGGTGACGTCGCTGACGCCGACGCGCCAGTGGCACCACTGCAAAGGTCGCCGCTAAGGGAAGTGCCAACGTCGTAATACCGCACGACCGACCCTCCGCTGACAAAAGGATAGCAGTGGGTAGTCTGATGAACCGTGTGACTCAAGAACCGAGTCACTTCTGCTTCAACGCTAAGATTGAAGATGGCACCAGGGCATGCTGCCGAAGGAGTTATAGAATAACTCCACGTCTGGCTGGTTTCAAACTGTAGCGAGGACTCCACGAATCCACAGCCCTGCCCGAAAGCCGAACAGCCAGTGAACATTGCGGCGAAAACGGCGGTGGTGATGTATCGCATGGTTTGGCATCCTTATAAATTGGAGTGACAGACTTGAGGAGTTGACCGAAAAACTTGGGAAGTTATCACTCCTTAAAATAAATGGATGATTAAAACCACAAAAAACCGCGGCAGTGTCCCCCACTGTCGCGGGCTCTTTTGTTTTTCAACTCCGCCAAGACCCGCTTACCGGCGGCGGTTGCGGCGCATCAGGCCCAGGCCCATCAGCCCGGCGACACCCAGCGTCGAAGGGGCAGGGACAGGAACGATGGAGATGTCCAGCACATCGGCGCCGAACACACCGAGGTTGGTCAGCATGCCGGTGCTGAGGTTCAGCATGTCCAGCATCTCGATGGTGCCCGTGTTGGGGTCATCGTGCTGGAGGTAGGCGATGCCAGTGGCGCCGCTGATATCCATGCCGATGCCGCCGCTGAAGGTTAGGAAGCCCGCGGGCAGCGGGGCGGCAGTGAACACGGTGCCCGCATTGGGGCTGATGGGCGACCCGCCGACGCTGCCGACGGTGACCAGGCCATCGTTGGCGTAGTTCCAGCCGTACAGCGTGGTGCTGGTGGCGCCGGCGTTGTTGTCCGAGTATGCGATCCCGGCGAGGATGACGCCGTCCGCCGCGTTGGGGTCGCCCGCGTCGTATGCGAGGTCACCATCGACCGCGGCGATCGCCCCGGTATTAGGATTCACGCGCACGTTCTGAGCCGTACCGGAGACCACGCGGAGCAGATCAACAACAGGGTTGAAATCCAGCGAGACGCGGCCAGAGTTGTTGCCCGCGATTGAAAACCCGGCACCGACAGGAGTCAGCGCGCCGGTCGCGAGATCAACCGTGTAGAGCTGTGCGGCTGCCGTATTCCCGGGTGCAGTTCCGACGCTGACGGCGTACAACTGCCCGGTTGCGGGGCGAAAGTCGATGCCGCGGATGGCCTGGCCCTGCACGACACCCGTGAGCGCGCCGACCGTGGCGAAAGCCCCGGGGCTGGCGGTGTCGAACCGGATGAGGTTCTCGCCGGCGGCGGCGCCGGTGATGCCGTACGCAAGCTCGGACCGCGCGGTGCCCGCCAGGGCCACCAGCGCGATCGCCGCCATGCCGACAACAACATTCTTCATTTCGTTCTCCCTGTGAACCACCGTGGGCCGTGCGGGCAGAAGCCCTCAATGCGAAATCCCCGCGAAGGGGATTGTACCGTGCAGCCCGCGGTCTTCAGAGAGGAGACATGCGTTGCATGCGAGATTTTTCCGACGCCACCACAATCACGCTTTATGAAAAATCATGCGGCATTGCCAGGGTCGGACTCAGTGCCTTGATGCCTTGATGCCTTCCTCTCGCGGCTTCACCCACAATCTCCTGCCAGCTCAACTCACCGCGTCTGACGACGCCGGCGGCGGGCAACCATTCCCACACCCGCCGCGCCAACCCCCACAGCCCCGGGCGCGGGGACGGCCGTCACCTCAAACTCGAACCTGTACAGCGTGTCCTCATCAAACTGCTGCACAAAGAACGTGTACACGCCGCTGGACAATGGCGATGTGAAGCCCTGCGCATCTACAGCGATCGCCGGATCAGCCATGATCGGCAGCAGGTCCTGCCCTACCTCGTTGGCGCTGAAGTGCATGTACCCGAGGTACGACTGCGGGATGAGGTAATCCCCAACAAACGAAGGGCCCCCTTGGAACCCGACGAACGAGACAGGATTGATGGAGTCGTAGTCGGTGAGCAGCATCGCGCTGATCTGCAAGCCCGCGGGCACCGTGAGGGCCATCCAGTCCTGCGGGTCCATCCCACCGACCGAGGCGATGATCGTGTTGTTGCCCTCAGCCAGCGTGATGCGAGTGGGACCGGTCGGGCTGTTGCTAAGGTCGCCGTTCGGCACCTCGTACCAGACGATGGTGGCGTGGGCGGCGGGTGCCGCGAGCGCCAGACCAAGGGCGAGCAGGCAACGCATGTGCAAACGGCAGAGGGGCAAGCGGGAACCTCCTGGCAGCCGCATTCCGCGGCAGTCGCTCAATGCAAGAACGTACAACAGGAACGACCCCACGCCATCGAACTTGCACGTTGTTTCCCACCCCCCACCCTGCTTTTCGGACCTTTCTCCCCCCACGAACCGCCCAGCTTGATGCCTCGATGCCTTCTTCTCCCCACCCCCCCCGGTAAACCAGATTTTTTCTACTTCCGCTGCAAGTTCCGCGGGGGCCGCCGCAAGTCTGTCTTGTGACGGCAACCTGGAACCTTTAGGGAGAACAAGACATGAAGACTTCTGGCACTTTGGGGATCGTTTCCGCTCGCGGTATTCTGACCGGATTAACCCTCGCACTGACGGCAGGCCTCGCCGCCTCGCCCGCATCGGCAGGGCTCGGCAGTTTCGCCCCCAGCGACGGCTACAACATCTTTGTCCCCTCGGGCACGTACAACTGGTCCGACGTCTCCTACTACAACTCCGGCGCGTATGGGCCGAACTCCGGCGGCGGGTCGGGGCCGACGCTCACACTTCCCGACGCCGGACTCTGGTCAGTCACCGGGCAGGTAGGTGGGTACTTCACCTCGTCCGCCGCGCGTGCCGTGGGCACTGCGGGCGCGCCCGCTTACACCAGCACACCACCGGGCGCGGTCCCGGTGTACCTCGTGGGCGATCACGGTCCGGGCCGCACCGACAACAGCTCCCTCGCGTTCCGCAACGACACGGTTCTGGGCAGCACCGGTGCGGCGGTCTACGACTACAGCCTCGACATTTACGATACGGGCGGCCCGGTGCCATCGAGCGTGACGAGCGGGCCTGTCAGCTTCGACCTGTACTTCGCCACCAGCCCCATCAACTCCAACCCCCCCGGCACCCGCGCCGGCGACCGCTTCACGCAGTCGCTGATGGATTCATCGGGGAACATCGGCATGCAGTGGGGCTACGCACGCGACAACGAGATGCTGTGGCGTGCCAACGCCAGCGGGCCGTGGAACTTCACCGGCATCTACGCCAACGCCGCGCAGTGGGACGGCATCAAGGTTGACATCGACCTCACCGCCGACACTTTCGCCCTCAACTACTACGACGTCGTGAACAACACCTGGACAAACCTCGCGCCCGCGGGCACGGCACTGGGCGTCCCGATGAACAACTTCGCCGCCCTGCGGTGGCAGCTCGAGGATGGCACCAACGGCGGCGTCGGTGGCAAGAACTTCTTCGATGATGCAAAGGTCACGGTCCCCGCACCGGGCGCGGCGGCCCTGCTGGGCCTTGGCGCACTGGCAATGGGCCGTCGCCGCCGGGCTTAAGCCGGCTTCGCAGTCTCCGACTTGTGATTTTGTTGCCGGGCGGTGCACATAGGGGTGCCGCCCGGTTTTTTTTCGTTCATCCGAGACTGGACAGCCCGTGTCAACGAGTTGTCTTCAACTGGGTGTCCTTCGTGCGATCACTTGTATTCTCGAACCCAAATCACCCCGCGGCAGCCTGCTCATCCTCGGGCCGAGCGCGGAGCATGATCGCACCCTCCGTGCGGTCCTGTCGCACCGCAACCTTGCGGTTGCGGACCAACTCAAGGAGCGCAAGGAACAGGCCCACCATCTCGCCGCGGCTGCGGTTGCGGAACAGCGATAGCAGGTCGAGTTCTGCCGCAGGCTCCGAGTCGCCCTGCGGCTCGGCGGGCGAGAGCCGCGACATGATGTCGGCGGCGTGGAGCTCAATCGGCGTGTCGTCGTACTTGATCTGGTGATCGCCCAGGCGATCAAAGTTGACGCTCTCAGCGATTTTCTGGAACGCCTCTACCAGATCGAGAATGTCAAGGTCTTCCAGCTCAAGCGATTCCTCGGACGTCTTCTCAATGGCGGCGTGCAGGGCGTCGTGATCGATGCCCGCGGGGTGTACCGGGAAGCGCCGTCGCCAGTCTTCGCCGCGCTGCTCCAGGGCATCGGCCGCGTCGCGGTATTTCTTGTACTCAAGCAACTGCCGCACCAACTCGGTGCGCGGATCCAGCCCCGGCTTATCCGGCTCGGGGTTCTCGCCCGCTGCCGCGGCAGGCGGGCGGGGCATCAGCATGCGGCTCTTGAGTTCCATCAGCGTCGCCGCCATCACCAGGAACTCACCCGCGACCTCGATATCGATGCGGCTGGTGGCGCTCAACTGCTTCAGGAAGGCGAGGTACTGCTCGGTGATCCCCGCGACCGGGATGTCATGGATCTCCACCTCGTTCTTTCGGATGAGGTACAGCAGCAGGTCCAACGGACCCTCGAAGGCATCGAGCTGAACGCGATAGTCGTCGGTAAGCACGGCCAAACCCTTCATGACTTCGGGACTTCTGACCCCTCGGTCCTCCCCTTATTGTACTGGCATGAACGAGCTCGATTTCGTGCGGGGGATTCTGGAGGAAGAGGGGCGGGTTGTGGCTTCGCTGGCAGAACGCCTGCGGAGCGGCCTGGGCGAGGATTTCATCAAGGCGGTGGGCCTGATCGTCGCCTGCGCCGAGTCCGGCGGCACGGTGCTGGTGACGGGGCTGGGCAAGTCGGGGCTGGTGGGCGCCAAGATTTCCGCCACCCTCGCCTCACTGGGGATCCCTTCGCACGCCGTCCACCCTTCCGAAGCGGCCCACGGCGACCTCGGCCGGTTCCGGGCGACGGACACCGTGGTCTGCATCTCGTTCTCCGGCGAGACCGACGAGGTCGTCAACCTCGCGGCAGTCATCAAGCAGGACGGTCTGCCCATCATCTCCATCACCGGGCCGCAGCGTGCCGAAGGTGCCGCGCTCTCAAGCCTGGAGCGTCTCGCCACCGTGCGCCTGACCCTGGGCATCGAGCAGGAGGCGGGCAGCCCGGACTTTGTGGCCCCCACTTCTTCGACGACCGCCACGATGGCGCTGGGCGATGCCCTGGCGCTGGCGGCGGCGCGGCGGCGGAACTTCACGCATCAGGACTTCAAGCGGCGGCACCCGGGGGGCTCGCTGGGCGGGCTGCTGCGGCCCGTCACCGATGTCATGCGCTGCGCCATCGGCAAGAACCTGCCGCTGGTGCCCGACACCTGCACGGTTGGCGAAGCCCTGGCGCGGGCGAGCGAGGGCGGACGGCGGCCCGGGGCGATGATGCTGGTGGACGGCGCGGGCCGGCTGTCGGGCATCTTCACCGATGGCGACCTGCGGCGGCTGGTGCTGCGCGATGTCTCTGAGCTTTCTCGCCCCATCTCCGGCATCATGACGCGTCAGGCGCGGACGCTCCGCAACGATGCCCTTGTGGGCGACGCCGTCATGATGTTCCGAGAGCTGCGCGCCGACGAGATCCCCGTCGTGGATGAGGACGGCAAACCCGTTGGCATCCTCGATGTGCAGGACCTCATCGCGATGCGCCTGGTTCGGTGAGTCAGCCCGGCCCCGACGGCGATGGGGCGGGGTCCTGGTCGGCATCGACCGGCGGCTTCCAGCCCTGGGCTTTGAAATCCGCGGGGTGGAGGAGGCTCCAGAGGCGCTCGAGCAGCGGCTTGAGGTTGTCGCGCACGGCGGCAGAGATCACCAGGATGTCGCGGTCGGCGCGGATATCCAGCTCGCGGGCCAGCGCCTTCACGGCATCGTCGGCCTCTTCGGGCAGCACCAAGTCCGACTTGTTCAGCACGATCAGTTCCGGCTTGTCGGCGAGGGCTTCGGAGTACTGGCGCAGTTCCTCGCGGATCAGCCGGTAGTTCGCGGCAGGCGTCGAATCATCGGAAGGCGCGATGTCCAGCAGGTGCACGATCACTCTCGTGCGCTCGATGTGGCGGAGGAAGTCGTGGCCCAGGCCGGCACCGCCTGCCGCGCCCTCGATGAGCCCGGGGATGTCGGCGAAGATGATGCGGCGGGTGGCATCAAGCACGGACACGCCCAGCTGCGGCGAGAGCGTGGTGAAGGCGTAGTTGGCGATCTTCGGCGTCGCGGCGGTGACGGCGGCAAGCAGCGTCGACTTGCCCGCGTTAGGCAGTCCTGCGATGCCGACCTCGGCGATCAGCTTGAGTTCCAGGCGCAGCTTGCGCTCTTCGCCGGGTGCGCCGGTGTCGGCGTGCTTGGGCGTCTGGTTGGTTGAGCTCTTGAAGTGCTCGTTGCCCCAACCGCCGCGCCCGCCGCGGACGATGGTGATCGTCTCGCCGGGCTTAAGGTCGTGGACGAGCTCCCCGCTGCCCGCATCAAAGATGAGCGTGCCCGCGGGCAGGTTCATGATGAGGTCGTCGCCGTTGGCGCCGGTGCACTGCTTGCGGCCGCCCGGGTCGCCATCCTTCGCGGCCCAGAGTTTCTGGTCGCGGAAGTCGTACAGGGTGCTCATCCCCGAGTCGGCCCGGATGAGGACGCTGCCCCCATCACCCCCGTTGCCCCCGTTAGGTCCGCCCTTGGCCTCGAACATCTCGCGTCGGAACGAGACAGACCCGTTGCCGCCAGAGCCGGCACGGACGGTGATGATGGCTTGATCTACGAACACAAGGGAGGGTAGGTGGGCACCGTCCGAGGTGCGACAGGATAACTCCGGAGGCGGACCGACCCCCTCACTCCTGCTTCGTGGACGCGGTTTTTGAGGCATGAAGAGGTTTCGATCACGTATCGGAAGCTCCTTCAGAGGCTCCACAAGCAAAAAAAAAGTGTCGCGCGAAAGAAAAAGAGCCCGCGCGAATGAAAACAAGGGGCTCGTAAACTATAAAAGAGCCCACGCGGGAACCAAAAGGGGCCAGGCGAAGAGAAAAAGCGGGCTCGGGCGGAGCTTCCGTGGGCCAAAACATTCCTCGCGCGGCCGCGCGGAAAGCTCGCGAGGCCATGGAGCCGGTTTCTCCGCCACTATCTGTTGTGCAACTCCTGCCGCGGGGCCTCGGTACAACCGGAACACATTCTACTGGAGGTCCCATGCGAGTTATTTCCTTGGCGTCGCTGATGGTCGGCGCGGTGGTCTTTCACGCCGGGTTGGCGCTCGGATCGGTGCACTTTGTTTCGCAGGACAACGTGTGGAATCTGGCCTACAGCGACCCACTTTTTTCCGATGCGCGGATCGTCGGCGCGAACACACTCGGGAGTACGGCGGATGCGCCCGGGGATGTGACAAACGTCGGCTTTGGTTACTACGTGGTCCCATTGCAGAACCAGTTTGTGACGACCATGGGGGGCGTGACGGTCGATGGGGTGACGAACGGCCCCACCAACTATTTCTACTTCGTGCACCATCCCACAGGCGCACCGGGGTCGCACACCTACCACTTCACGCGGCCATCTCCCGATGGGTCGCTGTTTACACCGGTCGTAAGCGGGGGCCTCACGCACCTGCAGGTGGAGTCGGGGTCGGGCGCGATCGTTGAGGCCGGCGGCCCGTTCACATGGACGCTGACGATTCCCGGCGACTGGTCCCGGCACGGGACCGGGCCGGGGCAGAGCGAGATCGTGGGCATCGATGGGGACTGGATCGTCACGCAGGACTTTGTGTTTGACGGGTCACAGACGACCTTCGCGATGCACCGAAGCGCGGGCGGGTCCAGCGGTGTGGCAGTGTCGTTCAACTTCTACGCGGTGCCGGGGCCCGGGGGATTGGCAGTGCTGGGGGTGGGGCTGCTTGCGGCGTGGAGACGGCGGTGAGGCGCGAGCGCGTTGGACAGCCGGCACGGGTGCGGCGAAAGGCTTGACTCATCAAAGGCACACTAACGTTCCTGGACTCACCGGCTGTTGGTGAACTGCGCGTATGAGTCGGACAAGGACAACCAGGCCGGCTCATCGAGCGGGGAACGGTAAACTACGGCAATGCGGCGGTCATTCAAAAACTATGTGCTCCTCTTCGCAGTGATGACGCCAGCCGTGCTTGCATTCTTCCTGTTCCCGCAGTTGAGTGCGGCTTTCAACGGCCCCGAGGCAATAGAAGCGGAGCACACGTTTCGCACATGGAAAAACTGGATTTGTCTTGGCGCCGTGGGCATGCCGGGGCTGCTGTCGCTCCTCATATGGGGGTTTGCGTTGGGTATGAGCGCCTATATGAAGCGGGAGAAGACGCGGCTGGGGCTGGATGGGAGCAGGATGGATGTGCCGCGGGATGAGGAACGCGGTGGTGGCAGTTGAAGGTGGGCAGATACCACTACTCTTTGAACCGTTCCACCATCCTTCAATTTTGTGAACGGTGATGGATTCGGGTCCGGATTGTGGCCTCGAGAGTCGAGTCCTTTTCCATCGCAGAGCCGAAGGGTGTTTGCAGGCAGGGATGCCGACCACCTCGGTGCTAAGCGTGCTGCCCGTTTATTCAAACAAGCTGTGACCGCACGAGGGCGGCCGCCTGCTCATCCGTGAAGTTGCCACCTTCTACGGCGTAGACCGCGCCAATGCACTCGACGCCGAGGTAGTCGCACATGCGTTGAAAGGCGGAAGTCAGGTCGGGATCGGGTTGCGGGTCGCTGCCGCTGCTTACGAGGGCCCAGCGGCTGCCGCGTAGCTGCCGGCCAACTTCCTTCCTGGACATGAGCAGGTCCGACAGGCGGTCGAGGAAGTTCTTCATCACGGTTGAGAACGAGTACCAGTAGACGGGTGTCGCGAAGATCACGATGGGCGCTGCGATCATTTTCTGCACGATCGCGAGGAACTCATCATTGGGGGGATAGTGCTGGTCGTAGCGGAACGCGGCGATTTCGGCCGTGTTGAGGTCGAGGGTGTCGCATTCGAAACCGGCGGTGAGTTGATTGAGGAGGGCGGCGGTGTGGCCGTGGGTACGAGCGCTGCCGAGGAGGGCGAGTGCGGGGGGCATGTGGGGAAGGGTAGGGGAAGGGGCGTATCTGCGTCGGATGTACGGTTGCAGAGTTCGTGAGCCGAACCACTACCTTTCGCAGAGCCGAAAGGTAATGACACGTAGGGTGATGCCACCCGCCTTGGCCCTAAAGGCAAGGTAAAACGGCCTTCATTCAGGTCCGAGACCCTATAAGATGGGCCCGATTCCGTGTATGCTTCCCCCTGATACACACCTGGTAATCACTTCAAAGGGGTCGTGCATGACAATCACAGCAACGCGTCCCATCCGCCTGGCGGGGCGAACCCTCCCCAAGCACACGCACATCTGCGCCTTCTTCAACTCCCGCGAGGAGCAGAACAAGGTGATGATGCCCTTCTTCAAGGAGGGCATCGAGCGCGGCGAAAAGGTCTTCCACATCGTTGACAAGCGCCTGCACGATGAGCACCTGTGCGCGTGCGACGCGTGCGGCATCCCTGCGCAGGAAACCCTTGCCAGCGGGCAACTTGAGGTGCGGCACTGGGAGGATGCATACCTCAAGGACGGGTACTTCGATGGCGATCGGATGACGCGCGTGCTCGCAGGAGTTTTGGAGACCAATCGGGCCCGCTACGGGCTCACGCGCGTCATGGGGAACATGGAGTGGGCCCTGGAAACCGCGCCCGGGGTGCAGGACATCATCGAGTACGAGTGCAAGCTCAACTATGTGCTGCCGAACTTCCCCGACCCTGTGATCTGCGTGTATGACCTCAACAAGCACAGCGCCTCGGTGGTCATGGACATTCTGCGCACGCACCCGATGGTGATCATCGGGGGGGTACTCCAGGAGAACCCGCTGTATGTCCCCCCCGACCAGTTCCTCGCTGAGCTGCAGTCCCGCCGCGTGGCCTAGCGAACGCCGGCCATCCATGGACGATACTCACGGGGGGATCATCGTGCGCTCGGCAGCACAGCAGGAGCTGCGCGACCTCGTCGCCATCTCAACGCTGCCCGCGCTGTGGGCGGGCGCCCAGCCCCTGCGCATTGCCGAGAGCCTCGCGGCCGCGCTCTTCACCACCGTCAACCCCCGCTTCATGCATGTGTGCCTGGATAATGGCGAGGGCGCGTGCGTCGCAGTCGCGCAGACCGGCCGATACCGCACCGATCACGATCTCGCCGAGCGCCTGCGAGATCGGCTTCTGGAATGGGGCCGAACCCGTGACCCCGATGAGTTGCTGATCCTCACGGACCCCGCCTTGGGCTCCGCGTCCATGCACGTCACCGTCCGCGGCATCGGCCACCACGCCGAGCTCGGCGTGATCTCCGCCGGTTACCTCGCCAATGCAGAGGAGCCCACCTCCTACCAGAACCTGCTCATCAATGTCGCCGCTACCCAGGCCGCCACGGCGGCTCAGAACCAGCGACTGCTCCGGTCCTTGGAGCGTGAAGCTCAGGAGCGCGCCCGGACCGCACGCCTGGCGGAAGAACGCGCCCGCGTACTCGGCACGCTCAACCGCACGGGCACGGCCATGGCCGCCGAGCTGGACCACGCCAAGCTGATCCAGCAGGTCACCGACGCTGCCACCGAGCTGTCGGGCGCGCAGTTCGGCGCTTTCTTCTACAACGTGACCAACGCCCAGGGCGAGGCGTACATGCTCTACACGCTCTCGGGCGCGCCGCGCGAGGCCTTCGCCCGCTTTGGCCACCCCCGCAACACCGCGGTGTTCGCGCCCACCTTCGCCGGGCAGGGCGTCGTGCGCAGCGCCGACATTATGCAGGACGCCCGCTACGGCAAGAACCCGCCGCACAAGGGCATGCCCACGGGGCACCTGCCGGTGCGCAGCTACCTCGCCGTGCCTGTGACATCGCGGTCCGGGCAGGTGCTGGGGGGCCTGTTCTTCGGGCACCCCGAGCCCGGCGTGTTCACCGAGGAGTCGGAGCGCGTGGTGGTGGGCATCGCGTCGCAGGCCGCCATCGCGCTGGACAACGCGCAGCTGTACGAGGAGCTGCGGAGGAGCGAAGCACGGTTCCGGTCAATCGTGGAGCAGTCGGTCGCGGGCATCGCCGAGACCGACCCTGCCGGGCGATACCGGTCGGTCAACGACCGCTACTGCGCGATCGTGGGCTACACCCGCGAGCAACTGCTGGGCATGCGGATGCAGGACGTCACGCACCCCGAGGACCTGCCCCGCAACGCCGAACTGTTCGCCCGCGTCATAGAATCCGGCGCGCCCTTCCAGATCGCGACGCGCTACCGCCGTCCCGACGGGTCGGTGGTGTGGGTGCACAACAGCGTGTCGGCGGTGCGTGATAGCGACGGCAAGGTGCGCCAAGCGGCGGCGGTGTGCATCGACATCAGCGACCGCAAGCGAATCGAAGAAGAGCTCGAGTCCCACCGCGTCCAGCTCGAAGAACTTGTCGAGCGACGCACGGCGCAGCTCCAGGATTCTTCCAAACGCCTGCGCGACACGGAGCGGCTGGCCAGCCTAGGCACCCTTGCCGCGGGGCTGGGGCACGACCTGCACAACACGCTGCTGCCGCTGCGCATCCATATCCAGGAACTGGGTGGCGCGGCAAGGCGCGACCCGGCCATCGCCGAGAACGTCAACGCCGTGGAGGCAATGATCGGGTATCTCGCCAGTCTCTCCAAGGGCATGCAGATGCTGGCCCGCGACCCCGAGCAGGGCGGGCGGGGCGGCTCGGCCGACCTGCATGAATGGTGCCTTGCAGCCCAGCGGGTGCTGGCTTCTGCCGCGGGCCGAGCCATCAGCTTCACATGCGAGGTGGACGAGGGGACGCCCGCCGTGGCGATGGCGGAGCACCAGGTGATGCAGGCTGTGTTCAACCTTGTGCAGAACGCGCGCGACGCCACAACCCTTCGCTTTGGGGAGGCGAGGGGCGGCGAGGTGCATGTCTGGGCGCGGCGGGCTTCCGAAACGATGGTTGAGGTTTGTGTGCGCGACAACGGGCCCGGCATGGACGAGTCCGTGCGCCGCCGCTGCCTGGAGCCGTTCTTCACCACCAAAGCGCGTGGGGTGCTGCGCGGAGAGGGTGGGACCGGGATGGGGCTGGCGCTCGTGAACGGCCTGGTGACGGCTGCGGGGGGACGGATCGAAATTGAGAGCGAGGTGGGGAACGGGGCACTGTTCCGTCTGCTGATTCCCGTGGATGCGGGCGCGTCGCTGGATCGACCTGAGGGCAGCGCCAAGGTGGCGGTGGTGTGCATGCCAAATCCGCGGCTCGCGGCTGCACTCGGCGCGATGATTCGCGCAGGGGGCTGGTTGGTCGTGGACCCGCACGGGGCTTCGACAGCTGGGGCTCACCTCTGGATTTCGGACATGGCGAGCCCGGCCATCGAAGCCGCTCGCGCGTTTCTCCAGCACGACCCCCGCCGGCGGGCGGTACTGGCGGGGAACGGCGAGCGCCCGGCGGGGCTGACCGAACAGGCGTGCTGCTGCGACCCCGCGCAGGGCTTCGCAACCTTACGCGAGGTGGTTCAGCGGACGATGGATGAAGTTTCAGGCATGGTTGATCCTGCCGCGAGCGACTGAAGACGAACCACATCGAGTGTTGCCGTTGGGGCCCGCGCGATGCCTGAGGTTGCACGCTCAGCAAGCTCAGGCTCGGGGGTCGTATTCGGCGTAGACAATCTTCGGTTTGGGTGGCCAGGGGCGGTGCGATTATGCGCCTGTCAAGGTGCCTGGATCTACCTGGCCTGGAGGACCCCTGATGAAACTGCTTGCACTGGCGGCTGCCGCGTTGATGGCTCCGATGGCGATGGGACAGACGGCGTTTACCTATCAGGGGCGGCTTGATACGGCTGGGGTGGTGGCGCAGGGCAGCTATGACATGCGGTTCCGGCTGCTGAATATCGATGGCACGCAGGTGGGGAGCGTGTGCAGCGACAATGTGGCGGTGGTGGGCGGCCTGTTCAGCACCACACTGGACTTTGGGGCGGTGTTCGCATCTGCCGCGTTGATGAACCTGGAGATTTCGGTGCGGGCTGATACAGGCTTAGCGTGCGGCACGGGGGCGGGGTACACCGTGCTATCACCGCAGCAGCCCATCCGCCCTGCGCCCCTCGCGGTACACGCGCGGACAGCCTTTAGCCTCTCGGCGTCCGATGGCTTCCCCGCGCAGGCGGTGACGGTGGACAGCGTGGGCAACGTGGGGATCGGGGTTCTCACGCCGCAGGGCGTGCTGGATGTGCGCGCTGGGGGCGGGTCGTTCTTCCAGATTGATTCGGTGAACGGCGATATGCACGTCAACGGCGGGAACGATGGTTTTTTCGGGCTGTTCAACGACGGCGCCGCGGCAGGGCAGACGCAGTTTCTCTCCTTCCGCGGCGTCAACATGAGCATCTCCAACCAGACGGGCAACGTCGGCATCGGCACTGCGCCCGCGGCGGCCGACAGGCTGACCGTCGCGGGGAACATCCGGGCGACCGGTGTGTTCATCTCAAGCGCCGTGACGCAGTACAAGACCATCCACGGCAGCGCGTTCGTGCCGGAGGTCCGCAGCAGCAGCACCAGTCAGTACGCGGTCCTGAGTGATGGCGGGATTCAGGGTGGTAACGCCTCGGCCCTCTGCACCGACAATATCTATTACGCCCCCGTGGAACTGCCGCACGGGGCGACGATTACCAACGTGCTCCTCACGTACTACGACAACGGGCCGTGCGGCATCTGGGCGGATCTGAGGCGCGTGAACATCTTCAACGCCACCGCCCAGACCGTGGCAAACCTGCCGTATGAGGACTTCAACGGGACCACGATCAAGGTCATGAGCACCGCCACGATCTCGACGCCGGTGGTGGACAACAGCACCTACGCGTACTACTTGCGGGCACAGATCAACGGGGCCAACGTGGCATCGGGGGCGTATATGCGGGTGCTGGGGGCGCGCATCACTTACACGGTGACAAGCCCTTACCCGTGAATGCTCCGGCGCAGAAGGTTGCGGGGCTATGGGAAAGGCAGGCGGGATGGGAAGCAGCTCTCAGGCTGTCGTTATCACACGTGTCGCGCCCGGCACTGATGTGCGTGCTGGCTGCGGACAATGATTTCAAAGAAAACAGTTTCATTCTCGGGTGCTTCGGATAGTTTGGCACGCGTTACGCCACCGCGCTTACCGCACCCATCAGTGAGAAACCCGAGATGTTCCAGCCGCGCCTTCGGTCGCCATTCATTCGAGCAGCGTCGCTCGTATCACTCATGTCGCTCGTGCTCATGCTGTTGAGTGCTCTCGCTCCGCGCGCCCGGGCTCAATGCCCCACCGCCGGATGGCTGCCGGGCCAGCAGGTGCCGGGCACCAACAGTTATGTCTACGCCCTCAAGACGCTGCCAAACGGCGATCTCATTTTAGGGGGCGATATCGACTTCGCCGGTGGTGTGGCGGCAAGCAATATCGCCCGTTGGAACGGTTCGGTGTGGTCGGCGATGGGGGCGGGCCTCAACGACACGGTCTACGCCATCACAACGCTCGCTAGCGGCGACATCGTTGTGGGCGGCCGCTTCTCCCAAACCGCCGGCGTGAACCGGATCGCGCGCTGGAACGGCTCCGCCTGGGTCGCGCTCGGTACGGGCATGACGGGCACTTCCACACCATATGTCTACGCCCTGACCACGCTCCCCAACGGCGACCTCATCGCGGGCGGTGTGTTCACAACCGCGGGCAGCACGGCCGCCAGCAACATCGCCCGCTGGAATGGCTCCTCATGGTCGGCGCTGGGAACGGGGATCGTCGGCACGGTCCGTTCCCTGGTCACCCTCCCCAACGGTGATGTCATCGCCGGCGGCGACATCACCAACGCGGGAGGCGTGACCGTGAGCAACATCGCCCGTTGGAACGGGTCAACGTGGTCGGCGCTTGGTTCGGGGATCAGCGCCAGTGTCCGCGCCCTCATCACGCTCGCCAACGGCGACCTCGTGGCCGGAGGGGCCTTTAGCACCGCCGGCGGCACGCCCGCGGCACGCATCGCCCGCTGGGACGGCGCTGCGTGGTCGGCCTACGGGTTGGGGCTCACCGGCGGCAGCGCGCCTTTCGTCGATGCTCTCTCGATCCTCCCCAACGGCGACATCGTTGCCGGCGGCGACTTCACCACCGCCGGCGGCACCCCCGCAACCCGCATCGCCCGCTGGAACGGCTCTGCGTGGTCGGCTCTCGACACCGGGGTGAGCGGCGGCGGATCGTTCACCACTTCTATCCACGCGCTGGCCGTTTACCCCAGCGGTAACCTCGCCGCGGGTGGGGACTTCACTGTGGCGGGCGGCTCGATCGCCCTGAACGTCGCCCGCTGGAACGGGGCCTCGTGGTCCGCGTTCGGTTCCGGCATGGATTCCGATGTGCTCGCCCTCAAGCGCCTCGCCAACGGCGACATCGCTGCCGGGGGCACGTTCCGCACCGCTGGCGGCGTGCTCCTCAACTACGTTGGCCGCTGGAACGGCACGGCGTGGTCGGCGCTGGGCTCAGGAATCGGCGACGGCACCGCCCAGGTGCGGGCGCTCGCCGAGCTCCCCAACGGCGACATCGTGGCCGCGGGTGAGTTCATCACGGCCGGTGGCGCGGCCACGGCACGCATCGCACGCTGGAACGGCTCGGCATGGTCGGTGGTCGGCGGGGGTACGAACAACGTCATCAACGCTCTGACCACGCTGCCGAATGGCGATCTGGTGGTGGCGGGACAGTTCACCACCGCCGGTGGCGTGGCCGCCAGCCGCATCGCCCGCTGGGACGGCACGGCGTGGTTCCCGCTTGGCACGGGAACGAACAACATCGTGAACGCCCTGGTCGCGCTCCCCAACGGAGACGTCGTGGCGGGCGGCACCTTCACCACCGCCGGGGGCGTCACCGTCAACCGCATCGCGCGGTGGGACGGCTCGGCGTGGTCGGCGATGGGTACGGGCATGAACAACTTCGTCGGCTCGCTGACGGTGCTCCCCAATGGCGACATTGTCGTCGGAGGCGGCTTCACCACGGCCGGGGGCGTGACCGCGAACCGCATCGCCCGCTGGGATGGCTCGGTCTGGTCGCCGCTTGGGACGGGGACGAACGGCACGGTCGATGCGCTGACCACGCTCGCCAACGGCGACGTTATCGCGGCAGGGTTCTTCTTTACCGCCGGTGGCCTCACCGTGAACAACATCGCCCGCTGGAATGGCGCGGCGTGGTCCGCGCTAGGCACCGGCACAGACGTTCGTATGTGGGCCCTCACTTCGCGCCCCAATGGCGACATCGTGGCCGGCGGACGTTGCCAGTTTGCCGGCGGCTTGTCGTCCTCCTACTTCGCCGTCTACTCACCGGGCGGCGTTGCACCTTCAATCACCGATGATCCCGACGGCCTTGAAGCCTGCGAGGGGACCCCGTTCACGCTCGAGGTCATGGCCTCAGGGACGCCCGCCCCCACCTACCAGTGGCGGCGCAACACCGTGGACATTGGCAGCGCTACTGCGAGCAGTTACTCCGTCGCTGCCGCGGGCGGGGGAGATGCGGGCACATATGACGTGCGCGTGACCAACGCCTGCGGCACGATCACCAGTGGCCAGGCCGTCGTCACCGTCCCCTCCTGCGGCTGCGGCACGGCAGATTTCAACGGCGACGGCGACATCGGCACCGACGCGGACATCGAGGCCTTCTTCGCATGCCTGGGTGGCGACTGCTGCGCCACCTGCTACGCGGGCGGGGCGGACTTCAACGCAGATGGGGACATTGGGACTGATGCAGATATTGAGAGTTTCTTCAGGGTGTTGGGTGGGGGGGCTTGTTGAAGTAAAACGCTTTGAGTACTGCGGCAAAGCGGGGTCGTCCGCCAGCGATTGATCCTGACCACCATCCACTTGCAGGACGCTGACGCCATCTGCCCAAGTTCTCCATTGTGGCGCTGCGCGCGGTGTCGGCTCCTAACCTGTCAAAATGCCATTGCAGATATATCCCGCGCGATGTAGCCTAAGGCCCAATCGTCAACGCACGGCTCTCGCGCCGGGCGACTCGTTCTTGAGCGGTGGATGGCCATAGCGGACCAGCCACTACCTCGTATTTATTGAAAGGGCGTCGTCCATGCTCGTCACTCGTGCCATCGGGATCGCGATACCTGTCGGCGTCGCCCTGCTCGCCCCCATCTGCCAGCGGGCCGATGCCGCGGTCTTCACATTTGTCCAGCAGTGCGGCGCACCTAACTGGTATGGCGAATGCACCGGAGCCCCGTGCGTGCCCAGCGGGACGCAGACCTTTAACAACTGGGCACAAAGCGGCTGCTCTGCAGGCTTGCCCCTCCCGGGCGCAGCCGACACCGCCGATATTTCAGGCGCGACGGTGACGCTCAACGGCACCGCGAGCGTGCGCGACATCGTCACAAGCGCGGGCACGAACCTGACGTGGACGAACGGCAACCTCACGCTGGGGCAGCCCAGCACGATGAACGGGGCCGTGACTCTCACAGGCGGCTCGGGCCGCTTCACGGGGACTCTGTCCAACGCCGGGACATGGAACGACGATGGTTCCACCGTTGCGGTGTCCCTCTCCAGCGGCCACCTGTCCAACGCGGCAACCGGCACCTGGGCCATGTCCAACGGCGGCCTGAGCCGATTCGGGTCATCTTCCAACTCCTTTGCCAACGCCGGCACGTTCCAGAAACTGAGCCCGGGGACGAGCACCATCACCGAGATCAGCGTCACCCACTCCGGCGTACTGAACGTGGCCGAGGGGACGCTGAGCCTCGCGCAGGGCGCCTTCTCGCTCACCTTTGCGCCCGGCTCGACGACGACCATCGCGTCAGGCGCGACGCTCGCCGTCTCCTCCGGCGCGTGGTCGGGCGAACTCGCGGGCACGAACGCAGGGACGTTTTCCTTCGTGTCCCCAAGCCTTGCGGGCGCGCTGACGGTCAGCGTCAGCGGCAACCCGGTGGGCTGGACCGACGGCAACATCAACGGCGGCGGCAACACCCTGACCACCAATGCGGGGACCAATGTGCTGGTCAGCGGCGCCGCCGCACGATCCCTCCTCTCGACCAATGTCGTCAACAACGGCAACTGGACCGAGAGCACCGGCGGTTCCTCGACCTCGCTGAGCACCTCCAGTTTCGTCAACAATGGCACGCTTAACCTCGCGGGCCAGTCCTGGTTGCGGGCGGGTTCCTCCTCCAACAGCGTCACCAACAATGGCACCTGGAACAAGTCCACTTCTTCCACGAGCACCATTCAATCCACTGCCGTCAACCACAACGGCACGCTCAACGTGCTTGAGGGAGCGATGACCATCGCGGGCACGTTCGGCCTGACCGCCTCGGCGTCGTCGCTGACCAACGTGTCGCCCGGCGCCACGCTCACCATCGGTTGCCCCACCTCGGGCGACGTTGAGGGCACCAACAACGGCACGGTTATCCTCAACGGCCTGTCGCTGTCCGGTGATGCCACCATCAACATGGGCCCCGGGCAGACACAGATGCAGACCGGGAGCACGCAGCTTAACGGCCGCACGCTGACCATTGGGCCAGCGACCAACTACCGCAACCTGACCGGCGTCACCAAGTCCTTCTCCGGCGGATCAATCGTCAACAACGGCGACTGGCTCGAGGCCACGGGCGGGTTCGTCACCAACCTGTCCACCGTCGCCATCACCAACAACGGCGTCATGACACTCGACGGCACCAGCATCAACCGCTTCGGGTCCAGCTCCAACAGCATCACGAACAACGGGACGCTCCGTAAGACCGGGGCCAACAACGTGAGCATCATCGAGATGCACGTGATCAACAACGGGCTGATCGACGTCGAGCAGGGGAACCTCAGCCGCGTGAACACTTTTACATACACGCAGAACGCCGGGGCCACCCTCCGTGCCCGCGCGGGCACCAACGTCAGTCTCTCGGGCACCAGCTGGCAGGGTGGCACGCTCCGGGGCCTGGGCAGCATCACGGCGTCTAACTTCGCCTTCAACGCTGCGCAGATGACCATCAGCCCCGGCGACCCCGGTGATGAGGGCGGCACGCTGACCATTCAGGGAAACGTTGTCATGACACCCGATGAGGTGCTCCACATCGAGCTCGATGCCCGACCCGGCACGCCGGCGGGGTACGACAATCTCAATGTGAGCGGCACCTACAACCTCGGCGGCAGCACATTGAACATCAGCCTCGCCCCCGGATTCACCCCCATCCTGGGCGATGTATACACCGTCATTTCAACCTCGGTGCTGAACTCGCCGACCACGTTCGGCGCGATCAACTACAACGTCCCTGAGGGGGTCATGTTCTCGGTGCAGTACTTCTCCCAGTCGGTCCGGCTCACGGTGATCGGCGTCCCCTGCGGCACCGCCGACTTCAACGGCGACGGCGATATCGGCACCGATGCGGACATCGAGGCCTTCTTCGCATGCCTCGGCGGCGACTGCTGCGCCACCTGCTACGCGGGCGGAGCCGACTTCAACGCCGACGGTGACATAGGTACGGACGCCGACATTGAGAGCTTCTTCCGCGTCTTGGGCGGGGGCGCGTGCTGAAGCTGGGGGCTACAGGCCTGCCGTGATGGCCTGCCGCTGGGCTTCGGCTTCAATGAGGCAGGTCTCGACGGCAGGAAGGGCCCAGTTGTCCTGGCCGACGAAGTAGATGTTTCCCTGCAGGGGCACGCGGAAGCGTTCGCACAGGCCGCTGGCGATGAGCGTGGGCACGGCGAGGGGCATTGAGTGGCCCCAGCGGGTGAGGCGGACCTGCGCGACATCTGCGCGGGTGACCCCGAGATTGCCCAGGAAGCCGTCCAGCTGCCGCGCGATGCTCTCGGCATAGGTCTTGAAGTCGGTGTCGAGCGCGAGCGTGAAGCGGCTGTAGGCGAAGGAGAGGGGGAGGTAGCAGGTGATGACGTCTGTGTTGTGCTGGCCGCGGCGGGCAAAGGTGCCGTTGAGGGCGTCGGTAATCTTGCGGAAGTCGTCGGTCTCGGCGCCTTCGGGGTAGTGGCCATCGCCGAGAAGGAACATGTCGTAGTAATGCAGGTTGACGCGGCGGTTGAGGAGCACGTTGGCGACGATGTACGCGTTGGTGTTGATGGCCTGGTTGTCGGCGTACTGCTGTGGGCTGATCTGCTGGAAGTCGGCGATGATGTTGCGGCAGATGTGCTTGGGGCAGCAGATCACCGCCTTCTTGGCGAGGACCGCGCGGAAGACGCCGTCGGCGCCGCGGTAGGTGACCTTGACTTGGTTGTGGCTGAGCGACCGGACATCCACCACCGGGCAGCCGGCGCGGAGGCGGTTGGGGCGCGGTTCGCGGTGGGCGTGGGGCAGCGGGTGCGAGTGGTCGTACTCCAGAACCTTTTCCCACAGGGCGGTGGTGAGGCCGGCGTTGCCACCGGGCAAGACCCAGCGGCCAAACTCCTCGGCGGCGATGAAGTTCCACCCGCTTGCCGCGGAGAGCTCTTCCCAGCCGAGGTTGAACGATGAGAAGCAGTACGCCTGGATCGCGGCGGCCAGGACGTCGGGGATAGGGACGGTGATGTTCTGCGTGATGTGCTGCTTGAGGGTGAGCTGGTCCAGGTCCCTGATCCACTGGTTGTCTTCACCGGCGACGAGCGGGATCTCCGGGTACTGGTCGACGTAGCGCTGCACCAGGAGGCGGTACTGGCGGAAGGCTTCCTGCTCCTGCGGCGTGCGGCCTGCGCCATCCCAGAAACCGGGCTGGATCGCGCCGTTGAGGACGGCGGGGTCGTCGGTGCTGGGGCTGAAGCGGTAGTTGTGGTCGACGCCCAGGCGGTGGTAGAGGCGTTCGAGGAAGCTGCCCTCATCGGGCGTGATGAAGTATGCGCCGCCCATTGAGTAGTCGTTGCCGCGCCACGACTCTCCGGCGGCGACGCCCCCGAAGCGGTCGCGCATCTCAAAGAGGACGGTGTGGTGCTGGCGGTAGAGATAGGCGCAGGCGAGGCCCGAGAGGCCGCCGCCGATGATGGCGATGTCCACGTTCTCGGTGGGCTCGGGCGCGATGCCGTTGGGATAGCGGCGCTCATCGCCGTGGAAGGGCATGTCCTTGAAGACCCAGTCGTCGCCCAGCCACCAGTTGTGGAAGGGGTAGCCGCCGAAATAGACAGACTCGGGGTTGGGCCTGATGCCGCGGACGGGATGGGTCGTGCCAATAGGAGCAGCCCCGTCGGGATCGCAGGGCGGGCGGGGACTGAAGCTGGGGGCAAGCCGGGTGAGGCCCCCGGCCCGTGAGGCCAGAAGCCCGATGGTCAGTGCGGCGAAGCCGTTGACGACGAAGGTGCGGCG
>JBBSOF010000052.1:0-20826 GCA_038260025.1 Phycisphaerales bacterium
CCGCGCTGGAGAAGGCCGCGATCGACTACATCGACACCCGCAACGACGACGCCAAGCCCTTCGTCTGGACGGCAGACGCCAACACGATCCTCGGCCGCGTCGCCAAGAATCGTGCGGCTATCTCAAGGTCAGGACACTAGGTGTGCTGCGTCTGGTCGTTCAGTGGGTCTATTGCCCGTTGCGTGGGGTCAATTTCCCGCAGGTACTTCCAGGAGTAGATGCCGGTGGCGTGGCCGTCGGAGAAGGTGATGTGGAGGGCGTAGTTGCCGGCGAGCTCGGCGCTGAGGATGGTGAGGGGGCCGGAGGCGCGGCTGGCGGGGAGGACGGTGAGGGGGTTGCGCTCGAGCTTTTCGCGCAGGTCGCGGGCGTCGGCGGAGGGGGACATGCGGCGGAGGTAGGCGACCGAGTAGTATGAGGCGCTGCCGTCGTGCCACTCGATGGTGAGGCCCTTGTCCTTCTTGATGTCCATGTGGCGCGGGGCGTCCATGGGGAGAGGGTAGGTTTGGGGCGGAAGGCACCGAGGCAGCGAGGCATCAGGGCATCGAGTGGGGAGGGGAAGCAGATGAAGCATCCGGCGGAGGCGTTGAGCGCGGCGATTGAACGGGCGGGGTCGCCGGTGTGTGTGGGGCTGGACCCGGTGCTGGAATCGCTGCCTGAGTCGCTGCGGGCGCGGCATCATGAGCCGGTGGGCGCGATTGCCGAGTTCTCGCGGGGTGTGCTGCGGGCGCTGGTGGATGAGGCGCGGCGGCCGGTGGTGGCTGGCGTCAAGTTTCAGTCGGCGTGCTTCGAGCGGTATGGCTCGAAGGGCTTCGCGGTGATGGAGGAGATGGTGGCGGAGGCGGTGCGGCTGGGGCTGGTGGTGATCTGGGATGCGAAGCGGGGTGACATTTCGACATCGGCGGCGCACTACGCGGCAGCGGTGAAGCGGCTGGGGGCGCACTGGGTGACCGTCAACGCGTACATGGGCGCGAGCTGCGTGCAGCCGTTTCTGGAGGCGGGGCTTGGCGTGTTTGCGCTGGTGCGGACGAGCAACCCGGACAGCGATGCGGTGCAGGATCAGCGCCTGGCGGATGGACGCTCTGTGGGCGACATGATGGCGGAGCTGGTTGCTGGTGTGGGCGGGGGGTTTGTGGGCTCTGGCGGGATGAGCGCGCTGGGGGCGGTGGTTGGTGCGACCAAGTCTGGGGATGCGGAGAAACTGCGGGGTTTGATGCCGCGGCAGATTTTCCTGGTGCCTGGGTATGGGGCGCAGGGTGGGACGGCGGCGGACATTCGCGCGATGGTGCGGCCGGATGAAGCGTCGGCCTCGGCGGGCGTGCTGGTGACGGCGAGCCGGTCGGTGATCTATGCGGCGGGAGATGATTGGGAAGGGGCGGTGCGGGCTGCCGCACGTTCGCTGGCTTGTGAGGTGGCGGGGGTTGTGAAGGGGTGATGGCGACACCGACTTGAGGACAAGTCGGTGGCACGGGCTGGAAGAAACCAAAAAAATGGCCACCGAGTTGAAGACAACTCGGTGGCACGATTGATTTTGGTTTTGGGATCAGGCGGTGCGACGGCGGCGGAAGAACATGCTGCCGCCGATGCCGGCGAGGGCGAGCGCGCCGGGCGTCGGGATGACGTTGGCGGACGCGGAGTAGGAACCCTCGGAGAACCACTGACTGGTTGGGAGGCGGCTCACGGGGTCGATCGCGACGCCGGGATTCTGGCCGGCGTAGGGGATCGCGCCGCTGCTGTTGAGGGCGGTGAGCGTGAAGGCGAAGCCGCGGGGCGAGCCGTTGAGGGCACCGGGGGCGAGGCCGTACTGGGGAAGATTTGCGCCGCCCCACATCATGGAGACAGCAGCGCCGAGGCCGTCGTCAACCTGGAGGGTGGCGGTGGTCGCCCAGAAGTTGTTGGGGCTGGCCCGCGTGCTGAAGAGGGCGTTGGAGAACGTCGTCGTCAGCAGCGTGACGCCGCTGGCGATGTCGGTGTAGGTGAAGGAGCCGTTGGCCGCGTAGCTGAGGGCCTGGGCTCCGCCGGGCAGCGGGGTCGAGCCGACGAACGTCAGCGAATAGTTCGCGACGAACGACACCGAAACGTTCAACGCGGGCGCGAGGCCGTTGTTGTCGTCGATGTGCAGAATGAGGGGGTCGTTGGCGCCGGTGCCCTGGTTGATGGCAGCACCGTTGCCGCGGAAGGTCCAAGCGTGGTCGGCGCTGTCCGACGCGAAGCTAAAGAAAGCGGCCTGGGTGGTGCCGGCGGCGAGCAGCACACCAGCAACCGAGGCAATCAGATAAGACTTCATAAACGAATCTCCTCAACTCTCTACGGTTTTCTCTGTCCCGGGCGGCGCAAACCTGCTTACGGCCGACGGCCGGGCAGAAGGCCGGTGGTTCACCGCTCGTGTACGGCCACGGAGATAGCGCGGACACAACGTGCCCGGGACCATGTCCAACGGCTGCAATCGAGCGGTGCGTCCGCAACGTGGGAGGCTCTCCAAGCCTGCGTTGCGTGCGACCGGTTTGCAACTTGAATGGACCTCAAGATCAGGGAGTTGGCAACCGTAATAGAAGATTTTTTGGTGGGGAGGCGTGAACCTGGCAGTTCACCTGGGTGGAGGGGGCGGAGGGGGTGATTTGGGGTGTCAGGGCCCCTTGGTGGGGTTAGTGGGGTTGCAGGGCGATTGCCCTGGAGTTCTGGGACTGCCCTCATCCAGTTGAATCTTCCTTCGCCCCCGCTGGGGGCGATGAGCTTGGGTTGGCGACGACGGGTTGCGCGACGCTCAGAGCCGCGTCGACTCACCCGTCGCTACATTCCGCGGCCCCATTCGGGGCCGAAAGGCATCGAGTCAGGAGGCATCAAGGCATCAGGGCGGGTGCCGGTGACTGGGCGTGAGTGACTGGGCGTGCGAAGACACCGACTTGAGGACAAGTCGGTGGCACGGGATCTTGAAATCAGCAGGTGGAACGAACCAAACCCAACCCTTCCCTCGCGGAGGGGTTTTTATTACATGGGTTTCTTGTCGATCGTGACGTCGTAGACGTGCAGGAGCTTGGCTTTGTCGAAGATCATTTCGGCGCGGGAGGTGCCGACGACGTCGTACTCGGTGGTGAGCTCGATGGCGTCGACGGGGCAGGCCTCTTCGCACATGCCGCAGTAGATGCAGCGGAGCTCGTCGATCTCAAACTTGACAGGGTACTTCTCGCGGTCGTCCCAGGGGCTCTCGCCGGCGGTGATGTGGATGCAGCGGGCGGGGCAGATGGTCGGGCACATCATGCAGGCGACGCACTTGACGCGGCCCTGCTCATCGCGGTTGAGGCGGTGGACGCCGCGGAAGTTCTGCTTGAGCATGCCTCCGTCTTCGACGGCCAGGTCCTCGCGGCGGACCTCGGGGTACTGCATGGTGCGGCTGGTGCGGCCCTGGCCGAAGGATGTGAAAAAGTGCCTGAGCGTGGTG
The DNA here is from genome assembly GCA_038260025.1 of Phycisphaerales bacterium. GTDB lineage: Bacteria > Planctomycetota > Phycisphaerae > Phycisphaerales > UBA1924 > JAEYTB01. Next base: position 3,437 of record JBBSOF010000052.1, read on the forward strand.
CCGAAACCCTTGACGATCTCGGGCAGATAGACCGCTTCGCTCCGGCTCATGGGCTTGGGGTAAAGTGGGAGAATGTCCTCTTCGCGGATTGGCATCGTGGGGCCAGTATACACCGGTTGCGGGCCGCTTCGGGTCGCATTGGCGACGCTTCGATGGCGCTCTGGCGGTGCTTTGCTGGTGGGGTGTGTGTACGATGCAACCATGGCTGTGCGCCGCGCTCCACTCTTTGATCTGCTTAACCGCAGCCCCGCGGCAGGGCCACCGGGCGGCCCGCCGACGACGCCTCTCGCGAGGGAGGCGAAGCCTGTGGTGCGGGTTGAGTTGAAGCCGCGTGACTCGGTCTATGGCGCAGCGACGGATGCATACGCGCCATCGCCCGAGCGGCCATCGCCCGCGACGCTGCTGGCGACCAACAGGGTGGCGGTGCTGATTGCAGGCGGGATGGTGCTGATCATCATCGCCTGGGCCGTTGGCTGGACGGCTGGCAAGAACCGCGCCCAGCATGAGCTGGAGCCGATGCTGCGTCGGGAGCTGCCCCAGGTGGTCGAACCGGGGACAGACGATCCTGATGTTATCGGACTTAGTTCGCGTGAGGTGGTGGCAAAGCCTCCGGCGGGCGGCAGGCGGAGCACGATCTTGCCCCCAGCGGCTGAGGGGGACCCCCGGGAGGCGGGGCTGAACTACCTGTATCTGGCGGACTTGCCGCAGGCGGACGCGCAGGCGGCCATGGACTTTCTCCAGTCGAAGGGGGTGGATGCCCACTACGTGCAGGTTGAAAGGTCGGGGTCAGGTGCGAACAATGCCCAAGAGGTCATATGCAGGCTGTTTACAGCCCCTGGCCTGACGAAGGAAGAGTTGAGTCAGTCCGCCAGGGGGCGTCGGGAAGCGGAAATTCTGAGGCTGGGTGCGGAGTGGCAGAAGCAGCACCGCGGCAGCTCGAACTTCTCGAAGTTTCAGTGGCGGAAGTCTGGCGTATAAGCCGCGGCGTGGTTGTCCAGAAGGCTGGGCCTGCCGAGTTGTTTGAAGAAGGGATCGAAGATGAGCCTCGACCGCAGCCTGAAGATTTCCGCCAACCTCACCGGTAAGCGTTCGGTGATGACCCGCGCGGAGCGCATCGCGAAGATGCAGACGGACAAGAAGTTCGACCCCAAGAAGGACAAGGCGCTGGGAATTCCCAAGACGCTGGTCGGCAAGTAATCAGCCGTGGTGGAGTGAAGGGGGTTCGGTGTGGAACCTGGGGTATCGTTGCGCGCTGGGTTTGGGCGCACCGGGTTTGGGTTGGGCGGTTTGAAGTTGTGAGGTGAAGCCGGAGCCGCCGCGGAGCGGCTGGCCACCCTCAACCACGAGCCCCAGGAGATTGTGCTCATGGCCGACGGGTTTGACAGGTACCAGGCGTTTTATGAGCGGCCGGCAACGGTGGTGGTTGAGTGGCGGGACCGCGAGACGCCGGCGGTGGGCTGGCTTGCGATCGACACGCTGCGGGGCGGGGCGGCTGGGGGCGGAACGCGCATGCGTCCGGGGGGCACGCAGCAGGAAGCGGTATTCCTCGCCAAGACCATGGCGGTAAAGTTCAATGTCGCGGGGCCGGACATCGGCGGCGGCAAGTCGGTCATCGACTTTGATTATGAGAAGCATGCGCCGGAGGTGAAGCGGGGCGTGCTGGAGCGGTGGTACCGGCACATCGGACCCTACCTCAAGGCGTGCTACGGCACGGGCGGGGATGTGGGCGTTGATGAGGTGTCGGAGGCGACGGCCATCATCGAGAAGGTCGTGGGCAACAAGCACCCGCAGGAGGGCATCGCCCGCGGGCACACATGGAACGATGGCGAAGAGCCGGGGCCGAAGATTGATCGGCTGAAGCACGGCGTTGAAGCGCCGGTGACGCTCGCGGACCTGCCGGGCTCACGGGCCGGGCGGTGGATGATCGCGGACGTGGTGACGGGGCTGGGCGTGGTGCGGTCGATCGAGCGGTATTACGCGCTACGCAACATGAAGCTGGATGGGCAGCGGGCGATCATCGAAGGGTTTGGCGCGGTGGGCGCGTTCGCGGCGTACTACTTGCAGCAGCTGGGCGTGGTGACGGTAGCGGTTTCCAGCCGCGGGCCGAATCGGACGGTGCGGGTTGCCGCGGCAGACAAGGGGCTGCCGGTGAATGCGCTGATCCTGGCGCGCGAGGGGACGGAGCTGGCGGGAGCGTCGAAGGCGCTGCCGATGATTATCGAGTCTGCCACGGGTGATGAACTGTTTGAGCACAAGGCGGACATTTACATTCCCGGCGCGCTGAGCCACTCGACGACTGCGGCGCGGCTGGGCGCGCTGCGCCAGTGCGGGGTGAAGGTGATCTCGTGCGGGGCGAATAACCCGTTTGCGTATGACCGCAGCAAGAAGGACATCGCTTCGTGGGTGGGTGACATGCTGGTGCTGCAGCGCGAGGCGGACAAGGCGTTCGCGATCATCCCGGACTTTGTGGCGAACTGCGGGATGGCGCGCACGTTCGGGTATCTGATGGCGGCGGGCGGCAAGACTGATGCGGCGGCGATCATCGCGGACACGGAGCAGTTGATCTTCGGCGCCGTGGACAAGCTGCTGGCGGGGCATGAGCGGGAGAATGGGTTGTTGGAGCGGGGGTATGAGGTTTATATTCCGCGGTGAAGGGGGCGATGCGCGAGCGTACGAGGCCGATGCGCGAGCATCGGAAGTGCGCGGTGGGCGCGGGTGGTTGGGGAGGGGTGCGTCCGATGCTTGCGCATCGGGCTCGTTACTTGCCTGAATAGTCGATGATGCGGGCGAGTTCGCTGCGGAGCTGGTTGCGGTGGATCACGCGGTCCACGAGACCACTCTTGAGCAGGAACTCGCTGCGCTGGAAGCCTTCGGGCAGTTCCTGGCGGATCGTCTGCTGGATGACGCGGGGGCCTGCGAAGCCGATGAGGGCGTTAGGCTCGGCGAGGATGACATCGCCGAGCATCGCGAACGATGCGGTGACGCCGCCGGTTGTAGGGTCGGTGAGCACGGAGATGAAGAGCCCGCCCTTATCGTCGTAGCGGGCGAGGGCGGCCGAGGTCTTGGCCATCTGCATCAGCGAGAGGCCGGATTCCTGCATCCGCGCGCCGCCGGAGCAGCTGATGATGACCAGCGGCAGGCTGGTGCGGGTGGCTTCTTCAATCGCGCGGGTGATGGTTTCGCCCACGACGCTGCCCATGGAGCCCATCATAAACGTGAGGTCCAGGCACACGACCATTGCCTCGCGGCCCTTGATGAACATGCGACCGGCCTTCACCGCGTCGGAGTTGCCGGTCTTGATCTGCTCGGCGAGGAGGCGGTCCTTGTAGGACTTGAGGTCTTTGAAGGCGAGGGGGTCGTTGGGCGTGAGGCCGGTGAACATTTCCTGGAATGAGCCGGGGTCGGCGAGTTGGGCCACGCGCTCGGAGGCGCCGATGCGGTTGTGGAAGTTGCACTCGGGGCAGACGTGCAGGTTGGCCTCGAGGTGGCGGCGGTAGACCATCTTGCCGCAGGACTGGCAGCGAAGCCACAGCCCCTCGGGGATCGCGGAGCGGCGGGCGGGGCGAACTTCGCTCCAGGTCCGTTTGCTTTCAGCGGTGGGTCGGGCCATCGGGCAGGGTCCTCGCGGCTGGCGGCGGCGCGGGCGTCCGGGCCCGGCCTTGGTTGCCGCGGGGCGGTGTGCCTACACCTTGCCGCGGCAGATCGCCAACATCAAGTGTACCAATCGTTTCCGGCGATGCGGTGGATTTGAGGAAAAACCTTACAGAGGCCTATAACGTGGGTTTTTGGGGGGTGGGAGGGGGGATGGGAGCGGGGGTGACGCTTACTTCGTGCGCGGCTCGTTGCAGTTGATGGGTTTCAGTTCCTGCGCATCTGCTGGATGATCCCCCCCCACCGCTCGCGCGGCTGGGAGGCGAGTGCCGAGCCCATGACCATGACATCGCAGCCCGCTGCGCGCACCGTGGCCACGTTGGCAGGGGAGATACCGCCATCCACCTCGAGGCGTTGCATGGGGCGGAGCAGGGGCTTGATGGTGCGGGTTTTTTCCAGCACTTCGGGGATGAAGGATTGGCCGGAAAACCCGGGGTTGACGGACATCACGAGCACCATGTCGGCGAGGGCAACAAAGGGGAGGATTTTGTCGACGGGTGTCGGGGGGTTGATGACGATGCCCGCCTGCATGCCTAGGTCGTGGATGCGGCTGATGAGGGGCTGCACGGCGTTGGGTTCCACGGCTTCAACGTGGAATGAGCAGTTGCTCGCTCCGGCCTTGGCGAACGGCTCGACGAACCTGGCGGGGTCGGTGACCATCAGGTGGACATCGAGGAACGCCCCGGGGAAGGCCTTGCGGAGGCCGCGGCAGACATCGGGGCCCATCGTGAGGTTGGGGACGAAGTGGCCGTCCATCACGTCAAGATGGAGAAGATCGGCACCCGCGTCGAGCAAGCCGCGGCAGTCGCGTTCGAGGTTGGCGAAGTCCGCGGAAAGGACCGACGGGGCGATCAGGGGCACTCTTGGGGGGTGGGTGAGGAGGTTGGGGGGGGGCATGGAGGGGGAGTTTACGGGGTGGGGGTGGCAGCGGGCTGCCGCCCGGTGTTTGGGAACATCGCCCGGAAGGGCGATGCGACGGAAGCAGAAGGGAACATCGCCCGGAAGGGCGATGGCACAGGAAGATGGCACGGGGCGAATCAGGGAACCTGAGGGGTCGGGGGTGCGTCTAATGGGGTAGGATTGTCGAACTCTGTACGGGCTGTGTGCCCTTGGGTTGGGGCTTGAGGAGGCTCTGGCTTTGGGGCCGGTCCGGGAAGTGAGAAGAATCATGAATCAGAAGATGCTTGGAAGCCTTCGTTTTGAGGCACGGACGCCTGTTGCCTGCCGAGGACGGTGCGCGTTTGTGGCCGGCCTGCTGTTGGCGGTGGCGGGGAGCTTGAGTGTCGTGGACACGGCTGGTGCGGACGATGGGCACAAGGGTGGCCCGCGGCCGGGGCAGGGTGCGACTTCGCGGATGATCCAGCGGGCGGCGCAGCCCAAGCAGCAGTCGGCGCCGGCGCAGCGATCAGCACCCGCGGCGGCGCGGCCTTCGACCAGCGCGCCCGGCCCCAGCATTGCACCTCGCCAGTCAGCGCCTCGCGTAATGCCGCAGCCAACGCAGCAGCCGAGCTACAGCCCGCCTTCTGCCCCAGCTTCCTCCCCCACTTCCATGCCTTCATCCGCGACGCGTGGATCGTCGCTGGGGCAGTTGCGTGCGCCGCAGTATTCCGCGCCGCGCAGCCCATCGCCCAACGTGGCACCGCCGAGCGTTTCGCGCCAGCCCACGCTGCCGAGCGCTGCGCCGCAGGCTGCACCCTCGGGCAATCGAACGTGGTCAACGCCAGCGCAGTCGTCGGTGACGCGGTCGCCTTCGCGCAGCGGGCAGCGGCCTTCGATGGGAACAACTGGCGGGACGACCGGCCCATCTGGAAACCCGATGGCGGGGTTGCGGAGGTCGTCGGAGAGCATCGGTGGCGGTAGCCGGGGTGAGGGTCGGGGTGAGGGTCGGGGTGAGGGTCGGGGTGAGGGTCGGGGTGAGGGTCGGGGTGAGGGTCGCCACGAGGTGGCCGGGCCTCAGACGCCGCGCAGCGGCGGAAGCTTTACACCTGATGCGACGCGCCAGGGCAACCAGTGGAACGGAAGAGGGTCTTCGCTCAACAACCTTCGCGCGCAGAGTGATCGCGGAATCGACCGCGGCGGCGACATTCGCTCGCGGGATGGGCGTGGCAATGGGCTTGATGGCAATCGCGGCAGTTGGAACGGGCGCGATGGCCAGCGGGGCTTTGATGGACGCGGGGATGGGCGGGGGAATGGTCGGGGCGATGGGCGCACCGACCGCAACTGGGATGGCCGCCGTCATGATGACCGCGGTGACTGGGGGCATCAGGACTGGCACCGCGGCTGGGATGACCACCACCACTACCGCCCGTCGCACTCCGGGCATTATCACGGGGGCCATAGCTTCGTGTGGGCACCGGCGCTGACATTCGGAACGATCGGGTGGGGCTCGAACTATGGGTGGAGCGCTTCGATTGGCTTCTCCTCCGGGTATTACTCTGAAACCTACTACCACCCGTGGCACTACCGCCCCGCGTACTACTCCTACGGCTACTGCTCGAGCCCGCTGAGCTATTCGCTGCTGTACCCGACGTATTCGTACCCGGTGTACCTGGACCCTTACCCGGTCACGACGTACGTCTACCCGAGTTCGACGACGGTGTACGCGAGCGCATCGGAGTACTCCGCGGGGTCGCTGCTGGACTATTCATCGCCTGCACCGCAGGCGGACTACCGGGCGTATGCGTCGCCCGCGCCGGTGGGCAACGTGTATGTGAACGATGGGCTGACACCCAAGCCTGCCGCGGCGGCAGGGGCTGGAGAGACCGGGCCGGTGGTGTATCGCTCGACGGGCGATCAGGGTGCGCTGGCATGGTCGGAGACGCCCGGTGGGATTGTGAACCACATGCTTTCCAGCGATACGCGCCAGGAGGATTCGCAGCGCTTCCTTGGGAAGGTGCTTGCGGGCGGGTGGGAAGCCACGTTTGAGAGCCAGCGTGCGACGGCGGAGGGTGCGGAGCTGGTCTGCCGCGGCGCGACGGCGGCGGGCACGGGCGTGCGGCCGACGATCATCGTGCAGGTTTCTCGCACGGTGGCGGGGCTTGAGGCTGGGCAGCGGGTGTCGGTGATCGGCCGATTGACCGCGCTGTCGGTGAGCGACCCGCAGTATGCGGGTGGGATGCTGGTGCTGTCGGATGGCGATGTGAGTTGGTAAAGCCAGCCTGCTGGCCTCGATGGTGAGACCGTCAACGTTTGTCCATGACCCCCGGCCGCGCGGTGAACCCCGAAAGACGGGGGGCATTGCGCGGCCGGTTCTCTTTGGCCGTACTCTCCGGCCATGACAAAGACCGATCCTGCCGCCAAACCCAGCGCCTTTCGCACGCTCCCGTTCATGGGTGTCATCCGCGTCAACAACGCGGCGATGCTGGCGGGCTGGAAGATGGGCGACCCCGCATGGGCCAACCTGGGGCAGGGGCAGCCGGAGGTTGGTGAGATTGAGGGCGCGCCGGCGCGGTTCAAGAAGCTCTCGATTGAGATTGGGGACCACGGCTACGGGCCGGTCGAGGGCATCCCGGAACTGCGTGAGGCGGTGGCGAACCACTACAACCGGCTGTACCGCAAGGGGAACAAGTCGCTGTACACGGCGGCGAACGTGATGATCGCGCCGGGCGGGCGGGCCGCGCTCACCCGCATCGGCGCTGCGCTGAACAACATCACGCTGGGGTACTTCACGCCGGACTACACGGCGTATGAGGACCTGCTGGTGACGTTCAGCCGCATCAAGCCGTCGTGGATTGAACTGAAGCCCGAGGATGGGTTCCGGATTTCACTGGAGGACCTGGAAACGCGGGTGGAGGCCGATGGCATCAGCGCGCTGCTGCTGAGCAACCCGTGCAACCCGACGGGGGCGGTGGTATCGGGGCGGCAGCTGGCGGCGTGGTGCGACATGGCGCGCCGGCGGAACTGCACGATTTTGTTCGATGAGTTCTACTCGCACTTCTCGTTTGCGGACGGGCGGGTGCGGCCGCCGATCTCTGCGGCGCAGTGCGTGCGGGATGTGAACACCGACCCGATCGTGATCATCGATGGGCTGACGAAGTGCTTCCGGTACCCGGGGTGGCGCGTCGGGTGGGTGCTGGCATCGGAGGCGGTGATCCAGTCGCTGACGGCGGCGGGGAGCTTTCTTGATGGCGGGCCATCGCGGCCGATCCAGCGGGCGGCGGTGGATGTGCTGGAGCCGACGCGGGCCGACCAGGAAACGCAGGCGATGGCGCAGGAGTTCGCGGCCAAGCAGCTCATCACGGCGACATCGCTGCGGACGATGGGGATTGAGATCCCTGGGAAGCCCGAGGGGACGTTCTACATCTTTGGTGATGTCAGCAGGCTGCCGGGGCCGCTGAGCAACGGCGTGTCGTTCATGAACGAGGCGTTCAAGCACAAGGTGCTGACGGTGCCGGGGGAGTTCTTCGATGTGAACCCCAACAAGACGCGGTCGGGCGATTCGCCGCTCGCGGGGTTTGTGCGGTTCAGTTTTGGGCCGCCGCGGACGACGCTGGAGCCGGGGTTGAAGCGGCTGGCGGAGATGGTGGCGAAGTTTTCGTGAGGGGACTTGGGGGACAGGAGTAGCCACGGACCTTCAGAAAGGTCCGTGGCACGGGAGAAGACACGGACCTTAAGAAAGGTCCGTGGCACGGGCGTATTATTGCTCCCGCTGTTGCGATCCCCTGTTTGGAGTTGATGTGTGGAACAGGCCGCTTTGCTGCCGGTGATTGATGCCCCGCCGGAGGTTCCGCTGCGCGAAGCACGCGAGCCCGCGAAGGCACGCACGCGGGTGGGCAGCCTGATTGAGACGACCAAGCCTGGGATTACGCGGCTGGTCACCACAACGTCGATGGTCGGGTTCATCATGGCGGCGGTGATGCACGCGTGGGCGCTGACGGACCTCATCGTGGTGGGGCTGGCGTGCCTGGTGGGGACGTACTGCTCCGCGGCAGGGGCGAACGCGGTCAATCAATGGATGGAGCGGGACCGTGATGCGGTGATGCCGCGGACGCAGCGGCGGCCGCTGCCGCAGGGGCGATTGACGCCGGGCGCGGTGCTGGCGTGCGGGGTTTGGCTGTGCGTGGCGGGGGTTGGCGTGCTGCTGATCGCGGGGCCGCTGCCGAGCCTGGTGTCGCTGGCGTGCATTGTGAGTTACATCGCCTTTTACACGCCGCTCAAGACGCGGACCACGATGGCGACGTTTGTCGGGGCGATTCCGGGCGCGCTGCCGCCGCTGATCGGCTGGTCGGCGGCCTCGCAGGCGCCGGGGTTTGGCGCGCTGTTCGAGCCGGGCGGGATCGCGCTGTTCTCGATCATGTTCATCTGGCAGATCCCCCACTTCATGGCGATCGCGTGGATGTACCGAGATGACTACCGCAAGGGCGGTTATATGGTGCTGCCGGTGGTGGATGAGAAGGGCGTGTGGACGAGCCTGACGATCGCGCTGTGGACGTTGGCGTTGATCCCGGCGACGCTGATGCCCGCGCGGGTGATGAGCGACTCGGTGGGGCTGCCTTATTTGATCATCGCGGGGGTGTCCGCGGCTGCGTTTTCGGTGCTGGCGCTGCGGCTGATCCGCTCTCGCACTCGGGCGGCGGCGCGGGCGGTGTTCTTTGGTTCGATCATGCACCTGCCGCTGATCCTGCTGGCCATGGTGCTGGAGGCGGTGGTGCGGCGGGTGATGTCGGCGTGATTGATCCGGCGCTGCGCATCATCGATGCCAATCTGAATCGCGCCCGCGAGGCGCTGCGGGTGCTGGAGGATGTGGCGCGGTTTGCCCTGGGGAATGAGGGTGTATCGCGGTCGCTCAAGCGGTTGCGGCATGGGCTGGCGGAGGCGGCGGAGGCGCTGCCGGTGGATCGGGCGATGCTGGTGGCCTGCCGCGATGCCGCGGGGGATGTGGGGGCTGGGATCAAAACCGAGCGCGAGCTTGAGCGCGATGGGCTGCCGATGGTTGCGGCGGCGGCGGCGGGACGCCTGACGGAGGCGCTGCGGAGCCTTGAGGAAACATCGAAGGCGATCAACGCGGGCGCGGCAGCGCGGGCGTTTGAGGCGACCCGCTATGGGGCGTACAGCGCGGACAAGATGCTCACGCTGGCCTTGGGCGCGTGGGGCCGGCGCCGGCAGTGGCGGCTGTGCGTGCTGCTGACAGAATCTTTATGCGCGGGCCGGCCGTGGCTGGAGGTTGCGGCGGCGGCGATGGACGGCGGTGCGGACTGCGTGCAACTGCGGGAGAAGTCGCTGGAGGGCGGCGAACTGCTTGCGCGGGCGCGGCGGCTTGTGGAACTCGCGCGGGCGCGGGGTGTGAGCGTGATCATCAACGACCGGCCCGACATCGCGGTGCTGGCGGATGCCGATGGCGTTCAACTTGGACAGTCGGATATCGCGGTTGCGGATGCGCGTGCGATCACAGGGTCGCGGCTGCTGATCGGCGTTTCGACGGAGAACCTTGACCAGGCCCGCGCGGCGGTGGCGGCTGGGGCGGACTACTGCGGTGTGGGGCCGATGTTCCCGACGACGACCAAGCACAAGCCGCGCCTGGTGGGGCCGGAGTATCTGCGGGCGTATCTTGCGGATGAGATGCTGGCGCGGGTGCCGCACCTGGCGATCGGGGGGATCACGTCGGGGAATATTTTGGAGCTTCGCGCGGCCGGGGTGCGTGGGGTGGCGGTTTCGGCGGGGGTGTGTGGGGCGGAGTCGGTGCGGGACGCTTCGGCGCAACTGCTCGTGCACGTTGCATGATGGTGCGATGGCATGAAGAGTGGTGCTGCGACAGGCTTCAATGACCTGGCGCAACGCGGGACGAACCGAAAGATGAGTTAGGGAGGGGTGCGAGCGTTGCATCTTGCTCGGGGGGAGCCGTGCCGGCTGCCGCCGCGGGTGCAATGGGGACTTCATCGTTGCTCGTGAAGTACGCGCGGTAAAGCAGGAGGGCTGCCACCAGCAGCGCCACCGCGCCAACAACGAGCATGATTTTTTGTTTCGGATCGACCGCCGCGGTGCGAAACGCCATCGTGGACTCCTGTGCCGGCGACCTTATGGCACCCGCAGGTCTTCGAAGACAAAGGTGTAGTACTCGTTCTTGTAGGACTCTACGGTGCGGCCCGGGAACAGCGGCAGGTAGGCGGCGTGTCCGTCCATGAATCCCATGATGGACTTGTTCGTGTCGCCGTAGCCATTGCGCACTTTGAAGCCGGGCTGCGGGTTATAGACGCAGATGTCGGCGTACTGGTCGTGAATCCAGGCGAAGCGCGAGGGGCTGAAGGCATCGGCGACGCGCATGCGCTTGAGGCCGCCGTAGAACGCGCGCTGGAACGTGAGACCGCCGGTGAGGGTGGCCCGGAGTTGCTCGTGCCACTTGAGGTTGTAGTGATAGCTGGTGCCGACATCGTCGTAAGAACTGATGGGGTTGCCGGTGCCCTGCTCGCGGGACATGATGGCTCCCCAGTTGGGCGAGGGAACCTGCGTCGCGTCCCACTGCTGCTGGTAAGAAGCGATGTCGCTGGGATCGCGGAACACCGTGAGCTGGAGGTTCTTGCGGTCGGGCTCGGTGGCGGTGTAGGTGGGTGTGGCCGGGTCTGTGGGCTCGATGCGCTCGGTGGTGATGAAAGAGTTGAGGGGACGGTCGGCTGCGAGGTGGTCATGGCCGCCGCCCCGGAAGTTCCGCCAGAAGCCATCGCAGTTCTTGCCGCCGAAACCCCAACTGGCGAGGTAGTTGAGCTGGGCCATCTGCGGTTCGGGGATCTGTCCGCGGGCGGGGGCCCGCAGGGGGACCACCGGCATGAATCCCTTGTAGGAGTCCTGGTACGCGGCAGAGGCCACGCACAACTGGTGCAGGTTTGACTGGGAGATGACATGGCGTCCCGCCAGGCGTGCCTTGGAGATAGCGGGCAGGATCAGGCCGATCAGCAGCGCGATGATCGCGATGACGACCAGCAGTTCGATGAGGGTGAAGGCTCGCCGCATGATGCGCTCCCTTGTGTTTGCCGCGATTCATCGGGTGTGAGCACGAATGGCCCACAGACCTGGAAAGCAACCGGTTGTTCCTTGAACCGGTCGACCGTGATGGCCGAAACCCTACCGCCTCAGTAGAACACTGATTCCACCCTGCGTCAACCACATTCCCTGGGTGCCGGTACGCATGGAGATGTCGCGTCCTGCCCTGTTCATGCGGCGGGTTCACTTTTGCCGTGTCAGGGCCGGGATGGCCTGCTCGCTGCGATCCGCCCCTATCTGCTTCAAAACCGGATACAATCCCGCGTCTCACCCCCCGCCAGCCCTGAAGTCACTCCCATTTCGTCCCGAAATCTCCAGTAATGCCCGACGATTCCCGACAGAGCGATCCCGGCAAGACCTCACCCCTCGCCAAGCCTTCCGGCGCATCGGCGGCCCCCGGGGCTTCGCAGGGCAAGATGGGCTCGACGGGCCCGGCTGTCCCCACGGCTGAGGAGATTCTTCAGGAGGTTGCCAAGTCGGGCACCAACATCGACACGATGGTGGGCCGGCTGGTCATCGACCAGGGGTTTGCCACACCGGAGGAACTGTCGCACTGCCTGGCGCAGTCGAAGGCTCTGGCGGAGGACAAGAACCAGCGGTCGCTGGCGGAGCTGCTGGTTGAGAACGACTATGTGACGCGCCGCCAGATGACGCGCATCCGCGAGCTGGCGGAGGGAGAGCGCAGCAGCCAGCGCATCCCGGGGTACAAGGTTGGGACGAAGCTGGGCGCGGGCGCGATGGCGACGGTGTGGAAGGGCAAGCAGCTGAGCCTTGACCGCATGGTGGCGATCAAGGTGCTGCCCAAGAAGTACAGCAACAACCCTCAGTTTATCGAGCGGTTTTATACGGAAGGCCGTGCCGCGGCGCAGCTGAACCACCCAAACATCGTGCAGGCGTACGACGTGGGCAAGGCGGGGGAGCTGCACTACTTCGTGATGGAGTATGTGGAGGGCAGCACGGTCTATGACGAGATCGTGAAGAGCCGGCGCTTCCAGGAGCCCGAGGCGATCGACATCATCATGCAGGTGGCCGAGGCTCTGCAGCACGCGCACGAGCGCGGGCTGATCCACCGCGATGTGAAGCCAAAGAACATCATGCTGGCGCGGTCGCAGAGCGGCATCGGCATCGCGAAGCTCGCGGACATGGGGCTGGCGCGGGCGATCTCTGACCGCGATGCGGCAGAGGCGGAGCAGGGCAAGGCGTTCGGCACGCCGTACTACATCTCGCCGGAGCAGATCCGCGGGGAACTGAACATCACGCCCGCGGCGGACATCTATTCGCTGGGAGCGACGCTGTATCACATGATCACGGGGAACGTGCCGTTTGACGGCAAGAACCCGTCGGCGGTGATGCACAAGCACCTCAAGGCCGACCTGGTGCCGCCGGACCATGTGAACCCGAAGCTGTCGGCGGGGTTGTCTGAGGTCGTCGAGATGATGATGGCCAAGGACCCCAAGAAGCGCTACCAGAGCGCGAAGGACCTGCTGACCGACCTGCGGGCCGTGAAGGCCAAGCAGCAGCCGCCGCTGGCGCACAAGGACATCGGCGGGATGGACCTTTCGCAGCTGGTGCGGGCCGAGGCCGCGGCTGTCTCGGAGATCCCGGTTTCCAGCGTGCAGAATGAGCCGCTGGTGCGGCCGTGGCTGTTCGCGACGCTCATCTCCCTGCTGGTGATCAGCATCGGGTTCAACGTGTTCCTGCTGGCCCGGGGCGGGGGCTGAGAACGGCCCCCGCTGGGCGTGCGAGTCTTCACCCCACTTTCGACGGGTTTCATTTGCCTTGGGGCGGGTTTGAAGTTAGGCTTTATTCGGGTCTTGGTTGGAGTGGTGGGTTGGAGTGGCGGGTTGGGTGGGGGTTTGGCTGGCGCGGTTTGGTCAGGAGTCTGGATATTCGCAGAATCGCGGGACGAGTCCGGATGGCGGAGCAGGGGCGTGGCCCCGCGGCATCGTCATGACCGCGCAGCGCATCCAAGCCCCAATCGTTTACACTTGCCGAGGTCCCCGGTACCGGGGTCGGATGAGCGGCTGCACGGTGTGTGCTGCCGCGGGTTGGTTTTTCCAAGGAGTCTGAGTTATCGCCATGGGTCGTTTCAGCCGTGATCAAGGGCCTCCCGTCCACCGTACGCGTCTCAACCACCTGATCCGCATCACGCCGGTGCGTGTGATCGGGCCGGATGATGAGCAGATCGGTGTCATCGAAACCCCCGACGCCATCCGCATGGCGCAGGAGAAGGGGTTCGACCTGGTTGAAATCTCGCCCGATGCACGCCCGCCGGTGTGCAAGATCATGGACTATGGCAAGTTCAAGTACGAGCAGAGCCAGAAGGCGCGGAAGAACCGTGCCGCGAGCAAAGCGACGGAGATGAAGGAGCTTCGGCTGGGCCGTTCGGTGAAGATCGACCCGCACGATGTGCAGGTGCGGATCGACCAGGCGCGGCGGTTCCTCATGCACGGGCACAAGGTGATGGTGACGCAGCGGTTCAAGGGCCGCGAGATCGCCCACCGCGAGCTGGGGCTGGACAACCTGCGGGACGTGGCGACGGCGCTGGCGGACATCGGCAAGGTTGAGCAGACGCCCCGCTGGATGGGCAAGCAGGCGAGCATCATCGTGGCGCCGGACCGGCCAAAGATTGACGCCATCAAGCGCAAGCTTGAGAAGGAAAAGGCGGAGAAGATCGCCAAGGGCGAGAAGATCGAGGAAGAGAAGTCGATCGAGGCCTTGGAGGCGGAGCTGGAGTTGGAGGCTGAGAAGGGCGGCGATGAGGGGGATGAGGATTGAGGGGGGCAGGCATCAAGGCATCAAGGCATCAAGGCATCAAGGCATCAAGGCATCAAGGCATCAAGGCATCAAGGCATCAAGGCATCAAGGCATCAAGGCATCAAGGCATCAAGGCATTGAGGCATTGAGGTACTGAGGTCGTCCTTCGGCGTTTCTTAAAGGCCAAAAAGAAAACCGACCACCCAGCGATTGGGTGGTCGGTTTGTTTTTGGAGTTGGTTGTTTGGCTTTGGGTGAGGGTTTAGAAGCGGGAGGGGGCGGTGTCGTTGCCGCCGTCCATCTCGTCGCCGCCCTCGGCCTCGCCGGCCTTCATGGCCTTCATAGTGTCGCTGAGGGTGGTGATGACATCGGCGGGGACGAAGATGCGGAAGTCGATGCCGCCGCTGTCGATGCCCGCGCCCATGCCGATGGGAGAGACCTTAGCGGGGACCTTGAGATCCATGCCGCCGCCCATCATGCCCATGGCGGCGTTCATGGCTTCCATGATGGACTTGGTGCCGAGGTACATCTCCATCGTGCGGTTCTTGGGGAGGAACTTCTGCACGCTGCGGATGCCCTCATCCTGAGAGAGGCCGTTGCCGCTCTTCGCGGCGTCGATGGCGCTGGTGAAGAGGGGGGTGTTCTGGCTCATGGTGGAGACCACGCCGTTATCAACCGCGGCAGACATGCCGCCCATGCCGCCGGGCCCGAAGAAGACCTGCTGCATCATGCCGATCATGCCGGCGTTGGGGTTGTCCTCGCCGGGCTCCATGGTCATGGTCCAGGTGTCGGCCTTCACGCCGCCGACATCCTGCGAGGCGGCCTTGTAATCGACGGTGAAGTTGATGCCCTCGATCTCCTTGCCGTTCATCTTCATGGCGGCGTCCGCGGCGTCCTTGAGGTAGGCCTTGGGCTGGGAGGTGGAGACGAAGGTCACGGTGTTGGCGAGCAGGCCCATGATGCCGCCCTTGTTGGCGCCCATCACGAAGCTCATGCCATCGACGTTGTCGATCTGCTTCACCATGTTGCCGCCCATGCCGGCCATCATCGGGTTCGCGGTTTGAACCTTCTGCATGTCCTTCATGAAGCCCTTGATGGCGGGGGAGGAGAGGTCGATGGAGGTTGCGAAGAGGAAGGGCTGGTTGGGGACGCGGCCCAGGAACTTCGCGGCGTCGCCAGACTTCGAGAACATCTTGGCGGAGGAGGTGTCCTCCTTGAACTGGGCTCCGAAGTCCATCGAGACGCCGTCCTCGCCCATGCCCCAGCCGATGATGCCGGCTTGGCCATCGCGGGCGAATGCCTCGGCAACGCCCTGCATGATGCCCATCATGGCCGCGGCCTGCGCGCCCTGCTCGCCGATCGCGGCGCCCATGCCCTCGGCCTGATCCTTTAAGCCCTGCACACCCTGTTCGATCTGGGTGCGCATGGCGGGGACGCTGATGACCATAATGATGTCGGAGTTCTCGGCGATGTCGCGCCCGGACTTGCCGATCATCTTGGCGTGGCTGGCCATGTTGCCGCCCTTGCCCTCGAAGCCATCGATCAGCTCCTTCATGGGGCCCATGATGGCGTAACCGCCGCCGATGTCCTTGAGGAAGGCAGGGTTGTCGTCGATGGTGATGGAGGCGGTGCCGTGCGCATCCTCAGCGCCCAGGGCCTTGCTGAAAGCGCTGTAGTTGGAGACGGGGAGGATGACGATCATCCGCTGCTCCTCCTCGGGAGCATCCATGTCGACGGTGCCGTCGGCGTTGGGCAGGACGGCGAAGGCGAGCGAGCCGTCCTTCTTGAGGCCCTCCATCCCCAGGAACTTGTTGGCCATGCCGATGGGGCCGTCGTCGCGCTGGTCGACGGGCACATCGAACTTGGCGCCGAGCTTGTCGAAGCGGGCCTTGGTCTGCTGGAGGTTGTTGACAGCGACCACCAGGGCGGCGTTGGAGGGGACGCGGTCCAGTGCCGCGGGAACATCGGCCTGCGCCGGATTGAGGCCCGCCAGAGAGAAGAGCAGGCCGGCGGAAATCAACGCGGTACGACCTTTGAGCATGACCATGGAGAGGCGTCCTTTCAAGGAGTTTGGGCCAAGGCCCGGTTGGAAACGTATTAGGAAAACGACGGGGGCCGTTCTGGCCCCGTCTCTGGGACCCCAAGTGTAGGACGAGGGGCCTGCAAACTCATGTGTGCAGCGACGGGCCGCCACGCACGATTTTGTACGCGTTGGGCGTGTTTTCGTTACATCTTTGGAAGACAAAGACTTAGCGCGTGTGCACGGAGGTGCTGCCACGGTGCGCTGTCATGCGGCATCGGCTGATCAGCCCGTCCTATGCGCTCTTACGCGTGGGGCGGCGGTCTTCCTCTTCCCGGTCCCAGGTGGTTTCGCCCAGGTCGTCCTCATCCTTGACCGTGGGCGTGGGGTCGAAAGGGGGTCCGTCCTCGTTCGGCGCGGCTGCGGCGGGCTTCTTGGGCGTGCCGTCGGGCGGATCATCGAACAGCTTGGGCTGCTCGACGCCACCCTCTCCCGGGAGTGTGATGCCCTGGGCCCTGGCCTGCTCGGCGGCCAGCAGCTTCATCGCGTTCCAGTCCTCGATCGTGATCTGCACATCGCGGGCCACCGAGCCCTTGTGGTCGGAGATGATGCCGGCGATGCCCATGAGGTCTACGAGGCGGCTGGCGCGGGTGTAGCCGATGGCGAGGCGGCGCTGGAGGAGGGAAACGCTGCCGCGCTTGGTTTCCAGGACGATCTCGACGGCGCGGTTGAACATGGGGTCCTCCTGCGCGGCCTTGAGGCTGGCGGAGGAGTTGTTCTCGCTCTGGAGGATGCGGTCTTCATCGCTGGCATCGCCGCCGCCGCCGCTCTTGAGCTGCATCAGCTGGCGCTCGAAGCTGGGGGCGGCGATGTCCTTCATGAACTTCACGACGCGGCGGATCTCGCGGTCGTCCACCAGCGTGCCCTGGGCACGCATGAGCTTGTGCGAGGAAGGCGAGAGGTAGAGCATGTCGCCCTGGCCCAGCAGC
>JBBSOF010000053.1:0-20560 GCA_038260025.1 Phycisphaerales bacterium
CGGCGAGCGCGCGGAAGAAGGCTTCGATGTCGGCATCGGTGCCGGCATCGCCGTCGGCGTCGAAGTCGGCCATGCCGCAGGTGGCGCAGCAGTTGCCGCTGAGGCAGGCGAAGAAGGCTTCGATGTCCTGATCGGTACCGGGCTCGCCGTCGTGATCGAAGTCCGCGGTTGGCAGGGCGTAACGGACCCAGCGGTTGGAGGGGTGGCCGCTCGCTGCACGGAGGCTGGACGCGAGGTGGAGGATGCCGCGGTGCGCGAAGCCGCTGGATGGTGTCGTGGAGAGGTCCGCGCCCAGCGACCGCCACTCGGCTCCGTCCCACGCGGCAACCCTTCGCGCGGGCACTCCGCCCGCGGTGTCAAACTCACCTGCGGCGTACAGGGTGTGGTCGATCACTGCAAGAACCGGCACGCCCTGGGGCGGATAAGGGTTGCCGCCCGTCAGTCCTCCGCCGAGGGGCGACCATGTGCGGCCGTCCCACTGGGCGATGCGGCTTGCAGACTGGTTGCCCGCCGCAGTGAACGTGCCTGAAGCGACAAGCCGGCCCTCGTAGATCGTGAGGCTGTCCACGCTGCCGCCAGCCAGCCCATCGCCCAGCGGTTGCCATTGCTGGCCATCGAAGCGGGCAATGTGTATCATCGCAGCACCTGCGTTGGCGGTGAAGTACCCGGCCGCGATCAGTTCGCCGTTGAATATTGCGAGGCCGGAAAGCGCTGAGTTGAAGGGTGTGCCGAGGCCGACCCATGCGTTGCCATCCCAGCGATAGACGCGCTCATCGGTGCTTGAGGATCCCGTGCCCGCCACCGCATAGGTCTCGCCCGCGAGCGTCATGAGGAGCGAGGCCCGCCGCGCCAACGGCTGCCCCACCGGCTGCCAACCGGTGGGTGTGAATCGGACGATCTGCCCTCCGCTGCCACCCGCAGGATTCACGGAAGCGACCAGGTCGCCTTCAAGCAGGGTTGCCGCATAAACCGATCCCGGCGGCGGCGGGTAGGGTGTCCACCCGTTGCCCTCCCAGTGTGAAAGCTGAGTGGCGATGGTGGCAACAAGGGTGTCGTCGATGGCCGTTAAGAGCCGGAAGGTGTCGAGCAGGCCGGGGCCGAAGGGAGCCCAGGAGGAGCCGGTAAAGCGCAGGAACTGATAGGGGCCCGCGTTGACATACACCTGCCCGGCCAGCGCGAAGAGGCCGTGGGGTTGCCACGAATCTATGGGCGCGCTGTGCCACACGTCGTTCTGGAGGTATGCCAGGTTCCGGACGCGCGTCCCTCCGGCCATGTCGAACTCACCGCCCGCGAAAAGCCTGCCGCCGCTGGAGGCCAGCGTGTAGACGCGGCCGCTGTTGCCGGGTGTGACCGCGCTCCAAGATGCGCCGTCCCAGCGCGCAATCATCTGCGTCGCGACGTCTCCGGCCATGTCGAAGTCGCCCCCGGCGATGAGTGCGCCGTTGTGGAGAATGCAGGAGTACACGGCTAGCGCGGGAGTGAAGCCAGCCTGCATCCCGCCGCCCAGGGGCGTCCACGCTGCGCCGTCCCACTGCGCTATCGCACTGCACGCGACCCCGCCGATGGTGGTGAACGGGCCGCCCGCGATGAGACGATTCTGGAACTCGCACAGGGTGTAGACACTGAAGTCTGGCGGAGCGCCCATCGGCCGCCAAACGGCGCCGTCCCAGCGAGCCATGTTGGTGAAATAAGGCGAAGAGAAGATGGAGCGAACGCTGAAACTCCCCGCGGCAACAAGATCGCCCTGAAACTCGCGCAGCGCGTAGATGCCCCCCGAGCCGGCACTGATGAACGAACTGAAGGTTGAAAGCCGGCTCCATGCCGCGCCGTCGAAGATGCTGACGCCTTCTTGCCCGCCTGCCGCGAGACGGCCGCGCCACACGGCCAGGCTGTCCACACTTCCCAGGCCCGTGCCCAGGGGGTGCCAATCTCGGCCATCCCATGCCGCGATGTTCCGCGCCGGAGTCAACCCCGCCACCGTGAAGTTGCCCGCGACCACCAGCACCTCGGGCAGCGGGCCCGCGCCGTCGGGATCCCACATCACCGCATCACTGATAAAGCCGTCGACCGAAGGGAATGCCTGATCAGCGTTGGTGAGGAATTGGCCTGGGCACTGGGCGCGGGCGGCTGACGAAAGCAGCATTGTCAGGCCGATTGCGGAAGCCAGCATAAATCTCAGCATGGGGTTGCCTTGCATCGGGGGAATGCCCGAGAGAGCAGCGTACTTCATGGTGCGGAGATCGGCAATGGGTTTTTCTTCAGGGCTTAAGGCAAAAGGCGTCGGAGCGGTGGTGCTCCGACGCCTTGGTGTGTTGGTGGGGGGAACAGGACCGCCGCGGAGCGGCGGGCCACCCAGGAGAGTCAGCAGTTGCCGCCGGCGAGGACGCGGAAGAAGGATTCGATGTCGGCATCGGTGCCGATGTCGCCGTCGTTGTTGAAGTCCGCGGTGCCGCAGGTGGCGCAGCAGTTGCCTGCGAGGCAGGCGAAGAAGGCTTCGATGTCGGCGTCGGTGCCGATGTCGCCATCGCCATTGAAGTCGGCGGTGCAGTTGGTGTTGTCGCCGGGGAGGTGGACGACGTAGCCGACGGGCGCGAAGGTGATGCCGAGGTTGCCCTCACCGACGATGGTCATGCCGTCGGCGGAGATGCCGCGGGAGAAGGAAAGGAAGAGGCTGCCGAAGTCAACGCCTGCCGCGGCGAGCAGGGGCTGCACGAGGCGGGTGCCGTGCGTTGCATCCCACACCCACGGGCCACACACCGAATCACCGGTGACGACCGAACCGTCGGCGCTGACGGCGACGGCCATCATCGAGCCATCGCAGACACTGG
Organism: Phycisphaerales bacterium; assembly: GCA_038260025.1. GTDB lineage: Bacteria > Planctomycetota > Phycisphaerae > Phycisphaerales > UBA1924 > JAEYTB01. The sequence continues at coordinate 2,829 of JBBSOF010000053.1, forward strand.
GGATGATGGCCGTGCCCTGTGCGGTGTTGCGGAATGCGCGCGTCTCGCCCTGTGACTGATGGACGAGCGTGCCCACCGTCACCGAGCCGTCGGCGGACACATCGAGGGCGTAGCCGTTCTGCCAGGGCTCGGGCTGTGTGGGGATGGCCTGGGGTGCGCCGCTGCCGACCCAGCGTGTCGGCTGATAGAAGACCTCACCGGGTGCGCCATAGCCCAGCCCGTTGCGGAACGACTGGCCGACGGCGGTGGCGCCATCGGCGGAGACGGCGCGGGCCTCTGCGCTGGTGAAGCCGGCGCTGGGGGCCAGAGTGACGATGGGGGAAGCGCCATCCTTGCGGAAGCCGTTCTCGTCCCACCGGCCCACCACGACCGTGCCGTCGGCGCTGACGTCGTACGCGCCGCTGAGGACGGGGGCGAGGCCCTCAATGCCGTTCGCAGCGCTCCAGCGGAAGGCTCGGCCGTCAGACTCGCCGACGATCACGGAGCCGTTGGCGCTGAGGGCGTAACCGGTACCGCCAGCCAGCGCTGTCAGGCCGGGAACGAACTGGACGCCCGTTCCTGAGGTCCAGCGGAAGCAGGAGAAGTAAGGTTGGGTGGAGGGCTGATAGGTGAAGCCGGTGACGTGGAGGCCGTCCGCCGAGATGCCGTAGGGGTTGACGTCGCGCTGGCCGGCCGGGGGGTGGATGACGGTCAGGGAGGCCTGACCCAGGGCCGAGCCTGCCAACGCCATGAGGGCCAGGGACGAGACACACACGGCAGAGCGGTTGAGGGCGGGACGGTTCATAGCGTTTAACTCCTCACGAGAAAAGGGGTTGGGACGGAGCCCGGAACAGGGGAAAGAAGGTTGGGACGATATTGAGGGGGGAGACGGTGGTCAACCGCGGCGGCCGGGTGATCTTGCCCTTGTTCAGGGGGCGTGGCGATCCGAAGGAGGCTAACCTAAACCATGCCGCGGACGGTGTTTAAGAACGGCGGAGGGTGAATCGCTCGCCGTCAACCTCGATGGTGTGGCTGTCGGCCATGCGGCGGCGGGCGAGGGCGGCCTCGATGGCGCGCCGGGCGCAGGCGATTTGCACCTCGCGCTTTGCCACGGAAATGCTGGCACCGTGGTGGCGGTAGACGTACAGGGGCTTGGGGATGTGGCACACCTCGCCGACCTCGGAGAGCTTGAGGCACAGGTCGTAATCGACGGCGGCTTCAAGGGTTTCATCAAAGCCGCCGCAGCGGAGGAACGCGGCCCTGCGCACCAGGCGGAAGTGCATGGTCATGAAGTCGGTGAGCAGTCGCTCTTTGCTGTAGGGGATTGCACAGCGCGCCCCCAGGCCCTTGAGGCGGCCCGCATCGTCCATGATGAGGTGGTCGGTGTAGACGAGCGCCGCGGCAGGGTGCGCGAGCATGCACCCCATCGCCTCCTCAACAGCCGTCTTGACGAGCAGGTCGTCGCTGTCGACCTGACCGATGAACGCAGCGCCGGCGGCTTCGGCGGCGCGGTTGAGCGTCGCGGCCACGCCGCGGTGGGGAAGCTCAAACACGCGGAGTCGCGGGTCTGCCGCGGCATGCTCACGGAGGATCGCGAGCGTGCCGTCGGTGGAGCCGTCATCGCAGGCGATGAGCTCGAGGTCGCGGTGCGACTGGGTCAGGACGCTGCGCACGGCGGCAGAGACCGTCGCCTCGCGGTTGTGGCAGGCCATCATGATGGAAACGCTCGGCGTCACGCGTGCGAGTTATACAGATTTATCAGTGGTGCTGTTGCGATGGGGGCGATGGAATTCTTCGGTCGCTGAATCTTTGCGCGATCGCAATGTGGGGGTTGCAAGTTACAACGGCGTGCTATGCTGGTTTTATGGATGCATACTCGCACGTCGGCGGCTACACACCTGCACCGACCGCGGCTGATGGCCCTGTTGGCGTCCCTGGCTTGCCGGGGGGATACCTGTCGCGGCTGCGGATGGGGCTGGGCATTGTGCTGCTCGCGGCGGGGCTGTCGGTGCTGGAGTCTGGGATTCGGGCGTTGCTTTCCTACACGGGTGTGGAGGGCGCCTCTAAACAGAGTGTGACAGGCCTGATTTTCGGGCTGGGTGTTTGCGCGGGGTGGTGGGTGTTCGCGACGCCCGCGCCGGGCTCCACGCGCACTGGACTCAACTGGGCAGTGCGCGCGGCCACGGTGGTTTCGGCGGTGTACATGGTGGTCGGGCTGCTTCTGCCGGTGCGTGATGCCAGCGCTGCCATGACACCGGGGGCGGTCAGCGCGGGCCTGCTGTCTTCGGGTGCGTGGATCTTGCTCTTCTATGGATCGCTGGTGCTGGTGCGCCGCGCGGGCGCGATGATGGGCGATGCGTGGGTGCAGCGGCACGCCGTCGTGTGCATGATTGTTGTGCCGGTGTTGTTTCTGGCCGCGTTCGCGGCCATGGCCATCTTCGTCGCGATGACCATGACCAGCATCGCTCAGTCCAGCCTCACCGACACTTCCAAGCCTCTGCCGACGTTGCCCACAGGCGGCATCATGATCGCGGTGCTCAGCGTGATGATTGTTTGCGCGGTGTGGTACCTGGGATTTCTGCTCCGCACATGGCTGCGGCTGATGCGCTGGGGGCAGACGTCACCGGCGCTGGTTGCCGCGTGCTGAGGCGCATTTCGAACAGCCTGGCTCGACGTTGCGGTCCGACAGGGAGTGCGGATTATCTACCGCGCGATCGAAAAATCGCGCCTCGAGAAGTGGATTGTGTCGACGCTCGGGCTTGGTGTTGGCCTTAATCCACACAGGGTTGCGTTCCCGCTGGTCGCCCGCGTTGCAAACTCGTACCTTGCTTCGCTCACGCCGCCCGCGTTGGGCATCTTCATTTCGGACGAGAACCGTGAGATTGTCGGCGATGTCGAGAAGACAATCCGGCTGCTGGGGCTCAGCGAGAGCTCGCTGAAGCTGGGGCAGATCATCGAAAAGGGTTTCTTCATCGACTCAAGGACGAGCCTGCCGCTGCAACTGGCGGACATGACCGCCATGGTGGTCCGGAAGGAGCACGAGGCGCGCGCGGGGCTTGCCGCGGCACAGTCGTTCGACGCCGGGGTGTTCGACCAGATCAGCCCGCTGCTCATCTCCGGCGATGAATCGTTTACCGATGTGATTTCGTGGCTGACGGACCAGGAAAAAAAAGAAGCGACCAGGGACATAGTCCAGGGTCGGCCGGAGCCGGCCCATACTGGCCGCTTCTAGACCCCGTACGCGACGGGGCCAAGCAGTTCAATCATATCGGCTGAATCGGAGTCAAAGTCAATGTGCTGAGCAGGGGTACCGGATGGGCGGTCCGCCTTTCCTATAGTGCCACCCGCCCACCCTCGGGCGGAGTTTCACCCCTCGATCGGGAGGCTTCGCTTGGCAGACCGTCACTTCGATCTCGTCGTCATTGGCGGTGGACCCGCCGGGTACATCGGCGCCATCCGCGCTGCGCAGCTGGGGTACAAGGTTGCGTGCGTGGAGCGTGCGAAGCTGGGGGGCGTGTGCCTCAACTGGGGGTGCATCCCCAGCAAGGCGCTGCTGACCAATGCTGAACTGATGGAGAAACTCAGCCACGGCGACCTCTACGGCCTGAAGATCGAGGGCAAGATCGGGGTGGACTGGGACAAGGTCATCGGCCGCTCGCGCGATGTGGCGAACAAGCTGAACAAGGGCATTGGCTTCCTGCTCAACAAGAACAAGATCGCGCACATCGTGGGCAGCGCGAAGATTCTTAATGGCAGGGGTGGCACAGGCGTCCCGCCTGTGCAGGGCGCGGCAAAGGGCTCCCCCTGCCGCATCGAGATCGCCGAGTGCGCAGTGCGGGAGGAGCTGACCTCCGCCCCTGCCACCCCCGGCAAGGTGCTGGAAACAATTACCTGCGACAACATCCTGGTCGCCACCGGCAGCGTCGCCCGCGACCTGCCCTTTGCACGCTTTGATGGCGACAGGGTGTGGGGCGCCCGCGAGGCGATGTACAACAAGAAGAAGCCCGAGAGCCTTGTTGTCATTGGCAGCGGCGCCATCGGCATGGAGTTCGCCTACTTCTACCACTGCATGGGCACCAAGGTCACCGTGGTCGAGATGCTCGACAACATCCTGCCCGTGGAAGACCGCGATGTCTCGCAGGCCATGGCCAAGCTGTATCAGAAGATGGGCCTGAACATCCGCACCGGCACCACCACCACCAACATCGAGAAGACCGCGAACGGCGTGAAGGTCACCGTCGCCCCCGTGCTCCACGGCAAGCCTGATGAGAGTAAAAAGGAAACCATCGAGGCCGAGCGCGTGCTGCTGGCCATCGGCGTCACCGGGCGCACCGACGGGCTGTTTGACGAGAAGCTGGGCCTCAAGGTTGATCGCTCGTGGATCGTGACTGATTACAAGGCGGGCGTCACCCGTGCGGAGGCGATCGACTACAAGACCAATATCCCGGGCATTTATGCCGTGGGCGATGTCATCGGCCCGCCGTGCCTGGCGCACAAGGCGATGGAGGAGGCGGTGACGTGCGTGGAGCGGATCGCGTGGCGCGACAAGAAGCACGCCCACGAGCCCTACCCCATCGACTACACCGTCATGCCGGGCTGCACCTATTGCCAGCCGCAGGTGGCGAGCGTGGGCTTTACCGAGCAGAGGCTGATCGCCGATGGCAAGGTGAAGGGCAAGGACTACGAGGTGGGCAAGATCGCCTTCGCGTCGCACGGCAAGGCGATTGCCGCGGCACACACCGACGGCTTCGTGAAGATCATCCGCAGCATCCCCCGGGGGGAGATCCTGGGGGCGCACATCATGGGCGACGCCGCGACGGAGCTGATCGGGGAGCTGTCGCTGGCCCGCCGCCTGGAGGCGACGACGGAGGAGTTGATCGCAACGATCCACGCCCACCCGACGATGCACGAGGCGGTGCACGAGGCGGCGCTTGCCGCGGAATCCCGGGCGTTGCACGTCTGACCGGCGGGGGGGGCCAAGCCTCGCGGGCCGGCACGTGATATCCTCGCACCATGAGCCAGTACAGTCCGACCTATGGGCAGACCAACGAGCCGTATATCGAGCAGCGCACGAGCGTGATGGCGATCCTTGCGCTGGTGTTCTCGCTGCTGTGCTGCGTGCCGGGGCCGGGGATGCTGGGGGTGTTCTTCGGGGTGGCGGCGCTCCTGGCCATCGGGCGGAGCAACGACCGGCTGGTGGGCCGGGGGCTGGCCATCGCGGGGATCATCATCGGGCTGATCGTGACTGCCATCTGGCTGGGCGTGGCCATCGGGGCGGGCAAGGCGTGGCAGGGCTTCCAGCGCGAGGTTGTTCCGCTGTCGGAGAAGCTCAAGGCGCTGGACCAAGGCGACTATGCAACCGCCCGTGACCTGCTGACGCCCGACGCGTCCAAGCGGATCACGGATGCGGACTTTGAGGCGTTCCGGCAGGGGTACCAGTCGGAGCTGGGGAACATCGTGGGCACGCCCAACGATTTCATCGACTTCATCGACGGCATCATTAAGGCGCAGGCCAGCTTCCAGAAGGCGCAGGGGCGCAACGACGTATTCCCCTTCCCCGCGAAGTTCGACAAGGGTCCGGCGATCATCCTGATGCAGATCGACCCGGTGCAGAGCGGCCACACGACACCGCCCTCGGGCAGCAAACTGAAGTTTGTGAATATGCTGATCATCTCTGCCGCGGGCAAGCAGTGGACGCTGTACGACCCGCAGCGGCTGTCGCCGACGACGCCGGGTTCACTGCCCCCGGGCGATGTGACCCCTCGCGACACCGAGCCGCCTGACATGCCTGACATGCCTGACATGCCTGACATGCCTGGTGAGCCCGATGAGGAACCGCGGAAACTTCCTCCCGTGCCCACCACCCCCGACGGCGGCTGACACCGGGAGGGGGCGATGAGCGACACGGTGATCCAGTGCCGGGGCGTGGTGAAGCACTTTGATGGGCGAGCGGTGCTGCAAGGGGTGGACCTTGAGGTCCGCCGCGGCGAGACCATGGTCATCATGGGCGGCTCGGGCTCTGGCAAGAGCACGCTGCTGCGGCTCATCGTCGGGTCATTCCGGCCTGATGAGGGCAGCGTGCAGGTGCTGGGGGCGGACGTGTGCAACGCGGGGCGGGCGGAGCTGGATGAGGTCCGCAAGCGCTTCGGCATCCTGTTCCAGTCGGGTGCGCTGTTCAACTCAATGACGCTGGCGGAGAACGTGGCGTTGCCCATCCAGGAGCACACGGAGCTGTCGCGGAACATCATCGATATCCAGGTGAAGATCAAGCTGGAGCTGGTGGGGCTGCTGGAGCACGCAGACAAGTACCCGGCGCAGATCTCCGGGGGCATGAAGAAGCGCGCGGGGCTGGCGCGGGCGCTGGCGCTGGACCCCGAGATTCTTTTTTATGATGAGCCCAGCGCGGGGCTGGACCCGGTGACGAGCGCACAGATCGACCAGCTCATCATCGACCTGTCGCGGAAGCTGGGCGTGACGAGCGTGGTGGTGACGCACGAGATGGACTCGGCCTTCACCATCGCCGACCGCATGACCATGCTGGACAAGGGCCGCATGCTGGTGACGCAGGACCGCGCGTGGTTTCAGCGCGTCCGCAGCGTGAGCGACGAGGTCGCGGCAACCATGACCGAGGATGAGCGCCTCATGCGCCAGTTCCTGCGGGGCGATGCACTGGGCCCGATCACCGACCGCCGCGACCAGGGGCTGCTGGAGCGCGAACTGTTCGGCGGGGTGAAGGTGCTGAGCAACCCGAGCATTGAGCCGACGCGGGGGTGAGACCGCGGTCGGTGCGCGGCCTGGGGATCAACGCAGCCCCCCCAGCACCACATCGATCGCCGCCCAGTATTCAACCTGCTGGCTCAGCCCGGAGTTGTGGCCGCCGTCCAGCTCCACGAGCGTTGAGGACGGGTTCTGTGCGTGCAGCGACTGCGCGTGCGAGAAGGGGACGATCTCGTCCTGCCGGCCGGCCAGGAGCAGGATCGGGCACTTGAGCAGCGGGAGGGCCTCATCTGTCCGCAGGCTGTTGCGGACCATGAACTGCGGCAGCCGAAGTGCGGCGCGAACGACGCCACGCTCGTGAAGGGGGATTCGAGGATGAGGGCGGCTGGCGGGTGTGGGCCTGCGGCGACTGCCGCGGCAACCTGGCTCGACATGCCGGTGCCGATCGAGCGGCCGTGCACGATGATGCGGGCGGGATCAACCACGGGGTTTGCCGCCAGCCAGTCATAAAATCGCACGCCATCGGCGACGATGGCCGCCTGCGACGGCGTGCCGGATGTGCGGCCGTAGCCGCGGAGCTCCATCAGCAGCGTGCTGATGCCGCGGGCGTGGTACCTGTCGGCGATTGAGACGTTGTGGTCGATGAGCTCGGCGTTGCCGTGGATGAAGAGGACGGCGGGGGCTGGTGTTGCCGCGGCAGGGAAGAACCAGCCCTCAACCTCGATGCCTTCATCGCTCCGCAGATAGACACGCTGCACGGGCGATCCGCCCGCGGTTGTTGCCGCGACAAGCTTCTCGGAGAGGGGCGACCCGGCAAGGCGGCGGGGGAAGAGCATTGATGTTTCAGACAGGCGCAGGGTCAGCAACCAGCCGCCGTACAGCACGAGCACGAATACCAGGACACGGCGGAGGCGGCGCGGCCATTTTCTTTGCGGGTTGGTGGCTCGCTTCGTTGCTGGCGGCGGGGTGGGGGCGGTGGGCATGGCGTGTTATACCACGGTGCAGGATGCCTGCGGAACCATGATCGTCCCTGGCGAAAACGGCACACCGCGAGCATTCAAACAATCATCGAGCTGCGCAGACGCTGCACACACCGCACCACAATCTCCGCGCCCCGTTCGACATCTTCGCGTGTGGTGTAGCGCGAGAGGCTGAAGCGCACCGAGCCGTGCGCCACCACATCGGGCACACCCATCGCCAGCAGCACGGGCGAGGGGTCCAGCGAGCCGGAACTGCACGCCGCGCCCGCCGATGCGCACAGGCCCTGCTCGCTCATCAGCATCAGGAGCGCTTCGGCCTCCAGGCGCGGGAAGCCGATGTTGGTTGTGTTCCACAGGCGCGGTGCCGCGCCTTGGGGAACGGCAGCGGGGGGCGGGTTTACGACCGCGTCACCGACGGCCTTCAACACCGTTGACTCAAACCAGTCGCGCAGGTGCATCAGGCGCTCCCGCTCGCCTGCGTTCGCAAGCCATGCGACGGCCTCGCCTGCCGCAAGGCCGGCGCCGGCGATGCCAGGCACGTTCTCGGTGCCGCCGCGCCGGCCCAGTTCCTGCGTGCCCAATAGCCGCGGCTGTACGCGCACCCCGCTCTTCACCCACAGCACCCCGACGCCCTTGGGCCCGTGGAACTTGTGCGGCGCGAACGTCAGCAGATCGCACGGGGGGGATTCAACAGGCATCTTCCCGACCCACTGCGTGCCATCGCAGTGCAGCAGCACGCCCCGCTCGCGACAAATGGCGTGTACCGCCTCGATCGGCTGCACCACGCCCGTCTCGTTGTTGGCCCACTGCACGCTGACGACGCCTGTGCCAGGCGTGATGCTCGCCCGCAGGTCGTCAAGGTCCACGATGCCGCCGGACATGCGCAGCCATGTGACGGGCACGGCGCGGCGCTCGAGGTCGGCGCCGATGTCGCGCACGCTGGCGTGCTCGGTGCGCATCGTCACCAGCCCCCGGCGCTGCTCTGCGGCAGCCCCCAGCACGCCGCGGATGGCGATGTCGATCGCCTCGGTGCCGCCCGATGTAAAGGTGATCTCCCGGGCGCGGCCCCCGACAAGCTCCGCGACGGCCTGGCGCGCGAGCTCAACCTGCTGTCGCGCTGCCTGCCCGCCGCGGTGCACGCTTGATGGGTTGTGCCAGTGGGTGCGCAGGGCGTCGGTCATCGCGGCAATGACCGCCTCGCTGGGCTGCGTCGTGGCGTTGTTGTCGAGGTAGATGATGCGGAAGGTTAGCGGGGGTGGTCAGGGCTGCGCCCGCAGGTCCACCACGCCATCGCCGCTGAAGGGGGTAGAGGGGCGGATGACGTCGATATCGAAGAGCGTCTCCGCGAGCGCGCCGGGCACGAGGTAGGTCACGCGGCCCTTGACGGTGAAGGGCACCGCGCTCCCATCGGGCAGCAGGCGGACGGGGACTGCCGCGGGGAGGGTGAACTCCTGCGTGCCATACCGGCGCACGGTGGCCTCGGCGGAGCGGGTGCCGCGGAAGACCGTCTTGCCATCAAGCTCGACGTCGTACTCCACCTCGCGCAGGGGGAGCGCATCGCCGTTGCGGTTGTCGGCCATCACGTTGAAGTTGATCACCACCCCCGAGTCGGTCCGCTGGGTCACGCTGGCGCTGGTGATGGTGAAGTCGGGCGGGCGCGTGGAGGTGCAGGCGGGGAGGGCGAAGAGCAGGGGCAGCAGCAGGCAGGCGTGTCGCATGTCCTGCCAGTGTAACGGTGTGACGGGCCCGGCGGGTTAGCGCATCAGACCGACCCAGCGGGGGTCGTCGGCGCTGGAGAGCAGTCCATAGTCCACATCCATGTCCACCACCGCCCCGGAATAGCTGAGCCAGTGGATCCCCACAGCCGCCATGATGACCAGGACCAGCCACGCGGCAATCTCGGCCCCCCGCGTGCGGCGGGCCCAATAAAGGATCCCCAGCCCCAGCGTCATGGTCGCCAGCTTCCACAGGATGATGAACAGCGGCGAGCCGTGCTCCATCACCGAGCGGGCGATGGGGTTGGCCTCGACCATGCCGGTATTGGTCAGGAACGTCAGCGTCAGCAGCAGGTCAAAGACGCAGATGATCGCCGTCGCCACCAGCAGCAGCACCACGCGGCAGCCGCGGACATGGGGGGTAAAAGCAAGCGACAGCGGGGCGGGCGCCCAGAAGGGCGGTGCGGTGGGGCTCGCGGTGATTGTCGCTGCGTCCATGCCACCGAAGATTCGGCCGGACTTTCCCCGGGGTTCAATGAAATCATCGCGCCGCCGTACCATCCGTTGCGGGCGGTACCGCCTGCGCCGCATTGCGCGGCCGCACTGATGGGCGGGGGGTTCCCGGTCGATAGGCAGTCCGGCAAGGCAGTCCGGGCGTATGTGTTCCTGGCAGGAAGGCCCCGATGCGTCCCATAGCGAAACATCTCTTCCCCTGTGTGCTCGTGCTGACGGCGGCGCTGCTGCCTGCGCAGGCGTTGGCGCAGCGGTCCCGCGGCATGTTCCTGGACGAGGCCGTCACAGCGCGTGATGCCCTGGTGCGGGTGCGCGAGCTTTCGGACGCGGGCAACGCCCCCGAAGCGCTCCGTGTTTTGCAGAAGACCCTCGAGGCCGAGGGCGACGCCCTGATCATCAGCCCCGGCGACAAGGACCTGTACCTTCCGGTCCGCGACCACATCCTCACGCTGCTGCTCGCCTCGCCCGAGTTGCTCCAGCGCTACCGCCTGGAGCAGGAGCCCGCGGCCCGCGCGCTGCTGGAGCAGGGCAAGATCGCCGAGGTCGAGAGCACCCGCCTGCTGACCACCTCCGGCCTTGAGGCCGTGCTGCGCCTGGCGCAGGTGGAGCTTGAATCCGCACGCTTTGAGTCCGCCCGGCTGATGCTGATGCAGTTGGAGCACCACCCCGACCGGGCCCCGGGGTCCAAGGCCGGGGCCGATGCGGCGCGCCTGGCGGTCATGATCGCGTCGTACCTTTCGCGGCCCGATGCCGATGCCTGGGCGCAGCGGTGGACCACCGAGTCGCTGGGCGCCGCGCCCGCCGTCCCGCCGCAACCCCCGGTGCCGCCCCTCGCGCGGGCGTCGGGCACTTCGGCCCTCAATGCGCAACGCCGGCCGGACCTTGCGGGCACGCCCGCCCAGCCGCTGCAATCGGTGCCCCTGGACCCCGAGCGGCTGGCGCAGGAGCGCAGCGGGCAGCCCATGCCGCAGTACCGGGCGCGCTTCGCCGACACGCCGTGGATTTTGCCGGTGCTCGAAGGCGACCGCGTGTATGTGAATGATGGCCGCCGCATCAGCGCGTGGGATGCCGCAACGCTGGGGGAACTCTGGCAGGTGTCGCCCTCGACGCAGGATTCCGGAGCCCGCGGCTACAACGACCTGACCATCGAGCTGAACCGGGGCTATGCCCGCACCGGCGCGACGCCCAAGGAAGACCTCTCGACCGTGGCCGTGAGCCAGGGGCTGGTTGTGGGCGCGATGGGTGTGCCGGAGGCCAACGAGCGCCGCGGCGATCGCCGGGTGTACGCGGTGGAGGCTGCCACCGGGCGCGTGCGGTGGTCGCTGGACCCCTCATGGCTGACCGACAAGCTGGCGGGCACCATCGTCGTCGGGCCGCCGGTGATCGACGCCGACACCGTGGTGCTGGCGCTGCGCGATGCGGGGTATGGGCGGCAGGAGTCCCGCCTTTTTCTCGCGGGCGTCAACCTCTACACCGGCGGGCTGAAGTGGCTGCGCCTGGTGGGCTCGGTGCAGAACCAGCAGTTCTATGGGCGCAAGCCCAGCCGCCCGGACGCGGCGGTGGTGCATCAGGGCGTTGTGTACCGCGGCGACGAGATGGGCGTGCTGATGGCGTGCGAAGCGGCCAGCGGGCGCGTCCGCTGGCTGCGCACCAGCCCGCCGATGCGCCTGATGGACCTGGCGACCTCGCGCACCGAGATCGTCCCGCCTTATGAAATGACGGTGCCGGTCATCGACGGCGAGTCGCTGCTGTTTGTGGAGTTCCCCAAGGGCCGGGTCGTGCGCATCGGGCTGGCCGACGGGGCGGTGCAGGCGCGGCGGGATGCGGGCTCTTTGGGCGAGCCGCGATACCTGGTGCTGGCGGGCGGGTACATCGCGGCCATCGGCGACAGCCGCATCGCGCTCGTGAGCGCATCGGAGCTTGAGAAGGGGCAGGTGCGCCTGGTCACCGGCGCCGGGCCATCGGCACTGGTGGGGCGCGTTTCGCGCGCTGGGGACAAGCTGCTCGCGCCCGTGGAGAGCGGGGCCTCGCTCATCGACCCGGCCACGCCCGCGGACGATGAGCACGCGGACTTTGCCGGGGCGGGCAACCTGCTGGTTGCCGAGAGCGGGGGCAAGACGCACCTCATCTCGGCGGATGCGGCGCGCCTGCACACCTACCTGAGCTGGGACGAGGCGCAGAGCCTGCTGACCGCCCGCGAGACAGCGCGCCCACACGAAGCACAGCCGCTGCTCACACATATTGAACTAGCCTCGCGTACCGGCCGTGCGGCAGGAATCGCCGCCCTGGCCGACCGCGCCCTGACGCTGCTGGACGCGGACCCCGCCGCGGCGGACTCGGCCCGCCAGCGCTCGCGCCTGTTTGCGCTGCTGCTGGAACTGGTGCGCAACAGCCGCGGCGAGTGGAACAACCCAACGCCCGCGCCCATGGTGGGGGCGGCGCAGCCGGTGAAAGACCCGCAGCTTCTTGACGGCGTGATCGAGCGGCTGGCCCGCGCCGCCGACTCTGATGCGCAGCAGGCGGTGGTGCTGCTGGAGCGTGCGTGGCTGCGCGAGCGCCAGAACGATGCGCCGGGGGCGATCGAGGCGTACCAGCGCGTGCTGACCGACACCGGGCTGAGCGCCATCGAGCTTGATGCCGGCGCTTCGCTTGCACCGAGCGATGCCGCGGCTTCGCCGCTCTTCGCGGGCAAAGAAGCAACCACGCGCCTGGTGGCGCTGGCGCGGCGCGTGGGGCCCGCGCCATTTGCCGCGTTTGACGATGAGGCCGCCGCGCTGCTGCGCGATATCCCGCCTGCGGATGCGGCCCGCCTTGAGGCCCTGGCCCGCGCGTACCCGGTTTCCAGCGCGTCCGCGCAGGCGTGGAGCGCAGCCAGCGCAGCGCACGCGGGCGCGGGCGATGCGGCGAAGGCGCGACTGGCGGCGGGCAACGGGCTTGCAGCGGTGGAACTGGGCGTGACGATCGGGCGCGAGAACCTGGGCGTGCTGCACGCGCACCTTGCTTCGGTGCTGCTGGAACGGTGCATCGCGGCCAACCAGGTTGCGCCCGCGTACCGGCTGGCCAAGCGGCTGGCGCGGCAGTCCCCCTCGATGAGCCTGACGTGGGAGGGTTCTTCCGCAGCGCCGGCGCAGATTGCCTCGGCGCTCCGCCAGCGTCTGGAGGGTCGCAGCGGGCTGCCCGAGATCGGGCCTGTGCTGGGCCGCGGCGTGCAGGTGATCGAGGGGTGGACGCCCCGCAGCGCGATCATCCACGGCGGCGTGGGGGCGGGTGTCGCCGGGGACTGCGTGATGATGGTGGACGAGTCGGCGCGGCTGGTCTCGATGTGGGGCGCCGCGGCTGAGGACGGCTCGCTGCGCGAACTGTGGAGCCGCCCCTTCACGCTTGAGCCCGTGGCCATCCGCGTGGGGCCCGACGCCACGCTGATGTACTGGCCGGGGCCGGGCGGGGGCGTTGTTGAGAGCGTCTCCACCAGCGACGGGACGGTGCTGTGGAAGTCGGCCGAGTTTGCCTCGCTGTTTGATGCTCCCTCGCCGGTTGCCGCGAATACGCCGCTGCCGACGCCGCTGGATGGGCCGGTGCGCGCGGGCGACCTGCTGCTGACGGCCGATGCGCAGACGCTGGTGATGGTGCAGCGTCGGGGCCTGGCGGCGGCGTTCAACATTGCCGACGGCGCGGTGCTGTGGAGCCGGGCCCTGGACGTCACGCGGGTGTACGAGATCGAGCAGACCCCGGGTTATGTGGTGCTGGGCGGGGCGGGGGGGCCAAAGGATGAAGGGGGCGGCACGGCGGAGGTCGTGGCGCTGGAGAAGCGGACGGGGCGCGAGACATCGCGCCTGGGCAGCGCCGAGTTGGGCGACCACGCACGCTGGGTGCGTGCCGCGGGCAATGATGTGGTGGTGGCGACCGCGCGGGGGCTGCTGCGCCTTGCGCCGGCCACCGGCAAGGTCGTGTGGAACGTGCAGGGTGAGCCGGGGGCGCGGTCGTTCGCGGGCTGGGTGGCGGGCGACGCGGTGTTCGTGCTGGACTCTGACACGCGGGTGTGGCGCATCGCGCTGGCAGACGGCTCGCACGGCGAGAACCCGCTGGACACGCGCGACCGCGTGGTGTACCCCGTGACGGGCACGGTGATCGACCGCACGCTGACGCTGTCGTCGCCAATGGGGCTGGTGGTATTCAATGACGCGGGTGAACTGATCGGCGCGGACAGCCTGGACGCGGAGGGGACGATCGAGGCGCCTGTTGCCGCGGCTTCGATGTTCGTCGCGCTTGAGAATGGAGATCGCGAGGAGACCCTCCAGCAGGACGCGATGCTGCGCCGGGTCTTCATGCTGGCGCACCCCACGGGCAAGCTTCTGCACACAGCGCGCGTGCGCCTGCACGACAACCCGCACACGTTGACGCTGCTCGACGGCAAGGTGCTCTTCTCGCAGGGGCCCTTCACGATGGTGCTCGACGCCCCGGCGAAAGCACCGCGCCCCAGCCCGGGCCCTACCGTTGCCCCATGAACCGCTACGAACAGTTCCAGGCGTACCGCACGAAGATGAACTGCCGCATCCTGGGGGAGGATTCGCAGCGTGGCACGCACGCCGATGGGTCGCCGCGGCCCGGGGCCACGCTGGTGACGCGGCGGTTCTTCGCGCTTGACGGCAAGACGTACGAGGCTGGAGCGCTCCCGGCCCAGACCAAGGAACTGCTGGGGCTGGTAGCGTCCATGGTGCTGCGGTGCGATGACTGCATCGCGTACCACATCGACCAGTGCGTCGCGGCGGGCGTGAAGGATGAGGAACTGTGGGAGGCCTTCGACATTGCCCTGGTGGTGGGCGGGTCGATTGTCATCCCGCACCTGCGCCGCGGGGTTGAGTTTCTTGATGAGGCACGGGGGCACGCCGGCAGCGGCAGCGCGCCGTGCAACACGCACGCGTAGGGCGATCAGGCCGGGCCGCGCTCGGGGCCGTGAGACCCCGCGGCAACCCGTTCCAGGACGCTGCTGAGCGTGCGCTGGCCGAGCTCGATGCCCGTGAGCGCGCGGGTGTTCTCCTGCATCGCGCCCAGCAGCAGGTCGAAGCTCCGCCGGTCCTGCATGAGACGCTCGTGCGCCTCGGAGAGCTGACGCTCGCGTACGGCGGCAGCGCGGCGCTCGGTCAGCCACATCAGGGCGATCATCCCGGCGGCGCCAAACTGCGCGAGGGTGGCGGTGGTCTCGGGGTTCATGGCGTGATCTCCGGTTAGACGCTGTTGAAGCGGCGGAAGGTGGCCTGGTACGCGATGGAGCGGGCGCGCCCGCGGTCGGTGGGCGGGGCTTCCTCGTAGGCAATCAGCGACATGTCCTCCCATTCGTGCCCGTGGCTGTCGATGAGCGCGCCGGGCACGGGCGGGTGGGCGAGCTGCGCGGTCCACGCATCACGCAGCGCCCACAGGGCCGCCTCGCTTGCCGCGACCAGCCGCCCCGCCACCACGACATCGAGCTCCAGCGTGCCGACGGGCGTGGAGCCGGACACCGAGATGCCCAGGATGTAGTTGGGGACGACATCCTCCCCCTGCACACCCTGGCGGAAGCGGTGGGGGCCCGAGCCGAACAGGTCGATGCCTTTGAAGGTGCTCATGGCGGTTGCTCCACAATCAGTCGGCGCTGGAGATGGTGACGGGGTCGGCCGCGCCATCGCTGGAGACGGCCACGAGGTCGATGGTGCGCACCGCGCCGGCCTTGAGGGACACCTCGTGCCCCACGCCCACCACCACGGCCGTCATGGAAACCCGGCGGCGCGCACCGTCGGCGGTTGTGGGGCTGGTGAAGAACGCGAGTGTGCCCGTGTCGCCGGGGCGGGGGCCATCGAGATCACCGCGCTGCACCTCCATCATGAGTTTGATGTCGGTGCGCTGCTCCGGGCAATCGGCGAAGGTTGGGTGCGGGCCATTGTCGGACCAGTCGAGCACCACGCGCGTGGTGCGGCGGCTGAGGGTGATGAGCGTGACATCGGGCCAGGTGGCTGCCGCGAAGGTGACGTGGCGCGGGTTGAGGATGAGCATCGCGGGCTCCGGGGGGTGGTCGGCGGTGATGAACGGTGGGGGACATGGGGATCAGGCGCGGACAAACCACGCCACGTTGAGGGCGCGCTCGACATCTGGCGCGCCATCGCCGTTGAGGTCGATGTGCGCCCGCACCCGCTCGCGCTCGCGGCTGAAGCGCCCGCGGTACAGCTCCGCGCGGGCGTTGAGCGGAGAGCTGATGGGCGTCAGCGCTCCCGCGGCCGTGTAGATGAGGTGCAGCGCGCCGAGGGCCTCCAGGCGGGCGAGCGTGCGCGGGTTGGTGATGTCCGAGGCGGTGGGCGTTGCTGGCGCGGGTTCGTGGGTGTCATCGGGGTCGATGCCCACCATGCGCAGCACCTGGGCGTGTACCACGCCGATCTGCGGCGCAAACGTGTAGAAGTTCGTGAGCGTGGCCGATGCGGTGTCTCCCGGGGGCACGGCGGCATCGTCATCGTGAACCCGCAGGCGGGAGATGGTGAGGGTTGATGCGCCGGTGACGGTGATAACCTCAAAGGGTGTTTCGCCCACGAGCACCACATGACCGGGGCCAATGCCCGCATCCGCCAGGGTCACGTCCGCATCGGTGAGCGTGAGAACGCCTGCCGTCATAGTGCCCAAAGCGCGGCAGAGTCGTTGTCCGCTCCACGCGGCATCGCGGAAGATCATGGGCTCGAGCACCAGCAGGTCGCGGTCTTTGCAGAACATGGTGGGTCTCCTTCGTGTGTTGGGTGAGGCAAGGCCGGCGCTGATGTTCCCGCCAGCGCCGGTGCAGGTTTTCAGCCGTTGATCAGTTGCCGATGCCAAGTCCGCGGAGCACGCCGTGGGCGTTCTCGTTGCGCAGCTCCAGCGTGTACTCGCCGATGAGCTGGCCGCTCACCGAGTCGCCCACCGCCGCGAGGGGCTTGTAGTGGAAACTGCGCCCCGCCAGCGGCAGCACCTCCACCCGCGAGCTGTCGAGCAGCAGCACCGCGTCGGCGGGCATCCACCGCGAGAGCACGACGCGGCAAACCCCGAAGTCGCTCTCGTACACGCCCACGCCGTCGCGCACCCGCGCATCAGACGCGCTGTACGACCGGGCATCGCTGCCGATGAACTGGTTGATGCGGCGCTTCTGCACGCCGCCGCAGACGATGGTGTCCACACGGCCGGAGGACTGCTCCCAGATGGTGCGCAGGGCGGCGTTGAGGACGGGCTCCACGAGGTCCTCGCCGCTATCGCCGCCGCCGGGGGGGATGCTGCCGCTGTCGAGGGTGAAGGCGTTGGTGGTGAGTTGGCGGAGGATGCCGTTCATCGACCGCCGCACGGTGGTGGAGCCCTGCGGGCTGGAGGCGGCGGCGGTGCCGTTGATGACGCAGTTCTCGAGGTCGCGCACCAGTTCGCGCAGGCGCTCCTGTTTCTGATAGTCCAGCTCGTCGTTCACGGCGTGGGCCCGCACGGCCTGCATGGTGCCGGAGACATCGACGGTGGCCGTGAAGATCTGGGTGTAGTTCTGGCGGCGGCTGCGGTTGGTGTAGCGGGCTGCCGCGGCTTCGGCCCCTTCCAGGGCGGCGTTGCCGAGGATGGTGAGGGCGAGCCCGTCGCTCAGGCTGCTGGTGAGGGTGTTGCCGTGGCGGCGGGTGACGGTCAGCACGTTGCCGCTGACGGCGGTGACGAGCATGACCTCGTTGGCGTTGCCGGGGCGCACCAGGTCGCCGGCGATGAACCGCGCGCCGTTGGCGACGGTGATGGCCGTCGCATCCTGGGCGTTGGGCGAGAAGCTGCCCTGATTCACCGAGTCGGTGTTGGGCAGCAGGGTGTCCTC
>JBBSOF010000054.1:0-19767 GCA_038260025.1 Phycisphaerales bacterium
CCCGCCGGCCCGCCCCCCACGCCCCCCCCCCCCCCCCCCCCCCCCCCCGCGCCGCCCGGGGTGCGGGCGGCCCAACCCCCGGCTCCGCCCCCGCCCCGCTGCACCACGCGGCAACCACCAGCATCACCGCGAACCAGATTCTTCGGCATTGTGCGGTGCCCATGCGTGTCATCCCCGGTTCCCTATCAGCCCACCGCGCGAAGTCAGGAAATAACGCAGCGGCGAGATAAACGGCTGATCCACCCGCAGACGCAGGTAATCAACGCCGCCCCGCGCCAACTCCATCTTCGTCGCCTCCCAAGCCGTCCACGCCGTCCGCGAGTGCGCGGTGAACACCGCCCCTGTCTCCGCCTCCCGCGCCCGCATGAAGCCCGCCCGCAGCCCACCCATCTCCGCTGGGTCTTGCAGATGGATCACCATGCAGTCGTTCCCCTGCGCCGCATGGCGGATCGCCCCCAGCGCATCGGGGTCGTGCAGGTCGCTCAGCACCGCGATCACGCTCGACCGCTCGATGCGCGCTGTCAGCCCCCGCAGCCGCTCCGCCAGCATCGTCGGCTCCGAACGATCCCCCGTCCGCAGCGGTTCCAGCGCCCTCCACAGGTCGCCGCGGCTCAGGCTCGCCTCCACCCGCGTCTCGCGCCCGCCCGCGCCCACCACCGCCACCGGGCTCATCCGCCGCTGCCCCACCATCCCCCGCCCCGCGGCAATCCACACCGCCACATCATGCTTGCTCAAAGACCCAGACCCCACCGCCATCGAGCCCGATGTATCCACCACGATGTACACGCACGTGCGCTTAAGAGCCTCATACTCCTTCACAAACGGCCTGCCCGTCCGCGCCGTCAGACGCCAGTTGAGCGTCCGCACCGAATCCCCCGGCTGATACGGCCGCGACCCCGCGTACTCCAGCCCCCCGCCGATGAACATCGATGCATCCGCGCCAAACGCCAGGTCTTCCGCCAGCCGGCGCACCACCAGCTCAAAGTCGCCGCGGGCGAGCTCATCCGGCCGTCGCAATGTCCCCGCAGCAGCTTTGGTCATCACGCTCACCAGCCTGAAGGACCCACTCGCCTAGTTCCTGCGTCGTTCTCTCCCCACCCCGTCACACAAACGTCGCCAGAATCCCCGCCAGCACATCCCCCGACTTCAGCCCATCAGCCAGCGCCTCATACGTCAGCCGCATCCGGTGCAGCATGACATCCTCCGCCAGCGCGAAGAGATCCTCAGGGATCACATACTCCCGCCCATGAATGAGAGCCCGCGCCCGCGAAGCGTGTACCAGCGCGAGCGCTGCACGCGGGCTGCACCCCAGTTCGATGTGCTTGTGCTGGCGTGTCAGCCCCACAAGCTGCACGCAGTCGCGCACGAACACATCGCTCACGTGGATGTTCTGCACCGCCGCCATCGCCTCCGTCAGGTCGCGGATGCTCAGGCGTCCCGTGCTGTCGATCGCATCAAACGCCGACATCGGCACAGCGCCCTCGCCCTGCCGCTTGAGCTTCAGCCCCAGGCTCCGCCGCACCACCTCCGCCTCATCCGTCGGCGAGGGGTACGTCAGCCGGTGCCGCAGCATGAAGCGGTCCAACTGCGCTTCGGGCAGCTCAAACGTCCCCGCCTGCTCCACCGGGTTCTGCGTCGCGATCACCAGGAACGGCGCGGGCAACTCGTGCGTCGTGTCGCCGATAGACACCTTCCGCTCCTGCATCGCCTCCAGCAGCGCCGACTGCACTTTCGGCGACGCACGGTTGATCTCATCCGCCAGCAGCAGGTTCGTGAAGATCGGGCCCTTATGAATCCGAAACTCGCCCGTCTTCTGCTCAAGAATCTCCGCCCCCACAATGTCCGACGGCAGCAGATCAATCGTGAACTGCACGCGGTGGAACTGCAGGTCAATCGCCTTTGCCACCGACTGCACCAGCAGCGTCTTGGCGATCCCCGGCACACCCTCCAGCAGCAGGTGCCCGCCCGTCAGCAGCGCAATCAGCAGCCGCTCGACCACCACCGCCTGCCCCACCACCGTCCGCCCCACCTGCCCCGACACCGACTCCGCAAACGCGCACCGCCGCAGCGCCCGCCCATTCATGCCGACCCCATCACCATTCTCCGCCACGCCCGTCCCACTCAGTGCGGTCATACGTGCAACCACCCTTTCGATTTGTCTTACATCACTCCGCCAGCAACTTCTCCACCACCGCCTTCACCTTCCCCGCGCGCACACCCGCCGCACGCACCTTTCCCGCGCGATCAATCACCACCGTCGTCGGGTACAGCTCAACACCGAAGGCCCCCGCCGTCACGCCCTTGCCCTTCGCATCCGCCGCATCGCGCATCACGGGCATCGCCAGCGACTTCGCCTTCACCAGTTCATCCATCTTTTCCCACGCGCCACGCCGGTCGCTCACCGCCGCGAAAACCACATTCTGCGTCCCCAGTTCCTTCTGCAACGCGGCAACCTTCTCCAACTCCGCCATCGAAACCGTGATCGCCGGCGACACAAACGTCAGCACCACGACGTTGTTCTTCATCGCCCCATCCGCCAGCGCCGTCCCAGCCCAGGATTCACCCTTCAACTCCGCCGCGTCCTTGCCCTCCATCGCCTTGATGGATCGCGGCCGCGATGTGCCCCCGTAATAAAACTCCGCGCCAAACTCAGCCTTCACTGCCGCGGAGACCTCCGGCGCGCTCTCCGCCAGCAGCGCCTTCACCACATCCTCAACATGGTCCGGAGTCAACCCCGCCGCCCGCACCACGCCCGCGCGGTCGATCGCCACATACGTCGGCCAGAACTGCACCGCGTACGCCTTGACAGATTCCCCGCCCGACTTATCCACGCCCACCGGGTAGGTGATCCCTTTGTCCTTCACCACCTTGCCTGCACGGTCCCACCCGGAGTTCGAGTCATGCACGCCCACGAACACCAGCCCCTTGCCGCCATACTTCTCAACCATCTCAACGTTGTGCGGGATCGATGCCATGCACGGCCCGCACCACGTCGCCCAGAAGTCCACCACAATCACCTTGCCGCGGCAATCTTCCAGCGAAACCTCATCGCCGATCCACGACTCAATAGCGAGCGCAGGGGCCGCCTTCCCCTCCAGCGCCTTCAACGGCGCAGGCCGCTCGGGCCCGCCGAAAAACCACTCATCAGGAAACGCCGCCGGCTCATGCCCCCGCGCAGCCGCGCCCCCCAGCACCGCCGCCGCCACAGCCAGCACATACGCAAGCTTCATAATGGATCGCACATCAACTCCTTCGCAAAGGTGTGCCCCGCAGTGTACCACCATGGCAGCAACTCCTGCGTGGCTCCAGGTGGCCAGCCGCTCCGCGGCGGCTCCTCCCAACTCACGCACCCGCCCCCACCTCAACCGCAACACCACCCGCAAAGTTGCATAATCCTCGCGACCGAGTCAATCGTTGTGTACCTGCGCACGCTGCCACCCCCTCCTCAGGCCATGACCCCACCCGCGCAAGCCTTCGGCCTGCGGGCACCCAACCCTTTTCTCATGAGGAGCACAGTCTCTCAAACCGTTGGTCGAGTCCGCCGGCGCAGCCAGTGCGCAAATCGCCCGCCGCAGGCTGCCAATCCAACCCAAAAAAACAACCGCCCCTCCAAAAGAAGGGGCGGCTGAAAGATTCAATAGCGGGGGCATCATAAGAGGTTCAAGAGAGGCACAATGGTGTCGGATTTGTCATGTTCTTGGTCTTCACAAACGTCATAACCAGTTTTTCTGCAATGGGTTATGAAGTGTCGGACCCCTGGCCCCTGACATCAATATCCGTCGTATGCTCCGCCCGTGCTCTGACCGGTGACAGGCAGGCAATAGGCCCAACGCATCCCCACCCTTCACGCACTTTCGTTGACGGGGTGGCCACACATGGCGATCTGCCCTGCCTCCGGTGCAAAGATGACCATCATGCGGACCCCGCCTCAAAAAGCATCAGTCGAGACCGGCCGAATGTGGGGACGGCCGGGCGAACCGGGCACATGGCTTGACGAGCTGTGGGACTTGCGGACGCGGGCCATCCAACTTCAGGGCACACTCGCCATGCTCCGCAAGGAAATCCCGTTGGCTGCTACCCGTCCACGACGGGCCAATGTCCGCAAGCTTTCTCCGGTCGAGGTCCAGATTATGGCGACCAGCCGTCAGCTTGAGTATTTATGGGTACACATGGCGAGGGCGACTGCCTCACTAGATCCTCGGGGCCCGCAGGTTGCGGCTGTGTACGCCAGGCCCGTGTGCGATCTGGCGAGAGATCGATTTGAGGCCTTGCTCACACCCACTCCGAACGATGGCATCATCGGTCCCTTGTCGCTGGCGCTTTCACGGCGGATCGAGGAGCTTGAAAGGGTCCTCAGATCTGTGCCCACCGACGATCCAGCGGTGCCGGGAAAGGACCCCCAGGATGAATCCATTGTTTTTCCTGTCGAACAGGTCGAGCGAGTCGCCGCGGCGTTGCGCCGGCTCGGGACCGGTGCCAAGGCCAATGACATCGTTCGGGCGAGCAAGCCCGTGGGTCGCCAGCGTTGTCTGGCGATCCGAAGGCGGCTCTTGAGCAGAACCAAGAACTAAGTTCCGAACTTGAGCGGCGGCATAAGGGGCATCTCATTGAGAGGCTCGGTGACGTCCAGTCAGGTCCTCTCGGATTTTCCAGAGGTCCCGCACGAACGCTCCATGGGCCTGAGGTCCGCCCATGAAGATCCAGCGCATCGCAACCAGCCGTATCAAGCCCGCCGCGTACAACCCGAGGATCGCTCTCAAGCCCGGCGACCCTGACTACGAACGCCTCGTCCGCAGCATCAGCGAGTTCGGCCTTGTTGAACCGCTGATCTGGAACAAACGCACCGGCAACCTCGTTGGCGGCCACCAGCGCCTAACGGTCCTGTTGGCGCAGGGCGCCACCGACGTTGACGTCAGCGTCGTGGACCTCTCCCTGGAGCGTGAGAAAGCCCTCAACATTGCCCTCAACAAGATCTCCGGGGACTGGGACCAGGAGAAGCTCGCCAAGCTGCTGGATGAACTCACACGCATCCCCGACTTTGATGTGGGGCTCACCGGTTTCGACGCCCCGGAGGCCGATGCTCTCATCGCGGGGATGCTGCACGGTGACGATGGCCCCGAAGAGACCTTTGACCTTGCCGCGGCCCTGGCGAACGCGGCAACACCCGTCACAAGGCCCGGCGACCTGATCGTGCTGGGCAAGGACCCCAAGCTGCAGCACCGCCTTCTGTGCGGGGACTGCACGGACCCAGCGCAGGTGCGCCGGTTGATGGATGGCAAACGGGCGGTCCTGTTTGCCACCGATCCACCGTACCTTGTGAACTACGACGGCACCAACCACCCAGGGACCGCCGCCTCTCGTCCCACCAAGAACAAGGACTGGTCCAAGAGCTACGGCGTCACCTGGGACGACGCCTCTGCCAACCCCGAGTTGTACGACAAGTTCATCGCCGCGGCTGTGAAGGAGGCCATCGCTCCCAGCGCCGCGTGGTACTGCTGGCACGCGTCGCGGCGTCAGGCGATGCTCGAGGCGGTGTGGGAGAAGCATGGGGCCTTCGTCCACCAGCAGATCATCATGGTCAAGCACAGGGGTGTGCTCAACCGCTCCTGGTATCTGTGGCAGCACGAGCCGTGCTTCTTTGGGTGGAGCCGGGGTGTCAAACCCCACAAAACCCGCGACCCCATGCTCTCCACCGTCTGGCCGGTGAACACCAGCGGGGATGGTGACGAGGAACGCCCAGATCACCCCACCCCCAAGCCCCTGGCCGTCTTCGCGATTCCGATGAAGCAGCACACCAGGCCCGGCGAGGTGTGCTACGAGCCCTTCGCCGGTTCGGGGTCGCAGGTCATCGCGGCGCAGTCCCTTGGTCGGCGCTGCCATGCGGTGGAGATCAGCCCCACCTACTGCGATGTGATCGTCCGGCGCTTCATCGCGTACGCGGGCGTGGGCAGCGTTTCGCCGCAGATCGCTGAGAAGTACCGGGTCCGGCCTGCTCAGGGGCGGAAGGCCGCGCCAGCCCCCCAGCGGAAAGACGCTCAATGAACCCCCGTCGCACGACCGCACACGCCGACAAGCCATCCCCCCCACCGCCGCCGTCATCGGGACCGAAAGCTCTCGTTGCTCAACCATCAGAAGGACAAGAAGCCCCCGCCAGGCCCGTGATCTCACTGATCCGAGCCCTACAGCGCGGCGAGGTGTCGGGGGCCACCCTGGGCATCGCCGAGCGCCGCCGCGTCGTTGAGCACCTGACGCTGGAGGGGTACGGCGTTGCAGAGATCGCCGAGGTGCTCAAGGTCGTGGAACGCACCATCCACCGCGACCGCCAGGCGGTCCGCGCCGCCAACGCATTGGAAGTCACACCTGGGCTCGCGGGGGAGGTGCTCGGGCAGCTCCTCGCACAGGCCGAGGCTGGGGCGGCGCGCCTCAGTCGCATCGCGCGGGATAGTGCCGCGCCCGCCGCCGCCCGGGTCGAGGCCGAGCGTTCCGCGTGGCAGGTCCGCCTCGAAGCCTTCAAGGCGGCACAGTCCGTGGGGTTTATCCCAACAGCGCCAACGCACCTGGTCGCACAGCTGGGGCCCGTCACCGACCCCATGGCGCTGCTGCAGGAGTTGAGGCACGAGGTCGATCGTGTCCGGATCAGCCGCGCCGGCGCGCCGCCACTCCCCGCGGACCTCGCCGCCGACGCCGACCGCCTCACCCAGTGCTGCGACGCCCAGACGCTGCTCGCCAAGGCATCGCCCATCGCAGAGCCAGAGGAGTCCGATGCACCCCGCCTTTAGACAGATGGCGACGACGCGGCTTGTGGGTGACCTCCGTCGCCGGGCGGGGGAGCATTCCCTGGCCCGATTCATGGAGGTGTACCTGGACCGGTATGCCAAGGTCTCCTTCTCACGGATGCACCTGGAAGTGAGCGGGCTCCTTGAGGATGCCTCCCGCAGGCGCGGGGTCCGCCTGGCCCTTGCCGCGCCGCGAGGCCACGCCAAGAGCACGCTGGTGTCACAGGCATATGTCCTGTGGAGTCTGGCGTACCGCCGCGAGCCCTACACCCTGCTCATCTCGGATACCAGTGACCAGGCCCAGGCCACCCTGGAGAAGGTCCGGGTTGAGCTAGAGACCAACCACCTCCTTCAGGCAGATTTCCCCGAGGTGTGCCAGAGGGGCCGGGGGGCGTGGCGCAAAGGGGAGATTGTCACCGCCAGCGGGGCGAAGCTCACGGCGCTAGGGATGGATTCCAAGGTGCGGGGCCGCCGTCACCGCGAGCACCGCCCCACCCTCATCATCGTGGATGACCTGGAGAACGAGGCGGCGGTCCGGGACCCCAAACAGCGTGAGCAGTTGGAAGAGTGGTTCGACAGGGCTGTGCTCAACTCGGGCACCCCCACCACCAACACCGTGGTGCTGGGGACGATCCTGCACTTTGGGTCACTTCTGGCCCGCCTTGTGGACGTCAACCGCAACTCCGGGTGGACGTCCAGGGTGTACCAGGCGGTAGAAGCATTCTCTGACCGCCAGGACCTGTGGGACCGCTGGGAAGCGGTATACGCCGGGCGGGAGCTGCACGAGGGTGCCCACGGCCCCGAGGCCGCGCAATCCTACTTAATAGCGCACCAACCCGCGATGCTCAAAGGAACCAGAGTCCTGTGGCCACAGTGCGAGTCGTACGAGCAGCTGATGCTCGGACGCCTCACCGGGGGACGGGCGGCCTTCGATGCCGAGAAGCAGAACCAGCCCGTCAACCACCGCGACGCCTGCTTCCGCGCCAATGAGATCGTCTACTGGGACAGCCAACACTCCAGCGAGGATGCCCTGCTGGCGGCCATCGGCCCCGAGGTGCGTCTCTATGGGGCGTGCGACCCCAGCCTGGGCAAAGCTGGTGACGACCGCGACGACACCGCCATCATCACCCTGGCCAAGGACCCCAAGACCAAGGTGTTGTACGTGCTGGACGCTGACATCCGCCGCCTGCGTCCCACCGACATCATCGAGTCGATGATCGCCTTTCAGCGGCGCAGGGGCTGGCGGAGGGCGGCGGTGGAGACGGTGCAGTACCAGGAGTTCCTGGCCGACGAGCTGGTCAAGCGCAGCCGCGAGGTGGGGTGCCCCGTGCCTGTGTACCACCTCCGCCCCACCGCCGACAAGATGGGGCGGATCCAGAGCCTCCAGCCCCTCGTCACCAGCGGGGGATTGCGCTTCAGCCGTCGGCATGCCACGCTCATCGAGCAGCTGCTGCAGTTCCCCCACGCGGCGCACGATGACGGGCCCGATGCACTGGAGATGGCCGTGCAGGCCTCTCACCAGATCGACTGGCCAAACGGAAGGTTTAGCGTGTAGGTGCATAAGTAGGATTAGAGTCAAGAATACTGACCGACCGAAACGAGGCTCGCTCCGGTCCCGCGTCTAACAACATCGCTGATGGCACTGGCATGATCGTGCTTGGTCTGGCGCCCATCGTCGTACCCGTTTCAATCGTTATCATCGTGGGGTTGCTCATGAAGTGACATTGTCATCGCTGATCCACCGTGCTAAGGGTTCAACATCCAACTTTGACTGGATCAGCCCCACCATGGGTGGTACCACCAACCTTTGGAACAACATTGCAGAGCATCGTGATAACGTCTGTTCTGCACTGCAAAGATGGGGTCAGCGCTTTGAGGTCAGTGCTTGCAGGTCAGCGCTAGCCGCAGATTTTCTGTGAATTCGGGAAGGCGGGCGCTGATCCGACGGCCCCATTCCGATATGGTCTACAGCATGAAGCGGAAACGCACAAATCCAAGGATTCAGAGGCAAGGGACGCCCAAACTGCAACCGGCAAAGACTGGCGGCATGACGCTCGAAGTCCGGCGTGGTGAGACAACCGCCGCCATCTCCGTTCGACCCAGTGTTGTTCTCGCCATCGCGATGGTGGCTCTGGCCTTCATTGCCGTTCCGGTCTGCATCACTGTCGTAGTTCTGGCGCTACGGCACTGACCTTGCCCTTTTCGAAGATCTCGAACTGGCGAGATAGTTCACGCTCCCGGTCGGGATGGACGCGGCCCGATCGAGCTGCCTCGTCCTGAGACGAAAGAGGTTGACGGCAATCCTTGCCCACGAAAAACGGGGCGTGGTCCCTTGACCGACGCCCTGTCTCACCGCTGCGTGCCTAGTAGGCTCAGCGTTTCGCCGAGAACATCCCCCTCCCTGTCTTCTTGAACCGCGAGTCGGCCTTCTTGCCGTTGATCTCACGGATGATCGCGGCGTGGATGGTGGCGGCGGGGGTCTTCCCCGAACTCTTCCACAGGCCCTTCTTGAGCACCAGGGCCACCATGTCCACGCACCGCATCGGCTCGCGCGCGTCGGCGAGCACCTTCGCGGCGGCGTCAAGTCCGCTCATCTTCCCTGCTGCCTTGGTGCCCTTGGATGCTGGCTTCTGCTTCGTAGCGGCTTTCGCCACCTTTGCCGTGACGGGCTGAGGCTTGCGTGCTTTCGCGCCCTTCGTCGGCGCTGGCTTCACGGTCTTCGGCATTTGGGGGGCTGGGATCGTCGCATCGCTGTTCATCAGAGGCTCCTTGAAGTACGCGGACCCCGGAGTGGGGACCGTCGTGCACATGGAGGGGTTTGTGGCCGCACAGTGCAAGGCGATCCCGCTCAGGTTCGAGGATTGTGCACGTGTTGTGGGCACACGTGCGCCAACCGCGTGGCAGTTCACCCTGCCTTGCTATCCCTTCCCCGATAGGCCTCAATGGCGGCCGCGCCGCAATCGGCGCAAGGAGCCGCCATGAAACCACGCCGACCTGCACCGCCACGAGGTCCAAGGGGATCACCTGCCCCCGCCAAACCAAGAGTTCCAAGCCCACCCCGGCCCAACCCCCCCACCGCTTTGGCGACGTTGCCCCATGGGCGGCCCGAGCGGGGAGAAGGGGGAAGGCGGGCCACCGCGCGGACCCTCCGCGCTGTGGGCTACTGCCGCCGCTCCACCGACCGCCAGGAGCAGTCCATCCCCGACCAGCAGCGCACCATCGAGCGGTACTGCGTCGAGCACGGGCTCTCCCTCTTAAAGTGGTATGTCGACGACGCCATCAGCGGCACCAGCTCCTCTAACCGCCCGGGCTTCCAGCAGATGGTGGCCGACGCCGAGAGGGCGGGGCCCGAGGAGTTCGGGGTCATCGTCGTCTACGACGTCAAGCGCTTCGGCCGCGTCGACAACGACGAGGCGGGCTACTACCGCCACCTGCTGCGCAGCCGCGGTGTGGAGGTGGCGTACGCAACGGAGGGGTTCAGCGGCGGTGAGACCGACGATCTCATCCGCCCCGTCAAGCAGTGGCAGGCACGCCAGGAGTCCAAGGACCTCTCCAAGGTCACCATCCGCGGGCTCTTGTCCAAGTCGCAGACCGGCGCATGGATGGGCGGTGTCGCCCCGCACGGGTACGACCTGCGCTACGAGAACGAGAAGGGGGAGTTCCTCTTCATCTTGCGGCATATGCCCGACGGGACCAAGCAGATGTTCAACCACAAGGGAAAGTTGGTCCGGACCCTGGACCGTGGCGAATCGCTCAGCATCTCCAAGCGGGACAAGGCCCAGCTCGTCCTCAGCGCTCCAGAAAGGGTGGGGACGATCCGCAAGATCTTTTCCCTCTACTTAGAAGGGCGTGGGCTCAAGGCCATCGCCGATGATCTGAACCGCGCGGGCGTGCCCACCCCACGGGGCTCGGCGTGGAGCCACATCTACGCGGGCCAGTGGCGTGATAGCACGGTGCGCGCCATCCTTGTGAATCCCATCTACTCTGGGGACATGGTGTGGAACCGCCGCACCGATGCGCGGTTCCACATGATCGTGATGGGCCAGCACGGGGGAACGGCGGTGGAGCGGAGGCACCCCCACGGGGCGCGGCTGGTGCCCAACGACGAGGCGGACTGGGTCGTGATCCCCGACACCCACGAGGGGCTGGTGAGCCGGAAGGTCTTCAACCGGGCCAAAGCGATACGGACGCAGCGGCCCACCAGCGCCGAGCAGGCGGGGAAGCCCAAACCGGTCGTGGGCGGCTGGAACGGCGCGAGGTCGAGATTCGTGCTGTCGGGATTGGTGCGGTGTTCCTTGTGCGGGAGCCGCTATCAAGGCGTGACACGGCAGAAGGGCACACCCCGGCTCGACGGGACCAAAGTCAAAACCTACAGCTACGCCTGCGGTGGTTACATCGCCAAGGGGGTCAGCGCCTGCCAGTTCAACCCGGTTGGGCAGGCGGTGTTGGAAGAGTCGGTCACGGTGGCGCTGCTCCAGTATTACGCCGTGTACCAGGGCAAAGGCGGCCGAGAGCGGCTGGCAGAAGCGGTACGCGTGGTGTTGGGCCTGGAAGCGGTGGATGTCGCGAAGGCGCGGGCGCGGATGGATGCTGAACGTGCCACGCTCGAATCCACTATCGCAAACCTCTTGGACAACATGACTCCACGGAATAGGGACATGGTCGAACAACGCCTTGGCGACCTCAGGCAACAGCGCGCGGCGCTCGATGCCCGCCATGGAGAACTGGACCGCGTCGCAGCCGAGGAAGGAAAGGTGCAGGAAACGTTGCACGAGGTAGGCCGCTTTCTGAGCGGGCTGGAGTTCACACTGAGGCAAGGGCTTCCGCAAGAGCAGTTGGCTGCGATGCGGCGATGCATTGGAAGTGTGGTGGTAGACAAGGCGCGAGGAATGGCTGAACTCTCGCTGCGACGACTGCCCGACCTTGCCGGTGCGGCGTCAGGGCAGGGTCTGATCACCACTCAGATATCAGTAGGGGTCGCTGTTTGAACGGCAGGCGCTGCTCGCCCGCATGGGGCCCTACCTCATCAAGGCAAACCTCACCGGGCGGCTGGAACGCCTGGAGCGGCGGGTGCCCGTGCGACACCGCGGGCTGATACGACTTCCGCCTAATACGGCTTCTGACTAAGTTCCGCGCGCCGTTCGGCGCATGTGCGGTTGCGCGGTGGTGCTGATGCCGCGATGATGAGTGCCTTCACGGAGGGGCCAACGCAAGCGCCACGCACCAAAGTCGGCACGCATGCACAATAGTGTGCTTAACAATAAACACCCGCACAACTCTGTGGTGGATAACTCTGATTGTTACATGTCGCGCTTAACAGGGCCGCGCCACGCGGGTGTGCTGAGGGTGGATGCGTTGCGTGGTCGTGGGTAGCTGGAGCCTTGCTGACTATCGAGGTGACGCGATGGAACACGTGCAAACGATCGGTGGGCGGTTTGGTCGCGGGCTGTGCGGCACGCTTGTCCTTGCCCTGTGCGCGGCGGCGGCCCCGGCGCAGATCCTCAACATCCACGCCGACGCGCTGACGACGTACCAGCCGACGACGGCGACGGGCATCCAGGACATCCGCGTGCTGAAGGACGGCCTGCAGCAGGGCGTGAACCTTGACGGCACGCCGCGCTCGTACGCGCCCTTGGGCTGGGCGATCAACGGTAACCCCTTCGAGAGCGCCGCGGGCGTGCGCAAGCTGGGCGATGTGATGCTGGCGACAGGCACCTACGCCCCGACGGCGATCGATATGGCCCTGCCGGCAACAGGCTTCAGCATGGTGTTCGGCCGCACCTACAACGGGCGGCAGGAGACGGTCACCGCGGGCACGCACCGGGACAGCGACGGGGTGCAGGGCAAGAACTGGCAGCAGACGGGGCTGCCCGAGGTGCAGTTCTTTGCCGGGGCGACGGACGATCTGGACGTGGTGTACGTGGTCTATGGTGCCGACCGGTACCTGGCCTTCAAGCGCACGGGCACGGGGGAGAGCACGTTCAAGGGTGTCAACGGCGCGGGGGGCGGCATTCTTTTCGCGGCCAACGCCAGCGGCGAGCCCGAGACGTACACGTACTACGACCAGCAGGGATTGGTCACGACCTTCCTGGGCTTTGATGGCGACGCGGGGGCGGCCGCGGGGCAGTTCTGGAAGATGGCCGACGCGGCGGGGAACACGGCCTTCGTGGGGAGTGCCACGCTGGGGAGCGGGACGGCGACGACGGGGTACAGCAGCGGGCGGGCCACGACCATCTACGACAGCTCGGACCGCCGCTACACGCTCACGTACACCTCGGTAGATAGCGTGACGCGGCTGACGCAGATCCTGGCGGAGACCAAGACGGGCGGCACATGGCTGAGCAGCCCCACGGGCGTGACCACGGTGGGCCAGGTCGATTATGACTACTACAAGAGCGCGGACGCGGTGGGCGTGCAGGCCTTCGGCGACAACGGGAACCTGAAGCTGGTGACGGTGACGACGCCCCTGACGGATTCGGGCGTGAACCTTGTCCGCAACACCTACTACCGCTACTGGAAGGGGACGTACAACTCGGTCACGAACCCCGGCTACCCCAACACCATCCAGTACGTGGTAGAGGCGGAGGGGTACCGGGAGGCGGACTGGGCGGGGGACTCTACCTTTGACAACGACCCCTTGACGATGACCGAGTCGAGCCTGAAGCCCTACGCGGCGTTGTACCTCGAGTACGACAGCAGCTACCGGGTCAGCAAGATGTGGATGAACGGGCAGTGCGGCTGCGGGGGCGGCTCGGCCAACGGCGTGCACACGCTGACCTACGGTGCCAGCGGGTACACGAACACCAGCGGGTACGACACGGCGTGGGCGACGCGCACGGTGATCCATGCCCCCGACAACTACCACAGCGTGTACTTTGACGAGGACGGCCAGGTGGTACTGGACGTGGTGACTGATGGTGACCCGGCGGCAGGGTCCCCGCCGCCGCGTTGGGTGACGCAGACGGTGCGGGACAGCGCGGGGCTGATCTCAGAGATCCGCACGCCGGCGGCGAACACGGCGTACACGCACTCGACGGGCGCGGTGACCAGCTCCACGTCGGTGGGGCTGGTCACGGTGTACGGGCGCCAGAGCAGCGGCTTTGTAACGGGCTACATCTATAAAATCGGGCACAAGCAGGGCACCAGCGGCACCGCCTACTGGGACCGGTTCCAGTACATGCAGGGTGATGGCTCGGGGGGAACGGCGGTCAGCGTCACCATCGGGGGGACGCTCACCCTGTACCGGCCGGTGATCGGCTGGAGCCTGGACATGTCGTCAGAGTCCAGCTCGGAGGTCTACCCGGCCATCGGTGCCGATGATGGGATGGAGCAGACCACCGACGCTTACAGCGGCAAGCTGGCGGTGGAGACGGTCGTGAACCAGGACCTGCCCGTCTCTACCGGGAGCAACGGCTCTGGGTCTGCGAACACCGCCCAGGTCGCCCTGCGCGATGACCGCACCACGGCCTTTGTCAGGTCGAAGGACGCCCGGATCGACTACCGCGCCTACACCAACGGGCAGGTGACCACGTCGATCATGGACGCGGATACCACCTCGCTGAGCCCACCCTCGGGCTTTAGCAGCAGCGGCACGCCCAAGGACCTGGTCACCACTTATACCTACGACGCGCAGGGGCGGACGGTGAGCGTGGTGGCGCCCAAGTGGCAGGGCAGCGGCAACGCCGAGCACTCGCGCACGTACTACAGCAAGCTGGCGGATGGGCGGATGGTCACGGTCTCGATCCCGTGGGTGGAGACGGTGAGCAGCACGGTGACCTTCCATGGCCCGGCGCGCTACACGGTCAGCAACCTAGCGGGCAAGGCGGAGCTGAGCGGGACGATTGCGCTGACTTCCAGCGGCATCACCACCGCGCTCACGTCGTGGATCGACGAGACCGACAGCGACCCCATCACGGCCCTCGATGTGGGCACGCTGACGATGGTGTCGACCAGCGTGTATGCCCAGGCGGGCATGCAGCTGTCGGCGTCGCGTATGTACTTCGATGTGCCAGGCTCGGGGGCGGGCACGCTGGGGACCAACTACGACGAGCGGACGTACGGGTATGACGATGAGGGCCGCACGGTGCGGGTGGTGGATGCCACGGGCACGATCACGCGGACGGACTATGACGCCAAGGGTCGGGCGGTGGCGAGCTGGCTGGGCACGGACGATACGGGGTCCGTGGCCAGCACGCTCTCGGGCACCAGCAACATGGTGAAGATCTCGGCCACCGAGTACGACGGGGGCAGCGCCGGGGGCAACAGCTACGTGACGGCGCGGACGGCGTACATTGAGGGCAGCACCACGGGTCAGAGGGTAACCAGCTTTACGAATGACTACCGGGGCCGCACGGTCATCGTGGACAACCCTGCGGGCCCCGACTCGCTGAGCCTCTACAACAATCTGGGCCAGGTGCTTGCAATGGGTACGTACAGCACGGCCTCGGGCCTGACGGTGAGCAGCGACCCCACGTCGGTGACTACCAACCGCGTGGCCCTGAGTGAAACCGCCTATGACGAGCTGCACCGCGCGTACAAGACGACGCGGCATGAGATCAACCAGTCGACGGGGGCGAGCACGTCCTCGCTGGTCACTTCGCTGATGTGGTACGACGCGATGGGCCGCGTGATCAAGACCCGGGGCGAGCAGCTCTCCAAGACGATCTATGACCGCCTGGGCCGGGCCACGAACCGCTTTACCCTGGCCAAGGTGGACGAGGCGGATACCAGCTACGCCGATGCGGATGATGTGAGCGGTGACACGGTGCTGGAGGAGCACCAGACCTACTACCAGGACACGACGGGCCTGGCGCTGATGTCGGTGCAGATCGCGCGGCACCCTGGGGACACGAGCACCACCGGAGCCCTCGACGCAGACAGCGACCTCTCGCTGGTGGATTACACGACCTCGGGGGGCAAGATCCTGGGCCGGGCCCAGATCAGCAGCAGCTTTTATGACAGCCTCAATCGGCTGACGGCCACGGCCATGGTGGGCACCAACGGCGGCAGCAACTTTGACCGCGACAGCAGCGCCAGCACCACGCGCTCGGCCTCCAACCTCGTGACCTCCTACGCCTACAACGACGATGGCACGATGCAGGATGTGACGGACCCCAAGGCCTTGGTGACGCGCACCCTCTATGACCAGGCGGGCCGGAAGATCGCGACGATTGCCAACTACGTCAACGGCACTCCCAGCGGCCCCAGCGGCGCGGATGATGTGTACACGCGCTGGGAGTACAGCCAGGGGCTGATGGCGACGATGTGGGTGGACCTCGATGGCGACAACACCAAGGACAGCGACGACCAGGTGACAAGCTATATCTACGGCACCCTCGCCGGCACGCCAACGGCCAGTACGATCAGCACGGGCAACCTGCTCCGCGCCGTGAAGTACCCCGACACCACGAACTCCGGCACCACGGCCGCGAACATCAACAGTGACAGCAGCGACGTGGTGAGCTACGCCTACAACGCCCGGGGCCAGCAGACGCTGGTGAAGGACCAGGCGGGCAATATCATCGAGACCAGCTACGACACGGCGGGGCGGCAAACCAGCCGGGCGGTGACGACGCTCATCAGCGGCTTTGATGGCAGCGTGAAGCGGATCGAGACGGCGTACGACGGCCGCGGCATGATGGACACAGTCACCCAGTACAACGCGGCCACAAGTGGCAGCGTGACGGACCAGGTGAGCTACACCTATGACGGGTGGGGGAACGTGACGGACTTCAATCAGGACGTCGATTCCCTGATTGGCTCCTCGGGCCGGGCGGCCTTTGGGGTCAGCTACACCTATGCCGCGGCCACGCCTACGGGAGGGCGGGCCACGATCCGCCGCAGCAGCATCACGCTGCCCGGCAGTGTGACAGTGACCAACGGCTTTGGCAGCAGCGGCAGCATTGAAGACACGTCCTCGCGGGTCGCGAAGATCACGCAGGGCGGCGTGGATGTGGCCAGCTACGCCTACATGGGCGCCGGGCAAGTGGTCACGACGACGCTGGGCACGAGCACGGCGCTGACCTCCACGGTCTTTTCCAGCGGCAGTACGTACCCCTACCTGGACGATTTCAACCGCATCAAGAGCAGCCGCTGGACCAAGGTGGCAGACATCTATCGTGTTGACCTTTCCTACGACGAGAACAGCAACCTCACCCTGGCGCAGGACTATGTGCTGACGGGCACGAGCGCGGGGCACCTCTTCGATGCTTCGTACACCATGGACGATCTGAACCGGCTTACGCAGGCCAAGGAAGGCCACTGGGGTGGCAGCAGCATCACCGCTGCGCGACGTGATGAGCTGTGGCCCGGGCTGTCGCAGACGGGCAACTGGCTGGAGCGGAAGCTCGACCTCGACGGCAACGGGACCTTCAGCGGCACCGGCGAAATGGACGATTCCGGCACCTTTAACACCGCCAACGAGTGGCTGACGCGGGACCTTGACTCGACCCCCGGCACCACGACCGACAACTTCAGCCTGGTGCACGACGCCGTGGGGAACATGACCGACGATGGCAAGGACTACAAGTACGTGTACGACGCCTTCGGGCGGCTGGTCACGGTGAAGGACCAGACCGCCGCCACGGTGGCCGAGTACCGCTACAACGGCCTGGGGTACCGGATCTCCTGGCATTACGACGCCGACGCCGACAAGGACGTGGACGGCAGCGACCCCACGTACTACTTCTGCTACGACGACCGCTGGCGGGTGGTGGCGACCTTCAGGGGCAGCGACAGCGACCCCAAGGAACGCTTCACGTTCCACAATGCGGGGGCCAATGGCTACGGGGGGTCCAGCTACATAGACTTGGTCGTGCTGCGCGACCGTGACGCCAACACCGCCTGGACCTCGACCAGCGATGGGACGCTGGAGGAGCGCAACTACTACGCCCAGAACTGGCGGGCGGACGTCTCCGTGATCACGGGCACCGACGCCAATCCCATCGAGTGGATCAAGTACTCAGCCTACGGGGAAGCCAGCAGCTTTGCCCTGGCGGACTACGACATGGACGGGGACATCGACAGCGCCGACCAGACGGCGTGGTTTGCCGCGGTGGGTGGGGGCAATGGCAACACGGACCTGGACTTCGACGGGGATCTAGCCACCAGCGCCGATGATGATGTGTTCTTTGCCAGCTATGGCGCGGCGTCCACGGGGGGCAGGGGCGCGCTCAGCCGCGGCTTGACCGCTAACAGGATCGGCTACGCCGGGTACCACTGGGACCAGGCCGCCAACGCGTACCACGTCAGGCATCGGATGTACAGGCCGGACCTGGGGCAGTGGATGCAAAGAGTTAATACACGACGTAAGTCGAACAACCATTTGTACAGCTATGAGTTGGCTTACTTGTCTATTAACTATAGCAATCAAACATTTTGTTCACCATTATACAGTTCCAACAGTTTGGTCACGGGGTGGCAAGGTCTTACTTTAAATGATGTTGGCGTCGCTTTAAGTGATGCGGCCGCCGCGGATGGCCCCAAAATGTGTCGGGGCGAAATTAACAACTGGACAAGGAATAAGTGTTTTATTAGAAAAGATGATGCAGCGGCGGCGTGTGGAGACGGTGATCTTTCCGACTGCGAAACCCAAGCGCGCGAAGAAGGTCGTTCGTGCTGCGCCTCTGCTACTGCGAACAATTGGAGGCAGCAGTCTAGTGCCTGCATTGCAAAAGCTAGAGCAAAACTTCATTCGTGTGAAGTTCCCGGCTATACAGAACCTAGCAATCCTAGCGACCCTGGACCCCCCTCTGATCCTAACCGGCCCGGACAACAATGGCATCTTGATTGGTACTGCTATAGGTACAGATGTGGTTGCGCTGGGTCAAATGAGAACTTTACTGGTGAGCAGAACTGCATGAACTTGGCGAGGTGTATGACTACGGTTAATGACCACACTGTCCACTATCTGCAATGTGTTAGAGCTTGTTGTGGCGCGGCTAGTCGTGCCATCGACCCTGGATGTCTTGAAAGCTGCCGAGGATCTATTGCTGCTCAATAAATTCGATTTGTTGAAACCGTTCCGTCGCCGAAGCACGCTGGCACTTGCGATTGCGGTTTTTTTTGTTGTTCTTCTGACAGTGCTTACAAAGTGGTTTCCAGTTGTACTCGTACATGGCCACGGAATGCTTGTAATCGAAAGCGCAAAAAGGCCTCTTATTCCTTGGAATGGACGGGTATCTTTCTGTAACGGAGCGGTTTCTTGCCGTGTTGGAAACTTAGACTTGCAGCAACCAATAAACGTTAGACTTTGGAACTCTTTTGCAGGTTTTTATGTTTGGCCAATAGTTAATATTGATAAAGACCGAAAGGATGTAATTGTTACTATAGCTTTGTGGCCGGCGTGGATTTTTTTGTTAGTATGTTTAGTTTTGTCTGCGCGCTCAAATGTAAGGTTGCCAAATTCTTGTGTTCGTTGTGGCTATCCTATCGAAAAATCCTTTCTTGCTTGTCCTGAGTGCGGAAAAACAAACGCATTGGCATGACCGCGAAGGGAGCGTGACCAAGACCACGGGAAGCATTTGAGTACGTGTGGACCTTTCCTACGACGAGGACAGCAACATCACCCTGGCGCAGGACTATGTGCTGACGGGCACGAGCGCGGGGCACCTCTTCGATGCTTCGTACACCATGGACGATCTGAACCGGCTTACGCAGGCCAAGGAAGGCCACTGGGGCGGCAGCAGCATCACCACCCACCAAGCGGGGACGAGCTGTGGCCGGGGCTGTCGCAGACGGGCAACTGGCTGGAGCGGAAGCTCGACCTCGACGGCAATGGGACCTTCAGCGGGACCGGCGAGATGGACGATTCCGGCACCTTTAACACCGCCAACGAGTGGCTGACGCGGGACCTGGACTCGACCCCCGGCACCACGACCGACAACTACAGCCTGGTGCACGATGCCGTGGGGAACATGACCGACGACGGCAAGGACTACAAGTACGTCTACGACGCCTTCGGGCGGCTGATCACGGTGAAGGACCAGACCGC
>JBBSOF010000055.1:0-18058 GCA_038260025.1 Phycisphaerales bacterium
CAAACCGGAGGAAGGTGGGGATGACGTCAAGTCCTCATGGCCCTTACGCCCAGGGCTGCAAACGTGCTACAATGGCGCGCATAAAGCGATGCAAGAACGCAAGTTGGAGCAAATCGCAAAAAACGCGCCCCAGTTCGGATTGCAGGCTGCAACTCGCCTGCATGAAGTCGGAATCGCTAGTAATCGGGGATCAGCTACGCCCCGGTGAATGTGTTCCTGAGCCTTGTACACACCGCCCGTCACGTCATGGGAGCCGGAAGTGCCCGAAGTCGCCACTCCTCAGTGGTGCCCACGGCAAGGCCGGTGACTGGGACGAAGTCGTAACAAGGTAGCCGTAGGAGAACCTGCGGCTGGATCACCTCCTTTCTAAGGGATTTCCTTAGACCAGCAGCGGCCGGGATCATCTTAAAAAATGAACAACCCCCCGGCCCGGCAGAGCGATCTGCCACTGGTGAGTCAACACCATCTCGTCCGTGCCTTCGAAAGAAAGCATGGATACCCGTCCGGCAACGGACGAACACGCGGAACCCAACTGTTTCTCTTATTACCACGGAGTATTCCGTCGTCAACACCCATCGAAAGATGGGTGTTGTTCGTTTTTGAACTTGGTTTTTTGGACCGGGTCATTGAAACTTTGGTTCTTTGGACTGGGTTGGTGTGGGTTGCCGCGGCGACGACGCGGTGTGCTTTCGCGCCGACAGAACATCCGATTTCCATTGGATCATTACCGCGTGATGAGCCGGGGTCGGCTCTGGGCCGGAATGGTTGGGCGCGCGTACTGGAGTGGTTCAACTTCGATCTCGGGAATGATGATTTCTCCATCCCACACTTCCGTGATATCGATGGTGCTGTCGGCGGCGCGTTGGTCAGCTTTGAGGATCGCCATCATCCTGCCCTGGTGAAGGTCTTTCGGCATGTGCGGCATGCAGGACTTCGTCTGGCGGCCCGGGCCTTTGCGGGCCGAGAAGCCGGGGATGTGGAAGATCTGCTGATTCCCGTCGAGGTTTGTCTGGATCAGGTCCAGGGAAAATGAGACATCGACGGGCAGGTCCTCAAAAGTCACTTCGAGCTGAAGTATCTGTGTAGCAGGCTTGATGTCGGCGAAGATGCGGAGGTCGAGCAACGAGGCTCGGATCTGGTCACGCACCGAGGCGTCGGGCACTAGGAGCGTTGCGGCAACCCCAGGGGGGAGAAACTCGATGGGCCCGGTCACCTGAACGCGCCGCTTGGAACCAGGGGGGCCGGAAAACACTTTGTTGTCGCGCAGCTCCAGGTCCATCCACACCGTCGTTGTGAACGTGCCGGCGGGGATTCCCGGGCAGGGCATGGACCCTGACAAGGTGTGCCGTTGTGAAGACTGGTCTCCGCTCATCCCGGCTCCGCCGATGCTGGCGGACTGGTGGACGAACCCCGTGGCCTCTTGCGCGCTCACGCCACTGTTGACGATGCGAACGGAGAACTTGCCGCGGGAGGACATGCGTTCGACATGGAAACCGATGCTGAATGCAACTTGACGCTCCCCATTGACTCGACCGCGGACGTCCAGTGAGGTGCCGAAGCCCTGGTCCCAGTACGCCTGCCATTGCTGGGGCGTCAGCACGCCCAGGGCGTGTGCGGATTGGACGATGTCGCCCCAGAGCGGTGACCACTCCAACGCGGGGTCCGCCTGACGGGCGAGCGCACGTGCGGCCAGCCGTTTCATCGTGTCGGCAGAGAGCGTTCCTGCCGCGTGGCGCGCGAGCAGCTCGTTGACAACGCGCTCATCGACGATCCGCGCGTTGACCGCTTCCCACTCAAGCAGTCGCGCCGGTTTCACCGCGTTCCAGTTGATGCCGCGGATGCTGAGGGCGGTGCCGAGGCCGGCAGTAAAAACTGACATCAGGAGGATGGAGAAGCCCGCCAGTACCAGCAGCAATCGCCGACGGCGGGTGCCGATGCGGATAGCGCGCGGGCGGGAGAGGCTGCGGCCACACTCCGGGCACGGGCTGCCCGCGGCAAGGCCCGCAAGGTCAAACCCGCACGCCCGGCAGGTTGGGTTGGTGTTCAGTCGCCTGCCGCGATAACCGACGAACAGCATCAGGAACGCGCTGAGCGCGAGCGGGACGCTGATCAGCAGCAGCAACCCCGCGAATGTGCCGGCCATGTGCATGCGGCGAGGATAACAGTTTGATGCGGCGTTGAGTGATGCGAATGGGTCAGGGCTGGCCCGGCGTGGCATCAACTTCCCACACCGCCTGCGTCCCCTTGCTGAGTTCGCGGCTGGTGATCCGCCAGCGCGTAAGCATCATCGGTGGCGTCGAACCCGTGACGTTGTGGTCCCACATGGAAAAGGCGATCGGCGCGCCGGGGCTCGCGTCAAGGGTGGCGGGCCCGGCGAAGCTGCGCGGCAGTTCTTTGCCCTCGGCGGTGATCTCAAGGAGCTCAATGGAGACCTGA
This sequence comes from Phycisphaerales bacterium, assembly GCA_038260025.1. Lineage (GTDB taxonomy): Bacteria > Planctomycetota > Phycisphaerae > Phycisphaerales > UBA1924 > JAEYTB01. The sequence continues at coordinate 2,437 of JBBSOF010000055.1, forward strand.
TACTGCATCGCGCCCGAACCGCCCAAGCGGGCCGGGCCCAGCTGCACGCCGACCTGGACGTTCCACATGCGGTCTGCGTTTATTTGCCCATCAGCGTCGGACGACACGAGCGTGGCCCGGCGCGTGACCTCCACAGGGAAGGCGTTGCCCAGGTACGCGTCCCATTCCGCGGCTGCCAAAGACCCCTGCCTTCGCGCGACTTCGATGATGATGCCCCAGCCGCGGATCCAGGGCTGGGTGGGGTCCGCCTGATGCCCCAGCGCGTGCTGCACAAGCCGCTGGGTGCGCTCGGCGGAGAGCGAGCCAGCCTCAAGGCGGCGGGCAAGCTCCGCAATGATGGCGGCGTTCGGCGTGCCGGGACCCATCGCCTGTGATTCGAGAAGCGCATCGGGCTTGAGGGTGTTCCAGTCAACGTCCCGCAGCAGCACGCGGCACGACCCTCCGCCGATCACCAGCGCCGTCAACAGCAGCCCCAGGCCAAGTGCGATCACAACAGGTAGGCGATGGTGCGCGCCGGTCCGGATGGCCCGCACCAGGCCCAGGTCGCTGCCGCACTCCGGGCAGTTGGCGGGTGACTCAAGGCCGACAAGGTCAAAGTTGCACCGGCGGCAGATGGGGTGGGTGTTGAGCGGGCTGCCGCGGAGGCCGAGAACGACGATGATGATGGCCGGCGCAACCAGCGAGATCGAGACGATGAGAAGCAGGACGGCCACAAATCAGCGTAGCGGACGGGAGCCCGGGAGCGAAATGCCGGCGGCCGCGTTGGAGGTCTGGGGGCTTTTTGGCTCGTGGGGCTGGCGATTGCATGGACGGGGCCGGTGCAACTTTGGGCTGGCGCGGGCCGTATGCCCATGTACGGAACGTTCGTTCCGCATTCATTTTTCTTATTTGAGGTGGCTGATGAACATCCTGAGGTTTCTGGTCGTGAGCCTGATGATGGCTCTTCCTGGTGTGCTGCCCGCGCTTGGGCAGTGTGTGCCGGTGCTGGAGGGTGCGCCCACGGGGCCGCACCGGGCGCAGTCGGGGACAAGCCCGGTTGTGAACGCGATGCTGGCGGGTGCGGATGGGTCGCTGGTGGTGGGCGGGACGTTCGTGATCCCGCCGATGCGGGCGCAGTTCCCGTACCAGGACTATGCAGCGCGGTACGAGGGCGGGCGGTGGAGCGCGATGGGGCCCGGGCTGACGCAGCCGGTGCGCGACCTCGCGGAGATTGATTTTTCGGGCGCGGGCGGGCCGGGCCGGGCGGTGTATGGCGCTGCGCAGGGCGGCAGCGTGCTGCGCTGGACGGGCACCGCGTGGGTGGAGGCGGGGTCGGGCTCGGGGGGAATCACCGCGCTGCTGGCCTCTGCCGATGCGCAGGGGCCGGTGCTGCTGGGCGCGAGCACGGTTGGTGTGCGGGCGTGGCGCGGCAGCGGCGCGTGGGGGATGTATACATCGCTGGCGGGCGCGGTGGTGCGTTTGCGCGTGCTGGATGCGGGGGACGGCCCTGCGCTGTACGCGGCGGGGAGCTTTGATGACAGCGTGTCGGGCGTGCGGTATTTGGCGCGGCTGGTGGATGGGGCGTGGGCGCAGGTTGGGCTGCCGCCGGGCGGGGCGATCAGCGCGATCACCGATGTCACGGTGTTTGATGATGGCGAGCGCGGGCCGGAGATGTATGTCGCGGGCGTGTTTGAACTCGCGGGCGGCGCGATGGGCAATGCTGCGCGACTGCGGGATGGCGCGTGGGAGGCGATGGGGGGCGGGGTTCGGCTTGGGTCCGGGGGCATCGCGCCGGTGTGGCTGCGCGTTGAAGAAGCGGGCGGGGCGCGGCTGTACCTGGGCGGCAGCTTGGATGAGCCGGGGCAGTACGCGGGGCTGCGCGAGTGGCGGAGCACGGGGTGGGTGAAGCCGACGTTCCTGTTTGGCCCGCAGGGTTCGCCGGCTGCCGCGGCGTGCGCTGCGCGGTTTGATGATGGCGAGGGGGCGGCGACGTATTTCGGCGGGACGATGTTCGAGTCGCGCGGGGTGTACGGGGCAACGCTGGAGAAGGTTGTGACGCAGGGCATGCTGCGGCTGAAGGATGGCGTGGTGGAGTCGCTTGCGCGGGGGTTGAATGATGCGGCGTCGGCGCCGACCGTGGCCCTCGAGGTTTTCGAGAAGGATGGTCGGCGGTCGCTGCTGGCGGCGGGGGCGTTCACCAGCGCGGGCGGTCGGTTCGCGTATGGCGGGGCGCGGTTTGATGGGGCGGGGTGGGCGGCGATGTCGTACCCGCTCTACCCGTTCAGCGGCGTGCCCGTTGCGCCGGCGGCGGTGAGGGGCGTGGATGAGGACCGGTTGTACTCGAACTTTCTTGATTCCAGCGGTCGCGCTGTGCGCGAGTGGAACGGGGCGCAGTGGGCGCTGCTTGATGCGTTCCCCCCGCAGCGAAACTTTCCTGTGATGATCGGCTTCGAGGGTTTGCTCTACGGCGGGGGCAACGGGCTGTACCGGCTTGATGGGGCGGTGTGGACGCCGGTCGTGCTGGGTTACAACGTGCAGAGCGCGGTGGTGGGGAACCTGGGCGGTGGCGAGCGGCTGCACATCGGCGCTTCGGGACCTGATGGGAACGGCGTGTACGCGGTGGGGAGCGCGGGCGCGGTGCGCATCGGCGGTGTGCTGCCGGCGCGGCCCACAGCCCTGCTGATTCATGATGAGGGCGATGGCCCGCGGCTGTACGCCTGCGGCAGCATGCCCGGCGGCATCCGCGTGCTGCGCGATGGGGTGTGGGAGATGCTGGGCGCAGGGCTCTCGCCCGAGAGCGCGACGTACGGGCTGGCATCATTTGATGATGGCGATGGGCCTGCGCTGTATGTGAGCGGCGGGTTTGACTACGCCGGCGCGGACCGGACGCCGGGCTTCGCGCGGTGGCGTGCCGGCGCGTGGTCGAGCGTGGCGCCGTGGGTGCAGACGGTGGGCCTGCCTGGCCTGCCGCAAAGCTCGCTGGCGGTGCTGGGCGACCGGCTATATGTCGCCGGCGCGTTCACATCGATCGGGCCGGTGCAGGCCGACCACTTCGCGTGGCTGGAGGCCTGCCCGCGCTCGTGCTCGCGAGACTACGACGGCGATGGGGATGTGGGGACTGATGCGGACATCGAGGCGTTCTTCAGATGCCTTGCGGGTGAGTGCTGCGTGCGCTGCACGGCGGACTTTGATGGGGATGGGGAGCCGGGGGCTGATGCGGATATCGAGGCGTTCTTCAGGGTTTTGGCGGGGGGGAACTGCTGAGGGGGGCGTGCGAACGGTCCGATGGATGGATGGGTGGTCTGCTGCCAACAGGGGTGGCTGGGCTTTAGGCGATGGCGCGACAGGAGCGGCACATGCGGGCGGTCTACAAGGCGGGGATGTTGGTCATCGGGTTGTTCGCGGCAGCCTCGGCGGGGCAGACCTGCACGCCGACGCTGGTTGGATTTCCGACGGGGCCAACCCCGTATTCGAGGTCAGCAACGCCCTACGTCTACGCGTCGATCATCGCCCATGATGGCGATGAGGGGCCATCGCTGGTGGTGAGCGGCCAGTTCGTCATACCGCCGATCCTCGAAACCTCCGGCGCTGTTGACTACGTTGCCCGCTACCGCAATGGAAAATGGACGCCCATGCGGGGAACCGGCGTGACCGGCAGTCTGGTCGAGATGGACTTTTCTTCGGTCGGTGGCCCGGTCCGATCGATCTACGGGTATGGGCCGAGGGGAGATGTGAATCGATGGACAGGAACAGGCTGGGCCTACATCGGAATAGCAGGGAACAACGATGTGGGCGGCACGCTCGCCGCCTTCCATGATGATCAAGGTCCAGTCCTTCTCGCATCAAAGGTAGACAGTACCATCGTGTACGCGTGGCGCGGCAGCGGCACCACGTGGACGCGCTATCACCCGATCGGACCGTATGGCACCATCCGGAAGCTCAGCGTGGTGAACGATGGCACTGGCGATGTGATCTACGCCGTGGGCAACTTCGCGACTGCCAACAACACGCTCCGCGGCGTTGTGAAATCGAACGGCGGACCATGGCAGCAGGTGCCCCTGCCCGACACAACATCTTTCTTGGAGTTTAGCGATATTGTGGCCTTCGATGACGGTACGAACGGCCTGGAGTTGTACCTGTCGGGCATCTTTGACCTGCCGGGAACATCGCCATGCAACATCGCACGCCTGCGCAACGGCGTATGGGAAGCGGTGGGCGGCGGACTGCCCGCATGGAGCACGGGGCCCGGTCCGAGCTTGTTCACGGTCGAAGAGCCGGACGGCACCCACCTGTATGCGTGCGTCTTCGGAGGGGTTCGTGAATGGACCGGCGCCGGATGGCGCACACCGTTCTTCCTCCCCAATGGATCTGCCTCCCTCAGAAATATGTACACCGTCGCGAGCTTCGACGATGGTGCCGGCCCCGCGACATACTTCGGCGGCTCGATGGTGGGAATGAGCGCAACCGCGGGCGAGCAGAGCGTCGATTCGCTCGCGGCCTTTGGGCTCGGAAGAATCAAGAACGGGGTCCTTGAGTCGGTCGGGCGCGGTATTGGTTTTTATCCAGGGAACAGTTCAAATGACCCACAGGGGATTCGGATGCTGGCCGCCGACCTTGGCAATGGACCTGAGTTGTGCTTCGCCGGCGGTATCAGTCGGGCGGGCGGGCCGAGAGCGAGGCGTGCGGGCCGCTTCGACGGGACCACGTGGACGCCGATGTCGATCGTCAACACGGTCGGCCTCTTGCGGGGTCTTGCAAGTGTTACGCGGGGAGGTGCGACGCGCCTCTATTCGACTGGTGGACTCCCGATCTTTTACTCGGAAGGATCGGAGTGGATTGCTGTCAGCCAGCCACGTCCCGCGGGGTTCGGCTCCGCTGGCGTCCTGACAGGGATCGGCGACCGGCTCTACGCGGGCACGTCATCCGGGCTGTACAGCTTTGATGGTGATGCATGGGCCGTCGAGTGGAGCGGCGGCCCGGTGAGCAGCATTGCCGCATGGAGTGAGGGCGGGCAACCCCGGGTGTACGTTGGGGCCAATGGCCCATCAGGCCCCGGCGTGTATGCGGTGCGCGACGGCATCTTGCTGCGGGTGGGCGAGGGCCTTGCGATCAGCCCCTCCGTGCTATATGTGCATGATGATGGCGACGGCGCCACGCTGTATGCCGGCGCAGCGAACCTGCCCGGCGGCATCCGCCGCTATAACGGTTCATCCTGGGAGGGGCTGGGTACAGGGCTTGTGATGACTGGAACCTCTCTCGCGTTGGCTTCCTTCGATGATGGCTCCGGCCCTGCGCTCTACGCCGCCGGAGACATCTTTTCGGCGGGCGGACGGAGCACCCCGGGGTTGTGCCGCTGGCGGAATGGCGCGTGGAGCACGGTCACCCCCTGGGTTTTGAACGGAACAGGCCCCTATACCCTGGGAGGCGCCTCTCTCGCCGTGGTCCGCGACCGTCTGTACATCGGTGGAGCATTTGTCAACATCGGCGGCATTCAGGCCGATGGCCTCGCCTACATCGAAGCCTGCCCGCGCGCGTGCGCGCAAGATTACGACGGCGATGGCGACACAGGAACCGATGCCGACATTGAGGCGTTCTTCAGGTGCCTGTCTGGGGACTGCTGCGCGCGCTGCCCGGCAGATTTTGATGGCGATGGCAATGGTGGGACGGATGGGGATATTGAGGCGTTCTTCAGGGTTTTGGCGGGGGGGAACTGCTAAGGGGTAGGGCGGCCACGATCCCGGGCGCGCTCTGCAGGTGTCCTCGGTCGCGCGTTCAGAAACGGGCTTGGAAAAGCTCTGTCGGGTGGTACGCTGAGGGGCACTACAAGGAGCCTCTGATGCGGAACCGTTCTTCTCTTGCGGCCTGGTCTGTTGGAGCGTGTGCGGGGCTCGTATTTTCTGCTGTTGCCGCGGCACAGTTGGCGGTGCAATCAAGCGTGCCGTCGCAGAACTCGCTGCACGTGGCGCGTGGCGGGGCGATCTCGGTGACGTTCGACCGGGCGGTTGACCCCTCATCGCTCACCAGCACCAGCTTCTGGGCCTTTGGGCGGTGGTCGGGGCCGGTTGATGGGGTGACGAGTTTTTCGGTCGACCATCAGACGGTGACGCTGACGCCCGCGCGGGCGTTCTTCGCGGGGGAGGTGGTGACGCTGATCATGTCGCATGATCTGCGGGGGGCGGATGGGTCGGTGTTTCGGGCGGGGGGGTATACGTTGATGTTCACGGCGGCTGCCGCGGCTTCGCCGGGGCACTTCCGGCGGGCGGCGACGATCTCTGACCGCGATGCGAGCAACGCGCAGACGCGGATCTATGGCGGCCTTGCGTGCGACCTGAATCGCGATGGATGGTGCGACCTGACGATGGTGAACGAGGTGTCGGCGGACCTGCGGGTGTTCCTCAACCGCGCGGACGGGTCGGGGTTGTTCCAGCCGATGCTGACGCCGTACACGCCGGTGCCCTTTGAGTCGAGCCCCAACCGGCCCGCGGACTTCAACCGCGATGGCTTCATGGATGTGGTGACGTGCAGCGATGGCGACAACAAGATCACCTTCGCGTATGGCGATGGCACGGGGCGGTTCTCTTCGACGGTGCAGATTGAAGCGGGGGGCACGCCGCGGGGCATCGGCATTCTGGACTTTGATGGCGATGGCGACATCGATGTCGCGGTGGCGAACCGGGACACGGACACGATCATGCTGCTGGCGAATGATGGGGCGGGGAACTTCCCCGCGAACCCGCCGAGCATCGACGCGGTGGGCGATGGGCCGTACGGGATGGTGGCGGCGGACATGAACAACGATGGGCTGCTGGACCTGGTGGTGGGGTACACGTTTGATGAGGAGATCGCGGTGTTCCTGTGCAACCCGGTGACGGGGGCCTTCGAGCGGCAGACGCCGCGTGCCGCGGGCGGGCGCAACTGGGTGCTGCAGACGGGCGACCTGAACGGCGATGGGCTGCTGGATGTGGTTTCGGCGAACTCGACATCGAACAACGGCTCGGTGCTGCTGGGCACGGGCGGGGGGCTGCTGGGGCCTGCGACCATTTATGCCGCGGCAGGGCACTGCCCATCGACTGATCTCGCCGACATCGATGGCGATGGCGACCTGGATTGGGTTCTGTCATCCTTCGGCGGGCAGCGCTGGTACCTGTACCGCAACAACGGCAGCGGCGCGATGGGGCTGGACACGGTGTTCTTCGCGCCGAGCAACCCGGCGTGCACGATTTTCGCGGATGTGGACAACGACAACGACATCGACCTGATGCTGCTTGATGAGCTGGCGGATGTGATCCTGGTGATGCACAACGTGTGCACGGCGGATTTCGATGGCGATGGCGACGTGGGGACCGATGCGGATATCGAGGCGTTCTTCAGGTGCCTCAGCGGCAACTGCTGTGCCGCGTGCCTGCCGGCGGACTTTGATGGCGATGGGGATGTGGGGACGGATGCGGATATCGAGAGCTTTTTCAGGGTGCTGGCGGGGGGGGAGTGCTAAAACGTAAAGCGCAAAGCGTAAAGCTGAAAGCGAAAATAGGAAGACCTTGCGGTGGGTTCGAGGTGGGGTGGAACGTCGCACGGAGGGTCGTGGGTCGTTCAAAAAAAACACCGAGTTGAGGACAACTCGGTGGCACGGTTAGTGATTCTGATGGTGTTGAATCAGTAGGTTTCGAGGTAGCACTTACGTCCGGTGCGCTCTTCGTATTGGCTGACTTCGCACACCGTGCCGATGAACTGCGTGACGTAGCAGTCCGGGCATCCGGGGCGCTCGCAAACCCAGACGAAGGTGGGGCCGCAGTCGGGACGGGGTGGGCCTGCCGCGGCGGGCGTGCTTGAGAGCGCCACGACGCCCGAGGCCAAGGCGGCGCCGACCAGTGCAAACATCCCGAGTTTCGGCAGAGTGCTCAAACGCTTCATCGCGATCTCCTTACAGACCAGCGTGAAAGATTGGGGGGAGCATGGGCCTGGTCTGTGTTTCGCCCGCGCGCCACAAACGGTGAGAGGACAGCGTACCGATGCCGCGTGAAGCGTGCGAGTGCGGCGAAATCCACCGGTTATGAACATTCAGCCGCCGCGGCCGAGCGCCAGATGTTCCATGGCCTGCCTGGCCTCAAGCTCCTGCGCATCGTCGATCACGCCCCACCAGAGCCGCTTGACGGTGCCCTGTGAGTCAACCAGCGCCAGCCCCGGCACCGTAACCACCCGTTCAAGCCATGTGCCCTTGCGCTCGCTCACGCCGCACACCGGGAAGCCAAGGCCGGTGTGCTTGAAATCACCCGGGCCTGCGGCATCAATCTGGAGGCCGACCACGACCGCCCCGACACCGCCCGCGGCCTGCGCCAGGCGCGCCACCGGGGCTTCCATGTCATTGCAGGCATCGCACCCCCCGCCGAAGATGAACAGCAGCGTCGCTTGTGATGCCGCGAACCGTACCTCCAACGGCGCGGCAGCCGGCGTTCCGCCTGCCCCGCTTGTGGGGTAGGCTGCGAACGTCATCAGGGAGGTAAGGTGGTCGTCGATGGACATGCCATCGGCGCGGGGCGCGGCGCGATGGGTGCCCGTGGTGGCCCGGTACTGCGCTGCCTCGGCAAGGCGTGTCTTCAGGGCGTGGTTCTGGCGGGCCAGCATCACTACCAGCACCGCGAGGGCCGCGCACGCCGCGCCCAGGAACCAGACGAAATAGCGTTGACGCGGCTGCCCATGCGGCCGGTGTTCGCTTCCTGCTGATGGCCCCGCGGGATCAGAAGTCGCCATGCCCTCAGCATACCGCGCGGCAGGCACCGTGCCGCGGACGAGGGCTTATTTCTGTGCGATCCACCCATACCCCTGGTAGGCGTGGGAGAAGGTTCCATCGTCGTAGAGGTCGATGAGGCCGTAGCCTTCATCGCACTCTTTGTTGCGGCCCTTCCACCAGGCGCCGGAGACCGCGCCATCGCAGATGTAGGTTGTGCCGCAAAACTCCACGCGGTCGCGCTGGTGGATGTGGCCGCTCATGCAGAGCTTGACGTTGGGGTGCTTCATGAAGAGGGCGCGGAGGCGGTGGGCGTCGGTGTGCATCAGGCCACCGTTGATGAACCAGTCGTCGGGGTTGCCCTTCTGCTTGCCGTCGCCGTCGTTGTAGACGCACACCGCGAAGATGGGGACGTGAGAGAAGATGATGGTGGGCGTCTCGGCGGGCACCGCGACAAGGTCGGCCTCAAGCCACTCGAACTGCGCATCGTCGATGCGGGCGATGTAGCCATCGCCGCGCGGCTGGATTGAATCCAGGATCACGATGTGCCAGCCGCCCTGATCAAAGCTTGTGTAGGTGCGGTCGCGGGCGAACATCTCAAGGGCCCAGGCCTTGCCGTAGTTGGGCTCATTGCCCGAGAGGCGGGACTTCTTTTTGTTCCAGCCCCAGATGTCATGGTTGCCCAGGACGTGGTGGAGTGGGAGCGAGTTCTCGTTCTTGAGGGTGGTTCGCCAGAGGTCCCACAGCGCGGCAGCGCGGTCGTGGCCCTGGTCAAAGGTGTCCATGACCTGATCGCCGCCGGTGATGATGAGGTCGGGCTTGTCGGCGAGGCTGTTGACGTGGCGGAGGCAGGCGGCCATGCCGTCGTTGCCGCGGCGCTCGGGCTGCACGTGGATGTCGGTGAGGTGGGTGATGCGGAGGGCACGTTTGGGGGGCGCGATGAGCGTGCGTGGGGGAGCCGCGGCCAAGAGGCGCGGCAGGGCGCCGAGCCCCGCCATCACGCCCAGGCCGGCGTGGATGATGGTTCGTCTGGAGGGTTGGTGCATGGGGGGCTCCGTGGGAGTGGAAGAGTGTACCGGCGCGGGGCAGGTGGGCAGCGCGCAGATGGGCGTGTTGTCGGTACTCTTCACATATGCGCAGAACACTTCTTGCACTGGCGTGTGTGATTGTCCCGGTGGTTGCGGCGTCGGCGCAGGTCCCGGCGGCGGGGCGATTGCCGGGCCCTTCGTATGACGCCGAGTTTTTCCCCGGGGCCGCGCACGACCCTGCGGTTCCGACGCCCGACTCGGTGCTTGGCTTCCGCCTGGGCGACAGGCCGGTATCGCACGCGGAAGTGGAGGCGGTGATCCGCGCGATTGCCGCGAAGAGCGGGCGGGTGAAGCTGTTTGAGTATGCGAAGAGCCACGAGGGCCGCACGCTGTACTACGTCGCGGTCTCCTCGCAGGCCAACATCGCGCGGCTGGACGCCATCAAGCGGGATGCGGCCACGCTCGCGGACCCGCGCCGTGTGGATGCGGCCGGCGCGGATGCGCTGGCATCGTCGATGCCGGCGATCGCGTGGATGGCGTATGTGATTCACGGCAACGAGATGTCGGGCACGGATGCGGCGCTGGCCCTGCTGTGGCACCTTGCCGCGGGAAGCGATGAGTCGGTGGCTGCCATGCTCGACCACCTGGTGGTTCTGATTGATCCGCTGATGAACCCTGATGGGCGCGAACGGTGCATCACGGGCATCCGGCAGAACCGCACTGTGCAGCCGGCGGTGGATGAGCAGTCGATCATCCATGCGGAAACGTGGCCGGGAGGACGCACGAACCATTATCTGTTCGACATGAACCGCGACTGGATCTGGTGTACGCAGCCGGAGACGCGCGGGCGGGTGAAGGCGGTTGGGGAATGGAACCCGCACTACTTTGTGGAAAGCCACGAGCAGGGTGAGCTGGACACGTTCCTGTTCATGCCGCCGCGCCAGCCCATCAACCCCAACATCCCTGCCTCGCTGGAGAAGTGGTCGACCACGTTCGGCAATGATCAGTCGCGGGCGCTGGATGCATTCGGCTGGCGTTACTTCACGGGCGAATGGAACGAAGAGTGGTACCCGGGGTACTCGGGCTCGTGGGCGGCGCTGCGCGGCGCGGTGGACAACCTGTACGAGCAGGCCCGCATCATCACCGATGGCGTGCGTCGGCCCGAGGGCACGATCGAAGCGTACCGCGAGTCGGTGCATAAGCAGCTGGTGAGTTCGCTCGCCAACCTCCGCACGCTGGAGCAGAACCGCGGCGCGGTGGTGGCGGACTTTCTGAAGGACCGCCGCGAGGTGCTGTCGGAGGATGGGCCGTACGCGGGGCGCGTGTTCCTGCTGCCCGGCGCACAGGACCACCCCGATCGCACGGGCCGGCTGCTGAACCTGCTCTCGCTCCAGGGTATCGACGTGTATCAACTGACCGACGACCTTTCGGCTGGTGGGCACGACTGGCTGGGCCGGGAGTTCACGGAGCGGGCGTTTGCAAAGGGCACGCTGCTGGTGCCGGCACGTCAGCCGCTGGGCCGCCTTGCCACGGCGATGCTGGAGCTGGACCCCCGCATGTCGGCCGAGTTCCTGACGCAGGAACGGCGGGAGTTGCTGCGGTTCGGCCAGTCGCGCCTCTATGACACCACGGGCTGGAACGCCGCGATGATGTTCGGCATCGACATCGTGGAGGTCTCGGGCGTGAGCGGCTGGGCCGCGCACACAAAGTTGGCGAACCTGCAGGCCTGGCCGGGCGTGGCAGCGGGTGCGCGACCGCCGGACACTCTGGTTCCGACCCTCACCGGCAGCGGCATACCTGCCTCGTTCCAGCCGGTTGCGTACCTGGCGCGGGGGGATGATGACCGCACGCTCGGCTTTGCAGCGCGGCTGATGGACCGCGGCATCAAGGTGCGCTGCACCAACAAGGCGACGCGGTTGGGCCTGGGGGATAAGGCTGTCAGCGTTCCACGCGGGTCCATACTGATCTTCCGCAACGACAACAAATCAATCACCGCCGCGTGGATGCCGCTGGTTGCTGCGGCGGGTGAAGCGGCCGGCATTACCCTCAGCCCCATCGGCAGCAGCATGGGCGAGGGGGACTTGCCCGACACCGGCGGCGAGCACTTTGTTCTGCTGGAGATGCCCCGGATCGCCGTGCTGACCGGCGAGCCCATGGAGGCGTACAACGTGGGCGAGTTGTGGCACCTGATCGACCATGAGTTGGGTCTGCCCCTTGCGCTGATCAACCAGCCGGTCGATAGCCTGGACCTGCGCCGCTACAACGTGCTGGTGATCCCCGATGGGCTGGCCGATGCAGCATGGACGCAGAAGATCCCCGCGCTGAAGGCGTGGGTCGAGGCTGGTGGGACGCTGATTGCCATCGGGAACTCTGCCGCGCCCATCGCGGCAGAGAAGTCGGGCATCGGCGCAACACGCGTGCTTTCCGATGTGGTGAACAAGCTCGAGCCGTACCGCGCGGCGATCGTGCGCGACTGGCTAGCGAAGACTGCTTTGCCCGACCCTGCGCAGGTGTGGTCGCATGTGCCGCCGGCGAAGCTGGAGTACCCGTGGACCATCGGTGAGCAGGAGAAGATTGAGGACGATGAGGCAGCGCGGCGCGATTCGTTCCGCGAGCTGTTTATGCCGACCGGGGCCATCCTTGCTGCGCGCACGGATGATCGCCACTGGCTAACCGCCGGGTGTGATGAGGTACTGCCCGTCATGTACGCGCACGGCCCGGTGTTGCTCAACCCCAGCGGCGGGAACGAACCCATCCTGATGGGCGTCTTTTTGCCCGCGGCGAAGCCAGTGCCGGCCGAGGCAGCGAGGCGGAAAAGTGAAGACCGTGGCAAGGCGCCTGGTGCGGAACCTGCGGATTCGCACGCGAGCGTTGTGGCGAAGGATGCAGGCGCGGGCACGGAACACGCGATGGCGCAGGAGCCAGTTCGCGCGGAGCGGACAGCCGAGGGCGCGGACGGGTCTGCCGAGAGGCATGATGGACATGAGGGACTTGATGGACATGAGGGGCAGCCCGCGAAGAAGAAAGATAAGGACGAGGATGAGGCACCCAAGCCGGGCTGGCTGCTCGCACCGCCGGGGTATGAGCTGCGCCTGCGGATGTCGGGCCTGCTGTGGCCGGAAGCCGCGGACCGCATCGCGCACTCGGCCTATTGCACGCAGGAGCGGGTGGGTCGGGGGCAGGTGATCCTGTTCGCTTCGGACCCGGTGTTCCGTGGGGCGGCGCGGGGCTCGACGCGCGTCATGACCAACGCGCTGATCTGCGGGCCGGGGATGGGTGCGAGTCAGCCGATACGGCCGTGAATGCAGCGGTTCACGACAGGGAAGTGCGACGGGGTGTGCCGGGGCATCATTCCTGTGGCACACTGAGGGATGGTTACCTTCAAGACGGCGATTGAGAGCGTCGGGACGATTATCGATGCGCTGGGCGTGGTGGTGATCGTGGGGGGCATGGTGGTTGCCGCGGTGCATGCGCTGCGGCCCGCGGCACGGCGTGATGGGACGGGGCTGCCGGGGGAGCGGCCGCGGTACCGGGTGTTCAGGCAGGACCTCGGCCGCGCGATCCTGCTGGGGCTGGAGTTTCTGGTGGCGGGGGACATCATCCGCACGGTGGCGGTGGCGCCGACGCTGGAGAACGTGCTGGTGCTGGCGATCATCGTGGTCATACGCACAGCGCTGAGTTTTTCGCTGGAGGTGGAGTTGGAGGGAAGGTGGCCATGGAGCGCGCGGGGGAGGAAGCAGGAGGGTGGGGTGTGAAGAGGGGTGCTTCGTGCGCGGGTTGAAAGGAAGACACGGACCTTAAGAAAGGTCCGTGGCACAGAAGAAACACGGACCTTGAGGAAGGTCCGTGTCGTGGGTGTGGGGAGCGCTTACTTCGTGCGCGGCTCGTCTGTGGTCCGTGGCGCTTAGCAGTTGCCGCCGGCGAGGACTCGGAAGAAGGACTCGATGTCCTGGTCGGTGCCGGCGTCGCCATCGGCGTTGAAGTCGGCGCCGTTGGGGTAGCACGTCGTGCAGCAGTTGCCGGCGAGGCAGGCGAAGAAGGCTTCGATGTCGGCGTCGGTGCCGATGTCTCCGTCGCCGTCAAAGTCGCCGGTGCCGCAGGCGGGGGGAGTGGGGGCGACTTCGTAGGCGTAGAGGTAGCTCATCTGCTGGTCCTGCTGACCGCTGCCGTAGACGGGCAGGGTGCGGGCGGTGACGTAGACCTTGGAACCATCGGGCGAGAACGAGGGCACCTGCATGCCCCACGAGACACCGCTGGCCTGCGGGGGCAGCGGCCTGTTGAAGAGTGTGGAGCCGTCGCTGGTGCGGAAGACATAGACGCGGCCGGGGCATGAGCCGCCGTAGCACGCGCCGATGGTTGCCGCGAGGTACTGGCCATCGGGGCTGATGGTGATGCCGAAGGAGCCTGCCTGGCCCGCCATGGCGTTGTTGCGCGACCAGCGGCGCACGCCCTGCGGGCTGAGCGAGGTGAGGTGCTGGGAGTTGGAGGCGGTGTAGAGGTTGCCCTGCGCATCGATGACGGGCGAGCAGCTTGCGCCGGAGTATTCCCACGCCACCGAGCCATCGCCGCGGTAGGCGCGCAGACGGTTCTCTCCGGCGTAGCGGTTGGCGATGTGTACCAGGCCGGTGACGGCGGAGAACGTCGCCTGGCGGCTGTTCGTGCCTACCGAGTTCTGCACGAGGGAGTAAAGATCGTGCCAGTGCTCCACGCCATCGAACCCGAAGGAGATGGAACCGGCATCACTCTCGAAGCCGCTGACTTGCACGGGGATTGAGCTCTGCACGACGACGACGCTGTCGTTGCTGAAGCCGAGATAGGTGCCCGAGCCGACGCCCTGATCGCGGAAGCCGGTCACGGTCCAGCGGAGGGAGCCGTCGGGCGCGATGGAGTACAGCGAGCCGCGGCTGTTGGGATAGGTGAAGGGGCTGCTGGTGACGCCGTAGATGTTGCCATCGGGCCCGACGCTGGGGCCTTCAAGAATGCCGTAGCTTTCATCAGGGATGGGTGTGTACCACTCGATGCTGCCGTCGATAGGGCTCAGCCGGTTGAGCGTGGTGGTGCCCGACACGATGGAGTTGACGTAGACCGCGCCATCGCCGCCCACGGCAAGCAGGCCCGCATCCCCTACCCCCGGGTCGGTCTCCCAGATCACCTGGCCCGAATCAGTCAGGGCGACCACGCCCGCCGCATTGCCGCTGGCGGCCATGGTGCCGTTCCAATAGACCCGCCCTGCCGCGGCAACGGGGTAGCCGGTTGAGTTCATGTGGCGGCCATAGCTCCACAGCAGGTCGCCGGGGTTCGCGCCTGCCGCGGCAGAGAGGCCGGCAAGGGCGATGAGAGAGGTGATGAGGAAACGGGGGCGGGTCATGGGAGCTCCGGAAGGGTGGTATGTAGGTTCATGCGTTGGAAGTGGGTGGGGAGTGTCAGGCAGGGATGGGAATTTTGAGTGGGGTGAAGTGGGGGACGCTTACTTCGTGCGCGGCTCGTATGTGGGCGGAAGGGCGAGGTTCAATCCCCTACACTTCCCACCTATGCCTACCGACGGCCAGAACAGCGGTCTTGCGACCATCAACCCCAACCTCACCGGCCCGATCCTCACGCAGCGGATCCCTAGCTGGCCCTACGCCGACCCCAAGGGCCGCCACATCGTCGGGATTGATGAGTACCTCAACACCGGCGGCTACGAGGGCCTCCGCAAGGCCCTCACGATGAAGCCCGACGCCGTGACCGAAGAGGTCAAAAAGTCCACGCTCCGCGGCCGCGGCGGCGCGGGCTTCCCCTGCGGCCTCAAGTGGACCTTCCTCCCCAAGGTCACCGCCGATGCCAACGGTGTCGAGCCCGATGCTGGCCAGCGATACCTCGCCGTCAACGCCGATGAGTCCGAGCCCGG
>JBBSOF010000056.1:0-17537 GCA_038260025.1 Phycisphaerales bacterium
GTCGAAGGGGTTGATACGGTCGGAGTTGACGGTGGCCGTCACGATTGCGCCGGTCTCACCCTGGAGGATGATGTCGCCGACAGTGCCGGTCACGAGCAACTGCTGAAGGTTGCCATCGCGGACAACGAGGCCGTTGAGGTAGCCATCCAGCGGCGAGCCGATGTCCTCAAGCGTCACGTTGCCGTTGGCGAACACGCTGTCACCGATGGGACGGTTGATATCGCCGCCCCAGAACTGGAAGAACGCGCCCGCAAGGTCGCCGCCGACGCCGAGCGTGCCGCCCACATCGACAACGCGGTCGCTGCTCAAGCCCAGGAAGGGCCCGATCAGGTCCGGGCCCCACGAGGGCACCGTGGTGCGGCCGAGATCGCCGCCAGTGATCTGCAGCCGGTTGAGGCCGCCCACATCGATCGCGACAATGTCGCCGCCGGTGGAGTTGATGATGGCGTCCAGAGGCGTGGCGCTCTCGATGCGGTACACATCGATGGGAACAGCGCCCGAGAACTGGATCTGCGATGCGGGGCCTGCCCCGATCACGATGATGCGGCCGATGGAGATCACGCGACCGTTGCCGTTGGTAAGCCCGTTGATGCGGAGGCTCGCGCCGCCGGACAGATCGACGACGATACGGGCGATGGCCGCACCCTGAGACTCATCGATGGCGAGCTTGCGGACGGAGCCCACAGCCACGCCGGGAGCGCCGTCAACCACCGAAATCTGCACACGTGAGCCGCCGTCGTCGGTGATCTCCGTTACTTCGCCGCCGCGGATCTGATCGATGACGTCCTGGCTCGCGGAAAGGTCGATGCGCGGTGTGTCCACAAAGCGCACGTCGGAACCCGAGCCGCTGCGGATGGGCACGCCGCGGGCGCCGAAGAAGATGCCCTGATAGTCGCCGGGCGTCACGACGTTGTCGGGCGCGACATCCTGGCTGACGAGGAACGCGCCGATGGTCGAGTTGTTGGAGGTACGGATCTCGAGCGAGTCACCCGCGATGTGTGAGCCGAACCGGATGAAGCCGATGTCGCCGTTGCCGCCTGAAGTGCCGCTGCTGAAGCTGACGAAGCTGCCGATCGGGTCAAACGGGTTGCCACCATTGTCACGCGCGTCCTGGTCAAAGCCCGTGCCGCCGCGCACATTGATGGACGCGATGCGTCCGCCCACCGACAGGCGGAAGAAGTTGATGTCGCCTTCCTGCACGTTGAGGGCCACGACCGGCGAGAGGCCCGTCACCAGGTTGCCGAAATCCCCGCCCACGATGATGCTGATGGGGCTGCCGCCGCCGATCGTGCCTGGGTTGCCGATGTCAGAGCCCGCGGTAATGTTGTACAGGTTGCCGGGGATGGAATAGCTGCCGCCCTGGAACGACATGGAGTCGTCGGCGGTCTGGCGCGTGTTGTAGCCGGGGCGTGGGTCATCAGCGCCGCCGGCGGGGTTCACGACACCCGTCCCGATGCGGAGCGAACCGACATTGCCGGCCAGCACCTGAACCGAGTTGCCCTCGAAGGAGTTGATATCGGTGAAGCCCGAGCCGCCCGCCGTGCGGTACGCGCCCAGCGTGGCCACCGTCATGCCGGTGATATTGATGCTGTAACTGACGAGGCCGAAGGCGGTATCGGCCGTTCCGCCTTCGTTGGGGTCGGTGATGACGACGTAGTACACGCCGGCGGACTTGGGCCGGTAGCGGATCTGCGTCACGACGCCGGCGTTGGGGTCCGCGATGCGGGCCGCCACATCGAAGTTCGCGGCCTGCGGCGCGGCAAGCGTGCGACCTTCCTCATCAACCAGGCGGATGTAAGGAGCGGTGCCGGCCGTGGCCTCGATCACGATGTCCTGTGTGCCGTCCGCCGAGAAGGCGAACACGTCAACGTTGTCGTCGCCCTGCGTGGGGTCGCGGCCGCTCAGGTCGCCCTTGATGCGGACGCTGGAGGAGATGGAGCCAACCCACTCGGCGCCGATGATCTGATCGTTGCGGAAGAACTCAAGCCCGAAGATGGGGCCCTGGTCGCCGTTGCGGAACAGGTCGGTCGGCACATGGCTGGAAGCCGCGGCAGTGTTGTTGATCGTGGTGTTGATGGTGTCGCGCACCGTGCGCGTCGGGTCGATCGCGTTGATGTACTCTTTTTCGTAGTAGTTGTACACGTCGCGTGCGGGCCGCGTGATCGGGTTGTTGAGGTCGCCGATCACCAGCACGTCCACAAGGCCGCGCCCGCCAACGGCGAACTCGCCCAGCGTGCGGCCGACGACCAGCTGCGAGAAGGTCTTGTTCGTTGCGTCCAGGCGCAGGTCCGGGTTTGTGAACGTGAAGTCGGGGTCGGGCGCCCACTGGCCCGCATCGCTGCCCACAACCAGCGAGCCGAGATCGCCCGCGACGGTCACCGAGCCAACCAGATACCCGACGTAGATGCGGTCGACAAAGCCGTTGAACTGCGAGGAGCCGTGGAGCAGGCCGTGAATGTACACGCTGCCCATGTTGCCGCCATCCTCGTTGAAGAGGCCCTGGTCGGCGCGGGCGAAGCCAGTAATGACCGGATTGGAAACACCGGGGGCAAAGCCGCCGGGGTTGTAGTTTGCAAGGCTTCGGACGTAGGGGCTGCCGACGACCACGCTGCCCGGGCCGGGCGGCAGGCCGGTGAAGCGGACGTCCCCGTTGACAACGTCAAACGCATACCCAAGGCCCGCGTCCTCAAACCTGTCGTAGGTGCCGGCAAGACTGTCAACGAGCGTAAAGGCGTAGTTGCCCTCTGTGAAGATGGCATCGGGGGGCACCGTGTCGGTGAAGGGGGCGGCATCGCCGCCGAACAGGGTGAAGCTAGTGCGGGAGTCGGTGTTGCTGAACCGGATGGCGCCGATTCCGTCGTTGAAGTCCGGGATGCCGTCGTCGTTCTGATCGATGAAGAGGCGCGTCGCACCCTCGTTGGGGATGCCCGTGATGATCGTGCGCGCCATGTCCCGTCCGTACAGATCAAAGAAGGACGCCGACGCGCCCACGGGGCCGGTGATGGTTGCCACGCCCCACGCGAGGCGCGAGGTGATCAGCCCGGCGAAGCGCGGCGCTGTTGTCTGGTAGGAGATGTTTCTAACGGTGTAGGTCGGGTCGGAGCCGGGGGGCGGGGCCGAGATCAGCGTAATGCGGATCGTGTCAAAGCCGGGGTTGCCCGCCGGCGACACAAGATTCAGCACGCCGACGCCTGTCGCGCCGGCGGGGGTGAACAGCGCCTGCAGAGCCGCCCCGGTGAACGAGGCGATCACCTGCTCCGGGTTGTTGCCGCGCAGCAGGTCCACGCGGACGTTGTTCACGAGCAGCCCGGTGGCATCGCCGGCGTTGAGCGTGCCGAACGTCACCTGGGCGGAGTCGACAACCAGCGGCGTTGTGGGGGCGTCCGCGGGCGTGTTGAACTCGATCGTGATGCTCTCACCGATCTGGTTCTGGTTCACGCGCAGGAAGCGGTTCTGATTGTCGACCGTGGGTGGGTTGGCGTCGATGGCGACATCGCCCGCCGGGAACACCGTAGAGCCGATGTGGATGCCCGAGCCCCCGAGGAAGAACGGCGGGAAGCCGTACGGCTCGTCGCTGAAGTTCTCCGCAACCGTCTGCGGGTCCTGAGGATCCTGAATGTCAACCGACGTGCCGATCGTGGGAATGGCGTAGCCGAAGAACGCCTGCACCGTGCCCAGCCCCGTCACAGGGTCCACCGAGTCTGCGGTCACGGTCAGCGAGAACAGCATCTGGCGGCGCTCGAGCTGCTCCATGCTCGGGCGGGCGGCAAGCCCCGCGCTGCCCAGCAGCCCGCGGGCAGAGCCCGGCGCACTGTTGGAACGGCCCTTGCGAAGGTAACGGCTGCTGCTGTTGCGGCGGTTCGTCTTACGGCCCATGTCAGCTCCTCGGAAATCCATCCCAGAAAACTTCTTCCATTCAACCAATCGTGTGTGCAGCGCGGTGCGCTGCGATCCGTGCTCCCGCGGTCTTCAACATGCCACAAAGCGGCAACTCCGCCGCCCCGAACCATGCCGACCTTCCCGCGGGTGTTCTGCAGGTCCGTGCGTTGCACCTTCCTGCGAGCGCCCCGCACAAGCTTGCACGCGCCTTGCGGCACTGCACGCTCACGCTGCACGCTCTCAACCCTTCACCAGAAGCCGCCTTGCGGCAAGCATCCAAGGCAACGGGTTTTCCGCCCGGGTCTGCGGCGTTGCCTTTCGGCCCTGCCGCCCTCCCGGACCTGCTCAGCCTACCGCACCGGTGACGTTTGCACAACTCGGGGGCTCCCCGGGGCCACCAACGTTTTGCGACTCACCAGCGGCGCGTTGACCCGACCCAACGACCCTCGAATGGTTGGTTTTAGTTAGCGCCGCAGCTGCCGGTTGTGGCGGCAGAATTGCGGGGCGCAGGGGTCCCGTTCGGGTATATGTTCCTACGCATTTTTCAGATTGCGGTTGCAGCCGGATCACATTCGGGGGTATGGTCTGCAACGATTGTCGAGCCTGCACCGGGGCGGAGCCCCTCGTTTTTGCCATCGCAGCCCGGAAGGGCGGCAGAATCCAGAAACCCGGGACAGAACAACCCGAATGCTTCGAGCAGACCCATCACTCGGATGGCGCCGGTTGCAAGAAGTCTTCCATGAACCTCCTGCATTCCATCTTTGATGCCGCGGCTGGCCTGCCGTGGATCGCATACGTCCCCGCGTTCGTGGGGGTGGTCGCCGGTCTGCTGCTGCTGATTGCGGGCAACAAAGTCCTCAAGCCCGTCACGATTGTCATCGGCACGGCCGTCGGGGGGCTCCTGGGGGTGGTGTCTCTCACCGGTCTTCTGGAAGGCCATACCTACAACTGCCCCGCCGCACTGGCCTCGATGGTGCTCGGTGGCGCGGCAGGGGCCGTGCTCGCACTGATTATTTTTCGCGCGGCTCTGGCGCTGGCGGGGGCCGCGACATTCGCCGGTGTCGCGGTGCTGGTCGGATGCGCGGTCTTTGCGCACATGCACCCGGTCGAGTCCAAAATCGCCGGTGCTGAACTGGTCGCGCAAAATAATCTGATTGCAGTCTCCCATGTCCTCGACCCCGAACCCGACATTGGAACCCCTGAACGGGTGGTAGGGACAGCCAAGATTGCCGCGGGTTATGCGTGGGACCAAGCCGGCGTGGCGTGGGACTCCATCCCCGTGTCGGCCCGCGGGCAGCTGGTGCTGCTGGGCCTTGGCGCGGCAGTCGTAGGGCTGCTCGCCGGCGCGCTCGCGCCGCGACGGGTTGAGGCCGTGGTGACCGCGTTGGGCGGCGCGGGGCTCGCGCTGGTCAGCGTGACGTGGCTGGTTCGTGCCATGGAGGTGCCCGGCCAGAGCCTGTTTGATCACGGCCCCGTGGGCTGGCTGATCATCTGGCTGAGCCTGGGCATGGCGGGCGCGGCGGTGCAGATGTACTCCGCCGGCAGCAAGCCCGCGGCGGCGTAGCCGATCACTTTGCGGAAAGCGTGTCGATGTTGGCGGGAGCGACCGCGCGCATGGGCGGGGCCATGACCGTGCCCGCGCGTGTGCTCTGGTCCATCAGCGGGCCCAGCAGCCAGTAGCCGCCAACACCAAGCACCACCACGGCGGCCGCCGCGATGACGCCCGCGATCGTGCGCGAAGCGAACGGGCTCCGCCGGGCGGGCTCCAGCGCGGCGTCGGGGTTCTCGAGGTTGGGGGCAAAGGCAATACGCAGGTAATACACGGCCGCGATGGCGGAGTTGATGCCCAGCACGATCACCAGCGCGATCTCGTTGGCGGCAATGGCGGAAGTGAACAGGGGCAGCTTGCTGAAGAAGCCCAACAGTGGCGGGAACCCCAGCAGGCTCAGGGCGCACAGCACCATCGTCCATCCCAGAACGGGCTGCGTGACGCACAGCCCCCGCAGGTCGGCGACGGTCTCAATCTCCCGCGGCTCACCATCGGGCCCCGGTTTGCGCTCCAGGGCCGCCAGCACCGCGAAACAGCCCAGGTTCATGATGCCGTATGCCAGCAGATAGAAAAGCACCGCGGAAATGCCGTTCTGCGAGAACGAATCTCCGTTGCCGGGGCCGGCAATCACACCCACGAGCATGTACCCCGAGTGCGCGATGGAGGAATACGCGAGGATGCGTTTGACGGAAGTCTGCAGCAGCGCGAGCACGTTGCCCACCGTCATCGTGAGGGCGGCGGTGACCCACAGGACCAGGCGGAGTGTTTCGGGCAGGTGATGCCCATCGGCGCCCCAGCCAACGGTCGCGCACAGCAGCAGGATGCCTAGGAAGCCTGCCGTCTTAGGGACAAACGCCAGGAACGCCGAGACCTGCGGGGCGGCGCCCTCGTACACATCGGCCGTGTAGAAGTGCATCGGGACACTGGCGATCTTGAAGCCCATGCCGAGGATCGACAGCAGCAGCCCCGCCATGGCGATGCTGTTGATGCCCTGCTCGCGGAACGTCGCGGCGATCACGTTGAGGTTGGTGCTGCCGGTGCCGCCATAGAGCAGGGCAAAGCCGTAGAGAAAGACCGCAGCGCCCATCGCGCCCAGAAAGAAGTACTTGACACCCGCCTCGCGGCTGCGGTTGCGCGCCGTGGAAATGGTGACCATGATGTACGTCGGGAGGCTGGTCAGCTCAAGCGCGAGGAAGAGCCAGATGAGATCATCAGCCCCGGCGCACAGCATCAGGCCCGTCAGCGAGAAGAGGTAAAAGGCGTAAAACTCAGCACGGTTGCTGCGGAGGGGATCAAACGTGCGATTGCCGGCCGCAATAGCGGCGTCATCGGCGCGGTCAACCGTTCCGGCGAGCAGCAGCAGCAGGAGCAGCCCAACCCCAGCGATCAGGGCTTTGGCGTAGGGCGCGAGCGAAGGCAGCAGCAACTGACCGGCGCGAGAATCAAACTCTCCGGCGGCGGGGGTGCACGTGATGGCGATGATGCCCGAGGCCAGCACGCCAATGCCCGCGATGACAGCCGTCGCCTTTCGGAGCCCGGCCGTGCGCGACAGACCCAGCACCATCACGATGCACGTGGTGATGAAGAGAGCGATCTCGGGCCAGAGGTAGGGGAGGCGCTCCATCATCGCGAGGCCTCCTCATGAGTGGGTTGTGTCATGTGGAGGCTGCTGGTGGGGCGGGCGTGCAGGCCCGCCGCGGATATCGGCTCGATCGAAGCCGCGCGGGTGTTGGCCGCTCGGTTGATGATCGTGACGGTCTTGTTGATCGATGGCTGCAGAGCATCAAGCATCGGCTTGGGATAGACGCCCAGGAAGATGCACAGCACCGCGAGCGGGACCAGGATGCCGATCTCGCGGGCGTTGAGGTCTGTAGGAAGCGCTGAGGCGTGGTCGCCGTGCGAGGCATGGTGGCCCGAGTGGCCCGCGGGCTCGACAAGCGGGCCCCAGACGATCTTGCCCAGCATGTAAAGCAGGTAGATCGCGGCAATGATCATGCCGATGCCGGCGATGGCGGCGAACCAGGGGCCCAGGCCTCCGGCGGTTGCCGCGGCAAGCGGCTGACCGGCCGAACCCCACAGACCGTGATCAAGCGTGCCGTCGGTGGTCATGCCGGTGGTGCTGCCCCAGGCGCTGCTGGCCTGAAACGTCCCAAGCAGGCAGAGGAACTCGCTGACAAACCCGTTGAGGCCCGGCAGGCCGACCGAGGCCATGGTGAAAAAGACCATGAACGTCGCCCACACCGGCATCTTCGCGGCAAGGCCGCCAAGCTCCTGCATCGAGCGGGTGTGGTAGCGCTCGTAGACCATGCCGATGAGCAGGAACAGCGCACCGGTGGAGAGGCCGTGGTTGATCATGTACATCACCGACCCGGTGATGCCGTTGTTATTGAGGGCGAACATGCCCAGCACACAGAAGCCAAGGTGGGCCACCGACGAGTAGGCGACCAGCTTCTTGACGTCCTTCTGCACCCAGCAGATCAGGCCCCCATACAGGATGCCGATGATGCACAGCACGCCAATGGCCGGGGCGTACTCAAACACCGCGGCAGGCGTAAAGGGCAGCACAAACCGGAAGATGGCGTAGGTGCCCAGCTTCAGCAGCACGCCCGCAAGCAGGACCGACCCGGCGGTGGGGGCCTCTGTGTGCGCCAGGGGCAGCCACGTGTGTACAGGGAATAGCGGGACCTTGACGGCAAAGCCCGCGAGCATCGCCACCATGACCCACGTCTGCGCCTTCATGGGCAGAGCGGAACTGACCGTCTGCAGGGTGTGGATGTCGAAGGTCCATGTCTGCGTGTTCGAGAAGTTGACCCACGCGACGTAGACAAGTCCGGCAAGGGCGATGACCGAGCCGGTAAAGGTGTACATGAAGAACTTGACGGCGGCTTTGCGGCGGTTGGTGCTGCCGTAGATGCTGATCAGCACGAACATCGGCACCAGGGTGAACTCGAAGCAGGTGTAGAAGAGGATGAGATCGCGGGCGATGAACACGCCCGTCATGGCGGCCTGAAGGATCAGCAGCCATGCGTAATAGGTCTTGAGCCGCTGTGTGATGGCGGTGGTAGAGGCCAGCACGCAGATGGGGCCCAGCAGGGCCGTGAGCCCGACGAGCATGAGCGCAACGCCATCGACCCCGACAGAGAAACTCAGGCCCAGCTGCGGGAGCCAGTCGAACCTCTCTTCGAAGTAGTACGCCCCCGCGTCAATCCACGGGAACGTGAACATCGCCACCACTGCTGCAAAGAGGGCAAGCATCGTGCCCGCAAGCGCGACCGTGCGGGCCTGACGCGCCGGCAGCGCGACGACGAACATGGCGAAGATAAGCGGAACAGCCATCGCGGCGATGAGGATCACGCGACACCTCCGCTGCGGGCCACCCACAGGATGATGATCAGCAGCACCGCAAGGCCGCCCGCCATGCCGATGGCATAGCCGTGCAGCTCACCGCTCTGACTGGGGCGAAGCACCCGGCCGATTCCCTTGGGCAGATAGCCCGCAAGGTTCACGAGGCCATCAACCAGCAACTGATCGATGGTGTGGAAGATGTGGGCCATCACAAGCAGCGGACGGCGGATCAGGAAGTCGTAGAACTCATCCACATACCACTTGTTCTGCGCGGCAGTGGCGATGGGGCCCAGTGCTGGCAGCAGCTCATCGGCTTTCGATGTCGCGGCAGTGGTGCGGCCGACGTAGTGCAGCAGGAAGGCGACGGCAATGCCGAAAGTGCCGACAATGCCGGAAATCCAGTACATGATCTTGTGCGGGTCCTGAGGGAAGACCGTCGCGTGCGCGGCATGCTCTACGGGGCCGATGTGACCCAGGTTGTCGTGGGGAGGAATAGGGACGTAATAGTCAGGCACTACTCTCGATGAATGCGCCACGGCCGCAGAACTCGTGTTGATGAGATCCCCGATCACGCCGTCGTGCCCGCCTACAAAGAACAAGCCTGTCGCCGCCAGTGAAGCGACGGCGAGAATCGCCAGCACGGTGTTGATTGCCCAGCCCGGCGCGTGGGGGTGGAAGTGCCCGTGGCTGTCGTGGTGCTCCTGGCCGCGGTCGGCGAGGGCGGCCTCTGCTGCGACGTGGCCCGGCTCAGGCGTTGTGGTGTGTAAGGACGCGCCGTGGGCGGTCTCATCGTGCGCGGGGTGAGTGTGGTGGGGGGTGTGGTCTACATCGCCGTGCCCATGTACTTCATCGCCCGGCTCAAAGTACTTGGGGCCCACGAACACGCGGAAGAACACGCGGAAGGTGTAGTACGCCGTGAGCCCCGCCGTCAGCAGCAGGATCCAGCCAACCCACCGCAGGTGCCCCTCATGCGTGAAGCACTGGGCGAGGATCATGTCCTTGCTGAAAAATCCGGCGCTGAAAGGGAAGCCGGAGAGGTTGAGGCAACCGATGAGCATGCCCACGCCCACGATTCCCCAACCCTTCATCTTCATCACGCCCGACAATTTCCGCAGGTCGAGCTGGCCGCCGAACCCGTGCATCACCGCCCCGCAGCACAGGAAGAGCAGCGCCTTGAAGAAGGCGTGCGTCACCACGTGCGAGGCCGCGCCGATGCTGGTCATCACGCCCAGGCCGGCAAACATGTAGCCAAGCTGCGACACGGTCGAGTACGCCATGATGCGTTTGATGTCGAACTGCGCCATGCCGATGGTCGCCGCAAGCAGCGCCGTCAATGTGCCCACCCACGCCACGATCGGCAGGGCATGCTCGGAGCACTGGAACAGCGGGTAGGTGCGGGCAATGAGAAACACCCCCGCCGTGACCATGGTTGCCGCGTGAATGAGGGCCGAGACGGGCGTCGGGCCTTCCATCGCGTCGGGCAGCCACACATACAGCGGCAACTGGGCCGACTTGCCGAACGCCCCGCCCATGAGCAGCAGGGGGATGATCTGCACGATCATGGGGATTTCGTCGAAACGCAGGCGTGAGGCGCTGTCGAGGTAAGGCTCGGCCTTCGCGAAGATCGCGGCGTACTCAATCGTGCCGAACTGCACATAGATGAGCATGATGCCCAAGGCCAAGAACAGGTCGCCGATGCGGTTGACGATGAACGCCTTCTTTGCCGCGGCAACCGCGCTGGGCTTCTTATAGAAGTACCCGATCAGCAGGTAGGAGCACAGCCCCACACCCTCCCAGCCCAGGTACAGCAGCAGCAGGTTGTCGGCCATCACCAGGCAGGCCATCGAGAAGACGAACAGCGAGAACGCCGCAAAGAAGCGGCAGTACCCCACACCCTGATCGCCGGACATGTACTCACTGGCGTACAGGGCGATCAGCGTTGCGAGGCCGGTGACAAACAGCATCCACAGGCATGTCAGTGGGTCGATGTAGAACGAGAAGTTGGCGATGAAGCTCTGGGTGTGCGCCGCGGATTCCGGGCCCCAGGAGAAGTTGATCCAATCGAAGATGTGCAGCACTGCCGTGCGACCGTGGCCGCCGTCGCCCAGCAGGTCGCGGGCAAGCATCGCGGTGAGAATAAAAGACACCGCGAGGGAGAGGACGGTCGTCCACGCTGGCAGCTTGGACTTGATTCGCATGGCCGCGAACACGGCGCACAGAATGAACGAGGCCAGGGGCAGCACAGGGATCAGGGCGTACAACTTCGGAAGCACGGGTCCGGCCATGCCGGAAGCGACTCCGGCGGCCTCATGCTGGAGTGCCGGAAGTACGGAAGTAAGGCAGTCGAGGATGGGCTGCATGGTGGGCAAACTGCGGGGCCTTTGCGATGCGTTTGGAGGTCGATAGAAGCAAGAACGTGTGGTGCTGGTGATCCGGCGCCCTCCCTCACGGTCGGGCTACCTGTGAAGCGACCTGCTATCCCTTCAGCTCATCCCACTCCTCAGCGCTGAGGGACTCTTTCTTGCGGAACAGGAGGACGATGAGGGCGAGGGCCATCGCGGCTTCGGCTGCCGCGACGGTGATGATGAAGATGACGAACGTCTGGCCATCAAAGTTGAGGTGGTAGCGGCCGAAGGCGATCAGCGCGACCGCCGCGGCCTGGAACATCAGTTCCGTGCAGAGGAACATGATGATGAGGTTGCGGCGGGTGATGAAGCCGATCAGGCCCAAGGTGAACATGAGGGCCGACACGAACAGGTAGTGGGCCAGCGTGAGGCCGTGGAAGGCATCGGGAAAGCCGGTCTGGGCAAATGTCGCCCTCAGGAGGTTGCTCATGCGTGGCCTCCGGCGCCGTTGGAGGTCGGGAGCGGCCGCGGGGCCTCAAAGCGGGAGCGCCCATCGCCGGGGTTGACGCCGGCAAGGGTGTCGCGGGCCAGCACGCGGGCTTGGTGACCCTTCGCTTCCTCATCCATCTGCACCTGCTTGCGTGACAGCACCACCGCGCCGAGCATGGCCATCAGCAGGATCACACCGGCGATTTCGATCGTGCCGGGGTGGTCGCGGAGGAGGTTAAAGCCCAGGTGCTCAACGTTCTTGACCGAGAGTTCCTCAGGCCACTGCTCGATAGGCAGGTAGCGCTCTTCCTCGCCAGGGTTGCGGATGATGAAAGCGCTGGTCGCGGCATCCGCAACAGAGACCGTGCCGCCCTCCTTCAGAATGTCGTTATTGCGGAGAACGCCCTCGACTTTGCGGGGCATCTCTGTGAGCAAACTGTTGTTTGCGACCGGCCCGGGGAGCGGCAGTTTCTCGATGCCGCGGAACAGCATCGTCGTCAGCACCGCCAGCAGCAAGAACCCCACAATCGTCGCGGCAATCGGCTCGCGGGCCTCCACGTCGTAGCTCGCCAGAACCTCGACCTCCCCCTCTTCGGGGGCCTGGGTCGCCAGCATGATGACGAACAGGTACGTAATAAGGATCGCGCCCGCGTACACGATGATGAGGGCGAACGCCATGAACTCGGCCGAGAGGATCAGGAAGAGCCCCGCCGAGGAGAGCACCGTGAGGATGAAATACAGCGCCGCGTACACCGGGCGTGGGTGGGTGATGACCCGCAGGGCCGAACCCAGTCCCAGCAGCGAGAATATGTAGAAATAAAGGTTCGGCAGGTGCTCGCGGGCGGTGATGCCCAGGGCGATCAGCACCAGCCCGCCGGCTAGGGCGGCAATCAGCGCGCCCAGCAGCTGCGGGCTGGCTTTGCGGCGGGGCAGGGCGATGCAGATGCCCAGGCCGCCCAGCACCCACAGGGCGTAAAAAATGGCAGGATGGATGACGTAGCCCAAAGAGCGTGACCCCGCAGAGATAGACCCGACCACCGGACCCCGACAAACCAGACCGCGACGCCGGCCTTCGTGGCTGGGAGTCGTCGTGCGTCGGGGGGCGTTCCTTCCCCCGGCGCATGAGGGTGAGAGGATAGTGGGTGCTAGGGCGGGCTTCAACCATGATCGGCACTACGATGGCGGCGTGTCTACCGAAGCGCCGGGCACGCTCCCGGCGGTTGTTCCAGTTCCGAGCTTTGGGGTGCGGGCGGAGCGGGCGATTGCCCCCAGCGTCCGGCGGTGGGTGCCCAACGCGCTGACGGGCCTGCGGCTGGTGATTGCCGCGGCGTTCTTTGTGCAGCTCTCCGTGGGGGATTACCCCATCCGTGAGGTGGTGGAGCCCAAGGTCACGGCTGTCCACCCCGTCTGGCGATACCTCATTGCGGCGCTGCTCTTCGGGCTCGCCGCCCTCACCGACTGCCTCGACGGGCCCCTGGCGCGCCGGTGGAAGGTCGTCAGCCGCTTCGGGCGGGTGATGGACCCCTTCGCCGACAAGGTGCTGGTGGTGGGGGCGTTCATCATGCTCGCGGGGCCGCCCTTCGGCATGGACACGCAGGCCCACCCCAACTTTCAGGTCAGCGGCGTGTGGCCGTGGATGGTCGTCGTGATCCTGGGCCGCGAGTTGCTGGTGACATCCATCCGAGCCGTAGCGGAAGAGGACGGCGTCGATTTCTCCGCGGTGTGGGCGGGCAAAGCAAAGATGATTTTGCAGGCATGCGTCATCCCCTTCGTGCTGGTGATGCTCGGCATCACCGAGGTGCAGCACGGCACATGGGGCCGCCGCGTGATCGACGTGGCCGTGTGGCTCACCGTGGCGGTGACGGTGATCAGCGGCATCCCCTACATCTTCCGCGGCTGGGCCGCGTTCCGCAAAGCCAACCAGCACACCTCATGACGGTTTCCCCACTTCGTGACTCCGTGACTCCGTGACTTCCTGACTTCCTGACTTCCTGACTTCCTGACTTCGTGACTTCGTGACTTCGTGACTTCGGAGCTTCCTTTGCAACGCCCAAACGTCCAGTGGATCACAGTGTTCGGCCTCGGCCACATGTGGCCCGCGTCGGGCACGTGGGGGTCGCTGCCGCCGGTGGTGGTGGCGGGGGCGGTGCTGGCGTTCGGGTATGCGTTCGACATCGAGTGGTGCCCGACATGCAACGACGGGCCGCCGTGGTACGCCAGCGCGTGGGGGTGGGTGTACTACGCCGCGCTGGTGCTGATCTTGATGGTGTTCTCGCTCGCCTGCGTGATGCAGGGCGATGGCGCGGAGGTGCGCTTCAGGAAGAAAGACCCTTCGCAGGCCGTGGCGGATGAGACGGCAGGGCAGTGCATCCCGCTGCTGGTGCTGCCGCTGTTCTGGGATTCCATGAGGGAGTCGCCCTGGCGCGTGGGCGCCGCGCTGCTCACGGCGTTCATCGCCTTCCGCCTCATGGACATCATCAAGCCCTGGCCCGCCCGCGGCCTGCAGCGGCTGGTGGGCGGCTGGGGCGTGCTCGTCGATGACCTGTTCGCGGGCCTGTACGCCGCGATCATCACCTGGGCGGTACTGCACTGGCTGATGTGAGAACCGCCTGATGAAACCGCTGCTGAAACCGGCGGGCCCCTGATGCCAACAATGCATCATGCCCTGCCTGATGCTCATCTTCGCGTTCATCTCGCCCCGCATCGTGCTGGTGGTGCTGTGGCTCTTCGGCTACACGCAGAAGGCCTTCACTACCGCGCTGTGGCCGATCCTGGGCTTCATCTTCGCCCCCGTCACCACGCTCGCCTACGCCTGGGCGATGAACAGCCACGGTTCCATCGAGGGCATCTACCTCGCCGCCGTGGTGCTGGGCGCGCTCATTGATGTGGGCCTGATCGGCGGCGGCGCCTCGCGCCGCAAGAAAAAAGACTAGCTCTGTGCCCCGACCATGCTTCATGGTCGTGCGGCGAAGGCGTGTACGCGGAGGGCACGGAGGGGAGCGGAGAACGGAAAGTAAAGACCGTGACCTGCGATCGGTACTCGTTCGTTTTCTCCACTCTCCTTTCCTCTCCTCCCTCTCCGCACTGCTCCGCGCCCTCCGCGTTCTCTTCGTTCAGTCAACACGAACACACAGCACGCATAAAAGGCCGCCCCGTTCCCAGGGCGGCCCTCTTCACTCATTGAACAAACGCCCCGCAGGGCGAATATAAGAACTCACGCCGCCAGCTTCGCCCCGTTCATATCCGTCACGCTGGCGATGACCAGCCCGCCGCCGGCGGTGCCGAAGCCGACGTTGAACTGGCCGGGCAGCCCGCGCTGCGTGCTGCGCACGGCCGTCACCTGGTACGTCACGCCCGCGCTGGGCGCGATGATGGAGTCGTCGGTAAAACTCCGCGTGCCGGTGGCGCCGATGAAGTTCCACGCGGCCGTCGTGCCGATGGGGCGGCGGCGGACTTCGTAAATCGTCCCGTTGGTGCCCTTGGGGTTGGCGCACTTCCACTTGAGGATGATGTCGCCGTCCTGCGTGAGGGCGACGCGGAAGTCGGTGGGCACGCCGGGGGGCGGCATCGGCGTGCCGCTGCTGGGCGCGGGGATCTCCGCGAGCACATACACATTGGGATCGTTGGTCGCGTCGGCGAAGCCGCGGATGGTGGCCATCGAGCCCGCGCCCACGCGGCTCACCGCGCTCGCGGCCTGCGTGTACGCCTCGGTGGCGGCCTTGCTCGCCTGCCGCGCCAGCTCGGCGTTGCTGCCCGCCTGGATGGCGGCTTCCACCAGCGTGGAAAGCTCCGCGACGGTCGCGGTGGCCAGGCCGATCGCGGCGGCGTTGGCGGTCCACGGGACAAGGTGGTTCTTATAAAACGCGATGCGCGCACTGCGCTCAACCGGTACAACACTCATGACACACTCCCTGACCCTGCGGGTCGGCTGCAACCATCGGGGCCGGGCGCACAACAGGCCGCTGCCCGCCGCCCAAACGTGGGCAAGTGCCCGGCACGGTCCCCGCAACACACGGGGCCGCACCTCACCAACGGCGGCGAAGGATGCATCGACGTGCACCAACCCCGGCTTTATCGCCCCCGCGAAAAAACACGAAAATAACTCCCAAACGGGCCTCAACAGGCCCTGCGCAAGGCCCATCGGCTCCCGCGCAAGGCACAAAAACTCTTGCGCAAGGCACAAAAACTCCTGCGCAAGGCACAAAAACTCCTGCGCAAGGCACAAAAACTTCCGGGCAAGGCACAGAAACTCCTGCGCGAGGCACAAAGACCTTCGCGCAAGGCACAAAGACTGGTGCGCAAGGCATCAAGACGCAAACGTGTGGCACGAAAGCGCCCGCGCACGGCACTCTATTTTCTGCGCGAGGCGGGCACGACACCCGCGCTCCCCCTATTCCCGCACGAAGGAGACCTTCATGCAATCTGCGGCAACGGCACAGACCAAACGCCCTCAATGGCGAGCCTGTGCCAGGAAACTGATGATGCGTCAGTTCGCGCGGGCCTTGCCGCACTCCGGACAGGAGTGCGGATGGTCCAGCCCGCGCAGGTCATACCCGCAATACACGCACGTCCTGTTCCCGCTCTCCATTACCTTGCGGTCAAACCGTCCCGCCCTCCAGAACAGATGAATCATCAGGACCGCACAGAACAAAGCTGACACAATCAACCAGGCGACAGTATTCCGAAAGGTCGAGAGCAACGGCGTGAATGCCCGAAGTATCTGATCCGCAGCGAACACGGAGAGTACCGCTAACAAAGTCGGCCAAGCGTACCGCCGCTTTACATAAGGATAAATTCGCATCTCTCATCAGAGACGATAGATTGTTGCGTGGCAGTCGTTTACGAGGTGATCCAAAAAAGCGTCGCCGCACCCATTAATACACTGCCTGCAAGTGTTCGCACAGGTCGCGGTGGCAACTAGAAATGCGAGGGTAGCGAGACCAATGCAAATTGGTGCAGCGATTGTGGTGGTAAGACAACCGGCCAGCGCAGTGGCCAAGATGGTGATCGCTGCCGCCTCGCACAACGCTACATTCACAATGCAGTCGTTGCTGCATGTATCAAAACGTGCTGCCCAATAATCAATGCATGCTTGCTGGGTTCCTCCGTAGGAATCGTACTCGCCTGCATTGCTCAATGGCGCATTTTGACCTGCTGCCATTTCAGACGCAGAAGTAGTCGCCTCAGCTAGAGAATCGCTTAGACCCAATGGAAAAATCATCGATACCGGTGCCTGCCCTTGCTGCGTAAAATCTGACCGCACACCGTAGAATGCGCTGTCCTTAACGCCAAAGACCTCCCCCGCAACGATCGAGATGGTCATAGTCAGGTCTGTTCGGTTGTTCGCTGTGAATGTATCGATCAATGTCTGATTCAGACTAGTCAGTGCAAAAGATTGCGCCTCCTTATACACGGCGGCTCCAAGAACCGTTCCATCGCCCTCCGGACCCATGTCCATTGCAGAAACCTTCAAAAATCCCTCGTACACCTTCAGTTGCAATCCGTAATGACTCGTGTCGAAAGTCTGCGGGTCAAATCCAAAGATTTGGCTGTAGAAAACTGGGGCCGCAGACACCGGACTTGTGAGCATCGTGGGTGCGTGAAGCGTGCTGATGATGACCGGGTCATCACGACGCAGACTCGCTCCGAAAGCCCCAAGAGGGAACGTCGCACAAAGAAGGAGCGTGCACAGAAAGCAGCCGAAAATAGGATTGTTTGAGAGGTACCGCAGCATCTTCAGAACTCCTACGCGGGATGACGAATAACTGGGCAAACGATTGTTGAGGCTTAGAACGCCTTTCAGAAAGAGCGGATCGGCCTGACTCCGTGCCGATGAACAGTCTTGCGGGCAGGATGCCCGCGAGCCAGTGCAAGGAGGCACGACCATGGCCAAGCCGATCCTGGACGACGACCTGTGGACGCTGATCGAA
>JBBSOF010000057.1:0-16277 GCA_038260025.1 Phycisphaerales bacterium
CGGAGCCCAGGGCGAGGGAGAAGGCTTTGATGCCGATATCGCGGCCTTCGTTGCCGCAGGATCGGGCCATGACGTTGAGCGATCCCTTGGCGGCGGCGTAGGCGAAGAGGCCGGGGAAGGGGTCGACGGTGGCCATGCTGCTGACGTTGAGGATGCAGGGGCGGTTGCGGCCGGGGAGGACCTCATCATCGCCGAACTGACGCTCGAAGACTTTCCATACCGCGACGATGAGGTAGGCGGGGCCGAGGGCGTTGGTCTCGAAGACCTCGCGGATCATCTCCGGGGTGTGCTGCGCGAGGGGGAGGCAGGGGGCGTAACCGGCGTTGTTGATGAGGGCATCGACGCGGCTGAACTCTTCGACGGTGCGGTCTACCAGCGCTGCGCACGCGGCAGGGTCGCGGACATCGGTGGGCACGACGATGGAGGGCGAGCGCAGGCGGTTCTGCGTCTCGAGCAGCGGCTCCTCGCGGCGGCCTGCGAGCACGAGGCGGTAGTTGCGCTCGGAGAGCTCGGTGGCGAGCTCGCGGCCGATTCCTGACCCGGCACCGGTGATGATCGCGACGGGCAGCATGGGCTCTCCTGTGTGGCTCGAACGTGGAAGATCACAGCGTACACTGGGGCGATGCCGTTGTCCCGCGTTGCAATCCTGGTGGCGCTGGCCCTGATCCTGGGGGTTCCCTTCCTGCTGCGGCCGGCGCGGACGGCGGAGGTGCAGGGGGTGGCGGATTCGCTGGTGATCGTGACGCCCCATGTGCCGCAGATCCGCAGCGAGTTTGAGCGGGCGTTCAGCGCGTGGCACCGGCGGGTGTATGACCGGGATGTGGCGATTGACTGGCGGGTGCCGGGGGGCACGAGCGAGATTCTGGCGCAGTTGCAGGCGGTGTACTCATCGACGGGCAGGCGGATTCTGGCGGAGCTTGCGGAGAAAGACCCGCAGCGGATGTCGGACCCGGACTTGACGCTCGACACGCTGATCCCGGAGCGGTCGCTGACGCTGGACCTGATGTTCGGCGGGGGCAGCTATGACCATGGGCGGGTGAAGAACCCGCGGACGGTGGGCATCTGGACCAGTGCTTTTCCCGGCGGTGGGCCCGAGCCTGTGGTGCTGGGGCCGATGGCCAAGGATGAGACGCTGGAGCAGCTGCTTGATGTGTCGCGCAAGGAGGTGACGCTGCGGACGCAGGTTCGCGGCAAGACGCTTGTCCTGCGATTGCCGATGACGGCGATCAGCGGCGGGCGTGAGACGCTGCGCGGGTTTGGCGCGGCGGAGACGATTGCCGCGACGGTGGAGCTGGGGGCCGCGCTGCGGGAGGTGCCGCTTTCGATGTCGGAGCCCGCGGGGTTTGCGCAGGAGCGCATGGACGCGTGGTTTGGCGAGAACGCCGTGGGGGCGCAGCAACTGTACGACCCGGAGCAGTACTGGATCGGCACCGCGCTCTCGGGGTTCGGGATTGTGTACAACAAAGAGGTGCTGGCGCGGCTGGGCGTGCCAGCGCCGACCCGGTTTGACGATCTGGCCGACCCGCGGCTGTATGGGATGGTGATCTTGGCGGACCCGCGGCAGTCGGGGTCGGTGGCGACGACGCTTGATTCGATTTTGAGCAATTATGGCTGGGAGCGGGGGTGGGGGCTGATCCGCGAGATGTGCGGCAACTCGCGCATCTATACGAACTCGGCGCCCAAGCCGCCGATTGATGTGAGCCAGGGGGAGGCGGCGGCGGGGCTGGCGATTGATTTTTACGGGCGGGGGCAGGCGCAGGCGGTGCTGGCTCCGGGGCAGCGGCCGGAGGACAGCCGCGTGGGGTATGTGGACCCGGCGGGCGCGACGTATATCGATGCGGATCCGGTGTCGATTCTGCGGGGCGGCCCGCACCCGGAGTTGGCGCGGCACTTCGTTGAGTTCTGCCTGACTGATGAGGGGCAGGCGCTTTGGCAGTTCCCGGCGAAGACCGATCCGCGGTCGGCGGAGAACCCGGTGGGGGAGGGCGGGATTGTGCTGGGGCCGGCGCAGTATGAGCTGCGGCGGATGCCGGTGCGGCGGGCGATGTATGAACGCTATCTCGGAGCGTTTATCGATAAGGCGAACCCGTTTGAGATTGCGAGCAAGACCAAAACAGCAGGCTGGCGCGGCATGCTGGGGGTGATGATGGGGGCGTTCGCCATCGACAACGCGCACCTGCAGCGAGAAGCGTGGGCTGCGCTGGTGGAGGCGCGGGCTGATTCGTCATTTCCCGGGGCATCGCGGGAAGAGATGGAGCGGCTTTATTACGCGTTTCCGCCGGTGACGCTGCCGGGCACGACCGAGGCAGTTGTGGTGGGGCCCGGGGTGGTGAAGGCTTTGCTGGATGCGTGGAAGAAGAACCCTGCGTTCCAGTCGCAGTGCGAGATTGATTTCACGCGGTTCTACCGGGCGGGGTATCAGCGGATGCTGGAGATTGCCGCGGCGCATGCGTTGGATTGAGGTTTCACCACCACGGACCGGGGAGGTGGACGGGGCTGGGGGCCGTGGGGCGGCGATGGTGGATGCGGCCGCGCGAAACTCGCGCGGGCGGGTCGCCGATAATCCGGTATGTCCAGCCCCTCGTTCAACCGCGTTGGCGATGCCGAGACGCATTCGCCGTCCATCCTTGCTTCGATCGTCGCGACGATCGGCCCGGCGAGCGATTCTCCGGAGATGGTCCGGCGGCTGATCGAGGCGGGCGTCGCCATCTTCCGTTTCAACTTCTCGCACGGTGACTTCGCGGCGCACGAGCGGCGGCTGCGCACGGTGCGCGAGGTGGCGGAGAGCATGAAGTGCGCGGTGGCGTGCATGGGCGATCTGCAGGGGCCGAAGATCCGCGTGGGAAAGGTCGGCGCGGGCGTTGGCATTGCTTCGCCCAGCGGCGGGGGGATGGTGGAAGTGGTGGCGGGGCAGGATGTGGTGTTCAAGTCGGGCATCACCGAGGCGGTGGTGCGGGGTTCATCGCTGACGCCGGGGATGACGGAGCTGCTGCTGCCGGTGACGTACCAGGAGCTTGTGTCGGAGGTGGAGCCGGGGCACAAGGTGCTGGTGAATGATGGGGCGATCCGGATGCTGGCGGTGGAGGCGGACCGGGAGAAGGGCGAGCTGCGCTGCCGCGTGATCGGCGGGGGGTGGATCAGCAGCGGCAAGGGGATCAACCTGCCGCAGAGCAACATCACGGCGCCGGCGATCACGGACCGCGATTGGGAGTGCGTGGCGTGGGCGGTAAAGCATGGGATGGACTTTCTCGCGCTGTCGTTTGTGCGGACGGCGGAGGAGGTGCTGGAGTTGAAGGGCAGGATGAGCGAGATGGGCGTGAGCGGCGGGGAGAAGCCGTGGATACCGGTGATCTCGAAGATTGAGAAGCCGCAGGCGGTGGCGAATATTGAGCGGATCGTCGAGGTTTCGGACGCGATTATGGTGGCGCGGGGGGACCTGGGCGTGGAGATGGACATCGCGCGGGTGCCGGTGGTGCAGAAGAAGATTCTGGCGACGTGCGACCTATACGGCAAGCCGTGTATCGTGGCGACGCAGATGCTGGAGACGATGATCGAGAACTCGACGCCGACGCGCGCGGAAGCGAGCGATGTGGCGAACGCGATCTTTGATGGGGCGGACGCGGTGATGCTGTCGGCGGAGACGGCCACGGGCAAGCACCCCGCGCTGGTGGTGGAGACGATGGCGCGGATCATCGCGGCGGCGGAGGAGCAGTTGCGGCTGGCGCCGCTGCCGGACACGCCGCCGACCAAGCTGCTGCCGACACACCTGGGGACGGCGGCGCTGGCGCACGGGGCGTGGTCGATTGCGCGGGACCTCAACGCGAAGGTGGTGGCGTGCTGGAGCCAGCAGGGCGGGACAGCGCGGTACTTGAGCCAGAACCGGTTCAACATCCCGATCCTGGCGTATTCGAGCTGTGCGCAGGCGACCCGGCGGATGGCGATTCTGCGGGGGGTGACGCCGATCTGCGCGGAGCCTCCGGCGACGCTCTCAGAGTGGAACGCGGCGGTGGATCGGCATGTGCAGGCGCGGGGGCTGGCGAGCGAGGGCGATGCGATTGTGCTGCTGGCGGGGCGGCCCCTGGGAAAGGCGAAGGCGACGAACACGATCACGATCTGGAAGGTGGCGGAAGAAGGCGCGACGATGCGCTGAGGGCGGGGAGCGTTAGCGCGGGATGGTGACGGGGCCCGGCCTGCGGATGTCGATGCGGTCGTGGACGAGGTCCCAGGTGATTTCCTTCGCGGTGACGGGGGAGCCGGTGCGGGGGTCGAGCATGCGGACCATGTTGGCACCCTTGGCCTTGGCGTGAAGCACGCGGTTCTGCGCGTCGTAGTGGGCGGAGTCTGCCGTCAGTTCGCGGCCGTTGTAGCGCATCCACGTTGAGCCGTCGGCGTCGGCGGAGATGAGTTCGCCGGAGAACGACTGGTCTTTGGCGGCGGGCTGATCGCCCAAGGCTGCTTCGGGGGTGACCTCGCGCACGAGGGCGGTGAGCGTGGCGCACTCGAGCTCGCTCTTCTCGGCATCCTGGCCGCGCTGGTGCGTGAGGTGGACGTTCTCGGTCATGGTGAGCTTGCCCGTGGTGCGCTGCATGTTCATGGAGCCGGACCAAGTGAAGAGCGAGGTGCCGCGGCCGGCGCCCAGGTCCATCATGTCGGCGGGCTTCTGCGGCTGCGCGTTGGGTGAACGGTCGAGGATAAAAAGCTTGCCCGGAGTTGGGACGTCGAGTGTGGCGCGGGCATCGTCGGCGTTGATGCGTGCGCCTTCGAGGTACATCACGCGCTCGAGGACAACTTCATCGCCGGGTGCGTAGCGGCGTGTTTCGAGCGTGGCACGCTTGCCATCGGGGCGGGCGGCGAGGCTGCCGGAGAGCTCGGCGCGGAGGAGGCGGCGTTCCGGCGCGGGGCTTTCGTCTCCGGGCTCTTTCGTGCCGGGCTGCGCGGGGGTCAGCCACAGGTCAACGTGGTCGGCGTGCATGGTGTCGCGCTGGGCGAGGGGGCCGGTGAGCGCGGACTTGGTCATGATGGCGGTCGCGTCGCCGCTGCACGCGGCGGTGCCCATGATGTCGTCGAAGGACATCTGGCGTTCCCAGGTTGCGATGACATCGCTGGCGCCGTCGGTCTCTGTCGCGGCGGCGGTGTGGGTGAGGCGGCCAGCGCCTTCGACGTTGAGGCGGCGCTCGACTTCCATGAAGGTCATGTCGCGACCCTCGATGGCGGAGTGGTCCTTTTCGACGCGGACGGTCATGGCATCGCCGGTGAGGTGGACGATCTGGGCGATGGGGTCTGCCGCGAGATGGGGTGCGACGGCGCGGATGCCTTTGTCATCGACGAAGACGATGTCGCGGGCATCGATGTTGGTGACGCCGAGGCTGGGTTCTCCGGAGGAATCGGTGTCGGTGCGGGCGAGGGTGGCGCGGAGCCACTGGGCATCGAGCGTGGAGCCGGTGCGGGTGCCGCGCACTTCGCCCTGGGCCGTGACGGTTGAGGGGTCTGACTGGCCGGGGCGGCCGGGCATAGGCACAAAGTCGACATCGAGCGTGTCGCTGTCGAGGGTTCCGCTGCGGCCATCCTCGCCGTGGGCGTTGCCGACGACGCTGAGGCGGTTGATGCGGGAGGTGTTCTCATCGACGGGGATGAACTTCGCGATCATGGTGGAGCCCGAGAGGCTGCCCGCGCCATCGCTCATGCGCACGTGGCCTTGGGCCTGCACTTCGGCGAGGCGGCGCGAGACTTCCTTCTTGGGATCAAGCTCGAAGCGGAAGTTGGCGCTGTCGGTCCATGTGAGGGTGCGGTCGGTTGGGGACTGGGGCGCGGTGTTGGGATCGGGAATGGGGGCGGGGTTGTGACCGCGGTCGGTCATGCGGCCGGCGCCGGGGATGTGGGCGACGCCCGTGATGAGGTTCATCTCGATGCGCTGGACATCGGCTTCGCCGCTCTCGGCGCGGGAGAGGTGCGCGGCAAGCGGGTCTGAAGCGGAGAGGACGACGGTGCGCTGGGTTGCCGCGTATTCGAGGGCGCGGCCGATGGCCTTCGTGCTGTCGTGGCTGTCGACGAACTGCGTCGCGGTGTCGGACTGACCGGTGAATCGGAGGAAGACATCGTTGCTGGCGAGTTCAACCGGGTCGGCGGCGATGGGGCGGATATCGAGCGGGCCAGCCCAGTGCAGGATCACCGGCTCGTGTGAGTCGCCGCTGCCGAAGAAGGTGTCTGGGTCCGTCGCGGGCGCTACTGCTGCTGGTGGGGGCGTGCTTGCGGCGGGTGCTGGGGCTGTGCGCGCGGGTGCGGTGGTTGGGGTTGTGGGAGATTGTGTGGTGGAGGTGGCAGCGTTACTGGAGCGGATTGCGCCGGGGCGGAGGTCGTTGTCGATGAGGCGGGCCCAGCCGTCAAGGCGGTCGCTGGTGATGCGACGGGTGCCGTTTTCGACGACGACGTCCTGCTGGCACAGCAGTTTGTACAGGGTGGTGACGGGGGGCTTTGCGGCAATGGGCGGCAGCGTGGAGGTGGTGGGGGCGGGGGACGGATTGGCGGGGGCTGCCGCGGCTGTTTTCAGGGGCGGGGCGGCGGGTTTGGGCTGGGGTAGAGAAGTTTGTACCCAGGGGCGGTATTCGACGCGGTCGGTTTTTGCGACGCGGAGTTGTTCGAGGCGCTGCTGTACATCGTTGAAGAGCACGGTGAGGCCGCTGCCGTCGTAGTCGGCCTTGGGGGAGGTGAACTTGAACGGGCCTGGGGCGTCGGTCTGGCCAAGTTCGGAGTCGTATTTCAGTTCGTTGGTGTGCAGTTCGGCGAGGGTTTCGGCATGGTCGGGGTCGGGGCGTGCGCGGGACTTTGAGCCATCGAATATTTTGACGATGACGTTGCCCTGGAGCATTCCATCGCGGGGGCGGGAGGGCATGCCCTTGACCTGATCGGGCACATAGGCGGTGCCGGTGTCGCCCCGCGCATAGACAATGCGGCCGCCCTTGAGGAAGGCCCAGATGACCGGCTTTTCGAGGGCGATGAGGAAGGTCTGACCTTCGACGGGCTGTGAGCGCGCTGCGGAGATTTCGGCGCGGACGCGGGAAGGGTCGTTCTCATCGACGACCTGGATATAGAAGCCCTGGCCGCCGCCGAAGCGGCTGGAGTTTCCCGCGCCTGTCGGCAGGAGGTCGGGGTCGGGGTTGAGGACTTCAGCGCTGGAGCGTGGGTTTTGACTGGATCGCCCGCCGCGGAGCGCGAAGACGATGACAATCACCGCGAAGACCAGCAGGGTGATGCCCGCGAGAACGAGGCCGGTGGTGCGTGCGGACCCCGGTCGCAGGGCTTGTCGAAAGTGCTTCATCGCGTCACATGGTACGGGCTAGGCCGGGGGATGGGACATGGCCTGCGGGTCGTTGTCGGCGTTGAGGGGCGGCGTGGGTTCATGCACGGGAGGGGGCTCGGGCGGCAGTGGGGCGAGGGCGAGGAGCACGAGCCATTCGGCGTTGCCCTTGCCGCGGCTACCGCCGAGTACGGGGGATTTGGTGAGGCCCAAGACTTCGACGCCAAGGGGCGGGAGGTCGGCGACGGCGCGTCGCGCGACGGCCTCGGCTTCTGATTCATCGAGGATGCCGCGCTTGCCGCGGCCGACTTCACCGCGTGCGCCGCTGGCTTCGTAGTGGGGCTTAACGAGGGAGATGATGCGCCCGCCATCGCGGAGCCAGCGGCGGGCGGCGGGGACGAGGAGGCGCTGGGGCGTCCAGCCGAGGTCGGCGACGACGAGATCGACGCCGGGGTCGGGCGGGCTGGCGTAGAGGGCGTTGGTGCGCTCCATCACCTCGACGCGGGGGTCTTTGCGGAGTTTCCATGCGAACTCGCCGTAGGCGGTGTCGACGCTGTAGACGCGGGAGGCCCCTGCCTGGAGGAGGCAATCGGAGAAGCCGCCGGTGCTGGCGCCCAGGTCTGCGCAGACAAGGCCCGTGACATCGAGGGCGAAGGTGCTGAGGGCGTGGGACAGTTTCAGCCCGCCGCGGCTTACATAAGGGTTGGAAGGATCGCGGGCGCTCATGGGTGCTGAGCTCCGTGATGGTCAGACCGCGGCAAGCTCGCGGACATCCAGCGGGGGGGCGTTGGGGACGCCCCGGGCAACGCCGATGCCCTGTGCCGCAGGAACACCGACGATGGCCACGCCGAGCTTGTCGGCGAGGTTGATCATGTCGTCCTTATCGAGCATGATGACATCGTGGGCGGCGAGTGCGAGGCAACCGGCGCCGTTTGCGTGCAGGGCCTTGATGGTGTTGACGCCGACGGTGGGGACGTCGGTGCGGCGGTCGTGGCCGGCGCGAGCGCCTTTGACGAGGGTCCACTGGCGGGCGCGGCAGAGCTTGCCGACGCGCTCGATCATGCGGTCGGTGCCTTCGACGGCTTCGACCGCGATGACATCGCGCTCGCGCACGGCGATGGCCTGGCCGATATCGAGGCGGAGGGTCTGCGAGAGCAGGGGCCACACGAACTCGATGTCGGCCCGCTGCTCGGGCGTGGGCTGGCGGCGGGTCATCACGCCGGCGTGGGCCATCTCGGCGGGGATGGGGGCGGTGGAGTCAAGGAGTGTGACGCCGCAGCTGTCGAGCACATCGGCGACGGCGGTGAGCACGGCGTGGCTGCGGCGGTCTTTGCGGAGCTTGCGGTACCACACGGCGATGGTGGGGAGGTCCGGGATGTTCCGGAAGGCCCGCCAGGGGTCGTGCATCAGCTTGGCTTTGTCCACCCGGCCGACCATGATGGCGTGGTGAACGCCCAGGCGGCCCAGGATGCGGCCCCAGGAGCCGACGCGGAGCAGGCCGACCTCAGTGAAGGAAGAGCAGAGCCCGGGGAGCGTGGTGTCGTACTGGTTCGCGAGGCCCAGCCCGTGCACGGTGTGACCGGCTGAGCGGAGGCTGCGCGCAATGAGAAGGGGCAGGCCGCCGCCGCCCGCGATGAGGCCAATGGCGGTAGGTGGGGACGGTGGGTCCGCCAGGATCGTGAGGGGGGATAGGGTCCGGAGCGCAGACATTCGCGTGGAGTTTCCGATCAGTAAACCGAACAGCGGCAGTTGGCCCTCGAGACCGCCACTGACGTTAGACCAGGTCGTTTGACGCGGGCCTCCAGATGTGGTGCCGCGTATCTCGCTCGGTGCTATCGGCAGAAACGGCCGTGCCCGACGAGAGAGGCTAGCTTAGTGTTTACAAGCCTGGGATTCAACCCCCGTCCTCCAACCAATTTGCGAACACCTTGTCGGTTCCGAAGGGCGGCGGGGGGGTTGGTCGATAAGTGGGAAATGGCCGACTCAAGCCAACCTTTGAACCGCCGTCTGGACGTTGTGGATGCCCCTGGGGGGACACCGGGAGTCGCGGGGCGGCCGTGCCTGCAGGTGTTTTTTAGTTGTGCCAATGCCTATCTGCGGGTGTACCGATCCCCGGATGCCACCCGCTACCTGGCCCGGTGCCCCAAATGCGCGAAGGAAATGCGGTTTCAGGTGGGTGAGGGCGGCACGAACCAGCGTCAGTTCACGGTCTCCTGCCGGTAGACCACTACACTGATCGCTCATGGCAACCGGAAGCACTTATTCGATCGCCCGGTCTACCGGGCGTTGTGCGGCGACTGATACCCCGATCAGGGAGGGGGATGTGTATGTTGCCGCGCTTGTGGAGCGGGAGGGTGAGGGCGCAACGCCTGTGCTTGAACGCGTGGACTACTCGGTGGAGGCGTGGGATGGCGGGGCGCGGCCGCAGGCTCCGTTGAGGCTCTTTGGGTTCTGGCGGGCGACGTACCAGCCTTTGGAGCAGCGCAAGCAGCCGCTGCTGGGGGATGCGGAGCTGCTGGATTTGTTCGAAGAGCTGGCGGGCGCGACCGAGACGCGGCAGCAGACCTTCCGGTTTATCCTCGCGCTGCTGCTGATCCGGCGGCGTGTGCTGCGCGTGGTGAGCGCGGCAGGTGGCACGATGCAGGTGGTGCGGCGTGCCGCGAGCGACGTTGAGAAGCAGCCGATGCCGGTGGTTGATCCGGGGTTGGACGAGCAGGCGATTGCCGATGCGATGGACCAACTGAGCATGGTGGTCGCGACGGAAGCACCCACCTCTTCCATGCCCTCCTCACCCGCAGCGCCGGGTGGCGCTGCGCCCGGGACCGTGGCGTGACCCGCAGGATGCTCATGATTGTCTCCTTGAAAACCCTGAGCCTTGCACTCGCCTGCATGATGCTGATGGCGTGTGGGTGCCGACGCCACGAGCGGCTCGATGAGCCGGTGATCGCGCGCGGGCCTGTGCCGTCGTATGGCGTGGTGGCGGCGGCGTACAACGCGCGCGTGCAGCACCTTGAGCGGCTGTCGGGGTCGGTGGCGCTGAACATCAAGGCGCGGAACGCGGAGGGCGAGCAGATCACCGAGCAGGTGGAGGGAAACCTGCAGATTGCGCTGCCTTCGAGCGTGGCGCTGCGGGTGGACAAGGTGGGACAGACCGTGTTCTACCTGGGATCGAACCCGCAGCGGTACTGGTGGTTTGACCTGACGCAGGACCCCAAGACGGCGGCGGTGGGGTCGCACGCGCTGGCGACGCCGGAGGCGGTGACGTCGTTCGGTATTCCTGTCCACCCGCTGGACCTGATCGAGGTGCTGGCGATACGGCCTTTGCCGGAAGAGAAGGATGCGGGGAAGGACGGGGCGAGCGCGCTGGCGTGGTCGAAGAACGGGCGGCTGCTGGGCGTGACGCTGCGGGGGCGGTGGGGGCAGCGGCGGTTGTGGCTGGACCCCGAGACGTATGAGCCGGTGGAGATCGAACTGCTGAAAGATGATGGGCGCGTGCTGGTGCGGTGTATGCTGTCGGGCCTGCGGACGATTGAGGTAGATAACGACGCCAACGCACGGCCGCGGGTGGCACAGCGGTTTTTCATCGATCTGCCCCTGCAGGACGCGCAGGTGGTGATCACGCTGGAAGCGGCCAGGAATCTGGGAGAGCGCATGCGCATGCGGGTATTCGATCTTGAGACACTGCTTGACTATTACAAGATCCAGCGGGTGGTCAACATTGACGACCGCATGAAGCGTGATGACGGCGCGAACCCGGGGGCCGGGGCGCAAGGCGCGGCACGCTGATGCGCGGCCTGCTAGTTCAACTGCTGCTGGTTATGGCGCTGTGTGCTTCGGCGGCGCGGGGGCAGGCGCTGGGGGCCGGGTCTGTCGCGCCGGAGCGTGCGGGTGGGACGTCGCACGCGTGGGTCGTGCTGCCCGAGCCGGGTGCGCTGCGGGGGGTGATGCTGCACCTGCCGCCGCGGGGCGCGCTGTCGGACAGGTTCGGGCGGGCGCTGACGGCGCGGGCGGG
This sequence comes from Phycisphaerales bacterium, assembly GCA_038260025.1. Classification (GTDB taxonomy): domain Bacteria; phylum Planctomycetota; class Phycisphaerae; order Phycisphaerales; family UBA1924; genus JAEYTB01. Next base: position 11,307 of record JBBSOF010000057.1, read on the forward strand.
CGAGGCGAGCGTGGCGCACACGCTGTCGGTGGCGCCGGCGGCGATCGCGGCGCGCGACAACCGGGTGGCGCTGGTGTATTCGGACTCGGGGCTTGGCCTTCCGACGATTAACGGACGGACGGTGCTCTCGCTGGGGGCGGTGCAGAGTGAGCCGGGTTTGTGGAAGACGGTGCCGGAGGTGCGGCTGGATGCGCTGCCTTCGCTGCGGGCCGATGGGCTGCTGCTGGGGTTTGCCGGGCCGCATGTCGGGTTTGCCGCGCTGATGCAGGGGCTCTCGGCGGAAGGGGCCGACCCCACGCGGCTGACGCTGCAGGTGCTGATTGAATCAAAATGGGTGGATGTGGTGCTGCCGCCGGCGGCGGTGGAGATGGCGGCCACGCTGTTCACGCGGCACGGTGACAAGCCCGCCGTGACGGGGACGTACCGACTGGTGGCGACCGATGAGGGGCTTGCGCTATTCATATTCCCCGCGCGGACGGCGGCGGGACCAATCGCCGGGTCGTGCTTTCTCGCGGACTTCACGGGCAGCCCGCCGCGGGCGGTGCCCTCGGCGACGTGGGTGCAGCGCGAGGTGCTCATTGAGGCGGCGAAGCCGGTTGAGCCGGATGATCTTTCAGCGGCTTTCGCGGGTGACCACCTGGTGCTGGCGGCACGCGAGGGCGGCGGGGCGATGACGCTGTACACGCAGCCGCTGCACATCAGCAACGCCCCGTGGCGGGGGGTGGCGAGCATCAAGGGAATCGCGGATGACTACACGGTTGTGCCGCTGGACAACGTGGGGCGGGTCGCGGTGCTCAGCATCACGCGGCAGACGGGGGGGGCCAAGGCGGCGAACCTGAACATGACGGAGGTTTCGATGCGCACCGGGGCCGTGCTGTTCGATGGCGAGGTGCAGCTTGCGGGGCTTATCACCGAGTCGGACTACCGGCTGATCGGTGTGCTGCTGGCGTGGGTGCTGGGGCTGGTGGTGGTGTTTGTGCTGCGGCTGCCGCCGGCGGAGTCGGTCCATTTGCCTGACGGCGTGTCGATTGCGGAGCCCGGGCGGCGGATGTTCGCGGGGGTGATCGACCTGACGGTGGCGCTGCTGATCGCGGCCAAGTTTCTGGGCGTGCCGATGGCGGATGTCGCGACGCTGGGTATCTGGGAAAGCCCGGCGATTCAGAATGTGCTGCTGCTGGGGCTGGCGATCGCGGTGGTGAGCAGCACGCTGCTGGAGAGTTTTCTGGGGCGGACGCTGGGCAAGATGCTGACGGGCTGCACGGTGATCGCCATGGAGCGGGCGGGGGCCCCGGCAAGCGAGAAGAAAACAAGCGTGGAAGAAGCGGAGGTCGAGGGGTATCGCACGCCGGTGATGTGGAAGGCGCTGGTGCGCACCATCATCAAGTGGGGGCTGCCGCCGGTGGCGGTGTTTGGGCTGCTTGATGCGCCCGGTCGCCACCGCGGGGACCACCTCGCGGGCACGGCGGTGGTGGTGCCCACGAGCGAGGATGCGGAGCAGGCGGATGAGGAGCGCTGATCTCAGGCACCGCCCGAGGCCGGGCGGCCCAGCAGGGCGAGTTGATCCACGAGGGCCTGCACGGTGAGGCCATCGACGTCGATCACTGCCGCGGCGAGGGACTGATAGACGGGGTCGCGGATGGCGTGGAGCGACTGGGCTTCTTCGGTTGGGCCTGCGCCGGTGAGGCTGGGGCGGTCGCCGGGGTCGTGCGCGAGCCGTGATGCGAGGGTGTCGGCGCGGGCGCGCAGGTAGATGACGCGGCATGTCTGCAAGGCCGGCGCGGCGGTGGGGAGCATGGGCGTGCCGCCGCCCAGGGCGAGGACCAGGTTGGTGGCGGGGTCTTGCTTGCGAAGGGTTTCGTGCAGGGCCGCGGCCTCGGCGGCGCGGAAGCCCGCTTCTCCGGAGCGCGACCAAGCCTCGCTGATGGTGGCGCAGCCCAGGCGGGCGATCACGGCGTCGTCAAGGTCGATGAAGGGGCAGTTGAGGCGCGCGGCCAGCAGGCGACCGGCGGTGGTCTTGCCGGAGGCGCGGAGGCCGATGAGGGCGAGTATCACGGTGGGGAGGGTACGCGGGATGGGAAGGCATCAAGGCATCGAGGCATCAAGGCATCAAGGCATCAAGGCAGAAAATTGAGAGCTGCATGTTTCAATAAAAAAACCACCGAGTTGAGGACAACTCGGTGGCACGGGACATGTTTGATGATGGGATCGAGTGATCAGGCGCGGGACTGGTAGGAGCGCTCGGAGGTGGAGATCTTGAGGGTTTCGCCCTGCTTGATGAAGGCGGGGACGCGGATGGAGAGGCCCGTCTCCATGACGGCGTCCTTGGTCTGGTTGGTGACGGTGGCGCCCTTGACTTCGGGGGGGCAGTCCTTGACGGTCAGCTCGACGCTGGGGGGCAACTCGAGGGTGACGGCGTTGCTGCCGTAGAACAGGACGGTGGCGGAGGCGTTGGGGCGGAGGAAGAGGAGGGCATCGCCGAGCACATCGGTGGGGATGATGACCTGGTCGTAGGTCTCGGCGTCCATGAAGGTGGCGCCGGTGTTGTCGCTGTAGAGGTATTCCATGGGGCGGCGGTCGAGGTCGACGACCTCGAGGTCGTCGGAGGAGCTGAGGCGGCGCTCGATGGTCTTGCCGGCGACGACATCCTTGATCTTGATCTGGATGAAGGCGCGCAGGTTGCCCGGCGTGCGGTGCTCGAAGCTGGTGATGACGTACAGCTTGCCGTCCATCTTGACGCCCAGGCCCGGTCGAAGATCAGTCGCACGCATGGATCGCGTTCCTATCTCAAAGGTGACGAGAAAACCGCGGCCCGGACTTGGGGCCGTTCAAGGGCCGCAACTATAGCCCCGCCCTGACGAAAAACCCCTGCGGAGCATTGGGTGAGCGACCTTGCGGGGGCCGCGCGTGAAGTTTGTGGCCTGTGGTCCCGGCACGCGGGGGCGGTATGCCGCATAATGAGAGGGCATACCAATCATCCCTTTGGCGCACACCTTTCTGGAGCGACCCATGTCCATGATCAACCGCCGCGAGTTTGTGTCCGCTGCCGCGTTGACGACGGCGACGCTGATGACGGGGCTGGGGGCGGGAACAGCGATGGGTGGGGCGATGGGCGCGGGGCGGCGGGTGCGCACCACCAGCGGCGCGGGCGGGACGCCCTACCCGACGTTTTATCTGTGGAACGAGGTGCGGCCGGGGGTGTTCGTGGCGATGGGGCGCACGGGCGACGACATGACGCTGATCGGCGGCAACGCCACGCTGGTGACGGGCAAGAAGTTCCAGAACGTCGATGCGTGCATGATCGACACGAAGCAGGCGGTGCTGGGGCCATCGCTGCGGCGCGAGGCGCTGATCAAGACGGGGGCGATCACGAAGGTGATCAACACGCACCACCATTTTGATCACGCGGGGGGCAACGCGGCGTTCAAGCAGCCCGCCGACGGCAAGGCGGCGCCCGCGCTGCTGGCGCACGCCAAGTGCTGCGAGCGGGTGAGCACGGGGATCGCGGGGTACACCGCGCAGCTGGACCAGAAGATCACCGCGCTGGAGGCGTTGACCATCGAGGGCGCGAAGGAGGCGGCGGAGGATGCCAAGGCGTTCCGCAAGCGGCTGGGGGAAGTGAAGCCCGAGGCGTTCATCCCCGAGGCGATGGAGACCGACTCGGTGAAGGAGCTGGCGGGGCGGGTGGTGGAGGTTCACCACGTGGGCGCGGGCCACACCGACAACGACCTGTTCATGTTCTTCCCCGAGGACAACGTGCTGGTCGCGGGCGACCTGATCTTCAGCGGGATGCACCCGTACTACGACGCGTCGGCGGGCGCGAACTCGAAGGGGTGGATGCGGTCCTTGGCGCGGATCATCACGCTGTGCAACGATGACACGGTGGTGGTGCCGGGGCACGGCGAGGTGGGCACGATTGCCGCGGTGCGGGCGCAGATCAAGTACTTTGAGGATGTGCACAGCCTGGTCGCGCGGGCGATCGAGGAGAAGAAGAGCCGCGACGAGGTGGTGAAGATGGCGGTGCCGCAGCACGCGGGGCTGGGGCTCAAGGCGGCGCAGGGGCTGGTGCTGGGCGGGGTGTACGACGAGATGAAGCAGGGTTGAGCGGGAACGCATTGCAGGAACCAAGCCATGAACCGACGTGAGTTTCTTGCCGCGTCCGCGGCGGTGACAGGCCTTTCGATGGTGTCGCACGAAGGGCTGGCACGCATGATCGAGCCGCGCACGACGTTCTTTGAGTGGAAGCCGGTGGCGGGGCCCGTGGCTGGGCTGGTGTCGGTGGCGTTCGGGCAGGGCGGCAACAGCACGCACATCAAGGGCGTGAAGATTGCGTACCTGGTCGACACCAAGAACGCGCCCTTCGGGACGACGCTGCGGCGCGAGGTGGAAGCGCGGTCGGCGGAGCGGGTGGTGGTGATCAACACGCACCACCACGCGGACCACACCGGCGGCAACCACGCCTTCTCCGCCGATCACGCCATCATGGCGCACGAGAAGGCGATTGCCCGCATCCCGGACAACTTCGCGCGGTACATCTCCGCTATCAAGGAGGCGGTGGGCTCAACGCAGGGCGTGCCGCCGGAGGTGGCCGAAAAGGTGAAGGCGGACCGCGCCGACCTGTACGCGCGCATCACCGACATGACGGCGAAGAACTTCACGCCCACGGAGGCGGTGGGCGATGAGCGGACCATCGAGGCCGACGGGGGGCCCAGGATCATCCTGCGGCACTTCGGCCCCGGGCACACCGACAACGACCTGGTGACGCACATCCCCGAGCACAACGTGGTGATCGCGGGCGACCTCTTGTTCCGCAAACTCCATCCGTACGTCGATCCTGATGGCGGGGGCACCACGGCGGGGTGGTGCGATGCGCTGCGCGAAGCGATCAAGCTGTGCGACAAGAAGACCATCGTCATCCCGGGGCACGGCGAGATCAGCGATGTCGCCGGGCTGAAGGAGCAGATCGACTACTTC
>JBBSOF010000058.1:0-15557 GCA_038260025.1 Phycisphaerales bacterium
GAGCCAATGCTCGCGGTGCAGAGGCCCGCGTCCGCGTTGACAGTGACGTCAGGCGGGCAGGTGATGGAGGGCGCGGTGGTGTCGATGCTGATGGAGGGCAGGTCCGCGAGCGTTGCCGCGATCGGCGCTGCCAGCGAGTTGGTGATGCGCGAGGGAGGGCTATGAGGGCGGAACGTCACGAGGTTCGACGCCGTGGCGCACACGTCTTGGTTGGCCGTAAAGGTGAGGGTGGCCATGGGGCTTGCCGCGGCAGTCCCGGTGCCGCCGAAGGGCACGCCGACCGCATAGTCAATCAAGCCGGGCGTCAAGGTGTCCGAGTAGACCACGGTCGTGAAGGGTCCGGCGGGCGCAGCGCTCACGAAGGTGAGGATGCTGTTGTCGTACTGGATGAAGAACTGGCCGCCCAGGGCGTTCTGGCCCGTGGCGGACTTGTTGACCGTGACGGTCAGGGTGCGGCCGGCGTCAGTGACGCAGTTCGCTGCGTTGAGCGAAAGGGTGGCTGTGTCGAACTGGGCCATGGGGACATAGGGGGCCCACGCCGTGTCGCGGCGGAAGATGCCCACGCCGCCCGCACCGCCGTCGGTGTAGAAACCGGCGAAGGAGGTGTTCCACATGGTGTCGTCGAGGTCATCGTTGCTGCCGACGGTGATTCCGCCGCCAGGAGCATCGTTGAGGCCGACGTTCAGCGAGTTGTAGGGCCCGGGAGCGCCAATCGGCGCGGGGCCGTAGCTCTGGGTGTTGTACACAACGCCGTACACCACGCTGTTGGGGAGCGTGATGTTGCTGGTGCTGAAGTCAAAGACGATGTTGCTGGCGATGCCGTTGAAGCCGTAGCCGGTGGGGCGGAAGGGGATGGTAAATGTCTGCGTCTTGCTGACGATCAGCGCACCGGGCAGGTTGCCCGAGCCGGCCTGGTAGATGTTGAGGGTGATGGGATGTGTGAAGGTCGCGGCCCCGCCGTAGTCTTCCGAACGCGCCCACGAGCTCATCGTGATCGTGACAGTGCTGAGAGCGCGGCTGGTTCCATCAAAGTTGATGCGATCACCAAATTCACGCGTGGACGTGGCCTGGTACCCGAGGCTGGCATAGTTGCCCGCCAGGGTTGACGGGATGTTGTCGTAAATTGTCTGCGCGAGCGCTGTGGCCATGGGCGCCGCCAGGGCGCACACTGCCGCGCCGACTTTCATAAACTTCGCAACGCTTAACATCGATGCCCTCCTTTGAGTATGCCCCGGGCTTAAAAAAATGCCGACGAACAGCCCTCCGGGGCGAACCGCCGGGCTCCGTCATGAACTGCGAACCCACCCACCGGCCTGCCCAACGGGCAAACCTCTACAGGAGCCCGGACGCTTCCGGCGGATCCTGCTTCAAGCTCGTTTACTCAGCGGCGACGCCGCAGCACGCCGAATCCCGCAATCCCCAGCAACGCCATCGAAGCAGGCGCTGGGATGATCCGTACGGTCGCTCCCGAGAGCGTTCCGGTGATATTGAGATTGGGGGTCAGGCCGCTGAGAGCGCGGGTGAAGCCGACGGGGTTGCCCGCCGAGACAAGCATGTCAACAGGCGTTAGTACGGTCTGCGCCAGGGCCGTGAAGCGGAAGGTGGTGAGGAGCACGCCCGCTGGGGTGACCTGCACGGGGTTGCCGAAGTTGGCCAGGCCCGTGTAGATGCCGTCGCCGTCGGCGGGTATCGGCGCCTCGTTGAGGCCGAAGGCACCGGGGGAGATGAACATGGAGGTCAGTTGGGGCACCGCACCGGTGTTGTCGTTGCTGAGCAGTTGCAGGAACGAGGGCTGCCAGCCGAAGATCACATCTACGGCAGACATGCTCTCGGTGGCGCTCGTGCTGGAGACGGCGTAAAGGCCGACGCCGAATGTCTGGCCCACGTTCACGGTTTGTGTGACGGGGCGGAACTCAAGATTGACGGCCGCCATTGCGGAGCCGGCGAGGGCCAATCCGAGCGTGGCGGCAGTTCGAGCCAGTATTGCAGTGGTCATTGAGTCGTCTCCTCCCAAGTTCAGCCGCGGAACGGCCGTGTGTACCCGCCGTGACGGCGGGAAAATTCGAATGAGTGCCTCATTCGCGGATCAAAAGAGCCCCGCGGTGATTACGCGTTGGCACGCCTTGTCTCTCGGGGGCAGACTAGAAAAACCTCTGGGCGAAGTCAATGGCAATTCTGTCCTTCGGGCTCTGTTGACGCAGATTGGGTGTCGATCCTTGTGTTTTAATGACGCAATCGCTTTGTGGTCGCGGCGGCAAAGGCTTGTCATGTATGCAATTAACAAATTCAATGACGACATCAAGGAATGAAATGCAATGTCAAAAAAATTACTCCTGTCGGGTTTGTGCAATAGCGGTGGATGGAGGCAGAATCACAACCTGTCTCAGTGGAGTTGGCGAGATCGAGCTCCGGAGGACACTTCACTTTGGGCACAATCCACCTATTTGGGTGGTTCTTGAGCAGGGTTTGCGGTGCTTCTCGTCGTCCGAAGCTGATACCCACGATGACCAGAAACGGCGGCCGCAGGTTGCCGCTGGGGCGAGCGAGCCGCGCTTTCTTCTGCTCCGCTCGCTCAGTTCCTCCGATACACTCCGCCCCATAGAAGCGAGGTCTGTTTTATGAAAGTCATCTGTGATCGCGGCGTCCTGATGGATGCCATCAATCTGGTATCGGGCGCTGTCGCGGGCCGCACGCCGCGGGTGCAGCTCACGTGTGTCAAGCTCACGGCGACGAAGAACGGCGGCTCGGGCGAGCTCACGCTGTCGGCCACGGACGCGGAGGTGGCGCTCAAGCTCACCATGTCGCAGGTCGATGTGCAGCAGCCCGGCGAGGCTCTCATCCCGGCTGACAAGCTGCGCCAGATTGTCTCGGCGGAAGATGCCGACCCCACGCTGACGCTGGAAGTTGAGAACGATGTATGCCACATCCGCGGCGCCGATGCGCACTTCAAGGTCTTCGGGTATCCGCCGGCGGACTTCCCGCCGATCCCCGACTTTGCCTCGCTCGTCAGCGGCAACGCCGACCAGCCTAAGGCCAAGGCCCTGATCACGCACCCCGCGGGCAGCTTGGCACAGTTGGTGTCGCGCACCCTCTTCGCGACAGCCCGCGAGAACTCGCGGTACGCCATTAACGGCGTGCTGCTGAAGCGCGATGGCAAGCGGCTGGAGATGGTGGCCACCGATGGCCGCCGCCTCGCCCTGGCCCGCGCCAACCTGACGGGGCAAGAGAAGGACGCCAAGCCGGTTTCCTGCATCATCCCCACCAAGGCGCTCAACATGCTCGGCCGGCTCATCAACGAGCACGAGGAGCCAGTGCAGATCGCCATCACCGACAACCAGGTGCTGTTCAGCTTCGGAACCGCGGCAAGCCCCGGGCGCGCTGTGCTGGTCAGCAACCTTGTTGAGGGCGCGTTCCCCCCCTACGAGGACGTCATCCCCAAGGACCAGGACAAGAAGGTGACGTTCGACCGCGACGCGGTGGCCTCGGCGGTGAAGCGCGCTGCGCTGCTGACGAACGAGGAGTCGCGGGGCGTGCGGCTGTCTTTCACGGGAAAGGGCAAACAGCTCGAGCTTTCCAGCCGCGCACCGGAGATGGGCGAGGCGAACGTGAAGGTGGACCTGACGGACTACTCGGGGGACGACATCGAGATCGGGTTCAACCCCCAGTTCATCGTCGATGCGCTGAAGGTGATGACCGAGCCCGAAGTGATTATGGAGCTCAAGGCGCCCGGCAAGCCCGGGCTCATCAAGAGCGGGAATGACTTTGTGTATGTGGTGATGCCGGTGACGCTGCAGTAAAAGTGCCGCACTCCGATGGGGGCACCGGATGCCGGTGATGATCGATCCGCTAGACCGCCGAATCGCGCTGCATGATTCCACGTGGTGGGGTCACATCGTGAAGGGGCATGCCGAGGTTCGCGAAATGCGGCCGGATGTCGAGTCGGCCATCACAAGCCCGGTCGCGATTCATTACATTCTTCCGATAGTTCATGCCGCCTGTACTACCTGCCCGCCCCACGTGTCGGGCTTATGATCTGCGTCGTTGCGGACGTTGTCGCTGGGGTGGCTAAAACCGCGTACCTGACGAGAAGAATCAAGCCGGGAGCGCAGGAATGGCCATAACACAATCAATCGAAGGCTCGGCGGGTTCGTTCTGGTTTCACTATGACCTTGGGGACGACGTGCTCTACCTTCGTTTCGCGACAGAGCGGGAGACAGAGTCCCACGGAGAAGAAACCGAGGACGGCTTTATTCTCCTCCGGGCGCTCGCGGATGATCGGGTGTTGGGCCTGACAATCGTCAACTGGTGGAAACGCTTTGGACAGGGAGCGTTGCCGGATTCGATGGCGGGCATCGCGGCCAGGATCGAGCCGTGGGCCGAGCGGGCCGCGAGCGCAGCGTGACCGTGGGCCTGCCGCTGGCTGCCTCGGCCTTCACCCTGTCAGCGTCGTCAGACTCATGACCAACCCCGGGAGCCCCGCCCGCGGCCAAACAGATTGCCTCTTGTGCGGGCCAGGCCGCAGTTGAAACGCCCCCTGATCCCCCGGGATAACGGATTGTGCCACGCCGGTTTGTGTCCACTACCTGTGCCGGGTATTGTCCTGACCCACAGATGCCCCCTCCCCCCCGCTTCAACCCGTGTGCCCTCGTCTTGGCTGCCGCGTGCTTTGCGGCAGGCGGCGGATGGGCGGTCGCCCAGCCCGAGCCGACGCTTTTGCCGCGCGTGAACGAGCCACAGCCGGTGCCGGCAGAGCTGGAGCCGTTCGAAGGCAGGCTGGTGCGCGTGATCACGTTCCGCACGCCGGACCGTGCCGCGGCTGCGGGCACGGCGCCGCTGCCCGGGGGGCCGCTCGACGCGACCACGGAGTCGTTGGCCCGGAACCAGCTGCGACTGCGAGAGGGTGCGCCGTTCTCATCTGCACTGGTGTCTGATGACATCACGCGCCTGAACCGGCTGGGGCGCTTCAAGCGGGTGGAGAGCCGCGTGCAGGGGCTGGCGGATGGTTCGGTGGAGGTGTTGTACATCGTGGACCCCCAGCCGCTGGTGACGGCGGTGCAGACGGTGGGCAACCGCGCGTTCGCGGATTCGGACCTCATTGGCAACGGCGAGGCGATCGTGGGGACGCCCATCGACCAGACGCAGCTCGCGCGGGGGGCGCGATCGATCGAGGAGCGGTACCGGGCGAAGGGGTACTACAACGCCCTGGTGACGCTGGATGAGAAAGAACTGGAGCAGACGGGCATCGTGCTGTTCCGCATCCGCGAGGGTGAGAAGACTCGCGTCTCGGTGGTGAACTTCGAAGGCAACGTGAGCTTCTCCGACCAGGAGCTGCTGACCGCCGTCAAGACTCAGGAGTCGTGGCTGCTCTTCAAGAAGACGCCCGTCAACGAGGACCAGCTCGCGCAGGACGTGTCGGCGATCATCGCGTACTACCGCGACCGCGGCTACCTCGATGTGCGGGCCGACCGCGTGGTGACACCTTCGCCCAATGGCCGCGAGGCGATCGTGACATTCGTGATTGATGAAGGCCCGGTATACACGCTGCGCAACGTGCAGTCGCGGCTGGTGGTGGAGGGCGAGGTGCCCGTCTTCACCAATGAGCAGCTGCTGGGGCTGATGTCCATCCGCCCAGGTGACATCTACAGCGAGGGAAAGCTCAAGAAGTCCATCGACGCGGTACGTGATGCCTACGGCATCTCGGGCTATAACGATGTGCGACTGGAGCGCCACGAGAACCGCGATGGCGAGCGGCCGCTGGTGGATGTGGTGATCCTGATCGTGCAGGGCCGGCGGTGGAAGACGGGGCTGGTTGAGATTCAGGGCAACGACCTGACGCGCGATGACGTTGTCCGGCGCTCCCTGCAGATCTTTCCCGACCGGCCGCTGGACTCGACCGCCATCACGCTCAGCGAGAACCGGCTGAAGCAGAGCGGGCTGTTCAACCGGAACGATGTGAAGATCACCGTCCAGCCTGAGCAGGCGGACAACCCCGGCTACCGCGATGTGCTGGTGCAGGTGCAGGAGACCAACACGGGCCGCATCTCCTTCGGCGGTTCGATCGGCTCCGACGGCGGCCTCATCGGCCTGCTGAGCCTGGAGCAGAACAACTTCGACATCACCGACACGCCCGACACCTTCGGCGAGTTCATCCGCGGCGATGCCTTCCGCGGCGGCGGGCAGACGTTCAACGTCTCCGCGCTGCCGGGCACCGAGTCGGCGGAGCTGGCCGTCTCGCTGTCGGACCCGTATGTCTTTGGCACCAACTATTCAGGCAGCATCGGGGCGTACTACCGCACGCGGCAGTTCCGATCTTATGACGAGCAGCGCGTCGGCCTGCGTCTGTCGGCGGGCAAGCGGTTCGGCTCGCGGTGGACGGTGAGCGTGCCGGTCAAGTTTGAGCAGGTGGAACTTTCCGACATCGATACGGATGCGCCGGTGGACTACTTCGATGTGCAGGATGCGCGCCTGCTGTCTTCGATCGGCATCAACCTCGCGCGGACCAGCCTGGACAACCCGCGCTTCCCCACCAAGGGCAACCGCATCCAGTTCGGCGTTGACCAGGTGTTCGGTGATTTCAACTTCAACAAGCTCAGCTTCGACTACGACACCTACCTGCGCCTGTCGGAGGATGTGCTGGGCCGCTCCACCACGCTGCGCCTGAGCACGGCGGTGCGGTATCAGCCGCAGGACACCGACAGTATTCCGTTCTACGAGCGGAACTTTCTGGGTGGGCAGAACTTCCGCGGCTTCGCGTTCCGCCGCGCCTCGCCGGTGGGCATCCGCAACGACAACGGGGAAATCGGCAATGACCCCATCGGCGGGCGGTTCAGCTTCTTCATGGGGGCCGAGGTCCGCAAGCCGGTGTACGAGGACGTCATTTCGGTGGTCTTCTTCGTGGACACCGGAACGGTTGACACCGAGGTCTCGTTCTCAAACTACCGCGTGTCGATCGGCACGGGGCTGCGCATCTTCGTGCCCTTCAGCCCGGTGCCGCTGGCGTTCGACTTTGGTTTCCCCATCATCAGGGAAGAGACGGACAAGAAGCGGGTGTTCACGTTCAGCGTGGATGTGCCGTTCCGGTGATTCGCCGGGTGAACGGACGGAAGAGGGAACGTTCCCGGCGGCTGCGGGTCTGAGTTGGCTGAGCCGGGCCGGGCAAGCGGCAAACAACCGCCGTGCCCCCCGCGTAAATGGCCACGCGTACCATTGAGCCCTAAACCCACCCGGCCGGCCACGCGGCCGGGAATTTCCAGAGGACCTCCACCTATGGCAGACCGCTCACGAATGAACTTTCTCCGGCTCGGCGCGATCCGCAACGGCTCGGGCCTGGTTCCGTCGCTGATCATCGGCGCTTCGCTCCTGGGCGGGGCCGCGGTGTATTCCACCGCGCACTCCGCGACGGCCGCCGCCCCCGCACCATCCGCGGTGGCGCTGGTGGATATCGCACGCGTGATCAACGGGCTGCACGAGATGGCGGAGCGCAACGCCGTTATCAAGGCCAAGGGTGAGCAGCTTGCGGATCAACTCCGTACCACCGACGATGAGATCAAGAAGATCGAGGATGACCTCAAGAACAAGATCCCACCCAAGGACTTCGCGGCAAGGGCCGAGGCCATCGGACGCGCCTACGAGTTCAAGGCCCTGCTCGACACCCGCAAGAAAATCTTCCAGCGCCAGTTTGATGTGATGAACGGCGATGCCACCCACGAGCTGTACGAGAAGGCCATGGCCGCCATCGACGCCTTTGCGCGGCGCGAGGGTTACGACCTGGTCCTGTTTGACGACCGCGCCCTCAAGCTGCCCGACCTGGGCGTCGCGACCAACTCCGAGCTCAACAGCCTGCTCGAGGCGCGGCGTGTGTTCTACGCCCGCGACGGGATGGACATCACGGACCGCATCGTGACGTGGATGAACCAGCAGTACGCATCGGGGCCGCGCGCGACGGGCTTGGGTGCGACGGGCACGGGTGCAACCCCCACGGGCGAGCCGGCGCCCGCCGCGCCTGTAACCCCGCCACAGACCGGAAACCCCCGCTAAATCGCGCGGCCCAACGCGGGTTGGCACGAGGAACAACGATTCTGTGACGCTGCCAGTGCGCAACACCATCACCGCGGGCGAGCTCGCGACGCTTGTGGGCGCGGAGCTGATCGGCCCCGGCTCGCTTGTGCTGACCCACGCCGACTCGCTTGAGCAGGGCGGGGCGGGCGCGGTGTCGTTCATCCGTTCTGCGAAGTTCGCGAGGGCGTGGCGCGATGGCGGCGCGTCTGCCGCGGTTGTGAGCAAGAGTGTGCCGCGGACGCTGCTGGGCGAGGCCGGCCCGGACCGTGCGCTGCTGATCGTGCCCGATGCCGACACGGCCATGCTGCGGGTGCTGGCGCACTTTGCGCCGCGGCCCGCGGAGCACGCCGCGGGCGTGCATCACGGCGCGTTCGTAGATTCATCAGCGAGCATCGACGCGACCGCCTCTATCGGGCCTGGCTGCACCGTTGGCGCCGGGGCGCGGGTGGGTGCGTACAGCGTGCTGGTGGCGCAGGTACACATCGGCGCGCACGCCTTGGTGGGCTCTCACTGCCTGCTGCACCCCTTCGCGAGCGTGCTTGACCGCTGCGAGATCGGCGAGCGCTGCATCCTTCATAGCGGGGTGGTGATCGGCGCGGACGGGTTTGGGTATCGGCCTAGCGCGGGCGGGCCAGTAAAGGTGCCGCAGATCGGCAACGTGGTGCTGGGGCGCGAGGTTGAGATCGGCGCCAACACCTGCATCGACCGCGCCAAGTTCGGTTCAACCACCATCGGCGACCAGACCAAGATCGACAACCTGGTGCAGGTGGGTCACGGCTGCCGCATCGGCAAGGGCTGCATCATCTGCGGCAAGGTGGGCCTCTCGGGCTCGGTGACCATCGGCGATGGCGCGGTGCTGGGCGGGAGCGTGGGCGTTTCGGATAACTCGGTGATCGGCGCTGGCGCGCAGCTCGCGGCCTTCTCTGGCGTACACGGCACGGTGCCCCCGGGCGCGCTGTGGATGGGCGCGCCGGCCGGGCCGATTGAGGAGTGGCGGCGGACGTACGCATCGCTGCGCAAAATGGGCAAGCGCCCGGGCACACCGGCAAACCCTGCGGCGGCGGAAGAGTCATGAGAGGCACGAGCGGCACAGGCGTTGGGTTGCCGAGGGTGATGCCGGTGGCGCGCTGCACGATCAGCGCGGCAACCCCTGCATTCACCGGGCCGGGCATCTTCAGCGGCGCGCCGGCGACGATAATTATCCGCCCCTCGCACGCGGCAACCGGAATCCTCTTTACCAGCCCCGGGCGCGGGCCTGTCGCTGCAACCATCGGGCGCGTGGTGGACTGGAAACCCGCGAAGTGGCCTACCGGCATGGGTGTGCGGAACACATCCATCGGCATGGGCGCGTGGTCGGTGGGCACGGTTGAGCATGTGATGTCGGTGCTGGCGGGGCTGGGCATCACCGATGCGGTCATCGAGGTGGATGGGCCGGAAGTTCCGATTCTTGATGGCTCGGCGGAGCCGTTTGTGCGGGCGCTGCTGCCGCTGGCGGCCCGGGTAGACCGCACGGTTGAGCCGATCGTGCTGCGCAGTGTTGTTGAAGTGACCGACGGTGGCGGCGGGCGCGTGCGTGCGACGCCGCGGGATGAGCCGGGGTGCTCATACCGCTATGAACTGGACTACGGCGCGGAGTCATCGCTCAAGCCGCAGGCGGCGGTGTGGACCGGTGGCAGCGCTGCCTATGCGGCGATGGTGGCGCCGGCGCGGACATTCTCGATGTGGGCCGAAGCAGAAGCCGCGCGGGCGGCGGGGCTGTTCAAGGGTTTTTCCACCCGCGAGATGCTGGTGGTGGGCGATGATGGCGAGCCGCTTGACAACACATGGCGGATGCCCGATGAGCCGGCCCACCACAAACTGCTGGACCTGATCGGCGATGTGGCGCTGCTGGGGCGGCCGGTGCAGATGGACATCGTGGCGCACAAGTCGGGGCATCGGCTGGTGCAGGAGTGGTGCAGGGCGGTGATGAGGCACGTTGCCGGGTAGAGCGCAGGGTGGCCAGCCGCTCCGCGGCGGCGGTTTGGTGCGGGGGGTCGCGCAAAACTTCAACAGTCAGGTGTTGTGCCTTTTTTTCGCGTCGTGCTGTCCGCGCTGCGAAAACCCGCCGCGGAGCGGCGGGCCACCCAGGAGGCTCACTCCTGCACGGTTGCCGGATCGACGCCGTTTTCCATCGCCGCGATCTTGCGGATGCGGCGGGCGTGGCGGCCGCCTTCGAACTCGGTGGCGACCCAGATGTCGGTGATCTTCTCGATAAGGCGCTGGCCGAGCAGGTCGGCGGAGAGGCACAGCACGTTGGCGTTGTTGTGGCTGCGTGAGAGCTGGGCGGTCAGCTCATCGTGTACCACGGCGGCGCGGACGCCCTTGATCTTGTTGGCAGCGATGGACATGCCGATGCCGGTGCCGCAGATGAGCACGCCCAGGTCGGCCTGGCCTTTGGCGATCGCCTGGCCGACGAGCCAGGCGCGGTCGGGGTAGTCGGCGGGCGCGCCGGAGCAGTCGCCCAGCAGCATCACTTCGTGGCCGGCGCGCTGAAGGTTTTCGTTGAGGAGCTTGATACCGGTGTAGCCGCGGTGGTCGGCGCTGAGTGCGATGCGCATGGGGGTTCCTTCTCAATCGGGCTGGGCGAGGCGGCGTTGGATGACTTCCCGCAGCGCCCTTGCCGTGGAACGGTATTCATCCAGCGGGAGGCCGATGGGGTCTTTGACATCGCGCCCGTCGGGGTCCAGCAGGTGGATGCGCGACTCGAGGTCGGGCGCCACTTCCAGCACGGCGTCGCGGTGGGCGCGCGTCATGGTGTACACGGCGTCGGCATCGCGCACCATGTCGAGGGTGAGCGAGCGCGAGCGGTGCGCGCCGGCGTCGATATCGAGTTCGCTGAGCGCTTCGCGCGCCTCGGCGGTCATGGGCTGGCCGTTGCCTGCCGCGACGCCCGCCGACATGACGCGAGTGGGAATCTCATCACCCCCCTGCGCCAGCACCTGGCGGGCGATGGCCTCGGCCATCGGGCTGCGGCAGGTGTTGCCGGTGCAGACGAACACCACCACCCGCTCGACCTTGCGGCGGATGTAGCGGTCATCAAACTGCCCGCCCGGAAGCACCTCAAACCCGCCGGATGTGTTGAGGCGGATGACCGTGGAAGGCTTGCCCAGGCGCGCTGGGCCATCATCAACCACCGCGGCAATGCCCAGTGCGGCGGCGCGGGCCGCGGCATCCTCGGGCAGTTCTCGCCCGTCGCCGATGCCTGCCGCGGAAGCGCGATCGGCTATGACCACGCCGGGAACTTCGGAGAGGATGGCCTGGGCGAGGGGATGGTCGGGGATGCGGATGGAAAACTCGCCCTTGTGCTCGATGACGCCAGGACCGACGCCGAGACCCGCAAGAATCGCGGCAAGGTCATCGGCGGGCACCTGCACCAGCAGCCGCACCGGGCCGGGGGTGAGTTTGTCAAAGACCCGGCGGTGGAGGCGGTTGGAAATTTTCAGAGCGGCGACCACACGGTCCGGGGATGCGGCGTGCCATGTGGACGCGGTGGTGGGCGGGCGATCGGCACCCGCCAGGAGCGTGCGGAAACGGGCGACCGCGGCAGGACTGCCCGCGTGGGCCCCCACGCCGTACACCGTTTCGGTCGGGAATATGGCTAAACCCCCGGTGCGAAGGGCTGTCACGGCGGCCGCAACCGACGCGGCTGTGTTCCGGTAGCCCGGGGTGGTCAATCCGTTTCCCATATGTGGCAGTATGGGGTAGTCGGGTGAAAGGTTCAAATGGCAACAGGAGGGCGCGGGGTCGGCAAGGGGTGGCCAATCTTGCTTGGTTTGGGTTTTACGCGGGAGAATCTGGCGGATTTGGCTTCCGGTGCCAATACTGATGCGTTAGGCTCTGTTTGTTGGTGTTTGCAGGCCTGCAGGTGCGATTGAAGGGATGGGCCAGGGCCGCCGGGCAGCGGATGGCAGGCAGGAATGGGCAACCCCGCACGGGGGTGCGCTCGAACAGAGGGTGGAATGTTTGTGTCCGCGTTGCCGCGTGCCCTCTGGGCGCGGCTGCGAATCGGGCCGTACTGGAGCCTTGTTTATGAACCGTCAGAGCAACTTTCCGAGCTGTGTTGGCCGCCGCGCGTTCAGCCTTATTGAACTGCTGATCGTCATCCTCATCATCTCGCTGGTCATCGGGATCCTGCTGCCGGTGCTGGGGTCGGTGCGCAACAGCGGGCGGGAAGCCGCGACGCGCAACCTGCTGACGAACGTCAACCAGGCGACGCTGAGCTTCCAGACGGACCAGCAGGGCCGCATGCCGGGCTACTTCTCCGCCCGCGACATGGGGGCCACGGCGAACAATGAGACGGGCGCGGGCTTCAGCGCGATGGAGAATGTGTTGCTTGATCTTTCGGGCGGCCTGCGCCCCGCGAGCTCGACGGGCGCGGTGGAGGTTGGCCCGGGCAACACGGCTGCTCTCAAGACATGGTTTGATCCTGATCAGGTCGGCATCGTCGATGGCCTCAACCCCAAGGCATACTTCACGCCGCCGCCGCAGTATTACAAGAAGCTCGATGGCACCGACAACGCCGGCACCAAGACCGTGGGCCTTGCGGGCAACCTGAAGGTGCGCGACCTTGTGGACGCGTGGAACACGCCGATCCTGGCGTGGACGACGGATTCGATCGCCAACGGCCCAGTCGCGGCCATCACCGACTTCGCGCGGGCGACCAGCACCGCGGCATCACCCGCTCGCTTCTACCTCAACTCCAACTCTGTGTTCCTCGCCTCTACGAATAACGGCGCCCTGAACGTTGATGAGCGCAACAAGAGCGTGATTGGCTATGCCAACACCGGCGACGCCGCCATCAGCCTGGGCGGTGTGCTGGGTTCGCCCGGCTCGCCGGTGGACACCAACGTCAATGTTCCCAACATCCTGCCCAGCGCACCCCGCGGCAGCTTTGTGCTGCACTCCGCCGGCAAGAACGGCATCTATGTCGGGCGCGAAGAGCGGGGCGGCTCGTTCGCCAACAACGGCCCGCTGTACTACGGGCTCAACTACAAGTCGCTGGTCGGCGACATCCCACTGACGGACGGCGATGGCAAACCCACCTCCCGCGACATCATGAAGGACTTTGACGATCTGATCTCCTCGGGGAGCTGAGTGTCAGGGGCCTTGGCGGGTCTACGAAGACACGGGCCTTCAGAAGGGTCCGTGGCACGAATCTCTCCCACCCGGTAGTTTGGTGGCATGTCGGAGTCGGGTGGTCCAACACAGACTGCGTGGTCGCTGGTCTCTCGCGCCCGGTTGCGGGTGCTGGTGGCGCTCGCTTTGTTTGCGCTGGGGCTGTGCCTGGGGCGCGGGCTGAGCGTTGGCGCGTGGGTGTGGCTGAGCGTGGCGTTGGGGCTGTGCGCGGCGGGCGCGCTGAGCCGCGGCTGGTGCTGGCGCGTGGTGATGGGGTTGGCGGTGGTGTGCGCCGGCGCGGGCTGGATGCAGGCCCGGGTTTTTGAGCAATCGCGAAACGGGCTTGGCGCACTGCTGCGCCTGCAAGGGCAGGCCCGCGCGCTGGTCACGGTGGAGGGTACGGTGCTGGGGACGCCGCGAACCATCGTGCCGCCACAGGGGCCGCTGGCGTTCGGGTTCCTCAGCGAAGCGCGCACGCGGCTGGATGTCGTGGTTGACACGCTGGTGGAAGCCGAAGGGTCGCGGGGCGCGTGCGGCAAGCTGTGGGTCCGGGTGGGCCAGCGCCGCGGCCTGGTCACAGCCCGCGCTGGAGACCGCGTGCGGTTGACAGGGTGGCTGGAAGCGGTGGATGCGCCGCTCAACCCGGGGGAAGAAGACCTGCGTTCGTACGCGGCGCAGGAGGGCTTTGCGGGCTCGCTCGCGCTGAGCGGTCCGGAACTCCTTGCGCCCGCGGCAACGCACGCCGGGTTGTTTGTTCGTGCGCGTTCGGAGTGGCTGGGGTGGAGGGCAAGCCTGGAGGACAGGGCAAGGGACATACTAACGCGCGCCGCAGGCCGCGAGGGGCCGGGGCGTGCGCTGCTGCTGGGCCTGGTGCTGGGTGACTACGACCCCGCCAGCCGCGAGGTGCGCGATGCGTTTGCGCGACAGGGCCTGGCGCATGTGCTGTCGATTTCCGGTTTTCACCTGTCGGTGATGGCCCTGCTGACGCTGAGCGTGCTGCGGTTTTCCGGCGATCGCGGCTGGGTTGAGCCGGTGGTGGTGGCCTGCGCGGTGCTGCTGTACGTCTGCATCGTCCCCGCGAGCTCACCCATCGTGCGGTCGGCGGCGATGGTGCTGGCGATCATGGCGGCGGAGGCGAGCGGGCGGCGGTATGACCGGCTGACACTGCTGGCGTGGATCGCCATGGGGCTGCTGGTGTGGCGGCCGCTGGACCTGTGGAATGTGGGCTTTCAGCTGAGCCTGGGCCTGACGAGCGCGCTCTTCTGGCTGGGGCCGGTGTTCCACGCCCGCCTATGGGGCGTGCGCATCGAGGGGTTGGTGCGGCGCGAGGTGCGGGTTGCCGAGGTCGCGGTTGACTGGCTGAAGCAGGGCGTATCGACCGCGCTGATGTGCTGGTTGCTTGCAGCGCCGCTGGTGATGTGCCGGTTCGGGATCATCAGCCCGCTGGCGATCGCGGCAACGGTGCTGGTGACGCCGCTGATCGTGGTGGTGCTGTGGATTGGGTATGGATCGCTGCTGGTGGGGCTGGTGGTGCCCGGCGCGGCGGACGCGGCAGGGTTTGTGCTGCAACGCCTGACAGGCTGGGCGGTGCGGAGCGTCCAGCTCTTTGATAGCGTGGCGTGGAGCGCGCTGCGCGTGCCGGTGGTATCGGGCTGGTGGGCGGGCGCGGCAACACTCGTGGTGATCTATTGGTGCCGTTGGGGGCACCGGCGCGACTGGCGGGCGTGGAGCGCGAGCGCGGTGGTGGCAGGGTGGCTGACGTGGCAATGCGTGTTCAGCGGCGGTCTGCACCGGGGCACGGCGTTGCGCATTGATACGCTTGCCGTGGGCAACGGCACCTGTCATCTGCTGCGCAGCGGCAATGAGGGTGCCCTGTGGGACTGTGGGCCGATGGCGGGTGTGGGCGCGGGCGGCGCGCCGCCGCTGGTGCGCGCGGTGAGGGAGCTTGGAGCGTGGCAAACGCCGACTGTCTTCATCACACACCCCGACCTTGACCACTTTGGCGGGCTGCTGGATGTGGTGGAGCCGCTGGGTGTGCAGCGCGTGGTGACATGCCCGAGGTTCTTGAAGCAGGCCGCCGAGCAGCCCGATGGGCCCGCGGCGTTTATGGCGCGCGAACTGGCGCGACGGGGCGTTGAGGTGCGGGCCGCGCACGCCGGCGCGGTGTTCTCGATTGGCGATGCGACGCTGACCCTGCTCTCCCCGCCGCCGGATGCGGCGTGGCCGCTGGACAACGACCACTCGCTGGTGGGGCTGTGGGCTGTTGCGGGGCATGCGCAGGCGATGCTGCTGACAGGCGATGTGCAGGATGATGCCATCGCCGCGCTGGCCCGCGCGAACCCGGC
>JBBSOF010000059.1:0-15390 GCA_038260025.1 Phycisphaerales bacterium
CCATGCGCTCCAGCTCCGCCCGCTCGACCTCGCTCAGATTCAACGGCGTCCGTGTGCCCATCGCTCGACTCCAGAATACCCGGAGTCGATACGCGCCAACCCTTCAACCGGTTGCGCCCTTGTTCAAGTCAGGACACTAGGGTTGGAGGCACGATTACCGCCAAGCGCGCCGGATTGCGCGACGCTTCGCTCCGCACCCCCTGTTTCCTTCGGGAAATCCGCGGTTGTTCGAGTCCTTTCAGGCCCATTTGCAGAGTCTGTAGCCGCTTCGCACTCGTCTGCGGCGGCTCGCGAAACCCCTGCCAGACAGGGACTTCCGGTCATATGGCCGGGCCGTAAACCAATGGTCAGGTCTGTACCGCTCAGCCGTCGGGCTGAGGTGGCGTGGTCATCGTGGTTTCAATGGGGGCGAGAGCGGCCGTCGTCACGATGGCTGCCGTGGAAGGGATTTCAGCACTGGCGCCATGCCGCCCCGTCTCATGCGGGCACCGGCGTGGGTTGCCCGCTGGGGTCGCGGCTCGTGATGATCCGGTAGATCGCCGGGAGCACGATGAGCGTGAGCAGCGTGCTGGAAATCAGTCCCCCGATAACGACGGTCGCCAACGGGCGCTGCACCTCTGAGCCGGTGCCGGTCGCGATTGCCATCGGCACGAAGCCGAGCGAGGCGACGAGCGCCGTCATGAGAACGGGGCGCAGCCGCGTCAGGCAGCCGCGGAGGATGGCCGCATCGCGGGCAAGTCCCTCGCGGCGTAACTGATTGATGAACGAGACCATCACCAGCCCATTGAGCACTGCCACACCCGAAAGAGCGATGAAGCCCACGGCTGCGGAGATGGAAAACGGCATATCGCGGAGCCACAGTGCCACGATGCCGCCGGTCAGTCCCAGGGGCACGGCGGTAAATACCAGCAGCGCGTACTTGACGCTCTTGAACGTGCTGAACAGAAGCAGGAATATAAGGAAGAAGCAGACCGGCACGACGACAGTCAAACGCTCCTTGGCCGCCACAAGGTTTTCGTAGGTGCCGCCCCAGACGAGCCAGCCACCGGGCGGCAACGCCACGCCCGCGACCTTTTCCTGAGCCTCGCGAACAAACGATCCAAGATCGCGGCCGCGCACGTTGGCCTGCACCACGATCCGCCGTTTCCCGTTCTCGCGGCTGATCTGATTCGGGCCTTCCGCCACATTGATCTCGGCCAGTTGCCCCAGCGGGATAAATCCCATCCGATTCGACGGCTGCAACAGGCTCGTGCGGTCATCTGTGGAGGCGAAGCGGGTGATGCTCTTCTCTGCGCCATCGCTCTGGGGCAGCGGGATAGGGAGCCGTTCGAGCGCATCGATCTGCACCCGGATAGAGTCGGGCAGCCGCACGACCAGGTCAAAGCGCCGGTCGCCCTCGAAGACGATCCCCGCCTCCTTGCCCCCCATCGCCACCGCCACCACGTCCTGCACATCGGCAACTGAGAGGCCGTACCGCGAGATCGCCTCGCGGTTGATGTTCACCGTCATCATGGGGAGGCCCTCGGTCTGCTCGACCTTGGCGTCTGCCGCGCCGGGGATGGACTGGAGCACGGCGAGAACCTGCTGCGCGGTCACCTGCATTTGCTCGAAGTCGTCGCCATAGACCTTGATGGCGACGTCGCCCCGGACGCCCGCGATGAGTTCGTTGAATCGCATCTGGATGGGCTGCGTGAACTCGTAGTTGTTGCCCGGCACCGCGGCGACGCTCAACTGGATCAACTGGATGAGCTTGCCTTTGTGGCCCTCGATCTTGATCTCGGTGTGCTCTTCTTTGCCGTCCTCTTCTCCGTCGTGCCCGTGCTCATGGTGCCCACCGAGTGCCCCGTATTCCTCGGCCTTATCGGCGATGACCTTGTCGAGCTCGCCTTCGCTTCGCCACTCGCCCTGCGGCTTGAGCACGATAAACGTGTCCGATACGTTGGGCGGCATCGGGTCTGACGCCAGTTCCGCGGTGCCGGTCTTTGAGTAGACAAACGCGACCTCGGGGATAGTCGCCACCGTCCTCTCCACATCGTTCTGCATGTGCTGGGACTGCGTGAGTGAGGTCGCCGGGATGCGCATGGCGTGCATCGCGATGTCCTTCTCATCCAGCGTGGGCACGAACTCTTGCCCCAGCGAGGTGAACAGCAGCGCGGACGCCAGGAATGCGGCAACCCCGGCCCCAGCAACCGCCCACCGCAGCCGCAAGGCCCACCGCAGCACCGGCGCGTAGAGCGCCTTGGCCCAGCGCACCACAAAGATGTCCTTCTCGCTCACCTTGCCGCGGATGACGACCGCCACCATCGCGGGGATAAACGTCAGCGACAGGATGAACGCGGCGATCAGGGCGAAGATGACCGTCATGGCCATCGGGTGGAACATCTTTCCCTCGATGCCCGTGAGGGCGAGGATGGGGAAGTACACCGTGATGATGATCGCCTGCCCGTAGACCGACGGCTGGATCATCTCCTTGGCCGCGGCCGTCACCTCGTGCATCCGCTCCTCAAACGTGAGCAGACGCTTCTCGTGGTGCTGTCTCTCGGCCAATCGCCGGAGGCAGTTCTCCACGATGATGACCGCGCCGTCCACGATCAGGCCGAAGTCGATCGCGCCCAACGACATCAGGTTGCCGCTCACTTTGTTCTGCACCATGCCGATCGCCGTCATGAGCATGGAGAGTGGGATCGCCAGGGCGCAGATGATCGCCGCCCGGACGTTGCCCAGAAGCAGCAGGAGCACCACGATGACAAGGATCGCGCCTTCCAGCAGGTTTTTCTGCACCGTGGCGATGGTGGCATCAACCAGCTTGGTGCGGTTGAGCACCGTCTTAATTTGGATGCCCGGCGGCATGGATCGCTGGATCTCGGTCATCCTGGCATCGACACTCTGGGCAACCGTGCGGCTGTTGGCCCCCAGCAGCATGATGGCGGTACCCACGACCACCTCTTCGCCATTCTCGCTGGCAGAGCCGGTGCGCATCTCGCGTCCCACACCGATCTCCGGCGTGCCATCGGCGTTCCGCGACGCAATGTCCCGCATTCGGATCGGCACACCGTTGCGGGTGCCGACAACGATGCCCCCGATCTCTTCGACTTTCTCGATGCGGCCCGTGGCCCTCACGACGTAGCTCTCGCCCTTGTGCTCGATATACCCCGCGCCCGTCGAAGCGTTGTTGCGCTCCAGGGCCTCGATCACGTCGTGGAAGGTCAGGCCATACGACACCAGTTTCATGGGGTCGGGCTGCACGTGATACTGCTTGACGTACCCGCCGATGGCATCGACGCCTGCGACGTCTTTCACACCCTTGAGCTGCGGCCGGATGATCCAGTCCTGAACTTCCCGGAGGTACGCGACCTGCTCCAGGTCCGTCGTAAGCCGTTGCCCCTCGGGCGTGAGGTACGAACCGTCATTCTGCCAGCCTGGCTTACCCGCAATAAACGTCGCGCCCTTGCCGTGCGGGTGCTCGTACTCAACGGTGTACATGTAGATCTCGCCCAGGCCCGTCGCGATCGGCCCCATGAGCGGCTCGACGCCCGGAGGCAGCGATTCCTTGGCCTCTCCCAGACGCTCGCTTACCTGTTGGCGGGCGAAGTAGACACTCACATCGTCGTTGAAGACAGCAGTCACCTGCGCGAAGCCGTTGCGAGAGAGAGACCGCGTCGATTGCAGCCCTGGGATCCCCGCAAGGGCATTCTCCATCGTGAACGTCACCTGCTTCTCGACCTCGAAGGGCGACAGGGCCGGCGCGACGGCGTTGATCTGCACCTGGTTGTTGGTGATGTCCGGCACCGCGTCGATGGGCAGCTTCTTCAGTGAGTACGCACCGAACGCCGCGACAAGCGCGGTGATGATGAGGACGAACCAGCGGTTCTTGACCGAGAAGTGGAGGATGGCTTCAAGCATGAGAGTGAACCACCCTTTCTTAGTGTTCGTGTCCCGCGGAGCCCTTGCCCAAGTCCGCTTTGAGGATGAAGGTGCCCGACGCGACAAACCGTTCACCCTCGACCAGGCCGGAATAGATGGGGACCATCCCGCCGACGGCCTTACCAACGGTCACCGCTCGCTTCGCAAACGTGTTGGCCTCGCCCTCGACGGGGACAAAGACCGCGGGGCCGCCCTCGACCGTCTGCACCGCCACATCGGGCACGGCAATCACCGGCGTTGGCGTGCGTTCCACCGCGCCGCTGAACTCGCTGCTCACGATCTCAACCTGGGCAAACATGCCGGGCTTGAGCGAGAGGTCCTTGGTCGCGACCTCGATGCGGACCTGCGCGGTGCGGGTGGTCATGTCCACCATCGGAGAGATGTACGCAACCTCGCCTTCCACAGGTGTGGAGTCGGATGCCCCGACCCGAACCCACGCCCTGGCACCCACCGCGATCGCCGCGACCTCAGCCTCCGGAACATCCGCCAGCACCCAGACGTTCGAGAGGTTGGCGAGCACCATGATGGCCTCGCGGTCGGGGCTGACAAGCTCTCCAAGCGTGATCTCGCGCTGCACCACCTCGCCATCGATGGCGGCATGGATGGCGTAGCGCGGCGCCACTTCGCCAGTCTTCAGGAATGCATCGATGGCCGCCTGGTTCATCCCCAGAATCCGCAGCAGGTTCTCCGATGCAGTGACGCCAGCATCAGCCGCACGCTGCGCGGCAACAGCCCCCTTGTACTCGGCCTCGCGGCGCTGCACCTCGGTCAGAGAAATGCCCTGCAACTGTTCGTTGAGGTTCTTGGCGCGGTCCCACGCGACTTTGGCAAGATCGACCTGCGGCGCGGCAGACTCCTTGGCAACCCGCTGCTGGAGCAGATCGGCCTGCGCTTCTCCAAGTTCCGGGCTCTCGATGATGCAGAGCTCGTCCCCCTTCTTCACGTGCTGCCCAAGCCGGACTTTGATCTCGACCACACGCCCGCGGAGCGGCGAGCCCACGTGAGCCATCGCCTCGGTGTTGAACCCCACGCGGGCGGGAGTCACGATGGTGCGACGGAGCGTCCGTATCTGCGCCTCTTCGATCGTGATGCCGTACCGCTTCACCGCGTCGGCGGTCAGCGTGACCTCGTCTGTGTGGCCCCCCTCGCTCTCGTGGCCGCCATGTTCATGTTCATCATCGTGCCCATGATCATGGCCGTCGCCCTCGGCGTGGCCCGCCGACTGCGCCGCACGGCGATCGCCGCTGCCATGTTTTTTCTCGCACCCCGCATTCGTGAGGAGCGTGGTGCCAACGAGCAAGGCCGTCAGTGCGGAGAAGGTGATCCGCCGCGGGTACTCTTCATTCCCGGTATGGGCATGTGTGTGCATCTGCATGAGTGCTGCTTTCAGTTGCTCGGCCGAATGCCGAGTGTGATGGTGGGTCAATGACTACTTGGCGGGTTTCGGCACGGACTTGTCGTTGCTTGCAGAAACAGTGAGGGCGGACGCGGGGCCCGGGCCGCCCACGGCCCTTTGCAGCCGGATCGCGGCAATCGCTGCCTTGTGGTCGAGCTCGACGGCCTTCGCCTGCGCCGCCCGCAAATCGTGCTCGGCAAGGAAGAGTGCCATCACGTCCGTCTGACCAGCCCTGAATGAGGCGTCGGCCAGCGCCCGACGCTGCTCCTGCAGCGGAACGAGTTCCTGCCGCACACGCCGGAGGTTGTTGCGGGTTTGCGCGAGCGACTCCCATGAGCGGCGCACATCTTCGATGACCTGTCGTTTGACCTGAACAAGCCCGTGGCGTGCCTCGACCTGCTCTGCCGTCACGCGCTGGGAGCGGGCCTGGCCCATATCAAAGATCGGGATGGGCACGGACACTTCGGGTCCGGCCTGCCACGCCCCGTCACGCTCCGCCTGCACCCCCCCGCTCGCGCCATCAAACGGCAAGAGGCGTGCAAGGGCAAGGTCGTCGCCCAGCGCGGCAAGCGCCCAAGCACGCTCCTGAATCTCAGGACGTGACAGCAGCGCGGCATCTATCCACGCGGCCTCAGCGGTATTGGTCAGCACCGGCGGCACCCATGGCTCTACCGTCCATGCCGCCGCACCCGATGGCCGGCCGATCAGCCGCGACAGGCGAAGACGCTCGTCCCGCAGCGATTGCGTCGTCTCCGAGATTTCAACCTCCAACTCGACCCGCTGCGTATCAAGAATCGCGACATCCTCACGGATCCCCTCGCCCGCAGAGAGCCGTGCGTTTGCCAGGTCGAGCGCCTTGCCCACCAGTGTTCGACGCTGCTCAAAGACCGCCAGCAACTGCTCCATGGCCTGCACATTGACATACCGCTCCTGCACTTCCGCCACGGCGTCGATCGTGGCGGTGATTGCCGCGGCAGACGCCTGGCGCAGCCGATGGTCCGCAGCGCTGGATTGCCTCGGGAGCCTGAGGATCGAAATCAGGTCCTGCGCGAGCGAAGCTTCAATGATCGGCTTGCCGCCTCCATCAGGGAAACGGAGGGCAAGGTTGAGGATCGGGTTGGGCAGCAGCCGCGCTTGCTTCGAATCGGCGAGCGCAACCCGCACACGAGCAAGTGATGCTTGAATACCAGGGTCGGTGAGGACGGACATCTGCACCGCTTGGGCATAGGTCAGTGTGTCAGGGTCGCCCGGCTCGTCGATCGGGCCGCCAACCACGTCGAACGCAATCGGCTCTGAAAGGCCCGCTGCCGCGGCAGCGGTGGTCTCAGTTTGTGTCTCCGGCGGTCGCGTCGAAAGGCAGCCCGCGAGCGCGATGATCGTGAGTGTGGCAACGCCAAGCCGGGGCAGCGCCAGCCAGGGGAATGAGGGAGAATCGCATGACGAAGCCCTGAAGCAGGACCGGCCGGGTCGGATAGACATGGAGAGGAATCCATCTACGGGTTAGGAAGTGCACCCCGCGCGCCGCTCCGCCACACGTCTGGCGGAAGGGGTCAGGCAAGACCAGTGCGCGCACACATGAACTCGGCTCGCGATGATCCATGCAGGGCCATGGCGAGTGCGCAGGGGGAATCTACACCAGCATGATGATGGATCTGAGACACGCCATCGCGTGCGGCGGAGCGCTGACCCGGAAGTCATTCCACCGCACGAGCCCGTTCAAGGGCAGTGAACTGACAGGGAAAGAAACCAGCGTGAACGTCGGAAGCGGCAGCCCCAGGGTGATCGACGACGACGCGGATCGCACGGTCGTGCTCTCGGCGTTGGTCCTCAGCGGCTGATCCTCGCACGGCTGCACGGCGTCTGATTCGGGGTCGCCCGATGGCTGTCCCCCGCAAGGCATTGAGCAACCGCCCCCTGCATCTCCGCCGCAGCCGCCCCACTCGATATGAAAAGTCCCATCGGACTCCGTGCATTGCACAAGCAGACCACCTGCCACCGCGTGAAACCCAAGGGTAAGCACGCATATGAACGCGACAAGAGGATGGAGAGTGTGGCGGCGCATCACGTGAAGGAAGGATAGGGAGGATGCCACAGCCTTGGCAGTCAGATACCGCCTCACGAACATCCAGTTCAGGATCCACGATTCACCACCGGTGCCTTAATTATTCAAAGTCGGTGCCGCCCCGTTCAGGAACTCACCATGCACACGCCGTCCTGCCGCGCACTCCTCGCTCTGCTCTGCCTCGCCGCCGCACTTCTCTCCGCGTGCCGGTCCACCGCATCGCATGACACGCCAGCCACACAGGCCTCGCCCCAATCGCTCACCGCCCAGCGACTATCGATGTGCGATCTCGCGACTCTGACCGCCCAGTGGCCCAGCCGCACAAGCCCGCCCCCAAATCTGGACGTACAGGCGGCCCCGGCAACGGCGATCGCCCAACCAAGACCCCGTGGCAACGACACCGTCCGATACATCCTCTTTGAGCCCCCCGCGCCCGCGTCGGCGTGGCTCATGCAGGCTGGTGAGTACACCGGAATCGTCCGCTAGTACGGGCCCATCAGTTTCTCGCCCGATGGCACGCCGCAGGTGCCTTGACGACAACTCGTGATCACATCGGGGTTTGCATCCCAACAAAGGCGATTGACCGCAGTCCCCCGGTCCCATCCCCTTCCTCCCCAAGCCCGTTTTCGGTACTCTCCCACCCGCCCGATTCAGGGCATGGGAGGGCTCGCCATGCGTCGATGTGCCGCGGCAATCGCATTCGCATTCACCATCTCGCTCACGTCGGGCGTTTTTGGGCAGTGTGGCGAGCTCGTGTGGACGCAAGGGGTCAACCTGCCCGTGCCGCGCACAGGCGCGGCCATGGTGTACGACTCCGCCCGCGCCCGGGTGGTCCTATTCGGGGGCACGCTCACCGGCGGTGGACTTTCCAGCGCCACCCTTGAGTATGACGGCATCTCGTGGACACAGCGAACGGTCTCGGGCGCACCCACAGCGCGCACCGGGCACGCCATGGCCTACGACGCGGCACGCGGCGTGGTCGTGCTCTTTGGTGGCACGACCGCCTCGGGGTCTTCCGCCGGCACGTTCGAGTACGACGGCACCGCCTGGCAATCCATCGCCAACGCTTCGCCGCCCACCGCGCGATACGGCCACGCCATGGCCTACGACGCCGCCCGCCACGTCGTCGTGCTCTTCGGAGGCCGCACCTCCAGCAGCGTTGGCAGCGAAACATACGAATACAACGGCGTGTGGACCGCCCGCGGCGTGCCGGGCCCGGGGCCCCGCACCGGTCACGCCCTCGCGTACGACCCTGTCGCCCAGCGGGCGGTCCTGTTCGGCGGTCAGACCAACACCGGCTCGAGCCCCAACTACGCGTCGAGCACATGGACGTGGGATGGCACCACATGGACGCTTGCCGCGGCCGACGGCGCGGCAGTACGCACCGGCGGACGCATGACCTACGTCCCGCAGCGCCAGCACATCATGCTGATGGGCGGCGAGGGATACGGCATCCTGCTCGGCAGCCTCAGCGAGTGGACGGGCTCAGCCTGGCAGAGTGTCGAAGCGACCGACCCACCAACCTTCCGCACCGATGCCGGGCTGGCCTACGACGCGGCCCGCAACAAACTGATGCTGGTGGGCGGGCAGGGCCAGGGGGGGCTGCTCTCCAATGTTTCGATGCTGACCCCCACAGCCGCGGGAATCACCTTCACGACGAACCCGGCGACGCAGCAGGTGCCCGTGGGGCAGACGATGCTGATGTCTGGCGCGGCATCGGGGCCGGTGTCGGCATGGCTCTGGCGGCGCAATGGCCAGCCCCTGAGCAACAACGCCCGGACTGTCGGGGTCGCCACGCCGACGCTGACGGTCTCCCTGCTTACGGAGAGTGACGCGGGCACCTACACCCTGGATGCCACCGGCGCCTGCGGCACCGTTCAGAGCGCACCCGCCACGCTCACCATCCTGTCCGCCTGCGGCACCGCCGATTTCAACAACGACGGCGATGTCGGCACCGACGGCGACATCGAGGCTTTCTTCGCGTGCCTGGGCGGCACCTGCTGCGACACCTGCGGCACGGCCGACTTCAACAACGATGGCGACACCGGCACGGATGCGGATATCGAGGCCTTTTTCCGCGTCCTGGGCGGCGGGAACTGCTAGGCCGGCTCACCCCGCCCTTAGTGGCCGCTAGCCCCCCAGCACCACGCACCTTCGGCATCCTGCGGGCGTGCCGCGGCCACCCGGCACTTCGCTCTGCCCCGTGGGGATCGGCCCCGGGCGGGTGTACTATGGGTCCTGCAAAGGAGCATCTGCGCATGCGCATCGACGTGATCGGACGGAACCTGGAAGTGACCGAAGCCATTAAGGCCTTTGCCGAGAGCAAGGCCGGCAAGCTGACCAAGTACTTTGACGGCGTCCAGCTCATTACCGTGACCCTCACGGGGGCGGCCAACCACGGCACCGGCGAGTTTGGTGTCGAGTTCGTCGTCGATGTGGAGCACCATGACGACTTCGTCTCGCATGTCGCCGACAAAGACCTTTACGCCGGCATCGACAAGGCCTCGGACAAGAGCGAGCGTCAACTGCGGGACTACAAGGACAGGCTGAAAGTCGGAAAGCACTGAAGCACCCCGGCACGGGAGTCGGGCGGATCACTTCACCGTGACCACCGCCACGCCCGCCGCCTTCGAGGAGTTTGCCTTGGTTAAGCTGACGGAGATAGTCGCGGAGGGCGCCATTGTCCCGGTACTCAAGTCGTCCGATCGCGACGGCGTGATCCTTGAGCTCGTCGATGCGCTGGTCTCCAGCGGCTCGGCCCCGGCCGGGACGCGTGATGAGCTTGCCGCCAAGGTGCTCGACCGTGAGCGGCGCGGCTCCACCGGCTTCGGGCGCGGCGTCGCGGTGCCCCACGTGAAGCACCAGGGCGTCACCAAGATGGCGGCCGCCATCGGCCTCTCGCCCCGAGGCGTGGATTTCAACGCCCTCGACAAGCAGCCCGTCTACTCCGTCGTTCTGCTGCTTTCGCCGGACGACCGCCCCGAGGAGCATCTCCAGGCGATGGAGGTCATCTTCAAGAACCTCAGCAAGGACACCTTCCGCCGCTTCCTCCGCCAGGCCTCCACTGTGGGCGAAGTACGGACCCTGCTGGAAGAAGCCGACGGCCAGCACCTCGCGGGATGAAACCCGGCGCCGCATTCCGCGGCGGCAGACTTTTAGAAGTAAGGGCGGACGACTTTGGCGGAGACACACACGGTCACGGTGACAATCGTAAACCGGCTTGGCCTGCACGCCCGGCCCGCCATGACCTTTGTAGACCTCGCCAGCACCTTTAACTGCAATGTCAAAGTCCGCAAGGCCGACACAGAGGTTGACGGCAAATCCATCATGCAGATGATGATGCTCGCCGCCGGCAAGGGCAGCGAGCTCGAGATCATGACCTCCGGCGACGACGCCGAAAAGGCCCTTGTCGCCCTCAAAGCCCTGGTCGATGGCGGCTTCGAGGAGGAATAGCCCGCGCCGCCGCTTCCTGGCGCGATCTATCGGACGGTGCGCATTCCGCCCCCTCGTTCTCACCCGCCCCCCCGTCAGGGCCGATAGAGACATCATGGACATCTCTTCCGACTATTCCGGCGTTGCCAATGCCTCCCTGGGTAACGAGATCGCCATCCGCGTCGCCAAGCTCGGTCAGGACGCCGCCAAGGCCCAGGGCGACGCCGCCATCGCCCTGCTCGCTTCCGCCGCGAAGGTTGCCGCGGCAGCGCAGGACACCGCCCCCGGCTCGCTCGACGTCACGGCCTGAAGCCGGCCATACCGTCGCTGCGGGAGTTGAACCCATGTGCCGATTCGTTCTGTATCACGGCGCCCCGCTCACCATCGCCTCGCTGGTGACCGATCCCAGCAACTCAATCATCAATCAGAGTGTCCAGAGCAAAGAGGCCGATGAGCCCCTCAACGGCGACGGCTTCGGCGTCGCGTGGTACGCCCCCGAACTCTCGCACAAGCCCGCCGTCTTCCGCTCGGTCTCGCCCGCGTGGAGCAACATGAACCTGCTCGAGCTTGCCCGCGTCACGCGCAGCGGCTGCATCCTCGCCCACGTTCGCGCTGCCACCCGGGGAATCCCCGTCACCGAGCTCAACTGTCACCCCTTCTCCGCCGGTGCGTACGCGTTCATGCACAACGGCGATGTCGCGCACTTCGGCGCGATCCGGCGGCGCGTGCTGGCGGGCCTCTCTGATGCCGCATTCCAGGCGGTCAAAGGCTCCACCGACAGCGAGCACCTCTTCGGCATCTTCCTCGACAAGGTCGCGCAGGCCGGCGGCACCCCCGCGGGCGTGACATCCGGCCCTGCGCAAGGGCCCGAGCATGCCCAGGCGGACGCAATGGCCCGGGCGCTCGAGGAAACTATCTCATACATCACCGCGCTCGCGGCCACCGCAAGCACCGCGAACAAGCAGGACGATGCGGCCCCGGGCGAAGATGATGCCTGCGACCTCAACATCGCCGTGAGCGATGGCCGCCACGCCGTGGCGTGCCGCTACACCACCGCCGACCGCGAACCCTCATCGCTGTATGTTCACACCGGGCGGCGCTATGTGTGCGAGGGCGGCGTCTGCCGCATGGTCTCCCCCGAGAAGGGGCACGGCGTGGTCATTGTCTCCAGCGAGCCACTCAGCGATGACCCAGGCTGGCAGAAGATTCCGCGCAACCACATGGTGGTGATCCGCGAGGACCGCTCCTGCGACATCCGCCCGATGCGTATCACGCCCGCCGCCGCCGCCACGGGCGAGCGCGCGGCGTAGCCTTGCCCCATGTCCTCTAAAGGTGTGATCCCGCTCATCAAAGCGACCGTCATCTCGTTCTTCGCTGATCGGGCGCTGTCGCTTGCCGCGTCGCTCTCCTATTACGCGATCTTCTCCGTGACCCCCCTGCTGCTCATCGTCCTCGCCCTGGTGGGCAAGATCTTCGGCGACAACGCCGCCCGCACCGCCGTGCTCGACCGCATCGGTTCCGCGGCAGGCGAATCCACCCGCAAGCTCATCGACGAGCTGATGACCAACGCCGCCAAGGGCGACTCGGGCATCGTGGGCACCATTGTCGGCCTCTCGTTCCTGCTCATCGGCGCGACCGGCCTTTTCGGACAGCTCAAGTACGCCCTCAACCAGGTTTGGAACGTCCGCCCCAAGAAGGGCGGTGCCATCCGCAAGCTCGTGCGGACGCGCATCACCGGCTTCCTGCTGGTGCTGACCATGGCCGTCGCGCTCATCGTGCTGCTGGGGCTGAGCACCTTCATCTCCGGCGCGGCCGGCGCGATCGAAGACCGCATCTCAATCCCCGGCTGGTTGCTGCACCTGATCGACCTCGGCGTGTCGTTCGGCATCATCGCCGGCCTGCTGGGCGTGATGTACAAGTACCTGCCCGACGCCGTGATTGGCTGGAAGGAGTGCTGGATCGGCGCGGCCATGACCGCCGCGCTGCTTGCCGCGGGCAAGGTGGGCCTGGGCCTCTATCTCGGCAAATCCACGCTGGCTTCAACCTATGGCGCGGCAGGCTCGCTTGTGATCACCCTGGTGTGGATCTACTACACGTCGGCGATCCTGCTGCTGGGCGCCGAACTCACGCAGTGCTACGCCGCGATGTATAGCGAGGCGATCATCCCCGCCGACTGGGCCGAAACCACCGATGAGCAGTGGACCAAGCCCGGCAAGACGGTGGCTGTGAAAGAAGCATCCGAGCTTCCACCGGACGTGCCCAAGCCGGAGCGGTGACCGACACGCTTGTCCGTCACCGCGCACTGGGCGAAAAAAAACTCGACGGAACGATCAGGCAGCGCGGGGGCGGTCGGGGTCGGGCGGATTCAGGCACAGGCCCAGGCGGTCAAGGTTCGCCTGAACGCGGGCGAGAGCTTCTTCGGCCTCGTGGGGCTGCCACAGCGGACGCGGCTGCCAGGCGCCGATGCGGCTTACCGGACGCGGG
Organism: Phycisphaerales bacterium; assembly: GCA_038260025.1. GTDB lineage: Bacteria > Planctomycetota > Phycisphaerae > Phycisphaerales > UBA1924 > JAEYTB01. Next base: position 13,299 of record JBBSOF010000059.1, read on the forward strand.
AAGGGGAGCGAATCTGTTTCCTGTTCGACTTCGGCGGCCTTGAGGCGGAGTTGGTGCATCGTCGATCCTCCAAGAAGCGATTGATCTCGTCTTGGGAGGATCGGAAAAAGCGTGGTGAAGCTTTCGTAAGTCAGTTTCATCCGGCCCGTCCTTGGGGTGCGCCCGTGCTACAGGTCATACGGCCGTCCTTGGCCGCGGGTCCTGTAAAGGGGATGATCGGCTGGGAGGCCGCCGCGGCATTGAGGGAAGGGTCGGATAAGTCGTCGCGACTTATAGGACGTGCCTTCTCACCGGTTGCCCGCGTTGTCCTCGCCGCTCCCGGCGTTGGGAGGATGGTCCATGATCTCATCGATCATGTTGAGGTCCTCGGCAGGGGCCTGGATCTGGCCCATGTCCGCCTCATCCTTGAGGTCGTCCTTGTGGTTGAGGTTCAGGTCGTGCAAGTCGCTGCGGAGCTGCGCTACCGCCGCCCGCACCTGGGCCCGGTCGAGCTTGATATCCACATGGTCAACATCAGTGGGCGCATCGACCCCGTACTCCTCAGGCCGGTCGGCGAGGTGGAAGTCGATGCGGATGGTGACGCTGCTGCCGCGGTCGCCGACGATGGAGAACTTCAGCTCCGGGTCGAGCAGTTCGAGCTCGGGCATTTCGGGCTGGTTGCGGCAGATGCCCTCGAGCCACTCCGCGAGATTCGTCAGCTCGAAGGTGTTGATGCACGGCGCGGTCTCTTCCCATTGCTCATTCGGCGTCGCGACGCGGAAGGAGAGCGTCAGGGCCGTGTCATCGCCAAAGTCATCCTGCGTGTCTTCAAGACGGTCTTCGATAAGGCCGAGCTCAAACTCGGTGCCGTCATCGCCAAAGAGGAGCATCGCCATAGTTCACATCCTTTCGATGTCGAAAGGGTACATGCGCCCCGTGAGAACGGTCAGGGGCGTGAGGCTGGATTTATGGCAGGCTCAGGATCAACAGACGGCACACGCTGGAAATCGGCGTGCGGGAGGCGCCAGGCATCAGCTTGAATTTGGGCTCGGCGGAGTCGCTGCAACTGACCCGCAGCCCATACCTGCACCGACCGCGGCCCCGAGATCACAACCAGGCTTCCGAATGGGCTGAACAAGGGTTCAATCGCTTCGTCCGCGATGAGCGATGTCGACGGGGCGAACTCGGCGAGCAGTTGGCACAGATCCACCATTGCCGCTTCCCTTGCCGGCCCGGCGGGCCCATGCACGTTCGCGTGTGCCGCGAGTTGGGCCATATCCGATACGTCATGGACGATCGTGACATCCCATTCGTGTTCATCGCTACGCGGCCGGATGAGCAGCCCCCGCGGCGAAACATCCAGCTCGTAGCTCCACGGTATGGTGTGCGCGGTGTTCAGCCACGCTTCCACCACTCTGCAAGTCGCGTCGATGCCTGAGGCTCGCGTAGGTTCCACAAGAGTCTTGCGCAACCGAATACCGCGGCGAGCCCAGCCGTTGTGGTCAATCTCAATCTTCACCCCGCACTGTTGACCGATGCTGCGCAGCATCTCTCCCGGATCGTCGCCCCCAACGGTCACGACGGTGTCGGAGAGTTGAGCCCAGATGCGCGATGATTGTGCGAGATCGGGTGTGAGCTCCTGTCCTGCGCTGAGGGGCGCGCGCAGCGCTGCGAGGAGTTCTTCGATTGCAACATGGACAGTGCTTGGGGCAACCACTAACAGGCTCGTTCCGATGAGGTACACCCTCGACCGGCCACCGCCATTTTCGACCCAGCCGGCCGGATCGATCATGTTCGTGACGAGTGCCGAAAGATCGTGAGTTCGGACAGGCGGGCTGGCCTCGTGGATGGGGGATGTCGATGGCGGGTAGAGATAGTCCGCGGGGTCAACTGCCGCAAGGTCGCTCACGTCATATTCAACGAGACGGCTGAGAGAATCGTCATCCGCCGAATAAATCACGATGCTGCCGCCTTCGACGGTCCACGTATAACTTCTCAACTGAGGGTTATCGTCGGCGTATCGGAACATTCCATCGAGCGCCGCGCTGGCTGTGCGTTCGGCGGGCACAGGAAGCGCAATTCGGCGCTGTGCCAAAGCCCAGCCCGGCGCATC
>JBBSOF010000060.1:0-14695 GCA_038260025.1 Phycisphaerales bacterium
GCGGATATCGAGGCGTTCTTCGCATGCCTGGGCGGCACCTGCTGCCGCACCTGCGGCACGGCAGATTTTGATGGCGACGGCGATGTGGGTACCGACGCCGACATCGAAGCGTTCTTCCGCGTGCTCGCCGGCGGGGCGTGCTGAACGCGCCCGCCTGAGGGCCGATGGCCTATCCTGAAAGACGACGTGGGGCACGGAGGGTTTGGCGTGATACATCCTGTTCGGCTGGCTGGCGCGGCAACGCTGATTGCCGCGTGCGCTTCAACGGTGCTGGGGCAATCGACGGCCCCTGCGATCTTCGTCACAAACAACGGCAACCTGCGCGGCAGCCTGACATCGCTCACCGTCCGCCCCGACGGCACAGTTGATCTGGTGCAGGATTTCGTGATCGGCGAGCGCGCCTCCGGCGAACCGACGATTCCAGGCACGAACGCGTACTCCGCATCGATCTCTCCCAATGGCCGGTTTGTAGCCGTCAGCCACGCGACTTCCGCGACAATCGAGCAGGTGACAATTGTCGAAGTCGCCGCCGATGCGCACCTGTCGATCTATACGACATTCCAGACGCCCGACAGCCCGCTGGACCTGGCCTGGCTGAGCGACACGCTGCTCGCCGTGACCGAAACACGCAGCAGCGGCACCAACCGCGTGCATATGTACCGGTTTAACGTCGCAGGGCGGACGTTCACGCGCATCGAGGCCGAGGCGACCGGCGGCTTTGCCAGCTGGCTCACCACGACGCCAGACGGCCGCTGGCTCTTCGTAAACGATGCGCCTCTGTCCGGCCCGCGATCGCTGAAGAGCTACCGCGTGGAAGATGACGGCACGCTGACGTACGCCGGCATCAACTATCCGACGGGTTACGGGCTGGGCATGGGCTTCGATAGCGTCCACATGCGGTTGTTCTCGTGCAGCGGCTCGACAGGGCCCGCCGCAGTCAACGCCTACGCGTTCGACCCTGAGTCTGGAAGCCTGACCGAACTGCTGACATCGCCAGCGCCGGTGCCGGGCAGCTCGCCCAAGCAGGCAGTGGCATCCGCCGATGGCTCAAAGCTGTTGGTGGGCTACGGCAGCGATGGCACCATGCGCACGTTCACGGTTGATCCTGACACGGGCGCGGTTGCCGCGACGGGGTTCCTGTTTGATGCGGGGATCCAGGGGTCGCTCGGCAATATCGCCACCATGCGACTCGGCAGCATCGACATGGTGTTCACGACCGATCGTGAGACCTACGACGGCACCCCGCGGGGAGTGTGCTCGTTCGTGCTGGAAGCCGATGGCTCGCTCACGGAGCGGAGCATTCGGGTGGACACGGGGGGCATTGCGCCCAGCGACGTCGTGGTGTGGGCCGGCCTTCCCACCTGCGGCACGGCCGACTTCGATGGCGACACCGACAGCGGCACCGATGCGGACATTGAGGCGTTCTTCAACTGCCTTGCGGGAAACTGCTGCCCCACATGCTTCGCGCTGGGGGCAGATTTTGACGCCGATGGTGATGCCGGCACCGATGCGGACATCGAGGCGTTCTTCAGGGTGCTTGGGGGCGGCAACTGCTGATTGCGCATAATCACCCGGCTCGCGGTGGGCTGAGGGGCTTCGCCCTGAAGTTCCCAGCGATCAGAGGTCAAACTTTTATTGCAGGCGGATGCGGGGCGTGTATGCTGACACTGCCCTGCCAATCTGGCGGGGCGCCAATCTTGGACCTTCACACAGGAGCACACATCGATGACCAAGTTCACTCTGGCACTCGCAGCCTTCGCGGCCTGCGCGGGAACACTCAACGCCGACACTCGCCCCATGCCCGCAGGCTCGGAGACAACCGCCGGCTCCGGCGGGTACACGACCGTGTTCCGCAGCCTGGCGCGTTCGTACCAGATCGTCATGAACGAGTCCGTCGTTCAGGCGGCAGGCATTCCCGTGGGTTCCAACATCACGGGCATTGCCTTCCGCAACCCTTCATGGCAGGTCTTCGCCTCCTGGCCGGGCACCGCGCTCGAGGCCAACTTCAGCAACTTTGATGTCACGATGAGCCGCTCCATGAACCCCGCGGGCCTGCTCAGCAGCACCTACACCGAGAACATCGCGGGCGACGCCGTGATGGTGCGTTCCGGCCCGATGGTCCTGCCCAGCGGCTTCAACCCCGGCGGCGCGCTCACGCCCAACGTCAACCCCTGGGGTGGCACCATCGCCTTCACGACCCCGTACACCTACACCGGCGGCGACCTGCTGCTGACGATCCGGCATGCGGGCCACACGGGCGGCGCGGGCAGCGGCAACGCCGAGGCCACCGCCAGCAGCCAGATAGCGGGCACGCAGGCGATTGGCGTTTCCAGCTATACCCAGCCAGACCTCTGGTACGCCCAGGGGATGCTCAACATGCTCATCACCATTGAGGCGGGCGGCCCCGTATGCGGCACCGCTGACTTTGATGGCGATGGTGATGTCGGTACCGATGCCGACATCGAGGCGTTCTTCTCGTGCCTGGGCGGCAACTGCTGTGCGACCTGCTTCCCCGGCGGAGCCGACTTCAACGATGACGGCGATGTCGGCACCGATGCCGATATCGAGGCATTCTTCCGCGTGCTCGGCGGCGGCTCCTGCTGAGCGGACGCGACGCCGCGGATTATGAAAAGTTTAATGAGGCCCGGTCGCGATGAACCGCGCCCGGGCCTTTACATTTCAACGTCACCGATTGGCTGGGCCTTTCCTCGACATCTTCACGGAGCCACGCACCATGCGTACGCAAAGAATCGTTCTCGCAATGACCGCCTGCCTCTTCGCAGCCGCGGCATGCCCCGCTCCCGGTCAGTCGCTTCTGGATGTGGTTGATACGGAAGGCGGCACCGCGATCCAGGCGCAGCGGTGGCTGCAGCCGCGCCCGGTTGAAGGGCCTTCCTACGCGGCACGCCTCGCGGCATTCTTCATCGACTGCAACAGCCCGCCCGAGGGCGATAACCCGCGGGAACTGGCGTTCACGCCCGACGGGCTGAGCGTGGCGATCGTGAACCACGGCACAGGCCTGCTGCCCGGGACCATGACCTTTTACGACGTCAACTCCCGCACGATCACGCACACGGTCACGGTGGGGCTGCTGCCCAACCATGTGGCTGTGACCCCCAACGGCCAGTACGCCGTGTGCACCAACGTTTTCAGCAACTCCGTGTCGATCGTGGACATCCCCACGCACACTCTGGTGGCCAACGTGCCTGTGACGGGCACGCAGCCGTTCCGTGTCGCCATCACCCCCGACAGCCTCTCCGCTGTGGTGGCCGTCACCAACGACGGCGTGAACTCACGGTTCTCTGTGATTGACCTTGCATCCCGTACCGAGGTCCGCAGCTTCTCAAGCGTCGGGCAGGGAGCCATCGGAGGGTTCTTCACGCCCGAGGTGGGCCTCAGCAGCCCGCTCTGGTCGGTGTTCGCCCTCTCGCCCGACGGCACCACGATCGTGCTGCCCAACCGCACTGGGGCGCGGGTGATGCTGTACGACGTCGCCACCGGCGGCGTTGTCGCGTCGCTGGCCAGCCCCGCCAGCCCCGCATCGGTAGACATCAGCGCCGACGGCACGGTGGCGGTAGTGGGGCATGAGTTCGGGGCCCGCCAAGTCAGCCGCATCGACATGGTGGCGCGGACGCTGTCGTCGGTCGCGATCGCGGACGATATCGGCGGCACGATCATCCGCATCACGCCCGACAAGAACTTCGCCATTGCCGGGTCGCTTAACAACACGTCGTTCTACAGCCTCGCCACCGGTGCCACCACCGGCACCATCTTCACCGGCTCGGTGGGAGACATTGAGATTTCCTTCGATGGACAGTACGCCTTTGTCTCGAACTTCAACTCATCGGTCATCAATATCGCCACGCAGAGCCTTGCCGCGTCGGTAACCCTCGCGGCGTGCGCCGAGGCGGCGTGCAGCCCCACGCAACTGAAAGCGGTGGCGCTCAACGATCGGTTCCGCGAGGACATTCACCTGTACAACATCAACGGCGCATCTTCGAGCGCACTGGGGCTCACCCTCACAGGCGAGCCGCCCGAGGGCGACTGCATCCGCAGCGTCGCGCTCAGCGGCGATGGCCGCACGCTGGTGACGGGCAACACCACCAGCCGCAATGTGACCATTATCGATGCCGCGACCAGCACGGTCCTGGGCTATGTGGACACCGGCGACCGCGTGCTCGACCTCGCCGTCACGCCCGATGGTCATTACGCTGTGGTCTGCAATACCGATGACAGCACGGTCTCGATCGTCGATGTGCCGCTGCGCACTCGGGTGGCGCAGCTTTCTTGCCCCACGCGCCCCGCGAAGGTGAAGATCTCGCCCGACGGAACCAAGGCGTACGTCCTTTCCGTCGCGGGCACCGACATGATCCACTTCATCAATATCAACGGCGCCGCCAGCAGCGTGATCGGCACCGTCATCGCGGGACAGACGGGCAGCGCCCAGGGCTACGCCTACACCGATGTCAGCGGCATCCAGCTCTCTCCCGATGGCTCGATCCTCGCGGTCTGCGTCAGCTTCGATGACAACATCCGCCTCATCAACACGGCCACGCGCGCGGTCATCGCCGATGTGCCCGTGGGTATCGATGCGAGCATGGAGTTCCCCATGCGGTGCGCTTTCTCCCCCTCGGGCAACCGGCTGTTTGTCACGATGGCCTTTGGCGATGCCTTGGCGGTCGTGAATATCAATGGGGCATCCAGCAGCCGCATCGCCACGATCGGAGGGATGGACTTTCCCCTCACGGTTGACGTTGATCCGCTGGGTCAGTTCGTGTATGTGGGCACATCGGGCAACCAGCCCGGCGTATATGTGGTGAATGCAGCCTCAAACGCGGTCGCCGGTGCGGTGCCGTTGGGTGGTACTGTCCGTGGCGCAGCGATCTCAAGCGGCGTCCTTTACGCGGCAGGACTCAACAGCGCGACTGGCGGCAAGCTCTGGAGGGTTGCCGCGACCGGCAGCACCGCAAGCCTGCTGGATGAAACCCCGCTCTCCGGCAGCCCGTCCGAACTCGCGTATTCAAGCAGCCTGCGAACCGTCTACATGCCCCAGCCGGTGCCCGATGGCGTCGACAGGGTGTATGTCGGCCCCACCTGCGGCACAGCCGACTTTGATGGCGATGGGGACTCGGGAACCGACGCGGATATCGAAGCGTTCTTCGCATGCCTGGCGGGAAACTGCTGCGCCACCTGCTTCCCGCTAGGGGCAGATTTCAACGGTGATGGCGACTCAGGGACCGATGCCGATATTGAGGCGTTCTTCCGGGTTCTCGCCGGGGGGAACTGCTGAACTGGCGATCTTTCGCGAATCAGGTTTGGCCGGTCCGGGTTGGCGTGGTAGGCTTGGCACCCGAGCGCGGCCCCTTCCAGACCCCGCGGGATATCACCCAAGAGAGGATGTACCTATGAAGATCTGTTCCCGAATCATGACGCTGGCGTGTGTGTTTGTCGCGGCAGGCTCGGCATTCGGCCAGGGCCGGCTGGTGTGTATTGACAGCAACCGCACAATTTCCGATGTCGACATGACCACGGGAATGCGCACGGTGATCGGCACCGCGAGTGCCAACGCGGGAACCACCGCAGCACTGGCCTACGACTGCCGGTCCGGCACGCTCTATCTCTCATCCACGAGCAACGACTCACTCTACAGCCTTGACCTGACGACCGGAAACGCGACGCTCATCGGCGCGTACGGCGACTCGGCGGTGGTGATGCACGGCCTGGAATGGGACAACGCCGCGCAGCGGCTGTACGGTGAGTCATCGCACAACGGTGGTCTGTACTCGATCAACACCACCACCGGCGCCGCGACGCTCCTGGGCGTCTCTGGCCTCACCTCGTTCAGCAACCTCGGCTACAACCTCGACACAGACACGATGTACGCCACGAATAGCTCGTCCGACAGTTTCTACAGCATCAACCTCGTCACCGGCGGCACAACGTTCATCGGCGAACTCAATGGCCCCACCAACCCCAATGGGCTGGCGTACAACCACATCAACCACACCATGTACCTCGTGTGCAACAACACCGACACCCTGTACACGATCAACTTGAACACCGGCCTGGCCACCGTCGTCGGCAGCGTTGGTTCCAGCAACCTGCTCGGCCTCGCGTTCATCGCGCCGTGCCCCGGCGGGCCCACTTGCGGCACCGCCGACTTTGATGGCGATGGCGATGTCGGCACCGACGCCGACATCGAGGCCTTCTTCGCGTGCCTGGGCGGCAACTGCTGCGCCACCTGCTTCCCCGGCGGGGCCGATTTCAACGGTGATGGAGACGTCGGCACCGATGCCGACATCGAAGCCTTCTTCCGCGTGCTGGCGGGCGGCAACTGCTGATTCACCGTTACGCGCCGAGTGACAGACTTGGCTGAACTCGAATCCCGGGGCCCGCGCCCCGGGATTTTCTTTAATCGGTTCACATTCCTTGGTGTTGATCCGCCGCGGTCGCCGCATGGGAAGGGTCAATAGGCATACTCGCATTGTTCAGACATGCCGTCGCAGCAATAAAGGGAGACCCCTCTCGGGGGCGGGATGCGTCTGGTCGCGGCCGCCCCTTCTTTCATGCGATTCATGCCCGGCTGAATGACGCAGAGTCCCTGCAAGGGGGGCTGTTTTCTTCTGCTTCTGTGGTATCTTGTGAAAGGCACGCACGCGCGAAATCCCCCTTAAAAGGACCACAATGCACACCACCTACATCCGACACATCGCTATCTGCGCGGTGCTTGCCGCGGCTTGCGGCGCTTCTGCTCAATCTTGGACCAACGCCGGCGGCACGCAGGGACGCAATGGACAGACTCCCGCGTTCGGACCGGCGGAACTGACCACGCCGCTGTGGTCGGGAGGGCGGTCCTCCATCATCGCCTGGCAGCCGGTGATTGACTCAGCTGGTGTGTACCTGGTGCGTCAGACCGGTTTCCCCCCGGAATCCACTGCGTCGCCGGTCGTTTGCATGGAAGTCGCCACCGGCGCTGAGCGATGGAGTGTCAACATCCCCGCCAACAGCGGAGACTGGACCACTTGGGTCGCCGGCGTGAGTAACGGTCAGGTGTATGCCTCGCGCTCCGGTAACGGTGCGTCGGTGTCCGCCAAGCTGTACGCGCTCGCTGCGACAACCGGCGCGATGGTCTGGCCCACCGGGTCTCAGGACCTCATCGACGCAGGCGCCTACGACGGCGTCGTGTTCGCGGACAACGGCGACCCAGTCATCGCCAGCTTCCGTTCGATCAAGCGCATCCGCGCCACCGACGGAACAACCGCCTGGACGGCGGCCCGCGTGGCCTCCGTCAGCGGCAACAGCGGGGGGGCGATCGGCGGCAACGCCATCTACGTCGCCGACGCGGCCTCCGGGGGTCAGGTGATCAAGAAGTTCGACCTGACGACCGGCGCGTTCCTGTATCAAAGCCCCGTGATGGCGGGCTTCCTCGTGCAGAACACGCCCATGGTGTCCCCCGATGGAACGATCTACCTCTCTCGTGTGCAGAACAACCAGGCCGTTGATTTCTTCTTCGCCATTGATGACTCCGGCTCTGCGATGACCATCCGCTGGTCGATGCCCGCGGGCTATTCCACTTCCTCCGAGTTTGCGGTGGGGATCGACAACAGCGTGTACATGTGGGCTTCGGGCGGCTTCATCGAGCGGCGTGCCGCGGCAGACGGCGCGCTGATCAGCCAGACCGCGGCCCCTATCCCCGCGGACTTCGCGGCCCCCCGCATGGCGGTTGATGCTGCGGGACGGCTGTTCTTCTCGAACGGCGCTTTCAGCAACGGCCGGTTCTATTCCTTCAACCCGGACCTGACCGAGCGATGGTCTATCGCCGTCCCGAACGTCAACATCGGCGCGCCCGCCATCGCCCTCGACGGCACACTTGTGATCGCCGGCGTGGGGACCAATGTCTTCGCGCTGCGCACAGAACAGCCGCCCACCTGCGGCACCGCCGACTTCGATGGCGATGGCGATACGGGGACAGATGCCGATATTGAAGCCTTCTTCGCCTGCCTCGGGGGCAACTGCTGTGCCACGTGCTTCCCAGGCGGCAGCGACTTCGACGGGGACGGCGACAGTGGCACCGACGCTGATATCGAGGCGTTCTTCCGGGTGCTGGCGGGAGGAAACTGTTAGGTAGTAGTAGGTTTCTCCACACATCGGAAGGCACACACTTCCCTCAGCCGCTCAAAAACAGGCTCAGGTCGCTGCCGCGTTCCCTATTCTGGACATCCGGCAACCCTTTTAGCGATTGGCGGTACCATGCGCACCGCCGGGGATGTTCGCGGCGACGCTGCTGAGGGGGATCGCACGCCATGCCGGATCCAAACGAAGAAACCCGCCTTCCCACGCCGCCCCCACCCGGCGGCGGCGGAGACACAGTCCCGCGACCCGGCCGCGTCAGTTCCAACGAGCCGATCGGGCCGTACCACCTCCTGGAGGTGCTGGGCGAGGGCGGGTTCGGGATTGTGTACCTGGCGGAGCGGCGGCATCCTTATCTGCAGCGGGTGGCCCTCAAGGTCATCAAGCCCGGTATGGACAGCCATTCGGTCATCCGCCGGTTTGAGACCGAGCGCCGGTCCCTCGCCCTGCTCGACCACCCATGCATCGCCAAGGTTTACGACGCCGGGGCCACGCCCCTGGGCCGCCCCTATTTTGTGATGGAGCTAGTCCGCGGCGAGGGCATTTCGCGTTTCTGCCAACTCAACCAGTTAACGACCGACCAACGGCTGGAACTCTTCGCGCAGGTCTGCCGCGCCATGAGCCATGCCCACCTGCACGGCGTGGTCCACCGCGACCTGAAGCCGTCCAACATCCTCGTGTCGATGCAGGACAGCAAGCCCTGCCCCAAGGTCATCGACTTCGGTGTCGCCAAGGCGCTCGGTGCGGACCTGACCGGCACAACCATCAACACGGTGCATGGCGAGACGATTGGCACCCCCGAGTTCATGAGCCCCGAGCAGGCGGGAAGTTCGGGCGTTGAGGCCGATGCGCGGTCCGACATTTACAGCCTGGGCGTGGTGCTGTTCCTGATTCTGACCGGGCAGATGCCCTTTGATGCAGCGGTCCTCCGCAGCACGCCCCCGGCCCATCTTTCGGCAGTGATGGCGACCCTCGCGATCCGCCGCGCCGGCCAGGTCGATCCCAGTCTCAAGGGTGATATCGAAACCATCATCCTCAAGGCGATGCACCGCGACCGCGCTCAGCGATACCAGAGCGCGTCGGAGCTTGCGGACGATATTGAGCGTTGCCTCACTGGTCAGCCCATTGCCGCCAGGCGAGACAGTATTGCGTATGTCTTCCGGACCAAGGCGCGGCAACTCAGCCGCCGCAGCCCGCTCGCCGTGACGATCGTGGCGTGGATCCTCTCGCTCATGATCACATCCTGGCTGGTTGGGCCCCTGCTGATGGGCTTCGCGACAGTTGGCCATACATACGAGCGGCTCATCGCAGCGACGATGCCGACCCCGGCCGCGCCCCTTCAGCTGGACCGCATTGCCGTGCTGAATCTGACGGATGAAACGACGCCGGAAGAACTCGGCATCATCGCGGGCGTGCAGGGTGTCACCAATACCAACCTCCGCAGCGAGCGCCTTGTTCATGGCGCGATGCTCAAGAAGCTGGCGGCTGCGAGGCCTGCCGCGGTGATCGTGGACATTATTTTTCGCGATGGCGAGAACTGTGATGCCATCGCCGAGGGGTTGGCGGCCCTTGATGCGGCAGGCGTGCCCTGGGCCTGCAAGGCTCCATCATGGCCGCTCGAACCGCGCAACCGGGTCGGTTTGTGCCCCTGCATCGCCAATGATGGTGCGGAGCGGTTCGCTCGGGCGACCATCGGCACGGGCGTGCCGCTCATGTACCTCGTCACGTGCGCCCGCCGCGATAATGGGCCCCTCCGGCCCTCATTGGCGCTCTTTGCCTATGCCGCCCTGCGTCAGCCCGACGCCCACTTCGATGTCGAACTTCGGGAGGCGACCGACACCCTCGTCGTCAGCCACTGGAAGCCCGACCCCGCGCGCCCGCTGGCGAGGATACCTGTTGGCGTGCCACAGACGATCCGGCTTACATCCGTCCAGAGCGCAGGGCTGTCAAACCAGAAAGAGGGTCTGGAGCCGAACGATGAAGTCGGGCTTTTTCACTTCCGCGCGCCGGCGGATGAAGTGCTGCGGGGCAACACCCATTCCTACGAGCAGGCCCTGGCAACCGATGATGTGGAGCGACGCCGCCTGTTTGGCGGCAGGATTGTGTTTCTCGGCAACGGACGCGCGGGCGTCGACAGCCCCACGGTCGGCGGCAGGACATTCCAAGGCACCGAACTGCTCGCCGCGACCGCGCTCCTCCTCGCCTCCGCTTCGACGACGACCCTTGATTCCTTCCAGCAGATCACCGTCCTCGCGGTGGCGGCGGGTATCGGCGCGTGCATCGGGCGGCTGCGCTCGTGCCGGCACTGGTGGGGTTTCACGCTCTGGGTGCTCGGTTTCGCCGCCGCGGCTTACGCCGCGAGCGTGGCGTGCTACGCTGGGCTGAGCATTCTCATCAACCCCACGCCCGCGATCGCGGGCATGTTCGTGGCGACCGCGTTGACGGTGGCAATGACGCGGTACCCCGATTCCCGCTCGGCACTCCAGGAAAGGACCCTTCATGCGTAGCGCGGTTCTGGCGATATTGGTTGGCGGGTGTGTCTTTGCCTGTGGGACGGCGCCGGGCAAGGCCTTCCGCGCGCAAGGCACGGCCCTCCGGGCGCAGGGCATCAAGTGGCCGGAGTACATCGGCATCGTCGAGAAGCCGACGCAGGTTGCAATGGCCGGACTCCGTCAAGATGGCACGCAGAGTGTCACGTCAATCAACCTCACGTTCACGTTTGGGGTTGAAGAGATGGCGGTGTCCAGAGATGTGTGGCTTATGTTCGACATGCACGCCGCCAAAGGGAGCACGTCGAAGCAGAGCTACCCTCCGACGAACACCGGGAACCAGGCCCAGATCCCCGCCCAAGGCGCCGCGCAGAATACCAGCGAAGGAACGCTGGTGCTCAACGATGGTTCGGCATATGTGCAGATCGTCACGCCACCCCTGCCCACCGACAAGGATGCGGTGCCTGCCCCTGTCGTCCCGCCGCGGTGGCCGGTGCTCATCACGCAGTACATCGGCCTGGGGGCCGAGGGAACGAAGTTCATCGTTCAGAACGATCAGGACCCCGAGCATCTGACGCAGCGTGTGTTCCTGCTGGAGGGCAAACTCCACATCGGGGACCTTGCGGGCAACCATGACATGGTTGTTCTCGACACGGTGGGATACTACGTTGAAGCCAGCATCAATCCAACGACCAAGGTAGTGACGATCGCAAACCAGGAACCGGTGCCGGAGGATGGCGAGCTGGCGGCATTTGTGAAGGACATGACCGACCGCTGGACGGCGATCCAAGCCCCCTGATGGTCCGCGGTCTGGCGAACGCAGGCGCGGCAGGCAACCCCATGCTCCCCCAAACGCATTGTGCGAACACTCGTGAAGGAATGACTCTTATGCGCGGCTCCATGACGGCTCTCGCGGCGGTGTTGATGATGTGTGTCGCCGGCTGCAACTGTGCGCCCCAGCACGGCGACGCGAACGGCACCCCGAAGTGGGATGCCTACAAAAAGTCCATCAGGTACCCCTCCGCCGTCAAGCTCAAGGAGTTCGCCTTCGAGCCCGCCGACGGCACGCTCGCGCTCAACCTCGATTCAAAGTTCCCGCTCAGCGATCGCGGCAACTGGCTGATGTTTGATGCGTCATACGCCAAGGGGGGCGCCCGGCCCTATGCCGCGGCCATGGCGATGTTTGCCGCCCCGATCTCCCAGCCCCAGCAGATCGCGGGCGGGACCCCGCAGAACCTGACACGCGGGCCCATCGAACTGAAGGACGGTGCGGTCTACTCCGTCAGCACCGTCCACACCATGCTGCCGCGGGCCTGGCCGGTCATCATCACGCAGTACATCGGCCTGGGAGCCGAGGGTACACGGTTTATCGTCCGCAACGACCTGCAGCCCGACCATCTGCACCAGCAGGTGTTCCTCCTCGATGGCAAGGTCATCATCGGTGATCTGAAATCCCAGAGCCCGACGAAGTCGGTCACCTTTCCCAAACCCTGCGTCGTCGACATCGTCGTCACGCTCAACGAAGACGGCAGCGTCAACGGTGTTGAAATCTCCGACCCTGCCGCAATCGAGGGAACCGAGCACGAGTCCTATGTCAATGACATGCTCGCGCGGGCGAAAAGGCTGGGCGTGCCCTGATCTTCACACCGGCGGGAAGCCGACGCACAAGTGATCGTTATGGTCGCTTGTAGACCATCCGCAGGGCGTTGCCCTTGTCGTTGTACTCGGCCACGGCCATGTACGCGCGGATGAGCAGCAGCCCGCGCCCGCTGCCGCGTTCAAGGTTCTCATCGAGGGTCGGGTCGGCGATGGAGCTGGGATCAAACCCGGGGCCCTTGTCCTCGACCTTCAGGCGAGCCTCCGCGGCATCCACCTGATACTCCAGGATTACAGGCTCATCGGGCAGGTTGCTGTGCCCATGGCGGAAGCCATTGGTGATCGCTTCGTGCAGGGCCAGTCGCACGGCGAAGACCGATGCCTTGGGGTATTCAAGGGCCTCGAGCTCTTTCACGACCTGCCCGATCGCCTCATCAACCGCGCCGGGCTTGTTCAGCACGGAGAGGCGCACAGGCTTGGACGCTGCGTCGGGCATGAGGGGTTCAGGTCCTGTGCTTCACGGCCCGCGGCGGTTGGTGTGGCCCTGCGCTGGTGAGCCGCCGTTCAATGGCGGGGGGGCAGGAGAGGGGCGGGCGCGTTGCCGCGGGTTTCACGACAGGCTTTTGATCGCCTCTTCCGCGGTGGTATGGATCTGGAAAAGCTTGTTCAGGCGGGTGATCGCGAACACCTCGTAGATCTGCGGGTCAATGTTGCAGAGGCGCAGCTGGCCGGATTTGGCGCGCACCCGGTTGTTGATGGTGATGAGCGTTCCCAGCGCCGCGGAGGAAAGGTGCTCGACGTTCACGAAGCTCAGCACCACCTTGGGGTTGGCGCCGGCGTCGACCAGGGCGGCAATCTCATCGCCGATGACCTGGATGTTGCCTTCGTCGAGGATGTTGCGGTCAAGGAACTCGACCTGCGTGACATCATTGATGCGCTTGACCCTGATGCGGGATTCGGGGGGCATTTGGGCGTCTCCGGTTGCGTGGGGAGGATAATAGCAGACAGCCGGGCGGAGGGATGATTGGGGCCTCTCGCCCGCCGACCCGCAAAAGCAAACAGGCCCGGGCGGCGATGGCCCGGGCCTGCGTGAAGGATCACATGGTTTCGGCTCAGCTGCCGAAGCTGCCGGCGAAGGGGATGCGGCCGCTCTCGGGCAGGCCGGGGAAGTTCCGCTCCTCTTCCTCGTTCTGGATGAGGATCGTGGGCTTGAGGAGGATGAGCAGCGTCTGCTCTTCCTTGCTCGTCACGCGGTTGCTGAAGAACCGGTTGATGATCGGGATCTTGGAGAGCACGGGCACGCCCGACTCGATCTCCTGCTCTGTCACCAGGCGCTGGCCGCCCAGCAGGATGGTGCCCTGGTCGGGAACGGTGACCGTCGTCTGCACGCGGGTGACGGTGGTGGTGGGGCGCTGGAGGAAGCTCTGCGTTGCCGCGGAGTTGACGAGCTGGCCGCCCGCGACGGCGGAAATAGCCGTGTTCTGGAAGCCTTCAACCTTGGCCACCGAAGCGTCCACGTTGAGGGTGACGTAGCGGCGGTCGGACGAGACGGTGCCCTGCACCAGCAGACGCACACCCTCGTTGACGGCACCGAGCGTCGGGTCGAAGCCGACGGCCGACTCGCTGACGACGGGGGTGAGGTCAGACACGAAGGCAATCTGCGTCGCGACGTAAATGTTGGAGGTCTGGCCGTTCGTGAAGGTGAGGCGCGGGGCGGTGAGGGCCACGGTGCGGCGGTCGGCCTGCGTGGCCTTGATGAGGAAGTCCACCTGCACATCGTCAAGGAACTGGCCTGCGATGCCCAGGGCGGGTGCGCCGCTCACCAGGCCGTTGGCGAAGGCGCCGGTGGTCAGGCCTTCGGTGATGTTCAGGCTGTTCTGCGCCACGCCGATGGGCGAGAGGTTGCTGGGACGCTGGCCGGCGAAGGGGCCGGTGGGGCCGCCAATCAGGCCGCCCTGATAGCCGCCCTGCGCGAAGTCGAAGAAGTCCGAAGCCTGCGTGTTGGGCAGGGTAGCACGGGCCGCACGGACCTGGTTGTTGTTGGCGTTGAAGTAAACGTCCAGATCGAAGCCGATCTGCTCGAAGTAGTCCTGGCTCACGAGCAGGAACCGCGTCTCGACGTTGATCTGCATCGAGCGGACCTCGCGCAGCTTGCGGAGGAGCCCTTGGATCGCACGGTGGTTGGCGGGCGTCTGCGTGATGACGAGGCTGCCCGACAGCGACTGGATGGCGCCGACATCGCCGCCGTTGATCTGCCAGCCGATGGAATCGACGTTGTCGGTGATGATCCCCTCGATCTCCTCGCTGCGCTCCTGCAGCGTGCGGCCGGGGGCCTGGTTCTGCTGGTTGTTGTCGCGGAAGGGGCTCTGGCTGCCGCCGCCGCCGCCGCGGCCGCCCTGGTTCTGCAGAACGCTCTGCAGGTCGAACTCGGGGGCGTTGGCGTAATCGGGCACCTCGATCAGCAGGTCGCGGATGTCGTA
>JBBSOF010000061.1:0-14649 GCA_038260025.1 Phycisphaerales bacterium
CGGCCTCGACGGCAGCGTCATCGCCAACAAAGTCGAAGAGTCCACCGAAACCAACTTCGGCTACAACGCCCTCACCCACGAGTTCGGCGACCTCATCAAGATGGGCGTCATCGTCCCCACCAAGGTCGAGCGCGTCGCCCTCCAGAACGCAGCCTCCATCGCCGCCCTCCTCCTGACCACCGAAGCCGCGATCGTCGAGATCAAGGAAAAGAAGAAGCCCGCGGGTGGCCACGACCACGGCGGCGACGACATGGACTATTGACACCTCTCCGGTGCCGAAGGTTAACATCACCGGCACCGCTTAATGGCGCATGCAGTCTTTATTTTGGGAGCTGGAGCCTCTTTTCCAGGCGGTTGCCCGGTCATGGGCAACTTCTTTGATATCGCCCGGAGGCTGGGGGAAAAGGGCAGACTGGGAGAATTTCAACTCGACTACGGACGTGTGCGTGAAGTCCGTGACACACTGTACAACGCGCACGCTCGCAGCTGTTTTGATGTTAACAATCTTGAAGCGGTTCTAAATCTGATCGAGACCGCCTCATTGTTAGGCGAGAGCAGCGTGTTGGCCAGTATTGATTTGAAGCAGGCCAGGGATGGCTTGGTGCGACTGGTGGCTGCCGTTTTGCAGCACACGCAAACGTTTGCTTTGTCGCCATTGCCAGATTTCTTGGCAGATAGCCGAGGTAATATAATTCTAAACCCGGTTGGTCCCACCACGCGACCTCGTCGTGTGGGGCCTAGCGGTTACGATGATCTGGCAAGGCTCCTCCGCAGTCTAAAAGAACACGATGCCAGCTTTACATGCGATTTTATTACATTTAATTACGATCTTGGATTAGAGCTGGCGCTATGGGCTCGCGGATGGGAGTGGGTATACGAAGGGGACGCCACCTCCAGCACGAAAACCCGGATTTTCAAAGTGCATGGCTCAATTGGCTGGGCCTCCCCTATTGATGTAAACAAAGTGCCCTTTCGCGACATAGCTCGTGTATTCCTGAACGATGATAAGTCACCGACTTCACATTTCGACATCCGCTCGGCTTTTCCTACCGAGTCTAGTGATAGGACCCATTACGTCCCATTAATAGTCCCACCTTCAGAAAACAAGGCTCAGCACCGAAGTGATTTTGTTGACATGTGGAGGCAGGCTGGGAACAGTCTTGGAAGGGCGAATGTGATTGCTATCGCTGGCTAATCATTGCCCCCCACAGATCAGTTTGTCCGACATTGGTTCTCGCTTAGCAATGGTTCGCCTTCAATTCTTCGACATGTGCATATCTGTGACCCTTCTCACCAAGTTCAGCAGGGCTGGACGAAGATGTTTGGAACTCCGATCGGGGATAGAATTAGAACGACAACGGCATTTGAGGTCTTTGCGTGGGAGATTTGGAAGGCGTTTTGGAGTCTTGGCGCGCTCTGGTAGTGCCTCCGCTAGTGAATCTTTACGACAAGGGGATCAAAAGTGAAGTGTGGCTTGGCTACTGTTTACGGAAAAAACGAGAACTACCAGCTGACTACATTGGTTCAGTGGCTGAAGAGCCTCGATCCCGCAGTCGAAATTCTTGAAGACTTTAGTCACGCCGTGGCCACCTACTGGATGCTAGGTGTCGTATTCAAGTGTACGGACGAAGCATGGAAGACGATCAGAGCAGAAGCTGAGTCCGCGGGAGATTTTCCTTTGGACACCTTGGGGGCCGCGATTCCATTAGATACTCCATCGAGAAAAAACCCTCTTTATGGATGCAAGATCAGCGTGGTGCCGGAACCCGTTGCGGAGGATCGGCTCCTAGTGAACAGCATGCAGTCCGCTAGATTGTTGTTTGTACGGCTCAATAGCCCGATTAAAACAACCGGACTGGACGATGCAGCAATTCGGCGCGAATTAACGACTATCTTCCTGCGCCACGGATTCTTTGTACGCCAGCATGCATCCTACCGCCGTGCCGCTTACGGCGAGAACTCGGCGGGCAACTCGCCGGTGTATGAGGGTCGCTTTGTACTTATTGCGGATCCAGAGAGAAATCGTGATGTGAATGTGCAAGAACTTGTCGGCGCGCTCGAAAGAGTTCCTTGCTATGGAATTGATGTGCGGCTTGTCGCGAAAAGCACGAAAAGATAAAGGGGACGGGTGGGATAACATTCGCGGGTGGCATAACTTGCCTTTGGATGCCATCACTCACCGCCCTCCCCCCCACCTCTCCACCTTCCTCTCCTTCGCGGCGCAGTGATGCTCACCGACTCAGATAAGATGATCCCCTCACCGCCTCCCCCATTTATTCCTCGTTACCCCCCGCCCCCCACATCACCCAACAACCCCAACCCCTTCCGCTTCAACACCTTCCCAGTCCACGCCGACATCGACTTCGCCACCCGGTCCCATTCATCCAGCTCGTGGGCATGCAGCCACACCTCACCGCTGTCGACGTCGATCACGAAGAGATCCCCGTTCCCCAAGTCTGCGATCGGGACCGCCATCCCCGCCGATGTCGGCCGCGCATGCTCGATGTCCGACCGATATCGCTCCACAATCCCGTACGCGCTCGCGGGCTTCACGCCCAACCCGAACAACTGATTCGTCCCGATGGATGCGTGCCCCAGCGTTCGCAAGTACTCCCTCAGTTCTTCCGGCAACTCCGCCCCCAAAAACCTCCTCCTCAAACGCCATCACCCGCTTCTCGCTGCACCCCTTCCCCACTTTGCACTTGGGGTGCGCCTTGATCGCTTCAAACCAGGAAACTGCCTTTGGCATATCATAAGATGGTAGCGATACCCTATCTGATTCGTTCCGGCCGACTTCAACTGGTGGCGGGCGGCACCAGTGCGGGTCAGTCGAGTTTTTCGTGGATGGGGTAGGCGAGAACCTCCGACCCCAGTAGGCCGGTGGCATCATCTGGCTTCGGTGCCACCCCCCGCCTCACCCACCCCTCCAACCTCAAGCACCCTCGCCACACCAATCTCCCCAGCATCAAGATCATAAACCCATCATGCACGCACGCCGCGGGCACAATGGTGCTCGTCCACGCGCCCTCCGGCTTCCGCAGCGCAGCCGCCATGCCCGGCCACTTCGTGTCACCGCGCAGCGCTTCCACCTCCGCAAACTGGCTCCGCACCATCGCCGGGTTCAGCCACTCCGCGATTGGCGTCCCCTGCACCCAGCACACGACCTGTGTTCGCACGATGCACCCGGAGAACAGCCCCCACTGCTCATGCCTGTTGATGGTCCCTGCATGACCCACGTACCGCATTTCCCCTGCCGCGCACCTTCCATGCAACTCCTTCTGCTTCTCGGCCGTCACCGACACCACGTGCAGGCCATCCACATCTTCAATCACCATGGCGTGCGGGTGGTGCTCGTTCATGTCGCCATTCGCCGTCCACAGCGAAGGCACCCACGGCTGAAGCGCATATCCCCGCGTCGACCCGGGCAGACTCCAGTCCGCCGTCACCAGCAGCGCGCACAACACCCACCCAGCGCACTCCAGCCCCCGCCACAACCCCTGAAAACGCACATTCATGTCTCAACATCGGCAGGTTTGCCCCCTCTCTTGCCCCCTGCAGCGATGCCGACACGCCGTTAACTCAAAAACCACAGTTACTTACGCGGCAACTCACAGGAAATTGGGAGACCCTATCAAAACCCTATTGACACCAACACCCCCATACCGTACATTCCCCGCATGGTCGCCCCCCTCCCCCCAGCACCCGTCCCCGACCCAGGACCCCCGGACCCAGGACCCAGGACTGCCTTTTCCCCCCTCGACCACGCCCTCTTCGAGGCCTACCTCCTCCACGGCATCTCCCGCTCCCACCTCTCGACCGCCGCCAACAACCCCAACCTCTCCACCCTCGACATCCTCGCCTGGCTCGCCCTCCCCCACATCGCCGCGGCACGCGCTGCCCTCCTCACCCACGCCCGCGAAGCCGCGGAGCTCCGCCGCGCCCTCGGCCGCTTCAACGCCGTCCACACCCTCGACCACCTCTGCTCCGCCAAGATCGACCCCACCGAACGCCGCCGCGCCGCCTCCACCCTCCTGGGTGGCCAGCCGCTCCGCGGCGGCTCCGCAAGCCCCTCACCGATGGGAGCGACGTCGGGAGTGGGTTCATTCGGCACCCCTAGCGCTTTGCACAACGAGCCGCTAGTCAGCTCCGCAAGCCCCTCCCAAATGGGAGCGAGGTCGGGAGTAGGTTCGTTCGGCACCCCTCGCGCCTCGCACAATGAGCCGCAAGTCCGCTCCGAAAGCCCCTCCCCGATGGGAGCGAGGTCGGGGGTGGGTTCGTTCACCACCGATCGCGCGGAGACACCTGCGGAACTCTCTGAGCCTGATCCCGCTGTGTGTGTACCACTCGCACCCCACACGGCCGACTCTGCAATCCCCCCCACTTCCAACTCCCCACCAATCCCCCTCACCACATTCATCACCAACCTCAACACCCAGTTCGCGCAGCGTGCCGAGTCGAACCTCGACGCCGAAACCGACAACGATTCAGACGCCGACTCCGACGCCGAGAACGACGCCTTCGCCACCGCCATCGAAGCCCACCTCGGCGTCCCCCTCACCCACCCGCGCATCATCGAAGCCGTCTACAACGAGGACTTCGATGCCCTCGATGCCATCGCCGCCGACATCCGCGCCCGCGACCCCACCACGCCACGCGGCATGGCCTGACTCCGCAGCAGTCACCCGCCGCACTTCACCTCCGCCGTCTCGCACCCCACCGCACGTGATACACCACGCGGCGAATCATCCACGACATCGCCCCCGTCCGCTTGGCTTGCGTTCTCCCCCCCTGCACATCAATGCTCCGCAGCGCGGACTCCGACGTAGGTGCGATAACGTGTGGCCGCGCGACGGGACGCACCCGGATGCGCGCGAAATGCCTTGATTTTTCCGCATCTTCCGCTACGTTCATTGGCCCGCCGGCACTGCGTTGCCGCCGCGGCTATTGACTGGTTGTTTGAGGAGAGAGAAGCATGCGACTCATGGTGTTGGCGTTGCTCGCGTCCGCGGCTCCCGCGTTTGGAGCCATCGTCAATGGCAACTTTGAAGCCGGCAACACCGGATTCCAGAGCGATTACGACTTCCGCACGGTGAGCAACTCCCCGTACGCCGGGCAGTACGGCGTTACCACCAGCTCCTTCGCATGGAGCCAGTTCTGGAACAACGTCCCCGGCGATCACACAACCGGCACCGGCCAGTTCCTCATCGTCGACGTCGCCGGCTCCGCCAACACCAACGACATGTGGCGGCAGACCGTCAGCGTGTCGCCCAACACCTCCTACAACCTTCAGGCGTGGCTCGCGACGTGGACCTCCTACCCCGCGGCAACCATCAACGTCCTGGTCGATGGCGTCGCGGTGGGCTCCATGGCCGCGCCCAGCGGTGCGACCTGGATGCAGCGGACGGTCTCCTTCACCACCGGCTCCGTCAGCAGCATCGTGCTGGCGCTCCGCCCCGCCACATTCTTCCAGCCTGGCGACGACGTGGCCGTGGATGACATGACGCTGACGGCCGTGCCCGCACCCGCCGCCACGCTCGTCCTCGCAGGCGGCTCACTCCTGCTCACCCGCCGCCGCCGCGCCTGACCCTTGGGTGGCCAGCCGCTCCGCGGCGGCTCCGACAGACCTTCGTACATCGCAACTTACACACGGCCTCAGGATTCACCGAAGCAACGCGCGCGTGTGATCGCACATCACGCCCGCTCTCGCGCAAGATCGCGGTTTTTTCGTTCATCGTGCCGTTGTTCGTAATCTCGCCACCACCAATGCAAAGGGCCGCCCCCGGAAACTGGGGCGGCCCTCCGCTTGACTCAATCGATTGTGATCGCCAGGCTCAGCAGTTGCCGCCAGCGAGCACGCGGAAGAAGGCCTCGATATCCGCATCGGTGCCGATGTCGCCATCGCCATCGAAGTCGGCCGAGCCGCACACGGGGCCGCCGGGCACGATGACCGGGCCGGACTGTCCAAAGCTGCTGGCCGTCACCGTCGTGGTGAACGATGCGAGGGCAGGAGCGCCGTTGATGGGCGTCGGCGAGGAGGCGACCACCAGCGTATCGGGCGCGCCGGGGTTAGAGTTGTTCACGCCCACCGCATAGTTGTTGTCCGCCGCGAGCACGGCGTTGGGCGTCCACATGCGGTCGGCCGGCGTGATCGACGGCGTGCCGTAGTAGTTGCCGTTATCACCGCCGTAGAAAAACGCATAGGCGTCGGTATATTCAGAACCCGGCAGCGTGGCGGGGGGCTGTGTCCAGGTGACGGTCGGGGTGCTGGAGACCGTGTCGCCGGGCGCGATGCTCAGGATGATCGGCCGCAGGTAGCTCCCGTTGATGCCCGGGCTGGACACCTGCACCGAGTAGGTGCGCGTGACCCCGGTGGCGCCATCGGTCACCGTCAGCGTCCACGCGCTCGGGTCGTTGATGGTGGTGACAAGCTCCGAGACCGTGCTGAAGAGGTAGGTGCCCGAGCCGCCACCCTGGCCGGGGTGCGCATCGCCGCCGAAGGCATGGTTGCCGTTGCCGTCGTCGGCGGATTCGAACTTCACGAAGTTGTCCGGGTGCCCGGGAGTCGTGAAGCCGCTGGCGTCAAGGTTCATGAACATGCCGTAGCCGGGCCCGCTGTTGGGGTCGAACTGCGCCGAGACGGGGTTGAACTCGACCGAGACGGAGATGGCGGCGGGGGCCATCGTTGCCGCGGCAGCAAGTGCGGCGGCGGACAGAACGGAGCGAAGGGTGGAGGTCATGGTGGTGTTCCTGGTGCGTGTGTGAGAGCGGGGGCGAACGCTCGTCCCCACCCTTACCTAGCCCCGCACCCGCGGAGGTCTGACACCATTCCGTGTGGAATGTTGATGCCGCAGTTCCGGCCTTGGGAATCTGGGCAAGCTGATGCCCCGTGAAAGCCCGGGAACCGCGGCATAGACGCTAAAGCCGATGCCTCATAATCGTTGCGCGATGCCCGCCCGCGAGGAAATCGCCCCCAGCCAGCCGATGCAGAGAGAGCGTGGCGGAATGGGGGTCGGTGCCCATCGATTACAGCATCATCAACATGGACGCCCCCTGGGGGCTCTTCTCTTCCATCATGATCGGGATCATGGGGACCCTGATCTTCTTCCACGGCAAGAAGGAGCTCAACTTCCGGTGCCTGCTGGCGGGGCTGGGGCTGTGCATCTTCCCCTACTTCGTGACGTCGGTCGCGCTCATGTGGAGCATCACCGGGGCCACCATGCTCGGGCTGTATGTCACGCGCACCGACTCGTAGGCGTCGTTTATACTGCGCCTATGCAGTCCAAAGCCACGACCGTCGATGCCTACCTCAAGAGCCTTCCCGCCGATCGCCGCGATGCGCTGACGCAGGTCCGCCGCGTCATCCTCGACCATCTCGATGAGGGCTTTACGGAAGGCATGCAGTACGGCATGATCGGCTATGCGGTGCCCCACAGCATCTACCCGCAGGGGTATCACTGCGACCCCAAGCAGCCGCTGCCCTTCGCGGGGCTCGCCTCGCAGAAGGGGCACATGTCGCTGTACCTCATGTGCATCTACGGCAACGAAGCGGAGCACGATGCCTTTGTTGCCGCGTGGAAAAAGACCGGCAAGAAGCTGGACATGGGCAAGTCGTGCATCCGCTTCAAGAAGGTTGACGACTTGGCGCTGGATGTGATCGCCAACACGTTCAAGGACATCACCGCGAAGAAGTACATCGCGGGGGTGGAGGCGGCGAGGAGCAGCCGCGCCATACCCGCGAAGCCGACGAAGAAGTCAACCAAGAAAGCAGCCAAGAAGGCAGTCACAAAGACCGCGGCAAAGAAGAAAACCAAACCCGCACGATGACGGCCCCTCAGTGATACGGCACCACCGCGGCAGGATCGTTGGCCTCGATGATGGCGGTGAGGTTGGCATCAAGGCGTGCCAAAGTCCGGGCAACCTGATTGGTGGAGCGACGGCAGCGGGAGAATGCAGCGCCCACAACCTGCGCCACCAGGCCGAACTGCCCTTCATCAAGCTCGGTCGATAGCTCATCAAGAATGACCGTGGCGTTGGGCTTGTCCCATGCGGCCTTGACGGCGTCATAGAAGCGGTCGGCGTGGTCAATCTCGCGTGCCATGCGCTCCTCGTTCATCACCAGGCAAAAATGCAGAGGCGGCCAGTCGAAAAAAGTAAGACTCTGAAGGTCGCCCATCAGTTGCAGAAACTTCAAGCCAGCATCGTCACCCGTACACTGGCGGCGCAGCCACGAGATCGCCATGTCGCGCTCGCCATCAATCGCCTGCCCCATGTTGTAGAGGTCTTTGGACGTTGTGATCTCGCGCACCGCGGGGAGGATGATGCGTGCCGCGGCAGGGGTGACCTGGTGCTGCGCGATCATGTCCTGTGCACTTTCAGCCGCGAGCGAGCCGATGGCGATGCCAACAAGCCCGGAAATGAGGAAGCGGTCGTGCGCCGCGTGAGTGGACATATGCAGCAGTGCCACAATGCGCTCCGCCGCTCCGGGGCTGTTGCCATCTTCGGCGCAGCGGATTGCATCCATCCTTACCGCTCGGCAGGAACCGCGGATCGGCCCAAGGTAGGGGAGCAATGCGTAAAAACCCTGGTCGTAGCGTGGCCCGAAGTCACAGAACGGCATGCCGGAAGCGGCGATAGTGCCGTCAATGTACTCACGGTGCGCGGCAAGCTGCTCGCGCTGGGTTGGCTTGAGTTTGCTGCCGCGGGCTGGAACGTCGCCCACCGCCGTCCCGAATGCCTCGCGATCGGCTTTCGAGGTGATGGAATCCCACGCCTTGAGGTACGCCCACGCGGCGTTGTTGGGCGACTGCGGCGGGCGGGGAGCGTACTCAGAATCGAGAAACGCGCTGACAGGCGAGATGTCCTGGGCGTGCGCAGGGACCGCGAACGCGATGAGAAGCAGGACCATGAGAGCGCTGAGTTTCATCTACGACTGATACCGGTCGGGCGGAGCAGAAGATGCGAAGTGAAGTTGCGGAAGTTTAGACACAGTGCCACGGACCCTTCTGAAGGTCCGTGTCTTGCAGGTCCAGCAAGGACCCTGAACACCCGAGTATGGTGAGTCGAACGAAGACAACGACCTTAAGAAGGGTCCGCGGCACAGATCATGCCGCTCTGGCCTGCCCCTGCGTAAGCTCCACCACGCGGCTGACCCATCGCTCGGTGTTGGCGCACAGGTCAGTCTTGTCGATAAACGCAACGACCCCCGCCTCCCGGGCCTGCTGCTGCGTCGCGGCATCGCTGGTGGCGCTCACGATCAGGAACGGTCGGTTGCCGATGTGGACCTTCAGGGCGCGGGCGAGCTCAATCCCCGACATGCCGGGCAGGCGCAGGTCGCTGATGACGGCGTCGGGCAGGGGGCATGCGGGCGAGGGCTTCGACACCCACTGCACGGCTTCCTCGCCCGTGCGGACAACCACCGTCTTGAGTTCGCGGCTCTTGGAGAGCAGGAATGAGAGCAGGCGCGAGGCGAGCGGATCATCCTCGACGATCATGATGGTTCTTGCCGCGGGGATAGCGGGTGTGGGGCGGACACCGACCGGCGCACTCAGATCAAGCGTGCGGACGCAGTTGCGGCCTCCAGCCTTGGCAGCGTACAACGCCTGGTCCGCGGCATGGGTGATCTGCTCTGGGGCCGCGACCACCGCGGCACACGCCGGCTCCATCGCGGCAACCCCCACGCTGATGGTGATGGAAATCGTGAGGTCAACCTCGCGAGCCGCCAGGTTGAATGGCTCACGCCCGACGCATTCGCGGCAGGACTCGGCGAGGGCCGCTGCGTCGGCGAGCTTGACGCCGGGCGCGATGATGGCAAACTCTTCGCCACCGTAGCGGCAGAGGGTCGCGTGGGGCGGCGTCACCGACTTGAGGCGGTCGGCCAGTTCCATCAGCACCGCATCGCCGGCCTGGTGCCCGTGGGTGTCGTTGACGGACTTGAAGCGGTCCGCATCGATGAAAACCACGGCCAGGGACGTCTGGGCCGACTTGGCGTCGGCGAAAGCAGTGCGGAGGGTGCGGTCAAAGTGGACGCGGTTGAACGCGCCGGTGAGGCCGTCGGTCATGGTCTGGCGGGCCAGCTCATCGTTGTTGCGGCGGAGCTGGTGCGCCTCTGCCTGCACGACTTCGCTGACGGCCGACATCTGCTCGTGGGCGTCGCTCATAATGGCCGTGAGGTCGGGCGCAGCGCCCGTCGCGATTTCGAGAAGCTTGGAAAGCTCGGCCGCGCCCGCCGCGGACTGCGGCACCAGTGCCCGCGTCGCCGCGGCGTCGAGGCTGAACCAATCGCGAGCGCGGACGATGAGAGCACCGAGCTTCGGGCGGGCGTCGGCCAGGGTCAGGGCGCCCGCGACGAGGCCCCCCAAGTGGACGCACCGGACGAGTCCTTCATAGGAAGGGTGCGATTTTTCCGGTGCGTGGTGATGGGCGATGCACTCGGCGATTTGCGGGGGCAGCCGCCACTTCTCACCAAGCTGACGTCCGACGACCTGGTGGTCAAATCCCAGGACCTTGTGCTCGATCGCCGCGAGATCGTCGTGGTCCGGCGTTGATTGCTTGAGCACTTCGCGATACTCAGCGCGGACAGCGGCGGAGCACGCCAACAGCCCGATATCTTGAAGCAGCGCGGCGATAAAGGCTTCCTCGGGGTCGCAGCTGCGCGCGGCCATGGCGATGGCGCGGGCCGCGGCAGCGGAGTACACGGCGCGGCGCCAGTAGGCGGTCATGTCGAAGCCATCGTCGATGCCCGCCGCTCGGGTTGACTCAACAAGGCTGAAGCCCAGCACAATGGCCTTGACGGTGTTGAGACCGAGCATCCCCATGG
Source organism: Phycisphaerales bacterium (assembly GCA_038260025.1). Classification (GTDB taxonomy): domain Bacteria; phylum Planctomycetota; class Phycisphaerae; order Phycisphaerales; family UBA1924; genus JAEYTB01. The sequence goes on from JBBSOF010000061.1 coordinate 10,817, forward strand.
CGCGGGTGATGGAGGGGCACGGGATGGTGAGGCCGTAGTACGACGAGTTGACGGTCTTGAGTACGCGCACCGAGAGCGCGGGGTCGGCCTGCACCGTCTGAGCGATCTTGTGGAGAGACACCTGCGGGTCGCGCGTGAGCTCGAGAACCTTCATGGCGACGCCGGGCAGCGTCGGAAGGTTCGGGCACGCGAGCACGCGTTCAAGCAGAGCGTTGGGCAACATGGGTGATTTCGCTCGTTTTGCGCCGTTGACAGGGGAAACCGCAGAAACAGCCGAAGCCGCACAGAATACATGGGTGCTATCGACACCCGCGCAGCGCGGATTGATCGGAAGTTCCAGCCTGTGTGAAGATTTGTGCATGGCCCAATAACCCTCTCAGGACCAAGGCGCGCAAGTGCTTTGCAGGTCACACAGACGCTTCGCCTAAAGGATAAATCATGCGAAGTGAATAGAACTTTGCCGCCACTTGGTGCATCACATAGGCGTGGAGGGACGAACTCAGTTGGTGACAGAGTGATGCAGGGAAAGGGCCGCTGAGATCGATCAGGCCTCTGCGGCACAGCCAGGAAGGGAGTGTGGTTCATGAAAGGTCAGCACGAAGAAAAGATCACGCCCGAGCGGCTTATCGAAGCCTCCGACGCCGTGCTCATGGCGTTGCAGGAGCACGCGAGAGAAATCGGCGGCGGGCCTATTTCTCCTCTAGCACTGCACGGGTCATCGGTGCAGCCTGCCTGCCTCGCAGATTTCACGCGCTACGAGGTTGAAGAGGCGACGGCGTTCCTCATGCGGATGGGAATGCTGGAGCTGCCCCGCACGGTGTAGCCGCAGTCAATCAGGGAAACGGCGCAGGAGCGGCCGCATGTGGCCAAACTCCTTCGCCAGGACCCAGCCGATCACGACCCACAGCGCATCGATCGCACTGAACGAAGCCCGAAGGGCTTGTACAAGCGATGCGTCTGCCGCGGCTCCGGCACGGGCCTGGAAAATCACCGCGATGATGCAGGCGCCGGCGACCAGTGCGGGGATGTAGACAAGCGCAGCCGTGCGACTGCTGCGCCAGCCCGCGCCGTTGCCGGCGCCGAGAGAGGCACCAACTCCGAGGAGGACCCCAAGCCCCAGGATGGGGAATCCGCGGCCCCGCTCCAGCACCGACGCCAGAAGGATCCACTGCGCGATGCCCACGGCGGCCCCGGCGATGGCCCCGAGGCAACCGAGCAGAAGTGCCCGGCGTGCCGCGGCAGGGTCGAGCAACTCATCCGCGAGTTCCCGCGACCGGCGGAGTCGGCGGACCTTCATCCGCAGCCGCTTGCCTGTCTCGGTGTCGTAGCCGCAGGCGACGCACACGATGTGACGCGATTTGAGCGGTCGCCCGCATTCGGGGCAGCGGGATTCCCGCGGCTTGTCGTTCGCGTCATCGAGAACGACCGTCATGTCCGCGGGCTGGGGTTCCGGTAAGGGTGCGTCGAACGGGGAGGGCTCTGGCGCGGCGATGGGGCCAAGGGGAGGAGCATTCTGCACCTGGATGGTCTGCTTGGCGAGCTCGTAGCAGTCGTTGCAGAGATATCGGCCCTGCTGATCCTTGACGCGCGGCCGTCCCGTGCAGTCAATGCCGCACACGGCACAAGGCTTGGCGGCGGCTTCGGCTTCCGACATCGAGGGGGATTAGAACAGACACGGGGCAGGCCTGCAAGGAAAACCCCTACGCCGCCCGGACGCCGATCTGAATAGGGAAAAATCAGAACCAATTTTGTGTTTGCGCAGGCGTGGTTGACCGTTAGTCTGTGTAGCCCATGAAAAGTTTCCTCAAGCGACTTAAGACCTTCCTCGTTGTGGTGGGGATGCTCGCGGCGTCGATCCTGCCACTGGGTGCGGGCGCGCGCTCGCCGGGCGATGATGCCTCGACCGTGCAGCGCAAGGACGGCTTCCGGCCGTCCCGCGACGGGTTCAGTTTCCGCAACACGTTCAAGGGCTCGCCGCTCCCGGCGATGGTGCGCAACGCGCAATCGGGCCCACTGAAGATGTTCAAGGACCGCGTCGGCGGCGGTCTGCCCACCGAGTTTGGGCTGTGCGGGGGAATGTCGCTTGCCGCGGCAGATTTTTACCTCTGCAAAGCGTTGCCCAAGGAGCGGGCGACTCCGCCGGCGACCGGCTCCACGCTCTACGAATATCTGTATCAGCGTCAGACCGATTCCATGGGCACGCTGGGGGTGATGGCGGTCAAGTTCTGGAAATGGATGAACCTGCCCGAGCTCGCGGACACGGGCGAGGGAACCGCGCAGCTCTCCGCGGCAGAGTTCAAGGGCGTGCTGAAGCGGCTGCAACGCCGGGAGCTGGTGCCGATCGGGCTGGTCTACACCAGCGCGAGCGAGGGCGGGCGGCTATGGGAAAACCATCAGGTGCTGGGCTACGGCGTCGTTGAAAAACGCAAGGGCGTCTACGACGTGCAGCTGTACGACCCGAACTTTCCACGGGATGATCGCTGCGTGCTCCGCGTGACCGAGTTGCCCGACGAAGTGCCGGCGGCGGTGCGTGCCGTGCGGATCAACGGGAAGGGCGGCGTGAAGAAGGTGCGCGGATTTTTCGCGATGCCGTACCAGCCGCGAATCCCCGAGAAGGGTCTCCGCAGCGGCAAGACTCCCTGAGGGATGGGCAGGTGAAGGGCCGAACGAAGGCCAGAATGAAGGCCCGACGCAAACCCTGACGGCTTACGAGCCGCGGGGCGGGGTCTTCTTGGCTGCTTCCTGGGCCCGCTCGCGCTGAACCGTGGCTTCCTTCTGCTCAGCGGGGCTGGGCGGGGGTGTCTTGACGACCGGGACGGGGTCTGCCTTTGGCCAGAACGCCCACACGACGCCAGCGAGCAGCACGACTAGAACCGCGATCTTGACCTTGTTCTTCATCAGTAAATCGGACGCGTTGCTCATGGTAACTCCGTGGACTGAGGTGCTTTGGAATGCAAAGTGTACGGGGGCCTGCCGCGCCTGGGCTACCCCACGTCCCGCCGCTGGAACAGGATGACGCCAAGCGACAGGAACATGCCGATCTCCAGCGCGGCATACATCCCCGACATGGCGACATAGGCCAGGGGAATCGTGCGGTTCTGCGTCACTGCGTCCAGCAGCCACAGCAACTGGAGGTTCGGGATGCAGACCCATGCGACGAGCGCCGGGATGTTCGTGTGGGTTTTGGTGGTAAAAAGGTAATCGCCCGACATCGGCTCCCGCATCACCGAGATCGGAGCTGTGCCGGTCACGCGCAGTCGCACCACCTGACGGGCCGACTCGGTCACGACCATACTTTCCGACGCGTTCGGGCCCATCACCGCGTTGATGTCCCCAATTTCCCCTCGGAAGGGGACGATCTCACCATTCATCATGGGGAAGCCGCTAGGGCTGGGGCTGAAGTACACAAGACTGCCGACGGCAGGCGGCACGTTGGTGGGTGCGGTGAGCGTGATTGTGGCAGTCTGGCCGGGATCGTTGAACGCTTTGGATGAGTCTGCAAGCACAAGGCTGCCGACGGTGCCGAACGAGCGATTCTGGAAGACATGCCGCCCGATCAGGTGGTTTGAAAGCAACGCAAGCACGAAGACGCCGCAGCACACCACAATGGTCATCACCTGCCCGAGGCGGGTTGACGCTGCCGTGGCGACCGCGGAGAGCACCAGAACAGCCAGCGCCAATGGGACCGAGGCGAGGAACACCTGCCCGTTCATGTCCGTTGTGATGGGCTGGATTTTCCAGTGCTTGGCGAAAAAGAGAACACCCACATAGGCGACCACCATGAACGGCAGGAGCATGGTCATGGCGGTCTGGGCAAAGTTCCAGCCGTAGAA
>JBBSOF010000062.1:0-13847 GCA_038260025.1 Phycisphaerales bacterium
CGAACGGAATCCAGCCCTTGGCGTCGGGGTTGGTGTTGCGGTCGAGCAGGCCCACCAGGTCCGGCCGTATGCCAGAGTCTGTCCGAACGTTGTACAGCCAGAACTCGAAGGGATCGTCGGGCGCATCCTCTCGGGGCCCGATCTCAATCTCGAGGGTGCGCGGCGCGCCGTCCTCCAGCTCGGCGTATGCCCCATGCCGGTCGCCGGTTGATGCTTTGGTCCACTCAACACGCCACTGGTCCACCGCCGCAGCGTTGAAGACGTCGGCCACGATGTGCGCCCGCAGCACCTTGGGGCCGGCCCACCACCACAGCACTATCGCGGCCAGCGCCAGCAACGCGCCGAATGTCCAGCGGCGGATGATGCGGGTTGAGTCTGGGATTCGGGTCAGCGCTGGGCTGATGGCGTGTCTCTTCGTTATGGTGGCGATGGGTGCGGCAGGCGGGCACCAGCCCGCACGTGCGCGGCACCCTGCCGCAGGTCGCCGCCCGGCAAGGATAAAAGAAAACGCCCGTCCATGCATGGACGGGCGTTTTGATGATCAGGGGAACAAGGGCCGGGTCAGCTTTGGGCCATCTTCTGCGCCTTGGCGCGGGCATCGTCCAGCGTGCCCACGTACATGAACGCACCCTCGGGCAGGTCGTCGCCCTCGCCGTTGACGAGGCGTTCGAAGCTGTCGATGGTGGACTCGAGCGTGCTGTCCACGCCCTTGAAGCCGGTGAATTGCTCGGCCACGTGGAAGGGCTGCGACAGGAATCGCTCGATCTTGCGGGCGCGGTTCACGGTCTGCTTGTCGTCTTCCGACAGCTCGTCCACGCCGAGGATGGCGATGATGTCCTGGAGGTCCTTGTAGCGCTGGAGGATGCGCTGCACACGGACGGCCACGCCGTAGTGGCGCTGCCCGATGATCTGGGGGTCGAGGATTCGGCTGGTGGATGCGAGAGGGTCGACGGCCGGGTAGATGCCCTTCTCGGCGATGCCGCGGGAGAGAGAAATGAAGGCGTCAAGGTGGGCGAAGGTGGTGGCGGGGGCGGGGTCGGTCAGATCGTCGGCGGGCACATAAATGGCCTGCACCGAGGTGATGGCGCCCTTCGCGGTCGAGGTAATGCGTTCCTGCAGCTGGCCCATCTCGGTGGAGAGCGTGGGCTGGTAGCCCACGGCGCTGGGCATGCGGCCCAGCAGGGCGGACACCTCGGAACCCGCCTGGGTGAAGCGGAAGACGTTGTCCACGAACATCAGCGTCTCTTTGCCGGAGGCATCGCGGAACTCTTCGGCCATCGTCAGGGCCGTGAGCGCGACGCGGAGACGCGCGCCCGGCGGCTCGTTCATCTGACCGAACACCATGGCCACCTTGTCGAGCACGTGGGCCGTCTTGCCGTTGGCGTCGGTGTAGCTGGCTTCCTTCATTTCACGCCACAGGTCGTTGCCCTCGCGGGTGCGCTCACCCACGCCGGCGAACACGCTGTAGCCACCGAAGTTCTTGGCGACGCGGGCGATGATCTCCTGGATCACGACGGTCTTGCCGACACCGGCGCCGCCGAACAGGCCGATCTTGCCGCCGCGGATGAAGGGGCAGAGCAGGTCGATGACCTTGATGCCGGTGGGAAGGATTTCGGTGTTGGGGTTGAGCTGGCTGAACTCGGGGGGCGCCTTGTGGATGGGGGCCCGCTTGCCGGTCTTCACGGGGCCCGCCTTGTCGATGGGGTTGCCCAGCAGGTTGAAGACGCGACCCAGGACTTCCTCGCCGACGGGGACGGTGACGGGGCCGCCGGTGTCGGTGCAGCTCATGCCGCGGCGGAGGCCGTCGGTGGAGCCCAGGGCGACGAGACGCACGCGCCCCCCACCCAGGTGCTGCTGAACCTCGCCAACGAGGTCCAGATCACCGACCTTGGTCTGGGCCTTGACCTCAACGGCGTTGTAGATTTCCGGGAGGTGGTCCTCGGGAAACTGAGCGTCGAAGGTCGAACCAATCACCTGCGTAATCGTGCCGTTGCTGGCCATTGAGAGCGTTCCTTTGAGTCCCGGGGCATGGTCGCCCCCAGGGGGGTCAAAGGGTAGGTCGGGTGGGACCGGTTGGCCAGACCCGCGCGGCGGCGTTCGGGGGCAGCCGCTCTCCCCGGAAACCCCCGTTACCAACCCCTCGCGGCCCGGCGGTTAGGCTCTGGCGATGAGCAAGGGACGGCTAGAGGCGTTCAGCGATGGGGTTCTGGCCATCATCATCACCATCATGGTGCTGGAGATGAAGGTTCCCCATGGGTCCGCGGACTTTGCGGACCTCCGCCCCATTCTGCCGGTCTTTCTCAGTTATGTCCTGAGTTTCCTGTACCTGGGCATCTACTGGAGCAACCACCACCACATGCTGCACGCGACCCGACAGGTCAGCGGCGGGGTGCTGTGGGCCAACCTGCACCTGCTGTTCTGGCTCTCGCTCATTCCGTTTGTGACAGGCTGGATGGGGGAGAATCATTTCGCGTCTGCGCCCAGCGCCCTTTACGGCGGCGTGCTCTTCATGTCAGCGGTGGCGTACTGGGTGCTGGAGCTGGCAATCGTGCGGGTTGACGGCAGCGAGTCGGTGCTCGCCCGCGCTGTCGGGCGGAACATCAAGGCGCGCCTGTCCCTCGTCGCGTATCTCGTCGCGATCCCGCTGGCGTTTGTCCGCCCCTGGATGGCGGGGACGGTGTATGCGATGGTGGCGCTGTGGTGGCTCGTTCCTGATCGGCGGATCGAGCGGGCCATGGCGGCTCGTTCTGATGGCACGGTTCGCCAATAAAAAACAAGGGTGGCCGGTAGGGCCACCCTTGTATCGTGCATGAAGGACTCAGCGAAGGCTTACCGCGGCGAGGAAGGCGTGGGCGTGTTGCCCGGGTTGCCCGAGGGGTTCGTCGGGCTGGTGGGTGCGCTGGGCGTCGCGGGGCTCAGCGTCGGGGTGCGGGGCGACGTTGTGGACGGGCCCACGCTGCCGGGCTTGATGGCGTTGGGGTTCGTGCGGTCGGGCGTCCCGTTGCCGTTGTTCAAGTTGGGGTTGTTCTGACCGGGGTTCTGGCCCATGTTCTGGCCAGTGCTGCCGCTGCTTGAGCCGTTGTTGATCGATCCGTTGATCGAGTCGTCAAGCTGACCCTGGCCGTAGAGGCCGTTGCGCTGCTCAACAAGGTAGTTCTGCAGGACGCGGTTCTGCAGGAGCAGGTTCTGCACCACCGAGCTGAGTTTGTCGATCTTCATGTTCGCATCGCCCATAGAGCGGGCCTCGCCAAGATCGCGGAGGATGCGGTCGTTGCTCTCCTGGAGCTGACGCTCAAACCGCATCAGGCGGCTGGAGGTCTGCTGGATGCGGGCCTGCTGATTGGGGTCATAGCTGAACAGGCCGGGCTGGTAGTTGTTGTTGGCGTTGTTGTTGAAGCCCGACGGATCATTCACGGTATTGCTGCGCGTGCCGTTCACCGTGCCGTTGGTGTTGTTGTTGCCGTTCAGGTCATTCACGGTGCCGCCGGTGTTCCGCAGCACGCCGTCGGGCCCCACGATGCCCTGCGTGTTGTCACCGTTGGGTGGCAGCACGGGTGTGGCGTTGGGGTCGGGGAAGGTGGGCGGCGTGGGGTTCGTGGGGTTGTTGTTCTGGTTGGGGTTGTTGGGATTGTTCGGGCTGTTGGGGTTGTTGGTGGTGCCCGGGTTGTTGTTGGGGTTGGCGTTGCCGGGCTGGGCGTTGGGGGTGTAGGTCGCCGGCGTGGTGCTGGGGGTCGTGCTCGTCGTGGTGCTGGGTGTGGTGCTTGGCGACGTGCGCGGGGAGGTGCTCGGCGTCGTCCGCGGGGCATTGGGCTGCGTCCGCGGCGTGCTGGGCGAGGGGGTGGTTTGCGCAAAGGACGCGACCGACATTGCCACGGTGGCGAGGCCGGCAAGCGAGGCGAGCTTAAAAGAAGTCATGATGAGGCTCCTTGAGGGTGTGTACATCGCAGTCAATCGCAATGATCAATCTCACGTGTTCAAATAAACCGTACCTCACCGCTGTTCCGCGGCCACCACCCAGCCCATTTGAAGTGCCTGTATGAACCCCGATTCACCCGGGATGGAGCTTTGATATCCCCTGTTTTCGGTTTTGGTGTGCAGCGCGGGGTGGTCCGCCTCCGCTACCATGGCCCGACCCATCCCGCAGGAGCCTCCATGAAGATTCACGAGTACCAAGCCCGCGACCTGCTCCGTTCTTATGGCATCCCCGTGCCCGCCGGGCAGGCCATCTCCTCTATTGAAGATGCTGCCGCGGCGTTCAAATCCGTCACCTCCGGGCAGGGGTCACCCCTGGCCGTCGTGAAGGCCCAGGTCCACGCGGGCGGGCGGGGTAAGGCCGGCTTCGTAAAGCTGGTCAAGACGCCGGAAGACGCCACGGCGGCCGCACGGTTCATGCTCACCAACCGCATGGTCAGCCCGCAGACTCCGGCGGAGGGTCTGGAGGTTGCTCGCCTGCTGATCGCGGCAGGCGTTGACATCGCCAAGCGCACGGGCGGTGGGGGAGAGGAGTTCTACCTCGCCATCACCACCGACCGCACGACGCGGCGGAACATCCTGATCGCCAGCCGCGAGGGCGGGGTGGAGATCGAGACGGTGGCGCATGATCGTCCCGATGCCATCATCAAGGAGCCGCTGCACCCGCTGCTGGGCCTGCAGGGCTTCCAGGCCCGCAAGATCGCCTTTGCGCTGGGCCTCACCGGCAAGCTCGTCAACCAGGCCGCGGCTGTGATGCAGAACCTGGCGCGGCTCTTCATCGAGAAGGACTGCACGCTCGCGGAGATCAACCCGCTGGTGATTACCGAGACCACGCCTGCCGCGCCGGGGCAGGTGATGGCGATCGACGCCAAGTTCAGCTTTGATGAGAACGGCCTCTTCCGCCACAAGGACATCCAGGCTCTCGAAGACCCCAGCGAAGAGAACCCCGCGGAGCAGCGGGCGAAGAAGTTCGGCCTGACGTACATCGCGCTTGATGGCAGCATCGGGTGCCTGGTCAATGGCGCGGGCCTCGCCATGGCCACGATGGACATCGTGAAGCTCGAGGGCGCGGCCAAGAACATCGAGCCCGCCAACTTCCTTGATGTGGGCGGCGGCGCGACCGAGGAGGCCGTGACCGAGGCGTTCAACATCATCCTCAGCGACCCCAAGGTGAAGGGCGTGATGGTCAACATCTTCGGCGGCATCATGCGCTGCGATGTCATCGCCCAGGGCATCATCAACGCCGCCCGCAAGTTCAAGAACACCGATGGCAGCACGGGCTTCAAGGTGCCGCTAGTGGTGCGGCTGGAGGGGACCAACGTCGAGCAGGGCCGGGCTTTGCTCAACGGCGCCAAGGCCGACATCCCCACCATGCAGGCCGCGACCGACCTGACCGACGCGGCCCGCAAGGTCGTGGCGGCGGTGGCGTAGAGCGGGGCGAGCGAAGACACGGACCTTTAGAAAGATGAGCGGCACGCAACCGCGGCAACCAAACACTGGTACATTCCTGTGCCATGGCCGCATGCCTCGATCACTTCGGACGCCCGCGGTGCCTGTCCTGTGGCTTGGACCTGACGAGCCGCAAGCCCAGCGGCCGCTGCCCCTGCTGCACAGCGTGGTATGTCGCGGGGGACCTGCGAGACCTGCCGCGGCGGTACACGATGTGGTCCCTCCGCCCCCGCCCCGCAGACATCGGCTCCACCTCGCGCGTCGGGCTTGATGAAGGGCTCGGCGAGATCTGTATCCGCACGGCGTGGTTCTTTGGCTTTGTGATTTTTCACGGGGGGCTGGTGGTGGCCCTGCTATGGATTGCCGCGAAGGGCGTGGTGGATGTTTTTACGGCGGGGCCGTGAGGGGGGAGCGTGCGTGAAGCCGCACGGACCTTTTCACCGCCTGCTCCGGCTTTTCGCCGGGAATGGCTTTCCGCCCGCCTCGGGCGCACGACGGTTGCCGGTGGCGCGGTGAGCCGCTTTGGGCGAACAAGCCACCGGCAGGCGGCCTTTTGTTTTCCCGCCCGGCTGAGGGCGGACGATTTCCGCGCCCGCGCCGAGCAGGTCCGCGCTCAGCCGGGCGGAAAGACAAAGAGAAGAAGGTGGTGGTGACCACTCTCCGGTGGCTTGCTCGCAGAGCCTCGCCGCGCCACCGGCAACGCTCGTGCGCACTTCGTGCGGAAGGCAGGGACGCTTACACGCTGCCGCGCACTGCTTGCGCCCCCGCAAGGCGGTGACGAAAGCAAAGTGGGCACCGAAAGCAATGCGCGTCGAGAGCAAAGATCCCACGCTCATCGCTGAACCACTATTACATCCCAACCGCCGCAGGCTCACCCACGCGCACCTTCCTGACCGCCCACCACGCCACTACCACCGCCACCGCCGCCAGCAGCGATGACAGGTAGAAGGTGGCTCCGGGCAGTTTGAGGTCGGGGCGGGCGGTGAAGTACTCGAAGACCTTGCCGCCCACGGGCGGGGCGATGACGGCTGCAATGCTGGTGAGGGCGGCGATGGCGCCCTGGGTCGCGCCCTGCTCGTCGGCCCGCACCGTGCGGGTGATGAGCGACTGCATGGCGGGCTGCGCGATCCCCGCGAAGGAGGCGAAGCTGATGATGACGAAGATCATCCAGCCCTGCGGCACGGTGCCGTAGCCCGCGAAGGCCAGGACGGAGATCATCCCGCCGATCACGATCGCCCGCTTCTCGCCGATCTTTTTGATGATCCTGCCCGCGAAGCCCGCCTGCACGATGGTGGTCGCCACGCCCACCGTGAACAGCGACAAGCCCACGGTGCGGGCCGTCCACAGGTAGCGCGTCTCGGTGTACAGCAGCCACGTCGTGTGCAGCATGAACTGGGCTGCACTCAGGAAGAACAGCGACACGCCAAGCTCCGCCACGAGCGGGTAGCGGCCGAGGCCCTTGAACGCCCCCAGCGGGTTTGATCGCTTCCAGCGGATCGGCCCGCGCAGCGACCGCGGCAGGCTCTCGGGCAGGACCAGCAGGCCGTACAGCCAGTTGAGGAGCGTGAGCGCGCCTGCCGCGTAGAAGGGGTAGCGGATGTTGCCCAATCCCAGGAACGGGATGTGGTGCGAGGGGTCGCCGATGAGCCCGCCGATCAGGGGGCCGAGCACGAATCCCATGCCGAAGGCGGCCATGGTCATGCCGAAGGCCGCGCCGCGTTTTTCGCCGGGCGTGATGTCCGCGACGTAGGCGTTGGCCACCGTGACGCTGGCGCCGGTGGCCCCGTTGATGGCGCGGGTGATGAACAGGATCAGCAGCGTAGGTGCGAACGCCGCGGCGATGTAATCAAGCCCCGAGCCGAACAGGGCTACCAGCAGCACCGGACGACGACCAAAGCGGTCCGACAGCACGCCCAGCAGGGCGGCAAAGAGGAACTGCATCAGGGCGTAGGTGGCGTACAGCCAGCCCGCGACAGCGCCTGTTGCCGCGTCGGTGGTGTGGGCCAGCTCCTGCACCAGGCGCGGCGCGACTGGGATCAGCAGCCCGATGCCCATCGCATCGAGCATGACCGTGAGCATGATGAACTTGATGCCCGAGCGCGGAGCGTCCAACCCAGGTCCTTTCCAGCATCGCCCGACACCCAGCGCCAAGCAGGTCCAGCGTAGCCGCCCCTCGGCGGCCCGTGGTCGATATCCTCACGCCATGCACTTTGACCTTGTGGATCGCGTGATCGAGCAATCGCCAGACCGCATCGTCACGCTTAAGCATGTGACGATGGCCGAGGAGTACCTCCAGGACCACTTCCCCAGTTTCCCCGTGCTCCCCGGAGTCATGATGCTCGAGTGCCTGGTGCAGGCCGGGAGGCGGCTGCTCGCGGAGCGGCACGGCGGGCCGCTGGTGCTGGGCAAAGTGCGGGCTCTCAAATACGGCAGGTTCGTCAAGCCCGGCGCTTCGCTCCGCGTCGAAGTGACGTTGCACAAGGCCGGGGCCGACGGCACGTTTGACCTCAAGGGCGAAGCAACGCTGCTTGAGCCGGGGGCCGGCGCGGACAGCGCGCCGGTGGCGGTGTCGGGGCGGTTCGAGCTGCGGCCCCCGAACGTGGGGAAGTTTGCGTCTTCTTCGCAGGGCGCGGCTTAGGGCTTTGTATCGCGGCACTCCATCAAGTTTGTGCCAACTCACTTACTCGGGTCTACCATTGCCCCCTGCCATTTTTCATTGAATGCGCGGTACCACACGCCACCCCCCCGGGACACACCCACGATGACGCAAGATGAGGTTTTTCAGAAGATCCGGACGGTGCTAATGGACGCCCTGGCGGTTGATGAGGATGAGGTCACCATGGAGGCCGTGCTGACACGGGACCTGGGCGCCGAGTCCATCGACTTCCTCGACATCGTGTTCAAGCTGGAGCAGGCGTTCAGCATCAAGATCGCCCAGGGCGAGCTGTTCCCCGACAACGTGGCGCAGAACCCCGAGTTTGTGAAGGACGGCATCGTGACGCCCAAGGGACTTGCCGCGCTGAAGGCGCGGATGCCGCACGTGGATTTCGCCGGGTTTGAGTCGGACCCGCAGATCATGAACGTCGCGAATGTCTTCACGGTCGGGGCCTTGATGAAGTTCGTGCAGACCAAGCTTGCCGCGAAGGGCTAACCCTGGGAATCCGCTGTGCGCTGGATGTGGATCGATCGAGTGGTGCATCTGGAGCCGCGCACGCGGCTGGTCGCCATCAAGAACATCTCGATGGCCGAGGAGCATCTCCACGATCATTTTCCCGGCAACCCCATCATGCCCGCGAGCCTCATTATCGAGGGGATGGCACAGTCGGCGGGCATCCTCGTGGGCCACGCCAACAACTTTGCCGAGAAGGTCATCCTCGCCAAGGTGAGCAAGGCGGAACTGACTGAGGATGCGGCCCCGGGGTTCACCCTGCGGTATACCGCGACGGTGCAGCAGATGGACGCGGCGGGCGCTTCGACCACCGGTATTGTCGAACTGGTTGACCCGGCGACCGGCATGGCACGAACCATCGGCGCGATCGACCTCATGTTCAGTCACATCGACCGGAACATGGCGGGCGCGGAGTTCCCCGAGCACAACTTCGTGTTCAGCGATCTGTTCAGGACGCTGCTGGAGACGAGCGGCCAGCGGCTGATGCCGTGATTCCCGGGGTGTTGCGTCCCGCGTACCCTTCTCGCCGTGCCCCTCCCCGTCATAGACCTCGGCCGCCTTGCGTATGCGCCCGCGTATGAGCAGCAGGTGGCGCACCTTGATCGCGTGCTCGCGGCGCGGGCCGCGGGAGCTCCCATTGAGGGCTTCCTGCTGCTCGTGGAGCATGAGCCGGTGATCACGATCTCGCGGCGCGCGGGCGCGGCCGACCACCTCCTCGCCACGCCTCAACTTCTTCAGCAGAGCGGCGTCGCCCTCGCGGAGACCGACCGGGGGGGAGACATCACCTATCACGGTCCGGGGCAGCTTGTCGCCTACCCCATCCTTGACCTCAATCTTCTGAACCTGGGCATCCATGAGTACATGCGGCTGCTCGAGCAGAGCGTTATCGAGGTGTGCGGCAGGTTCGGCGTCGCGACCCAGCGGGACCCGGCGGCGACTGGCGTTTGGACTGTTCCCTCGGCGACGACTCCTGGCGCGAAGATTGCCGCGCTGGGGGTGCGGGTGCGCCGGTGGGTGTCCATGCACGGCCTCGCGCTCAATGTGTCAACCAACCTCGATCACTTTCGCCTGATCGTCCCCTGCGGCCTGCATGGGCGGCCGGTGACGACCCTGGCGTGGGAGCTTGGCTCGAGCCCGGCCATGGCAAGCGTGAAGGCGGCGCTGGTGGAGGAACTGTCCGCCGGGGTTGAGGCCGCGGCCGCCTCTGCGCACCACAAGCGTGACCAGGCCGCCGGGGTGGCCCCATGAAACTCCGGCTCCAGCATTTCTGGGAGGTTGTCAGTTCCGGCTACTGGTTCGTGCCGTCGGTGATGTCGGGTGTCGCGAGCATCCTGGCACTGCTGCTGGTCACCCTCGACCGTAACGTACTGGACAACAAGGACCCGATCCCGTGGCTGTACACGGGGGGTTTTGAGGGTGCCAAGACGCTGCTCTCGACGGTGGCCGGCTCGGTCATCACGGTGGCGGGCGTGGTGTTCTCCATTACCATCGCGGCGCTCACGCAGGCATCGGCCCAGTTTGGCCCGCGCCTGCTGCGCAACTTCATGCGCGACACGGCGAACCAGGTGGTGCTGGGCACCTTTGTCGCCACCTTCCTTTACTGCCTCATGGTGCTCCGCGCCATCCACGGGCCGCTGGATGATGATGGCACGGCGTTCGTTCCCCAGATGTCGGTCACGGGCGCGGTGCTGCTGGCGATCGCCAGTATCGCGGTGATGATTTACTTCATCCACCATGTGTCGGTGTCGCTGCAGGCCCCCATCGTGGTGGCGAACGTGCGGGCGGACCTGCTCTCAACCATCGACCGCGTCGCGATGACGCAGGAGGGCTCGAGCACGCCCACGCCGTCGGACCGGGCTGCGCATTCATACCTGCCCCCGGACTTTGAGGGCAACTGCTGCGGCGTGCTGGCGCCGCGGGACGGCTATCTGCAGGCCGTGGACTTCTCGACGCTGGTGGGGACGGCGGCCGAGCGCAACTTTGTCACGCGGATGGACTGCCGCGCAGGGGATTATGTGATTGCGGGCACACCCCTGCTGCATGTGCATCCTTCCGAGGCGTGCACCCCGGCAGTGACGAGCGTGATGTCGGAGGCCTTCATCATCGGGGACCAGCGGACATCCGAGCAGGACGTGGAATACGCCGCGCGGCAACTGGTGGAGATCGCGGTGCGGGCGCTCTCGCCGGGGATCAACGACCCGTTCACCGCGGTCAACTGCATCGACGCCCTGGGCTCGGGGCTCTGCCTCATCGCCCGGCGCGGGCTGGCGGGGCCGTTGCGCTATGACGCCGAGGGCGTGCTACGCCTTGTGCTGCCCGTATCAACATACGCGGGAATAGCCGACCTGTGCTTCAACCAGATCCGTCAGTATGGCCGCGACAGCGTGGCGGTGAATGCTCGCCTGCTGGAGGTGATTGCCGCGTGCGCGCCCGATGCAGCGGCACTGCACAAGAAGACCGCCCTGCTCCGCCACGCCGAGATGGTCTACCGCCAGAGCCAGGACGAAACGGCCATTCCGGAAGAGCGGGACCGCCGCGACCTGATGCTCCGGTGGCACACGACGAAGGCCGCGATCGAGAACCCCGTGCCGCCGCCGGTCCGCCCCCAGCCCGTCACCACGTGATCCCGGGTACCCTCCCGCATGACCGCGCCGCACGCAGAGCACATCCGCCGGGCCTTCACGCTCATCGAACTGCTGGTGGTGATCGCCATTATCGCGCTGCTGATCGGCATCTTGCTGCCGGCGCTCGGTCAGGCCCGCATCGCGGCACGCACGACCTCGTGCGGCGCACGCCTGCAACAACTGGGCGTCGCCACGACCGCCTACCTGATTGATTTTCGCGACTGCCTGCCGCAGAAGTCGGGGCCGCTGCCCGGTGGCGGCCAGAGCATCATCGGTGCGCTCTTCGGCGGCAAGAAGGGTCAGTTGCCGTTTTACGGTATCAGTACGATCGGTGCGCAGGGGCGGCCGCTGAACGCGTACGTGCACGAGGGCGCGGTGCCGCCGGATGCCGAGCCGGGCGTACACGAGTTGCCCTTCTTCAGGTCGCCGGTGGACAAGGGCGCGCGCGACACGGGCGTGCCCATCCCCGGCTTTGACAAGACCGACAGCATGTACGACCTTGTCGGGGCGAGCTACACGCTTAACGACCACACGCTCGATGGCGAAGAGCATGCCACGCTGGTGCCGCAGGGTGGGGGGAAGATGCCCAGCGTGCTGAACACCAGCCGCACGTGGATGCTGGCGACGCACACGATCTACAACTACCAGCAGGCGGGCGACAAGGGGATGCGGTGGTACGGCAAGAGCGGCGTGGAGGCGAACGTGCTGTTCGTGGATGCGCACGCGAAGATGCGCGTGCGGGTGCCGGCGCCGTTGGGGAAGGATCTGGGGAACTCGACGGGGGAGTACACGTTTTTGCCTTAAAAACTCCTCCTCCGGCTTTGCGGAGGAGGTGCCGAGGCTTGGCGAGGCGGAGGAGGCGCATGCGTCACGATCATGGACCCTCGCCATTTCACGGTCGAGCACCGGGCTCTGACGAAGCAAGCCGCAAGCGTTCGCGCGAGTTGCGGCAGTCGTTATCGCCGCCTGAGGCTTATCTCTGGAAGAATATCAAGTCGCGTCAACTCGGCGGCTTTCAGTTTAACCGGCAGAAGCCGCTTGGACCGTACATCGCGGACTTCTACTGCCACGAGGCGCGGTTAGTCGTTGAGGTTGATGGCAAGCACCACTTCAATCAGGTTGCGTATGACGCGGCCCGAGATGCGTGGCTGCGCGAGCACGGCCTTGAAGTTGTTCGGCTCTCCGCGACACTTGTATGGAACAACTTGTTCGATGTGCTGCGGCACTTGCTGGGTGTTCTGGAGCGTCGTGTAAGGGAGGCAGGCACCTCCTCCGGCCTCGAGGACTCAGCCACCTCCTCCGCAGGGCCGGAGGAGGAGTGAAGGCACCTCCTCCGCCTCGCAGGGCCTCGGCACCTCCTCCGCCGAGCCGGAGGAGGAGGTAAACATCTCCTCCGCAAAGCCGGAGGAGGTTTTCAATCATTCCTTCGCGAACCGCACCGCCGTGCCGGTGCTCTCCAGGGCAGGGGCGAGGCGTTCCAGGGCGTGGGCGTAGGCGGCGGTGCGCATGTCGATCTTCTTGGCCTTCATGAAGTCGTACACGGCGGAGAACTCGCGACGCATGATCACGGCTAGGCGCTCGCGGACCTCCTCAGCTGTCCAGTAGAAGCCGGCCTTGTTCTGGGCCCATTCGAAGTAGCTGACCGTCACGCCGCCGGCGTTGGCGAGGATGTCGGGCACGATGACCACATCGCGCGAGGCAAGGATGCGGTCGGCCTCGCTGGTGACGGGGCCGTTGGCCAGCTCGATGATGATGGGGGCCTTGATTCTCGCGGCGTTGTCGCCGGTGATGACGTTCTCGATGGCCGCGGGCACCAGCACGTCCACGTCCAGCTCCAGCAGCGCTTCGTTAGAGATGGGCTGCGACCCCGCGCCCGCCACGCTGATGTTGGGCAGAAGGCCCGTCCTGGACTTACCTTCCGCCAGCTTCATGATCGGCAGGCCGTTGGCGTTCCACATGCCCCCGTTGCTGTCAGAGACCGCCACCACCGTCCAGCCGTCGGCGGCCGCGAGGCGGGCGAAGTGGTCGCCGACGTTGCCGAAGCCCTGCACGGCGATGGTGCGCTTCTGCTTCTTGACGTCCCAGCCCATGCGGGTTTCAAGCTCTTTGAGGCAGTAGAAGCCGCCGCGGCCGGTGGCGTCCTCGCGCCCTAAGGAGCCGCCCATTGCCACGGGCTTGCCGGTGATGACGCCGGGCACGCGGTGGCCGGCGATGATCGAGTACTCATCGCACATCCACGCCATGATGAGCGGGTTGGTGTTGACATCGGGCGCGGGCACATCCACATCCTCGCCCACGGCCCAGGCGATGGCCCGCATGTAGCCGCGGCTGAGCCGCTCGAGCTCGGCCATCGACAGCTTGCTGGGGTCCACGATCACGCCGCCCTTGCCGCCGCCGAAGGGCAGGCCCACGCACGCGCACTTGAAGGTCATCCAGAACGCCAGGGCCTTGACCTCCGAGGGGTCCACCGCGGGGTGGAAACGGATGCCGCCCTTGGCGGGCCCGCGCGTGTCGTCATAGCGGCAGCGGTACCCCGTGTACACCTCCAGCGTCCCATCATCCATCCGCACCGGGATGGAGACCTCGAGAAACTGCTTGGGCTGGCTCAGCCGCTGCAGCGTCTCGGTGTGCGC
>JBBSOF010000063.1:0-13458 GCA_038260025.1 Phycisphaerales bacterium
CGTGCCATCGCCCACCCCAGGCAAGCGCCCGATGCGCCCGATGAGCGCCTTGGGAACGGGGAACACGCCCCCCGCGCTCGCGTGCTCCTCATCGGGCACGCGGTCTCCCACCCCGCAGTACGCCTGGTTGAACTTCCGCGCGGCCTTGCGCGCCAGCTCAATATGCGGCTCCTGATCCTCACCCACCGGGATCAGCGTCGGCCGGAACGCCAGGATGTCCGCGCACTGCCCGACGGTGTACAGCGGAAACCCAAACGAGTAGCTGTCCGCCAGGCCCTTGGTCTCCAGCTCATGCTTCAGCGTCGGGTTGCCCATCACATCGTTGAACTTCAGCAGCATCGCGAAATACCACGTCAGCTCCGCGATCGCCGGAACCTCCGTCTGCAGCACAATCGCCGACCGCTCCGGGTCAATCCCCGCGGCAAGCCAGTCCTTCACAATCTCAATCGTGTCCTGCCGTATGTCCCCCGGCTTGTCCCACCGCGTCGTGAACGCGTGCATGTTCGCCAGCAGGAAGTAGCACTCATACGAATCCTGCAACGCCACCCGCCGCTCCAAAGACCCCACCCAATGCCCCAGGTGCAGGCGTCCGGTAGGGGTGTCGCCGGTGAGGATGCGGGGCCGCTGGGTGGTCTGGGGTGGCATGGGGCAAGGATAGAGACAAACAGTCCCCCAGACCTTCCACGAGCCGCGCACGAAGTAAGCGTCCCCTCTCCACACCCCACGCCCCCACGCAGATTTCCTCAACCCTCGCAACCCCACCGCCCCCCGGCCGGTAAACCCCCGGACGCGCCATTGGCGGCGCAAAACCCAACCTCAAAGACTCGTGGAAGCACCCATGCAGCTCGCAACACGCGCAATCCTGGCACTGTCCGCCCCCTTCCTTGCAGCCGCGGCAATGGCACAGCCGACGGTCACCAATACCCCGTTCGCACCGTCACTCCTAAGTGCCGACGGCAGCACCATCGTGGGCGTCCAGAACAGCAGCATCGTGCGTTTCAATCGGTTCACGGGCACCACGACGGTGTGCCACGCCGACGCCTTGTCCCAGCGAGTGTCAGCGGTCAGCGGCAATGGCTCAAGAGTTGCGGGAAACGGCCAGACTGGGCCATCGACCGCCTGGACATGGACAGAAGCCACGGGCGTTGTGCCCATCACCATGCCCGGCACGTCGGGAGTCAAGACGTCGTGCATCAGCCGCGACGGGAGCACCGTGGGCGGCGTTTTCTTCGGCAGTAGCAACGGCTTCTATCACAGCTATGTCTGGACGCCCGCTGACGGACCCCGCGCCATTCCCGAGGGCGGCAACTACTCAACATGGCTGCACGCGCTCTCGCCCGACGGCCTCAAGGGCGTCGGCAGCGGCTCCTCAGGATTGGGCACCAGCGTCGCCCTTTGGGGTTCCACCTACCTCTGGTGTTCCATGCTCCCCATCCCGATCCAGTACCGCGGCCTCTTTGCCGAGGCCATGACTCCCGACATGCGCACCGTCGTGGGCCACGCCTACGAAACCAACATCATCCAGCCCGGCCTCGTCTGGAGCGATGATGCTGGACTCACGATCCTGCACTCTCCCTACCCCTCGATGCCCCAACTCAGGTTCGACGGCGTCGACGATGACGGCAAGGTCGCCGTGGCCACGGCCACCGCAACCTCCGCGGCGACCGGCGTAGGAATGGTCTGGGTCCGCGGCAGCGGGCTCATGACCGCCGATGCCTTCTTCGCTGCCCACCACGTCCCCCTCGCCGGTGCCTCTGTCGTCAAACTGGTCGGCATCTCCGCCAGCGGCCGCGTCTTCGCCGGGCAGAAGTCCTCCGGCACCGGCTTCATCATCGACCTCGGCCCCTGCGGCTCCGCCGACTTCAACCACGACGGCAGCGAAGGTACCGACGCCGACATCGAAGCCTTCTTCTCCTGCCTCGCCGGCAACTGCTGCCCCCTGTGCGACAGCGCCGACTTCAACTACGACGGCGACGCCGGAACAGACCAGGACATCGAAGCCTTCTTCCGCGTCCTCAGCGGCGGAAACTGCTAGGCTGGTCATGTGAAGCCCTGCGACAACTGTTCCCCGATGCGCTGAGCCCGATGGGCTGAGGTAGACCCATGAACGCCGCACTGCGAGCCGCCCTCCTCACGACTGCCGTGGCCTCCAGCGCGCACGCTCAGCCCACCTTCACCCTCATCCCCGTGATCCCCGAAGCCATCAGCGCCGACGGCCGCGTCGTGGTAGGCGCGGTCGGTGACTACGCGGCAAGTTACAACCGCGATACCGACACCGTCTCCACCTATGTCCTGCCCGGACACCGCACCCGCGCCACCTGCGTCAGCGGTAACGGCGCGGTCATCGCGGGCATCAACGTGTTCAACGGTGTCGGGCTCGCGCGCAGCTGGACATGGACCCACGCCACCGGCGTCGTCGAAATGGTGATCCCCATGACCGCGGGCATCCGCGTCAGCTGCATCAGTCGAGATGGCCGGTGCGTGGGCGGCATCACCAACGCCCCCGGCACCGGCTTCTACCACAGCTTTGTATGGACACAGGAACAAGGCGCCCGCATGGTGCCCGAGGGCGGCAACTACGCCTCGTGGATGCACGCCCTCTCCCCCGATGGTCTCAAGGGCGTCGGCAGCGGGTCTTCGGGTCTGGGCACGCGCACGGCCGTGTGGGGTTCAACCTACACCTGGTGCTCCATGATCGAGACGCCTCCCGGCTACCGCAACACGGTCGCCGAGGGCATGAGCCCCGACCTCCGCACCATTGTCGGCAGCGCGGGAGTCTCGGGGAATGAAGCCACCGCCGCGTTTATCTGGACCGCCGAGGACGGAACAATGGTGATCCCCTCGCCCTTCCCGAACCTCACCAATATCGAACTGAACTCCGTCGATGACGCCCGCTCCATCGTTGGGGGCATCGCCTCCGCTTCCTCAAGCGGCGCTATGGGCATCGGCGTCATCTGGTGCCGCGGCAGCGGACTGATGGATGCCAACGAATACTTTGCCGTCCGAGGTGTTCCCACCTTCGGCATGCCCATCGGTTCCATCAACGGCATTTCCGCGGACGGCCGCGTGTTCACGGGCCGCAGCACATCGCTCGACGGCTTCATCATCGACCTCGGTCCCTGCGGCACCGCCGATTTCGACCACGACGGCGCGACAGGCACCGACGCCGACATCGAAGCCTTCTTCTCCTGCCTTGCCGGCAACTGCTGCCCCACGTGCGACTCCGCAGATTTCAACAACGACGGCGACACCGGTACAGACCTAGACATCGAAGCCTTCTTCCGAGTCCTCGCCGGCGGCAACTGCTGAGTGCCACGGACCTTTCTGAAGGTCCGTGTCCCCCCGCGGCAATACACCCCGCGCCCAACCTCCCGCCGCTTCCAAACCCCGCGTCTTTCGCAAGTTTACCGCCAAACCACCCCTCCTCCACAATTCCCCACCGATCCTGACACCACCATCCCTCTCCCAACGCATGAGGTCACGAGCCCGCACACCATTTCACGGTGTGACCAGCCCGGAGACCACCCATGCGTTTACAGCCTTCCGTCGTCCTCGCTCTGCTCGCAGGCACCGCCCTCACCGCCACCATCGCCTGCGGCCAGGCCAACTTCAGCGAGTCCTTCCAGAACGTGGGGAGTGGCTCCTCCGGCACGGGCGGCCCACCCGGCCTCACGTCCCGCGGCTGGATCTTCCGCAACCAGAGCAGCCCCAACAACGGCAACAGCCCCTACTGGACAGAGTTCGGCAACGGCTGGGGACAGTCCGGCTCCTGCCTCGGCCACGGTGCCTTCACCACCTGGACCAACTCCTCCACCCGCATCTCCGCCTGGATCATTCTCCCCGCCATCCCCAATCAGATCGCCGGTGATCCCTTCACCTTCTGGGCCACCGGGCCCACAAACGCCTTCGGCATGAACCACGCCACGCTCGAGGTGCGCTATGCATCCAGCGGCACCAGCACCGGCTCCAGCAGCACCGATGTCGGCAGCTTCACGCAGCTCCTCGCCACCTACCCCGGTGTAAACCACCCGTGGACGCAGCACACCGTGTCCCTCCCCGGCAGCGGTCGCATCGCCGTGCGTCTCGTGCTGCCCCCGGCCGCGGACAGCTTCTCTTTCGCTGGCTCCTTCCTCATCGATTCCCTCCAGGTGGGAAACCCGCCCCCGCTCCCCTACCCCCTGCCTGCCGCGGGTGAGACGGTCCACTGGACCACCGCCATGAGCCCCGTCCAGGTCTCCCAGGGCCCCACCGGTGAAAGCCCGCGCATCGTCCCCGGCGGCACCGTCATCGTCGACCCCGGCGTCCAAGTCCGCATTAACAACAGCACCATCTTCGATGTCTCCGGCACCCTCTCCATGCAGGGCACTGCCGCACAGCCCGTCCTGCTCCGCGGCAACACCGGCTTCAATGCCGGCTGGGCTCGCATCGTCGTCGCCAACGGCGGCCTCATCACCGGCTCCTTCGCCGATGTCGAAACCTACACCGACCTTCTCTACGGCGGCAAGGCTTCCTTCATCGACTCCACCTTCCGCGACCCCGCCCTGCCTACCGACTTCTCATATGACAGCGCGGGCGACCTCGGCCACCGCTACTTCGATGGCAACCTCGGTTACCAGCGCCAGATCATCAACCTCACACGCTGTACCTTCGGACAGGGCTGCCAGGTCGCTGCCCTCCGCGGCTGGGTCGCCGCACGCGACTGCACCTTCTTCCGCGGCAGCAAAGTCACTAACGACCCCGGCGCTATCGGCGGCGAGGCCATGTTCATCGTCGGCAACTCCATCCTCGACAACGTCACCGTCACCGAGGCCTACATCGACCTGGCGCAAGACCACAACCAGCACCGCTACGTCGGCAACGTCACCGTCACCGGCAACCCCTTCGGCCCGGGCATCCGCCTCGAAGGCGGCGCGAGCTACCTCATCGACCCCTCCGTCACACTCCAGAACAACAAGTACGCCGTAGATATCGGAATCAACTCCGCCGGCATCCTCCCCGGCTCGCAGCTCCCTACCACCGGCAACCAGTTCAACGAGATCCCCGACACCACCGACTCTTCCCCCGCGGATGAGAACGTCGTCTGGGCCGACGCAGGTATTCCCTATGTCCTCCGCGACAACGGCAACGTCCACGGCCGTCTCACCGTTCTCCCCGGTGTCACCGTCAAGAGCCCGCCCGACATCGCCTTCCAGTTCTCCAGCGATAGCAACGGCCTCTCACAACCCGTCTTCCTCGGCGAGCCTGAGCGCCCCATCCGCTTCATGCCCTACATCCCCGGCACCAAGTGGCGCGGCATTGGCGTCGGCGGCACCGGCACCTACGGCACCCGCTGGGACTGGTGCATCGTCGAAGACTCCTCCATCGGCATCGCCTCCGCCGAACTCCCTATCGCTCTGGACAACTGCATTTTCCGCCGTAACACCCGCGCCACCGGCGGCGACTCTCTCTTCACCCTCCGCAAGTGCACCTTCGAGAACAACGTTTTCTCCTACAGCGGCGAGCGCTTCGCCCCCAACCACACCGTTGAGGGCTACCTCGACGCCAATCACCCCACCAACCCCAACACCTTCATCAACAACCGCGGCACGCCCGGCACCGGCTACTTCGGCACCTTCCTGCCCAACGGCGGCCTCATCGCCCGCGCCCGCCACAACTCCCTCGAGCAGACCGACAGCGATGTGCGCAACAACTGGTGGGGCACCATCACCGGCCCGCACCACCCCACGCTCAACCCCAGCGGCGCTGGCGATGAAGTCTTCTTCGGCATCGACGCGGGCGGCCTGCTCACCCCGTTCCTGACGCAGCCCCCATCCTCCAACCCGCCCCCGGTCGTTCGCTTCGTTGCACCCAACGTTGCTGCCGTGTTGCCCGGCCAGCCCATCATCATCCCGTGGACCGCGCGTGATGATGGCAACATCGTCGCCCAGCGCATCTACTGGTCGCCCGACACCAACCTTGATGATGCGATGCAGCTCCTCGCCGAGATCCCCGTCGATGCCCGCTCCTTCGAGTGGACCCCGCCCTTCATCGGCACCCCCGCCAACGGTGCGGACCAGTTCTTCCGCGTGGTCGCGGTAGACAACCTCGGCCAGGAAGGCATCGCAGACCTCCCCGTGAAAATCACCAACCCGCAGCCCTTCACCGGGTCGATGGTTCCCACCACGCCTACCGCGGGCGTTTATCACCCCGGCGACAGCCTTCAGACCTGCGCCACCGTCACGCCCGTGGTGGGCTCCACCTACGCCTCGATCGAGCTCGACAACGATGACTCGGGCATCTCCCTGGGCACCGTCTACGTCAATGGCAGCACCGGCTGCACCGTCCTGCCCGCGCAGCTGCCCGATGTCTCCACCGACCGCGCCCGCATGCGTTACGACGCGACCGGCTCGCTCAACCAGGTGCGGTCCTTCTATGGCCCCTACTTCTCCATCCGCCCCGATGCGCTGCTCGGCGATGCGGCCCCAACGATCACCCTTACAAGCAACCACGCCGGCCGCGCCTACCCCGGCGCAACCATCATCCCAATCACCTGGACCGCCTCCGACGATGAGGGCCTCCGCTCCTTTGACATCCGCGCCTCCTTCGACGGCGGCAACGATTGGCTCATCATCGCCCGCGACCTTCCCGCGGCTGCCCGCGCCTACGACTGGCACCTGCCCGCCTCCAACGGCATCGCCAACGTGCAGTTCCGCGTTGTCGCCAAAGACCTCCGCTTCCAGAACACCTCCGCCGACTCCGCTTCCTTCTCCATCACCCCCGCCGTCTGGTCCACCCCCTGCGGCACCGCCGATTTCGATGGCGATGGCGACACGGGCACCGATCAGGACATCGAAGCCTTCTTCGCCTGCCTTGCGGGCAGCTGCTGCCCCACCTGCGGCAGCGCAGACTTCAACAACGACGGCGACACGGGCACCGACGCGGACATCGAAGCCTTCTTCCGAGTCCTCGCCGGCGGTACCTGCTAATCCCTCCATCCCACGAGAGTTCAACATGAAGCGCGGCACACTCATAAATCTCGCCCTCGCCCTCCTCACATCCGCCTCGGCACACGCTCAAACGACCTTCGCGTGGCGCTACTACCGCCCCGGCAACACCGGCATGCAGGGTGACTACAACCACTCGATCTGGATCGCCCCCGACGGCGACCCATGGATCGCCGGTTACGACCCCGTCGCCGAAGAGGGCGGCATCGCCAAGTTCATCCAGGCCGACAACCGCTGGTTCAATGTCTCCAACATCGACTACCCTGCCTTCGGCAGCGCCAACGACGTCGGAACCTCCCGCGTCAGCGACATGGTCGCCGATGGTCAAGGCAACCTGTGGCTCGGCACCTGGCGCGGCCTGCTCCGCATGAACCTCGCGGCCGGCCCCAGTTCGCTCGTCAAGTTCGGCCCGGAAAACTCCCCCCTCCCCGGCGGCCGCACCATGGACGTCACCCTCGCCCCCGACGGCTCCATCTGGGTCTCCGCCATCTCCGTGGTCTGGGGCGGCGGTGGCCTCACCCGTTACACCCCTGCGACCAACACCTGGACACACTTCGACGCCCGCGGCGGCGGCAACATCGCCGCGCAGCCCAAGCCCGGCGGCGGCTACTACCTCTGGACCTCCGGCGAAGGCTCGTCCGGCATGGACCGGTGGGACAGCACCACGCAGACCTGGACCCACATCCCATACACCATCGGCAACCCAGTCGCCCTGCTCTCGAAACACTCCGTCGACGACGCGGGCAACGTGTGGATGCTGCGGCTCGCCGATGATCAAGGACAGTGGACCCTCGACTGCAAACGCCCCGACGGCTCATGGATCACCCCGCCACTCCCTCCACTCACGACCCAACTCTCCGCCCCCTTCGCCGCCATCCATCCCTTCGGCAACATGCAGGCCTACCTCATCGTGATCGCCCCCGACGGGGCCTACCACCTGCAACTCTCCAACGGCTCAACCTGGACCGACCTCGGCACGGTCCCC
This sequence comes from Phycisphaerales bacterium, assembly GCA_038260025.1. Lineage (GTDB taxonomy): Bacteria > Planctomycetota > Phycisphaerae > Phycisphaerales > UBA1924 > JAEYTB01. Next base: position 7,969 of record JBBSOF010000063.1, read on the forward strand.
CACAACGGCTTCATTGACGACCTTGCCTTCGCCCCCGACGGCACAGTCTGGGTCTGCGGCTCCGGCCAGGGCGGCGCGATCCGCCGCGACCCTGAGACCGGCACCTGGCAGCGCTACCGCATCACCAACACCAGCCAGTTCGACCTCTTCAACAACGACCTCGCCATCAACCCGCAAACCGGCGATGTGTACGCCTGCGCCAACGCCGGCCCGGGCGTCGGCGGCATGGTCAAGTTCGACGGCACGCGTTGGACCGGCTTGAACGCCTTCACCTACGGCCTGGGCATCGACTGGCCCTTCCCCACCGACAACAGCGACGCAGTTACCGTTCGCCCTTCCTCGGGCCACGTCGCCGTCAACCCCACCAATAACTTCACCCACGACCTTGACGGCACGACGTGGTCGTCACTTTCTGGCGGGCCCGATCAGATTGAACGGTACATCGAAGACTCCCTCGGCCGCCTCTGGGCCGTCGGTCACTACGGCGGCCTCGGCTACTTCAACGGCGGTGCCTTCACCACCGTCCGCAACGCCGGCTGGGGACTCTCCCTGCAAGCCGACCCGGACCGCCCGGGCACTGTGTGGGCCAACCAGGACGGGGAGATCGCGCGGACCGACGGCGCCTACACCTTCATCCGCACGGTCGACAACTTCCCCGAAGTCGCCGCCGCGGGAGGTCTCTTCACCGGCCTCGCCGCGGACCACAACGGCATCGCATGGGTTGGCACGTGGGGCCAGTTCAACAGCACCGGCAGCACCCTCATCCGCATCGACGCCAACACCGGCAACTACCAGATGTGGCAGCACGATCTCGGCTGGCCCTTCCCCGGCGAGCACGTCCGCCCTCAACTTGTCACACCCGACGGCCGCCTGTGGATGACCTACGACAGCGAATACCCATCGACCGACGCCGGGCTCCTCTGGTGGGACGGCACGAACATCGGCACCTTCCCCGCGCCCCCCAACGGCGAATGGCAATGGGGCGGCCTCCCGCACGCGGGCATCCTCGACCTCGAAATCAAAATCATCCCCAACGGCTACGAAATCTGGATGAGCTGCATGACCCGCGGCATCGCCGTGCTGAGCGTCACCACACCCACCTGCACCGCCGACTTCAACAACGACGGCGACACCGGCACCGACGCCGACATCGAAGCCTTCTTCGCCTGCCTTGCGGGCACCTGCTGCCCCACCTGCGGCAGCGCAGACTTCAACAACGACGGCGACACGGGCACGGACCAAGACATCGAAGCCTTCTTCCGAGTCCTCGCCGGCGGCAACTGCTGAGTGCCACGGACCTTTCTGAAGGTCCGTGTCCACCCCGCAGTGATACGAGCCGCGCACGAAGTAAGCGTTCCAACAAAAGAGACACGGACCTTCCAAAAAGTCCGTGTCCTTTTTTACACCCCGATCTCTCCCAATCGCCCATCTTCCCATCCCCCAACTCCCATCTTCCACCTTTCCCCTTGACCCCTCCACCTGTTCTGGTACGTTCCGCCCGTTCGCGCCCAGCACACAGCGCCATGAGTCGTTGCGATGTGTGACGGGTGTTTTTTTGAGGGTAACTGACATGGGTGCAACGTCTTCCACGAGCGCCAGCCGCGCCGTCTTCGCTCCGCGGGCAATTTCCGCGGCACTTCTCCTCGCAGCCGCCGCGACCGCCCAGGCCCAGTGCACACCCGGCTGGGTCAGCCCCCCGATCCCCGGCATGAACTCGCAAGTTCGATCCCTTACCGCGATGCCCAACGGCGACGTCATCGCCGGCGGCAGTTTTACCATCGCGGGCGGCGTTGCAGCCCCCAACAAGGTCGCCCGCTATTCCCTGGCGACCGGTGAGTGGTCGTCGCTCGGCACCGGCACCAATGGCAGCCTGGTGTACGCGCTCGCCGTCCTGCCCGGCGGCGATGTCGTCGCCGGCGGCAACTTCACCGCCATCGGCGGCGTCACCACCCGCCAGTTGGCCCGCTTCAACTTCGACACACAAGAATGGTCGGGCATGAACTACGGCACCAACGGCGGCCAGGTGAACGTCATCATGAACCTGCCTGGCAACGAGCTCATCATCGGCGGCAACATCCCCCGCGTCGCGGGCATGTCGGTCGACCACTGCGCGCGGCTCAACCTCACCACCGGCGTATGGACCTCCATGAACTCGCAGATGGTCAGCTCTGGCGACATCGTCTACGCGTTCGCGCTCGCCCCTGATGGCACCGTCATCGCCGGCGGATCGTTCCTCAATGGCGGTGGCGGCAGCGTCGGTGCCCTACGCATCGGCCGCTACCACCCGACCACCAACACCTGGTCCACACTGGGCTCGGGAATGAATAACGTGGTGCGCGGCGTTGTCGTCCGGCCCGATGGCGATGTCATCGCCGGCGGCTACTTCACCACCGCTGGCGGCGTCCCGGCCAACCTGGTCGCCCGCTACAACCCCGCCTCCGGAACATGGTCACCGCTGGGCACCGGCCTCTCCGGCGCGTTCAACTATGTGAACGCCGTCTCGCTGCTCCCCGATGGCGACATCGTCGTCGGCGGCAGCTTCACCGTTGCCGGTGGTGTCGGCGCTGCGCGTGTCGCGCGGTACAGCTTCGCCACCGGTACTTGGTCCGCGCTCGGCTCGGGCGTCAATCAGGACGTTGCCGCGCAGGTCGTGCAGCCCAGCGGCAACATCGTCCTCGGCGGCTTCTTCACCGCGGGCATTGCCGCGTACAGCTTCGGCGGCAGCACCCCGGACGTCACGTCCTCGCCCGCCGATGTGGCCGCCTGCATGGACCAGAGCGTGGGCTTCTCCATCACCGCCTCGGGTACCAGCCCCGCCTATCAGTGGCGCCGAAACGCCGCCCCGATCAGCGCCCTGGACAACCCTTCGGCCGCCACCGCGACGCTCATGATTGCCGCGGCCCAGCCCGAGGATGCAGGCTCCTACGACTGCGTCGTCACCAACACCTGCGGCAGCGACACCAGCGACCCCGCGATCCTCATCGTCAACTCCGCCGACTTCAACGGAGACGGCGACATCGGCACCGACGCCGACATCGAAGCCTACTTCGCCTGCCTGGGCGGCAACTGCTGCCCCACCTGCGGCACCGCCGACTTCAACGGCGACGGCGACATCGGCACCGACGCGGATATCGAGACCTTCTTCCGGGTGCTGGCTGGGGGCGTCTGCTGAATGTTCGATTTGCTTTGTTCTTGACACCTTCGGCCAAGCGTTGACGCATGATTCTTTGACCCGCGCGGCAGCGACCCACGGCAACCAAAGGAAATCTCCATGCGCTTCTCTCATGCCTTTGCCGCGTCGGCGGCGACTGTTCTGGCCGCCCTCGCTTCCGCCCAGCCCCTTTACACCGTGACCGACCTGGGGCATCACCCCGACTACACGTTCAGCACGGTCGCGCTGTCCATCAACAACCCCGGCCAGGTGGTGGGCTGGGTGCAGCAGAGCCTGACGCGGGCGTTCGTGTGGACTGTCGCGACGGGTATTCAACTGCTGCCGCCCGTGCCCGGCAATGAGGACCGCTCTAGCGTGGCGGTGGACATCAACGACCGCGGCGAGATCCTGGGCTACAGCGGCGCCGCAGGCGGCAGCAACATCGTCGCCTGGGTGTACCGCAACGGCGCGTACACGTTCCTGGGCTCGCTGCCGGGTTATGGCAGCGTGACACCCGCGGCCATCAACAACAACGCCGAGGTTGTCGGCACGTGCAGTCCGGCAACGAGCACTTCCCCCAGCCAGGACTTCTACTGGTCGCCTGCAACGGGCATCATCGACATGGTGCCGGGCGCGGTGGTGGAGCCTCACGACATCAACGATGCGGGGGTTGTGACCGGGGGCATCCGCGGGGGCGAGCCTGCACCGGGCATCATGACCTGGGACATGCGCACCGGTGCCGCGGCAGACCTGGGCAAGCTCTTCGGCGGCGACATCAATCTGGGCTACGCCATCAACGAGACCGGCTGGGTCGCGGGCGTCAGCATCGAGGTCATCGGGTCCACCGGTCGCATCCCCCACGGCGTGCTCGCCACTCCTTCGTTCATCCAGGACTTCGGCCAGTTCCATTCGACCGCGACGGGCATCAACGAGCGCGGCGACATCGTCGGCTGGCGCACCAACGGCCCCAACAGCAGCTGGTACTCGTGGGTCTACCTTTCCGGCCAGGCCCTCATCACCGACCTGCACGCCGTGATCGACGACCCCGCCCTCTACACCCGCGTCTCCGCGGCCCGCGCCATCAACGACCGCGGCCAGATCCTCGCCGACAGCGCGCGGGCTTCCGGCCCCGACCCGCTCCGGCGGTCCATCGTGCTGACGCCTATCGGTCTGCCGCCCGCCTGCGGCACCGCCGACTTCGACAACGACGGCGATTCGGGGACCGACGCCGACATCGAAGCCTTCTTCGCGTGCCTGGCGGGCAACTGCTGCACAGCCTGCGGTAGCGCGGACTTCAACGGCGACGGCGACATCGGCACCGACGCGGATATCGAGTCCTTCTTCCGGGTGCTGGCTGGGGGCAACTGCTAGGGGCGGGCGCGTGGTAGGCTGTGGGGCAGGAGGCCCGCCATGACGACACGCCGCGAGTTCCTGGGTTCGATGACGCTGCCGCTGGGGGCTTCGGCGGCTGTGGCGATGCTGAGCGCACGGGCGGCGGCGGTGCCGGCGCGGCTGCTGGAGGAGCTGGCGGCGACGGCGGGCGCGGCGGAGCAGATCGCGCAGGATGAGGACTTCTGGCTGCCCATCCAGCAGGCGTTTACGCCTGACCGCAGCCTGGTGAACTTCAACAACGGCGGCGTCAGTCCTGCGCCGCGGATCGTGCAGGAGTCGCAGCGGCGGCACATGGAGCTGGCCAATACGGCGTCGGCGTTTGTGCTGTGGCGGTTGCAGGAGCCGCGGCGCGAGGCGGTGCGCGAGCAGGTGGCGGCGCAGTGGGGCATTGATGCGGAGGAGATTGCCTTTACCCGCAACAGCAGCGAGAGCCTGCAGACGTGCCAGTTGGGGATGGACCTGGCGCGGGGCGAAGAGGTGCTGACGACCACGCACGACTACCCGCGCATGCTCACGACATTCAGGCAGCGGGAGCGGCGCGATGGCGTGCGCCTGGTGCAGGTGAAGATCCCGATCCCGTGCGAGGACCCGGGGGCGGTGGTGCGCGTGTTTGAAGAGGCGATCACGCCGCGGACGCGGATGATCCTGATGAGCCACATCGTCAACATCACTGGGCAGATATTGCCGGTGAAGGCGGTGGTGGCGATGGCGCGGGCGCGGGGCATACCGGTGGTGGTCGATGGGGCGCATGCGTTGGCGCACTTTGAGTTCAAGATTTCCGACCTTGAGTGCGACTACTACGGGGTGAGCCTGCACAAGTGGCTGCATGCGCCGCACGGCACGGGGCTGCTGTATGTGCGGCGGGAGAAGATCAAGGACCTGTGGCCGCTCATGGCGTGCGAGGATAAACAGGCGACGGACATACGCAAGTATGAGGAGATCGGCAC
>JBBSOF010000064.1:0-13258 GCA_038260025.1 Phycisphaerales bacterium
ATGATGCGGTACGACCGCGTCTCGATGACGCGCCCCTCGCGGGCCTCGAACGTCCACGGGGCGGTGCCCAGCACCACCTTCGCCGGGTCCATCTCGGGCGGCTTGGGCGCGGTGACAAAGCCGGGCGAAGCGGGCGGCGGGTTCGAGCAGGCGGCGAGAGCGGCAAGGACCGCGGCGGCGGCGAGGCGGGCACCCATGCGGGCGCAGCCCCAGGCGTTTGCCCGCGGCGGTCCAATTACCGAATCACGCGCGTGCTCCATGAATCTCTCCATCGACACCGCCGGCCCCGCGGGTCAACATCTTTACGCACCGAGAGCGGCAAGGGTCGCGGCCGCGGCGGTTCTTTCCGCCTTTGCCTTGTCCAACTGATCCTGCGTCTGCTTCACCATGTGCGGGGGGGCTTTCTGGGCATACCCCGGGTTCGCCAGCCGCCCCTCAAGCGTGGTGATGGACTTGTCGAACTCCGCAATCAGCTTCGTCAGGCGGGCGACCTCGGAGGAGTTGTCCGGCTGACCATCCGCGCTGGGCGCGGCCGGGTCGGCCAGGTTGCTCACGCGCAGCTCCATGCCTTCAAACGTGAAGGGCGCGCTGGGGGTTGGCGCGGGGTCGGCGGTGATGGTTTCAACGTTGGCGAGGGTCTGAATCAGTTCGGCGGGTGGCCAGCCGCTCCGCGGCGGCTCTGCGTTGGGCTGACGATGGCCGGTGTGCTGGCTGTCGAGGATGATGGCCGAGGGGAAGTCGCTGGACAACCGTGTGCTGAGCGAAGAGCCGCCGCGGAGCGGCTGGCCACCCAGAGGCACGTGCAGCGTGACCTTGCGGCGGGGTTGGACGCGGTGCTCAGCGCGGACTTCGCGGATGGCGGTGATGAGGGTGCGCAGGCGCTCGAACTCGGCCTCGGCGGCGGGGTCCTTCAGCGATGTATCGGCGATGGGCCACGCGGCGGTGATGAGCAGCTCGCCGCGGCCCTTGCCCAGCGTCAGCCCCGGCACCGCGCCCACCGACAGGGTGCGCGACTGCTCATAAATAGCCTCGGTGACGAAGGGCATGACGGGGTGCAGCAGCCGCAGGATGGCATCGAGCACCGCGCCCAGCACCGCGCGCTGCGACGGGTTGTCGGCGACGGTGGGCTTGATGGCCTCGAGGTACCAGTCGCAGAAGTCGCGCCACAAGAGGTCGTACACGGTCTGCGCGTAGGCGGCGAAGTTGAAGTCCTTCAACGCGGCGTTGATGTCGTCGATGGCAGTCGCGAGGCGGGAGAGGATCCAGCGGTCGGGGAGGCTCAGGGTGGCCAGCCGCTCCGCGGCGGCGCTGGCGAGCGTGGACGCGGGGGCTCTGGAGTTTTCGGAACTGTTGGAAGAAGCTTGTGGGGAAACGGGCGACTGGGAAGCATCGGAAGAGCCGCCGCGGAGCGGCTGGCCACCCAGAATCCCCATCACAAACCTTGCCGCGTTCCACAGCTTGTTCGCGAAGTTGCGGCCGAGGTCAAACTTGGTGCTGGTGTTGCGGCCGGTGGCGGGGTCCTTCACCACCGGCAGGCGGACATCCTGCGTCTGCGTGCTAATGGAGCACACGGTGAAGCGCATGGCGTCCGCGCCGTGGGTGGCGATGATGTCGAGCGGGTCCACGCCGTTGCCCAGCGACTTGCTCATCTTCCGGCCCTCGCCGTCCTGCACGACGCAGTGGATGAAGACGTCGTGGAAGGGGATGGGGGCCGAAGAAGAGTCCTGGGTCCTGGGTCCTGAGTCCTGAGTCGGGGATTGGGGCGTGCCCAGCAGGTAGCGGTTGAACATCACCATCCGCGACACCCACAGCGTGATGATCTCGCGCGCGGTGCAGAGGGTGGAGGTCGGGTTGAAGGCTTGGAGCAGGCCGTGGAACTCGTCACTCACGAAGTCGTTTTTCGCGATAGGACGAGAGGCTGGTCCGTCCATGATGTGCATAGCGAGCTCGCGGGCAGCCTTATTTCCCAGCACATCCTGGAATCGTGATTCCATCGTCTGATCAAACGGAGAATCCTGAAAAAAACAGTTCAGGGCCATCATGGCGCGATCCGCCTGAACCGACCGTGTGCGCACGATGACCGCACCGTTGTCGTCCTCGGGACCTTCGGACGTAATCACAACGTCGCCCGTCACTCCGAGCTCTTCTACATAACGCTGAAGATGAGCTGCCACATTAGAAGCGCTGCAATGAACAGTCAGAAGCCAGTTGCCTTCTGCCTCGTTCGGCTGTTCTAACGGCCAGCCCATGGTGGACAGTGGCCAGAGGGCGGAGGAGAACCAGGTATCGAGGACGTCGGGGTCTTGCTTTAGCCCGTGGCGCTCAAGGAAACTAATGACTTCGCGATCACTTTCCTCTCGCACGCAGAACTGATATCCGCTGGAATAGTCAATCGCACTTCCCGCGAGCATTTCCGAAATCGAGGCTTCAATGGACTCTCCTGCACGAAGTCTCCACAGTCTTCCTTGATTTTCATAGTCAGTCACGGATTCCTCAAATGCCGCATGTGCATCGTCTGCGGCACCGAAGCCGCTCGTCATGGAGCGGGGGGAGACAGACGCTGGGCCGCGTAGTTGTTCACCTCCCCACACTGGTATCCGGTGCCCCCACCACAACTGCCGCGAGATGCACCAGTCGCGGATGTTGTCGTGCCAGTTCTCGTACGTCCGCGAATATCGCGCGGGATGGAAGCGCAACGAGCCATCGCCGTCATTCGACTGCTTATCGTCGTTAGGGTCGGTCTCTGGAAGGCCTGCTGGAAAGGGTTTTGTGCCACCAAACTGGCGTCTTGGTGGCACGGAATTGGTTTTTGATCCCTCGTGCGGCGAGTTTGTGCCCTTGGACGGGCCGTTATGTGCCACAGACGGCATATCTGGGGCCCTGGACGGCTGGTTTGGTTCAGCGTTCGGGTCGTTGGTGCCACCAAAAAGGGTTTTTGTGGCACCAAACTGGCAGTTTGTTGGCTCAGACGGGCCATTCGCGGCACTGGTCCGCTGCTCCAAGGCAAGGGCACGGTTCGCAGAGCCCTTGAGTGAGTCATCGGTGACCTTCACATACCACTGGTCGCTCAGGTACGGCTCGATCACGGCCTTGCTTCGGTCGCTGAACTTGAGCGTGTGCTTGTAGGGGCGCTTCTCGGCGAGCAGGCCGCGGGAGTCGAACTCGGCGACGACCTTCTTGCGCGCTTCGGCCATGGTGAGGCCGATGAGGGGCGCGGCCTCGCCGCTGGTTTCGGCCGGGTTGCTCCAGCCGTGCTTGTCGCTGACGCGGCCATCGGGGCCCATCATGTTGATGGCTTCGAGGCTGTGCCGCTGGCCGATCTCCGCATCGTTGGTGTCGTGCGCGGGCGTGACCTTCAGGAAGCCGGTGGCGAACGCGGCCTTCGCATCCGCCTTCGCGGCCTCGGGGTCCGCCCACATCGCGGCGGGCAGCACCACGTAGTCATCCTCGATGATCGGGATGATCCTGTTGATCAGCGGCAGTTGCACATGCAGACCCTTCAGCGCCTTGGCGCGCGGGTCCTTGGGGCTGAGCGCGACGGCGGTGTCGCCGAGGTACGTCTCGGGGCGCGTTGTTGCGACGGTCACGTAGGCGGGCTCGTGCTGCTGCTGCTCGAGGCCTTCGGGGATGGGGTAGCCGCGGGCGGCGAGGTAGGCCCAGGTGACTGGGACGGTTCCAAGCCCATGCCCCCGGGCCCTTAGATATGCAACTGCGTCTTCGACGGAGTTGATAGCTTCGGCAGCGGCTCCCGGAATGGTGTCGAAGCGCTCTTCCAGTATCAAGAGCAACTCAACCTTGGTCAAGCTGTCGCCATCGGTCAGTTGATGCTCCAAAGCCTGGGCCTCAGACTGAACTAACGGATACCGCAAGTAATAGAAAAAGGAATCGACCTCCTCCTCGTACGTCTCATCATCCGCCACCGCCGTCTGCAGCGCGGGATCCCAGTTCACCAGCCGCTTGCCCCGGTAGATCAACCCATCCTTGAACAACCGGAAAAACGCCTCGCGCACGGCCCGCGTGCACACCGGGTCCATGGTAAAGCGCTGGCGGTCCCAGTCGCAGGAGCAGCCCATCTTCTTGAGCTGGTTGGTGATGGTCTGCTCGTACTCATCCTTGAAAGCCTGCACGTGAGCGATGAACTCATCGCGCCCCATGCTGGTGCGCAGCGGGCCCTTGAGCTTACCCTCCTTGCGGAGGCGCTTCTCGACCACCGCCTGCGTGGCGATGCCGGCGTGGTCGGTGCCGGGCATCCACAGGGTTTCGTACCCCTTCATGCGGTGGGCGCGGATGAGGATGTCCTGGAGCGTGTTGTTGAGGGCGTGGCCGAGGTGCAGCGCGGCGGTGACGTTGGGCGGGGGGATGAGGATGCAGTAGGGCTCGCGCTCGCCGGAAAGGACCGGCCCCGGCTCGGCGTGGAAGGCGTTGGCCCTGGTCCAGGCATCGAAAATCCGGTCCTCGTGCTCGCTGGGACGGTACTGTTTGGGGAGTTCCTGCATGTGGCGGGACGAGTGTACGCGGGCCGATATTGACCTGATGGAGCGTGAACGCGTGAAGAGCCGTGCTGGTCCCGAGTTGTCGGCGTTTTGCAGGCCCGGGCGGGCCCTGGGGGTGGCCGCCCTGCTGGTGCTGGTGGCCGGGGCGGGCGCGGCGGTGGTGTATGTGCTGCGGGCGACGGCGAACCCGGTGAGCCCGGCATCGCCCAGCGCGGCTGGGGCGGCGACGCCCGGCGGGGTTGCGGCGGTGCCCGGCGCGGGCGCGAAGCCGATGGACGCGGCGTCGGTGGATGCGGTGCTCAACGCCGCGCAGACATACCTGAACAATGGCGAAACCGGCAAGGCCGAGGCCGTGCTGACGCAGGCGATCGCCGAGCACGCCGATGAGCAGCGGCTGTACATCCAACTGGCGGAGCTGCTGACGGGGCAGCGGCGTTTAGGCGAGGCGTACGACCGGTACATCCAGGCGCTGGCGATCGGGCCACGCGATGCGGCGACGGAGTTTGCCGCGGGCACGGTCGCGAGCATGACGGGGAAACTCGACCGCGCGGTGGAGCATTACAGCGCCGCGCAGGTGGCGAACCCCAGTGACTATCGCGCCCCGCTGTTCCTGGGGCAGGTGCAGCTGAAGATGGGCGAGCGCGATGAGGCGAAGAAGAACCTGCTGCTGGCGGCGAAGCTGAAGCCCGATGCCGCCGCGGCGTGGGGGACGCTTGCGGATGTGGCGCTGGGAGAGAACAAGGCCGACCTCGCGCTGCAGCACATCGCCAAGGCGCGGCAGATCGAGCCGCGGGTGCTGGTGTGGCGGCTGATCGAGGCCCGCGCCCTCAAGCGGCAGGGTAAAGCGGAAGAGGCCCTGGCCCTGGTGGTGAATCTGGATGAGGCGCAGAAGCGCCAGCCGGGCGTGATCGAACTGATCGCCGAGTGCTACGGCATGTTGGCGCGGCCCGCGGATGCGGCGGCCTTGTACGCGGGCGCATCAGACGCGGAGCCGGGGGATGGGAAGATGGCGTTCGAGGCCGCGGCGTGGTTTGAGCGGGCGAAGGACAGCGCGCGGGGGCTGATGTACGCGAAGCGTGCGGCGGCGTTGAAGGTGCAGGGGGCGGAGGGGTTAGTGTCGAGGTTGGGCGGGTAGAGATGAGCTACGCACGAATTGGCGGGGCACTGCTGCGTTGCGAAACTGAGAAGGCACGGACGTGAAGACACGGACCTTCAGAAAGGTCCGTGGCACTACCGCGCGGAGATGATCGTCGTCTCGGGGGGCGACGGGGGCGTGCCGAGGTAGGTGAGCGCGCGTTCCATGATGCGGCGGACGACGGGGCCGGCGACGGCGGAGCCGTAGTAGGTCTTCTTGGCGATGCGGTCGGGGCCGGGGTCGTCGATGATGACGAGGACCACGAGGCGGGGGTTCTCGAGCGGGCCCCCGGCGACGAAGCTGCTGCGGTACTGGTCGAGGTAGCCGTGGTAGGGCACGCCCCGCATGGACCGCTTGCCCTTGGGCGGCGCGCCGATGGGGATCTTGGCGGTTCCGGACTTGCCGAACATCATGTAGCGCCACTGCTCGCCGGGGGGCGGCTGGCAGTACTTGGTCTCCATCGCGCCGGTCACGCCCTTCATGGTTTCGCGGGTGAGCGTGGCGATGGTGGCGGGCAGCACGCGGTAGGTGACGCCCGGCCCCTCATCGGCCCCGTCCACCGTCAGTCGCAGGCGGGGCAGCGTGCCCGCGTACTCGCCGGGGCGGGCGAAGGCGCAGAAGGCGCGGGCCATCTGCACCGGGGTCACGGCGATCTCGTTGCCGAAGGCGACGGAGACCTGCGTGCCCAGCTTCCAGTTCTTCATGGAGGTGACGATGCCGGGGCTCTCGCCGGGCAGGCCCAGGTTGGTGGGCTTGCCGAAGCCGAAGCGGATGACGGCGTCGTGGAGCTGCGCGGGCGTCATGCGCTGCGCGCCCTTGATCATGCCGATGTTGGAGGACTGCACGAGCACCTGATCCCACGTGAAGCTGTCGCGGGCGTGGACATCGCGGATCCAGCGGCCATCGGGCGTGCGCCAGCCGTCGCGGCCGGTCTCGAAGACCTCGTCGATGCGGACGAGGCCAAGCTCTGTGATGGTGGACCAGACGTAGGGCTTGAAGGTGGAGCCGGGCTCGTAGACATCCTCAACGCAGCGGTTGCGGGCGAGGGCGGGGTGGATGAGGCGGGCGGGGTCGGCCTTGTTGACGATCCAGCGGTGCTTGCCGGTGGGGAAGTTGGGCGCTGGGGGCCGGGGGGCGGGGCGCGACTTCTTGCCGTTCATGATGGGCGGCGCGGGGGGCGGCTCATCGGCCCAGGGGAAGGGCTCGGCACCGGGGATGTCGCGCATGAGGTCGACCATGGCGAGGATCTCGCCGCTGGCGGGGTCTACCACGAGGCCGCGGCCGCCGGCGGAATCGGCATCTTCCATGCCGCGGTTGACTTCTTCGGTGACGATGCGCTGAATTTCGAGGTCGACGGAGAGGCGGACATCTTCGCCGGGCTGGGACTGCTCGATCTGGTCAGGCTCGATCCACATGGGGTTGCCGCGGGCATCGCGGACGAAGTCGATGTGGCCGTTGTGGCCGGTCAGCTTCTTGTTGAGGAGCTTCTCGGCGCCGAGGAGGCCGGCGTGCTTGAAGTCGACCTTGCCGACGATGGCAGCGATCTCGGCGCCGCCGGGGTACTCACGGACCTGGCGCTTCTCGAGGGAGACGCCGGGGATCTTGAGCTGGCGGACGGCGCGGGCCTGCTCATCGGTCAGCAGCTTGCTGACGGCGAGGTAGCGGATAGGCTTGCGGATCTGCGAGGTGTCGACGGGGGTGTTGGCGTCTGTGCTGGCGTCGGCGGGTGCGCTGTCGGTTGGTTCGGACTGGTCGTCGTCGAGGCCCGCGATGGGCTCGAGGCGGGATTTGACCATGCTCATGAAGCGGCTGGTGACGGCGGCGGGTGGGCCGGCGGAGTCTGCCGCGGCGCGGGACTCTGCGGCAGCGAGGCGGGACTCATTCTCGACGACGGCGCGGAGAATGCGCTGGCCGACATCGTTTGCGGGGACGCCGATGGCGGCGGCGAGGCGGGTGATAGCGACGTCGAGGTCCTGGGGCAGGAGCGTGGGATCGACGATGGCGCGGCTGCCGAAGCGGGTGACGGAGAGGGGGCGGTTGCGGCGGTCGACGATGTCGGGGCGGGGGGCGATCTCGATGCGGCGGGTAACGCGCGGCTCAAAGTGCTCGCGGAGGGCCTGCGAGGGGTGGACCTGGAGCTGGGCGACGCGGACCAGCACGCCGCCCATCGCGAGCGTGACGCTGCCCGCGAGGAGCCATGCGACGGCGGAGAAGCGGCGGGCGGTGCGCGCGGCGGGCGTGTGACTGGGGCGGGAGCGTAAGAGGCTCATTGACCACCTCCAGCGTGGGCGAGGCGGGTGGGCGTCGGCTTGGCGGGGCGGTTGGCTTTGCCGGGCTTGTCGCGCTTGGCGGGGAGCGGGGGCGCGGGCTTGGCAGTCGGCGCGGAGGAAGGGTTGCCGGCGGTGCGGACGGCGGCGGGGCTTTGAGGGTCGTCGGCCGTAAGCACCGGGGCGACGAGCGGGCGGAGCGCGGCAACGGAGCCCGCCATCTGCTCGACCTGCGCGGGGGTCACCTGCTCGGCGATGCGGGCGCGGAGGACCCAGAGCCGCTCATCTTCCTGGTTGATGCGGATCTGCGTCTGGGCGATCTCGCTGGCGATCTGGATGCGGGACTGGCGCATGGAAAGGAGCGTGCATCCGCACGCCCCGAGCGCCACCACGACGGCGACAAGCTTTGCAAACACGCCGGCCCTTTCAGCTATGCGGATGGATCAGCCGGGGATGACGAGCACCGCGCCCAGGGGGACGTTGTCGGGGTCGCTGAGGATCTTGCGGTTGGCCTCGATGATGTCCTTGCTGCGGCGGACGCTGCCGAGCTCACGCTGGGCGATCGCGGCGAGGGTGTCGCCCTTGCGGACGGTGTAGGTGCGGGTCTTGACTGGGGAGGCGGGGTTCGTGACGGTCTGGTTGGCGGCGGTGCGGATGGGGACCACGCGGTCTACCGCGGCGACGGCGGCGGCGGGCTGCGCGGCGGCGGGCTTGCCGTTGAGAACATCGACCGTGGGCACGCGGAGCTTCTGGCCGACCTTGAGGGGGGCGGCCTCGGAGAGGCCGTTGTACTTGACGAGCTTGCGCCAGAGCTTGCCATCGCCATACTGCTGCTTGCAGATGCGGAAGAAGCTCTCGCCGTCTGCGACGGTGTAGATGCGGTCGGCGGGGGTGGGCGGGAGGGCCGCGGGGACTTCGATGGCGACGGGGCGGGCGGGGGCCGGCGTGAGGCTGCCGGGCAGGGGCTCGGTGCGGGTGTTGATGAGGGCCATTCCCGGCCCGCCGGGGAGGTGGATCTGGCCGTTGTCGATGCGGCCGCCGATGCTGCGGACCGCTTCATCGAGCGTGGGAGTGGGCTGGGTGGAGCGTGCGCCCTGCGAGATGATCACGGGGCCGGGCTCGGAGAGTGCGCCGCTGCCGGTGAGGGGGATGCCCTGGGGAGATGCGTAGTCGGCGGCGAGGGTGATGGGCTCGGGCGTGGCATCGACCGTGAGCGTGGCGATCGGCTCGGGCTCGGTGAGGCGGGCCGGATCGGCGGGCAGCGTGGCGATCCGCGTCTGCGAGGCGTGGGAGAGGTGGTCGCTGATGAGCACCGTCACCACGAGCACGAGGGCGAATCCGACGATCAGTGCGAGCTTGAGTTCACGGGTCACGGCGTGAGCGTCCTTGCTGCTGGCGGGGGAGAGTGAATCCCACCGCGTCTAAACCCTTCAACGCCTGGCTTGCGGTGCTTCCCTGCACCGCAACAACCGGGCTGAATATCTGCTGTCGGCACACCCGAGCGGGGTGTGCTCGCGATCCTAGCACATCATCGGAGAACCGCAACGGGCATGCCGGAAGTTGGGGCGAAAAGAGAACGCGGAGGGGCGGAGGTGGGCGGAGGTCGCGAAAAAGACTGTATTTGATTCTGACATGTGCTGGGGCATTTTCATCCGCATCGCTCTTATTTTTCGCCGACTCTCAATGTTCTCTTTCCGACTCCGCATCACTCCGCCCTGCTCTGCTCTGCGTTCTCCGCGTTCTCTTCATTCTGTCACCCGGGGAGCCGCACAGCGCGGAGCTTGGCGGAGCGGGCCCGGGGGTTGGTGGTGAGTTCCTCTTCTGTCGCCGTCGATGCTCCGTCGGTCAGGTCGGCTGCGCCGAGCCTGATGAGTTCTTCCATCGCACGCTTCACCGGGCGGTCTTCCAGAGAGTGGAAGGAGATGATCGCGATGCGTGCCCCACTGTTCAGCCATGCTCCGCCGCGGCCCGCCGCCAGAGACTTCGCATCCCGCAGAACGCCGCCCAGCAGCGCCTCGATGCTCCCGATCTCGTCGTTGACCGCGATGCGGAGGGCCTGAAAAGTCCGCGTCGCGGGGTCGATCTTCCGCTGGCCGGGTGACGCGGCCCCGCGGGCTGCGGAGCGCACGAGATCGGCCAGGCGTGCGGTGGTGAGTATCGGCTGCGCTGCACGCTCGCGCACAAGTTTTGCGGCGATGCGCCGCGCCGAATGGTCCTCGCCCAGGTCGGCGATGAGGTCGGAGAGCTCACGCTCTGAGAGGGAGTTCACAAGGTCGGCGGCGGTGACGGGCAGGGTGGGGTCCATGCGCATGTCGAGGGGGCCGTCGGACATGAAACTGAAGCCGCGGGCGGGGTCGTCCACCTGGGTTGAGGCGAAGCCCAGGTCGGCCAGGAGCATGTCGGCCTTGATGCCGCCGGGCACAAGCCCCGGCAGGCGGTTGGGCAGCTCGGCGAAGTTGCCCTGCAGGCTGTGGAGGGTGAGGCCGGGCTGCGCGGAAGCGACGCGGGGGGCGGCCACGGCGAGGTTCAGAGGGTCCGCGTCGTTAAGGATGAGGGTGCCGGAGGAACCCAGGTGCGGGGCGAGCGCGGCGGAATGGCCGCCCAGGCCTGCCGTGCAATCCACGAACACGCCGCCTGGCCGCGGTGCGAGCGCGGCGAGGCATTCATTGAGGAGGACAGGGGTATGTCCGGGTGTGTGCACGGGAGAGCCTAGGAGGCCGCTCGTGCGGTGCGGACGTCGTCGGATAACTGAAAATCGTCGATTGGACGCTGTCAACAAGGACGCAGGGGTTCGTACACGCGCAAGAGAGCGGCATTGCGCGGTGTTTGCGGTCCTCTGCGAGGTGAATGCGCCGCATTGCGACGTGAATGCGCCGCACTGCGGGGTGAGAGCGCCGCACTGCGGGGTGAGAGCGCCGCACTGCGGGGTGAGAGCGCCGCACTGCGGGGTGAGAGCGCCGCGTTGCGGGGTGCGAGCGGTCCTCAGCGAGGTGTTTGCGACTCTCAGCGGAGGGAATAAGACGCTCATCCGAGCGTTTTTTTTGGCGCGCGGCGGGGCAGAGTAACCGATCGCTGGGGCGTATGCCGTTTTCGGACTGCAGCGCGGGTGCCCACGCCTGCCGCAACAGGGGCGTTATCTGTGCCTTGAAACGGCTGCGGCGACGGCCAGATCCGTCCCCACACATCCGTCCCCATATGCTCTGCGCATGGCCACACCCCCACCCCCCACCCCCCCCCACCACGCCCGTCACCCCCACCACCCCCACAAGCCCCACCACGTCTCTGTCACTCATGGTCCTCATCGCGTCGACGCGGCCGGGGCGCATCGGGCCGGCGGTGGCGGGATGGTTCTTTGATGCCGCGAAGAAGCACGGGAAGTTTGATGTGAGCCTCGTGGACCTGGCGGACCTGAACCTGCCGGTGTTCGATGAGCCCAACCACCCGTCGCAGCAGAAGTATGTACGCGAGCACACCAAGCGGTGGGCCGCGCTGGTGAGCGCGGCGGATGCGTTCATCACCGTGTGCCCCGAGTACAACTTCGGGCCCACGCCCGCGCTGACCAACGCGATGAACTATCTGTACAAGGAGTGGAACTACAAGCCGTGGGGGTTTGTCAGCTATGGCGGGATGTCGGGCGGGATGCGCGGCGTGCAGCAGGCCAAGCTGCTGGTGACGACGCTGAAGATGATGCCGATGTACGAGTCGGTGGCGATCCCCAACGTGTTCGGGCTGCTGGGCGAGGGCGGCAAGACCTTCAATGCGGAAGAAAGCCACAACAAGGCGGCCATCACGCTGCTGGATGAGACGCTGAAGTGGGCGGGGGCGTTGAAGACGCTGCGCTCGTAAGAGAACGCGGAGGGGCGGAGAGGGAGCGGAGGGCGTGGAAAGGGGAGTTTGGGCTGGCGCTGACGCGGGACTGGATTGGCAGGGGGGGCACGGCATGAGTCCCATTGCGGCGGGCGGGGGCGTGGTATCAGGGCTGCCGGACGGCGGCAGGCGGTGGTGGCGGTACCTGACGATTGCGTACGGGGTGTTCGCCGCCGTCGGGGTGGTGTTCTGGCTGTGCATGACGTTCTTGTTTGATGCCGAGCCGACGCTGGCGACATCGGGGTTGAGCCTGTGGGACCGCGTGCTGGTGCACACGGCGTTTCAAGCGCACATCTTCAACGGCGTGCTATGGGCTTCGGTTGTTGTGCCGCTGGTGATTGCCGCGCGAGCTGCCCGCGGGAAGATGCCTGGCCGGGGCGTGGTGGCGGCGTATGTTGCTTCGGTGGCGGTTGCCGCGGGCGCTCACGTGGCGCTGGTCGCGGCGGCAACGCAGCGCGGGGTGTTCTCCACGTCGGGTGGGACGATCGTGGTTGAGAACGTGCTGCGCAGCGTGGTGTTGTGGGATGCGATCATGCTGGCGCCTGCCGCGGCGCTGATGCTGGGGGCGTGGGTGTCGAGGCGGGGTCAACGAAACTCGTGGGCTCATTCTGCTTTGGATGAGTGATTGTGGCGTAGGCGAGCCATCGGGGGGCCGCGGGCGTTTCCATCATCCAAAGGCCCCTTGAATCAACAAGTTCCGGAGTTGCGCCCGGATCGCGTGCCACCGTTGCCGGGAAGTATCCTCGCGAATGTTGAGCAGCCCTGCGATCGCCTTGTGGGTTGCGCCTTTGAGGTGCAGCGCGAGGATCTGACGCTCCCCCTCATTCTTAAGGCACGACATCATGCGGTAGTGCAGAAGCGACGCTTCTTCGTCGGTACGGAGGCCGGAGAGTCGCCGAAAGAGCTCCCGAGCATAACACCCATCCTCACCAACAAGGTCCCGAGCTCGCTCCATCAGCCTCGTGCGGTTGAGAGCATTGTTTCGGACGATGGCTTCCACCAACGCCCACAGCTCCCCATGGGAGTTGGCTCGCAGCAGGCCGCGGCTGACCACCGCATCCACACGACGAAGGACCGACGCGAGCACATCCTCGCTGTCGTACACACTCCGCGTATGTGCAGACAGCTTTCGCCTTGCCGCGGCACGGATGCGGCCTTGATTTTCCAGGAGATAGGCGGCTATCGCCTGGCGGTCGCAAAAGAACGACGCTGACACGACCTCGGTGTCGGGGCTGGGAGCATTGGTGGGAATCATGCGGAAATATCCTCTCGATGCTCACACGAACGGGGCGGTCGGTGTCCATCCTACTGGAGAGAGGTTTTTTTGAGCCTGAAGTAAGTTGAAGTTTTTTCTAAGAACGCCTTTCAGAAAGAGCGGATCGGCCTGACTCCGTGCCGATGAACAGTCTTGCGGGCAGGATGCCCGCGAGCCAGTGCAAGGAGGCACGACCATGGCCAAGCCGATCCTGGACGACGACCTGTGGACGCTGATCGAA
>JBBSOF010000065.1:0-12584 GCA_038260025.1 Phycisphaerales bacterium
CGGGCTCCGACACGGTCATCAACAAGCACAAGATCGGCGTTAAGTTCACGCGCCAACGCAACGGCCTCCCGCTCGCCGCGGCCCTTCTGATCAAGCGGGCCCGTCGTCCGTGGAGCCTGCACATCGAGCCAGGCGGGCGGTGTTTCGATCCACTCCCGCACAATCTCCGGCGTGTTGGGATGGGAAAGTTCGGCCCGCACCGCCGAGGGAATGATGACCCGGTGGTAAAGCGGCAACAGCACATCGGCGAGCCCAATGCGCACGAGTACGTTGATCGGGGTTGCGTCCGAAATGACGATCACGGCTTGAAATCAGGAAAGAGCTTTGCCAGCGTCTGGCGATCCTGCTCCAGATCATCAAGCCCGTAGTTCAGCGGCACGCCGCGGTTGGCGAGCCAGGACTGGGCTTCAATGCTTGTTTCCAGACCCAGAAGGCGCGCGGCAAAGCCAAGACTGATTCTGCCCGTTCGATAGCTCTCGATGACAAGCCCCTCCAAGGCTCCCTGATCAAGGGCTCCGCCCCATGCCTCGCGCAGCGCCTTCTCATCGTTCGCCGGGATGTTGAGGCTGATTCCCATAACGCACAAAGTGTACGCCCCCGCGGCATCCCAAGAAGTTTCGTGTGCAGCGTCCGACGCCCGGCCGTTATACTTAGTCTTATGCCAGCACCTGACGACATCCTTGCTGCGATCCCGTGCCCCAAGTGCCGCGCGATGATGGATCAGACGCCATCGAGCGACGTCATCGTGGATCGGTGCCCGGCGTGTGGCGGGATGTGGTTTGATGCCCTCGAGCTGGAAAAAGTCTCCGTCAGCCGTAAGACGGCAAACGCGGTCGACGTGGCCCCGGCCCCGGCGGCGGGCACCGCCAGAGGGGCCCTCAACTGCCCGCGCGATGGCCAGGCGCTCATCCACATGACCGCCCTCCGCCAGCCGCACATCCGCTATGAGTCCTGCACGGTCTGCGGGGGGGCGTTCCTGGACGCGGGCGAACTACGCGACCTCGCCCACCTTTCCCTGAAGGAACGGCTGCTGAACATCTTCGGCTAAACCGCGGCGGAGAGCGGACCCAGCCCGCCAGAGACTGGGTGCGGGCCCTAAGCCGCCACCAGGTCGCCCGGGTATTTTTCTGAACGCCCCGCCGCAAAACCCCAATATAGTTCATTGTGAGCAACCTCCCGGTCGCAGCGCGTCTTCTTCGGCCTCTCCGCTCCCTCCTGCCTGTGCTGGCGGCGATGGTGCCGCTGGCCCTGGCCGCGCTACCCGCATCCCTGTCCCTCGCGCAGGATGCGAGCCCGCCGCCCGCATCCGGCCCGCACGCACCGTCCTCGCAGTCGCCCTCGCTCGCCAGCGCGGCCGCCACCGCGGGCACCCCCGCCATGCCCCCCGTGGCCGCCGTGCGCCAGGCCCGCAACGTCGCCATCATCACTGTCCACGGCGAGATCGACGCCCACGGCGTGCTTGCCGCGAGCGTGGCCCGGCGCATCCAGTCCGCGGCAGACGCGGGTGCGGACTGCATCGTCTTCGACATCGACACGCCCGGCGGCGAGGTGATGTCGGTGCTCAAGATCAGCAACGCCATCAAGAACTCGCCGGTAGCCAACACCATCGCGTGGGTGAACCACCAGGCGTACTCGGGCGGTGCGCTCGTCGCGCTGGCCTGCCGTGAGGTGGTTTCAAACTCCCCCGCCACACTGGGCGATGCGATGCCCGTCACCTTCGGGAGCGAGGGCATCAAAGGCCTGAGCGCCGAGGCCCTTCAGAAGGTGCTGCCCCCGCTGGTGGCGGACCTCATTGATTCATCGCGGCGGTACAACAAAACGTTTGGCGGCTATATCCGTGATGAGTACTTGGTGCAGGCGATCGTCGCCAACGATGTCAAGCTCTGGTGGGTGCGTCACAAAGAGAACGGCCAGTTGATGGCCGTAGACACCAGCGAGTACGAGCTGCTCTTCCCCGGCCAGACACCCGGCGGCCGCCCGCGCCTGGCCGGCGGCAGCGTGCGCAACGCCGCGGCTGTGTCGGGCCAATCCAGCCCCGGCTATCCCGACAGCAACAAGATCGGCCAGGTGGCGGATCTGATCACCCAGCGGCTGACGCAAGGCTCGCCCCGCCCGCTGCTTTCCTCCGCCGACGCGGGCAAGTGGGAGAACCTGGGCTGCATCACCGACGGCACCGTTGCCGCGACGTTCAACCCCGATGACCTCGCGTACTACAACCTCTCCGCGAACCCCGTGGTGATGGTCAACGGCCAGTACGAAGTGCTACCCATCCGCACCGAAGCTGAGATCATGCAGTTTGTGGGTGCATCGAACCTGATCCGGTATGACATGGTGTGGTCCGAGCACCTCGTCGGCTTCATGAACAACATCGTGGTGCGCGGCCTGCTCATCGTCATCTTCCTTGTGGCGTTGTTTGTCGAGATGAGCCACCCGGGCGTGATTCTACCGGGTGTGATCGCCCTGCTCGCGCTCGTGTGCCTGCTCGCGCCGCCGTTCCTGGTGGGCATGGCGGCGTGGTGGGAAGTGGCCGCCATCTTTGCGGGCGTGTTCCTGCTGGGGCTTGAGGCCTTTGTGATCCCCGGGTTCGGCGTCGCGGGGATCCTTGGCATCGTGCTGCTGTTCCTGGGGCTGGTGGCGACGTTTGTCCCCGGCAGCAACGCCTTCCCCGACACGCCCGAAGGCCGCTCGAGCCTCCTGTACGGCGTGACCACCGTGGTGCTCTCGATCTTCACCGCCGGCGCGGCCATGTGGGGGATCTCCCGCCACTTCGGCTCGCTGCCCTTGCTCAACAGGCTCGTGCTCAAGAGCACACCGCCCGACGAAGGCGAAAGCGGCATGCTGCTGGCGATGGATGCCGAAGTTGGGCTTGATATCCGAACCGGCGACACGGGGCGAACCGTCACGCCCATGCGGCCCGCAGGCCTCGTGGAGATTGGGACGCGCGTGGTTGATGCGGTCGCCGAGATCGGGTTCATCGGCGCGGGCGTGCCGATCCGCGTGACGAGCGTCGATGGCATGCGCGTGGGAGTCGAAGCAACCCCGGATCTGCCCCCGGTGGAAAACCTGAAGTCACCGGAGGCCTGATGGAGTCGCTGCTGCTGTGGGGTCTGATCCTGATTGCCGCGGGGCTGCTGCTGGTGTTCGCGGAGCTGTTCCTGCCCACGGGCGGGTTTCTGGGCATCTTTGCCGCGGTGCTCGCGGTGGCGGGTGTGGTCTGCATGTTCCGCGTGAGCATGATGTGGGGCTCGATGTCCCTGCTGGGGGTTGTGATCCTCGCGCCGCTGGCCGCGATGTTTGCGCTCAAAATCTGGCCCAGCACGCCCCTGGGGCGGCGCATCCTGGGCGTGCCCGAAGAAGCCGAGCGCGAGCGCCTGCACGAGGCCGAGGAAGCAACCCGGCGAGAGCGCCTGGCGGTGGTCGGGGAACACGGCCTTGTTCTGACCGATCTGCGGCCGGTGGGCATGGTCGAGGTCAACGGCCGGCGGTTTGATGCCAGGTCGGAACTCGGGTTTGTCCCTGCGGGTTCGCAGGTCCGGGTGACCGGGATTGAGGGCAACGAACTGCGGGTGCGTGCCGCGACCTGATCTTTCCTGCCGCTGTAGGGTGCGGGCGCGGGTACGCTGTACGCTCTATGAAACTCGACCTGAATCATTCAAGGCGGTGCCTGCTTGGGAGCCTCGGGAACCCCTGGCGTCTTTGCGTTCGTGCGGCGGCACTGACCGCGCTGATCTTCGTGATCGGCGGCTGCGGTGCGGTCGGTCTGGGCGGTCGCACCGGGCCGAAGGATACGGAAGAGCACGTCGGCCCCGGCAAGGTGACGCCCACCGAGGTGCAGAGCGAGATCATGTCCTTCGCCGACACCTTTAACGGGATGACGGCCCAGGCATGGAATCAGGCGGTCCAGGGGATCCAGTCCAGGGCCAACACGGGCGGGGCGAACGCACCGACGCAGGCCGACGCCATCCGCGCCACCCGCGCGGCGCTGGAAATCCGCCTGGCGATGGCGACCTCAACTACCACCATCGCGGCAAGCCCCAACCCAGTCGTCGCGGTGGCCGACATGGTGACCGTCGTCACACTCGAGCGAATGGTGCTGCAGGATGCACAGACCGAACGGCTCTTCGGCGCGCAGGGCCAGGAGTTGCTGGTCAACGCGTACAAGGAGCACGAGGAACGCGTCTGGCGGATCGCACAGCTCGTCTACACCGCCGAGCAGTGCGAGGACCTGCGCCAACAGATCGACGATTGGCGCAGCGACCACCTCGACCAGCGGTATGTGGCACAGACGCGACTTGAAGACTTCGCGAAGGACCGCCAGTCGTACATGACCGGTGAGAAGAAGGGCACCAGCGTCCTCTCGATCCTGGGGATCGACCCCCTTGCGAGTCTCGACCCGACCGTGCGCGAAGTGAAGAAGACACGCATGCTCGGCGAACGAACCTTTTATTACCTCAGCCGCTCGCCCGCCCTGATGAAGCTGCAGGTCGAGAGCCTCGCGGCAAGCCTGCTCCGCACGCCCGAAGTGAAGTCCTCGCTGGAATCGGCCGACCGCGCCTCGCGAGCGATCGAAGCCGCCGCCCAAGTCGCGGCAGGCCTGCAAACGCAGTTCGTCACCGAGCGCGAGGCGACGCTGGACGCGCTGTTCGCCAACATCAGCGTCGAGCGCGAGAAGACGCTCTCGCAGTTCTTCAACGGCCTCACGGCGCAGCGCGAGGCGCTGCTGACCGACCTCAACACCAAGCAGGGAGACCTGCAGACGACCGTCCGCGACCTGCACTCAACGGTGGACGCCGCGACCAAACTGTCAGACTCACTGACGACGACGATCCGCGAAGCCCGCTCGCTGGCGCAAACTGTCTCACCGGCTGAGACGCTGAAGCCGAAGATCACAACCGAAGACCGTGACTTCCTCACCGACTACCGCGGAGCCATCGAGCAGACCGGTCAGACCGTGGAGCGGCTCAACGTGCTGGCGCAGCGCCTGGAGCAGATCATCAACAGCCCGTCCATCCAAAAGCAGGTTGCCACGATTGAGACCGGCGTTGCAACGGTGGAGGAGAGCACGCAGCGCGTCGTGGATCGGGCGTTCTACCGCCTGCTGATCCTTGCCGCGGTGTTCCCGTGCGCCACCGTGCTGTCGATCGTGCTGTTCCGCCGCCTGCGGACGCCCCGATCCGCAAGCGCGTAACTGCCACGCGCCGCTGCCCGTTATGCGTGCTTCAAAAGCGAAAGGGCTTCCTCAAGCTCGCGGCGGATGGTCGTCGCCAGTGCGCTGCTGTCCACAGCGCGCAGCCGCGGGTGGGTCGGCACATCCCGGCGGCTGGAGAACAGCACCGCGACGTGCCTGGGCCCCGATTCAAGAAACTCAAGGATGCCGCCGCTCGCATCATCCGCGACCCACAAGTCCGCATCCCGCGGCACTTGTTCTCCCGCAATCGGGCGCGTCGCCATCCCCGCGCCGTTGAGCACCGAAACGATAAACGCGCTGCGCCGCGGGTCCTGCACGCTGACCACCGCAAGGCCGGGCGCGGTCGTCGGCGTCAATGTCGCGGGTGTAGGGAGCGAAAGCGTGAAGCGCGTGCCCTGCCCCGGTGCCGATTGCACGGCAATCTGCCCCTTCACGCTCTTGATGACGCCCTGGACCAAGGCCAGCCCCAGGCCGGTCGAGAGCTTCCGTGTCTTGGTGCTGAAAAAGGGTTCGAGGCACCGCAGACGCACATCCTCGCTCATGCCAGGGCCGTTATCGATGACACAAAGTTCAGCCCACCCCGCGCCGGCGGGTGCCAGACGCAGTTGCACCGCGCCTCTGCCGCGCGCGCGCATGGCATCGCCGGCGTTCTGCACAAGGTTAAAGATGGCCTGCGTCAGCTGGTGCCGCGGCACGCCCAGCACGGGCGTGGCCTTGGAGAAATCAGCTGACAGTGAGACTCCGGCGGGCAGGGCGTTCTTTAGGAACGTCTGCACCTCGGCCCACCAGTGGTCCACGCGCGTAACCCCCTCACTGGCCTCATTGTCCGCCGGGTCGAGCGTGAAGAGCCGGAGCCCCGCAGCGAGCCGCTGCAGGTACTCAGCGCATGATGCGATGGCGTCGATGTCCTCGCGGATTTCGTCCGGCAATGGTGAAGAACGCAGTGCGTCCAGGCGCAGGCGCACGGGCAGCAGCAGGTTGCCCATGTCGTGCCCCAGGCCGGCGCTGAGCGTTCCCAGTGAAGCCATGCGCTCCGAGAGTCGGAGCTGCTCGTGCGTGCGTTCCAGCGCTGCCGTGCGCTCGCGTACCGATAGCTCAAGTTCCTCGCGCGAGCGGGCGAGGGTTTCCCGCGCCTCCTCCTGGTCGGTCACGTCCAGGCCGCTGCCGACATAGCCCAGCAGCTCACCGCCTGCGGTGGTGCGCGGGGCGCCCTGGTCCAGCACCCAGCGGTACTCACCATCGGCGCGGCGCAACCGGTAATGAGCGCGGAACGGCTCGCGCCGGCTCAGGGCCTGCCAGAACACCCGCTCAGCCTCATCGCGGTCGTCCGGGTGGATGCTCTCATCGCGCGACTCGTGGAACGGCGCTCCGCGTCCGGTGAAGCGTTGCCATGTGCCGTTGAGGTAGTTCACCACTCCGTTGGCGTCGGTCGTCCATACAAACCCGGGAGAGCTCTCCGCCATGCTGCGGAACAGCCGCTCACTCTCCTGCAGCGCCTCGGCGCTCCGCACCCGCTCGGTGATGTCGACAGCCGCGATGGCGAGGCCTTCTTCGGCCTCCGCCAGAAGCGGCTCAACCGAAACATCAAAGTGCTCCTGCGGTTGCGCCGGATCCAGGCGCAGCGTGACGATCGCCCGCTCGGGCTTGGCAGTCTCCAGCACCCGCCGCATCAGGGCCGTGAGCTCGGCAACCCGGGCCGGCTCCACAATGTCATCGAGGCGACGGCCCAGAACGCGGGAAGGCGCCAGCTGTGCGTGCCCTTTTCCGATCCAGGTGCAACGCAACTCGGCATCGGTGGTCAGCAGCAGGATGGGCGAGGCATCAACCGCCAGGCGCAGCCGCTGCTCACTCACGCGCAGCGCCTCGTTTGCTGCCCGCCGCTGCAAGGCTGCCAGCTCCTCCGCATCGCGCAGCATGCTTGCCATGAGCACCGTGCGCAGCCCCGCGGCAGCCGCCTTCTCGGCCGGCTTCCACGCCCGCGCGCGCCCATGCACCGTGTCGGTCCACGGCTCAAAGGTGCGGCTCATGCCCTCCGCGTCATGCGCAGCGGGTCGGCCCGCCCACATGATCTGTTGAACAGTTTCCTGCCTGAACCACAGCAGCGCGCTGCGGCGCAGGGGCGAAAGGGACACCGCCAGCACGCCGCACGCGGCATCGGGCCGCTCCAGGCGTGACCTGAGGCTGTCGGGGAGCGACTCGGTAGCGTGTACATCGCGGCGGATCTCTGCCGCGAACCATTGCGCAATCGCAGACACATCGCGAGTGGTGGGGGCGTCCCCAAACAGCCGCACCTCTTCGCCGATGACCAGGGCCGCGCCATCACCGCACACCAGGTTCAGCAGAGGGTGCTCCGCCTGCTCAATCCCGCGGATCACCGACTCCTCACGGTTCATGGAACTCAGGATGGCCGCATGGAAGTCCTTCGATCGGACGCGCAGCTCAAAGTCTTCCTGCTGCTCGCGCGCTTCCAACTGCAGAGCGAACACCTGCGCGAGAAAATCGCACGCCGAACGCACCTCGTGGGGCACATGATGGGGCGTGGAGTGGTGGCAGGAGATCAATCCCCACAGGCGGCCGGCGCGCATGACAGAGACGGACATGGACGCCGCTGTGCCCATGTTCCGCATGTAGGCGCGGTGTACCGGAGAGACGCTGCGCAGCACGCAGTGGGTCATGTCGAGCGGCGTGCCGGTGCGTGGGCTGAGCGCGGGCGAGATCGGGACCGGCGTATACGCGGCATCGGGAACAAGGCGCAGGCGGTTCACCTCGTACAACTGGCGGGCCTGGCGGGGGATATCGCTCGCTGGGAACCATCGGCCCAGGTACGAAGGGAGCACGCCGTTGCCCGACTCTCCAACCACCAGCCCGTTGGCTTCTTCATCGAAGCGGTAGATCAGCGCGCGGTTGAAACCCGTCAGGCGGCGCACCTCTGCCGCGGTGATGGACATCAGGGCATCAATGCTGTCTGCTTCCTGCAAGCGGCGCACAAACCCCTGCGCGAGTGAATACACGGTCTGAAAGTTGAAATCATTGTGGCTGGCCGCCTCCTCAAACTCGAGGATGAGCATGCCCGCATGGCGGTGGGCGATCAGGCTGTACCACGCCAACGCCGCGGCGGGACCCGCCTCAACCGTGCAGATCTGCGCGGGCAGATCGTCAAGGCCTGTCCCACGCAAGGCCTGCTCAAGAAGCGGCCGCGCCTCCTCAGGCACGACTGAACTCAGCGGTTCGCCAATCAGGTTGTCGATGCCCAGCAACCCCGGTGCGTTGTCACTCATCTGGACAACACGGTGCGATGAATCATCCAAGACCAGCAGAAACCCGTGCGGCTGGATGCCCGCGGGGGTTCGGATCGCCTCACGATCGCAGAGCGTCAGTGGTTCAGGGCCGCTCTGGTCACCCCGCGGCAAACCGTCACCGCCCAAAGCCTGCCGGTGATGTTCAATGGAAGACTCTGCCATGAGAACGAACCACATGGATTCAAGAACCGCGTGGAGTGCCGTGAAGCGGCACGCACCGTTGATCAGGTCCTGTAAAACGAGTCGCTCGAAGCAGCGGGCAAAACTCAGCCCGCCCTGTGCCGCATGAAAGCCCGCTACCTGAGAGGTACGCGAATACAGATACCGCGCCACAGTGAACGGTGCGTAAAGCCCGGTTGAATCAGGGCGTTTTACGCGTGCCCCGGGTGAACCCAAGGCGCTAAAACAAAAAAAATGGAGCCGGGGGGAATCGAACCCCCGTCCCGGGACAGTCAGCTCGGCGCCTCTACGCGTGTGTCTGGTGGTTTATCCTCTTCCCCCGCGACGGCCATCAGCAGTCTGCGCGAGGGCGCAGCCTCCGGTGTTTTCTCATCGGGGCCCCCGAAGGCGGCAAGCACCGACCAGCCTGATATTTACGTACGACGCCGTATCAGGCGTTCAACATCGTCCGTGCGGCCAGTATTAGGCCGCGAGAGCGTAATTGCGGTTAGCAATTAATGTGTTGCATGCTTTTTACGAGGCCCGCATGCTCCTCGACGCGCCACGCCGAGCCTTCCCTGCTCGGTCGAAACCAGTTCGGCCCCAGTTGTCAAAGATCACCCGATCATAGGTGGACCCTCAGCGGCACGATCAACCCCTGGTTGGAGGCGATCAGAGGCACCCATGGCCCGCCTTCCACGCGGCCGCCAGGCGAGAACCTCTCCCGCCCCAAACGCCGCGACAACCACCATCAGCGGTATGAACGGCGCGGCAAACCGGTCGATGGGCGTGAGCGCCACCCACGCCGCACCGCCGAGGTTCAGCAGCACCACCGCGCCAATCGCCGCCATGACCCACTCGCGACGGATTGCCGCCGCCGCCACCCCGAGCAGGAACCCCCAGCCGAAGACAAACCGCAGCACCTCAAACACCCGCCACCAGCCCCTCACGAGACCTGCCCGCCCGCTGTCTGGAAGAGTCCGCAACGGCGCTCGCGTGTCTGCCAGCACGGCCCGCAGGGGCTGCTCCCTGTCTTTGAAGCGAGACAGGGTCAGCAGCCCCTCAACATCAAAGAGGTAGTTCGTGGTCCACCGCGATTCGCCCATGAGGGCACGCGCGTTGAACGCATCGGTGCGTGCCGCGGGATTCTTCACGCTCCACACGCCCATCAGCCCCGCAATGGCGTCGGCGCGGCAGGCCCACAGCTTGGCTGGCCTGCGGGCCGATGCGGTGTCTATCAGTTCCTTGCACAAATCCTCCAGTTCGCGCGGCTGGTTGGTCATCCACCACACCACGGTGTCTGCCGGAGTCGCCTCCCCGCCCGGCCCGCCCGCATGTGTCAGAACAAGAGCCCGCGCGACGTATGCGTAGTCTGATTTGCCGCGGCCCAGGCCATTCAGTTCCGTGCCATCAAGAAGCCCAGCCCACCACGCGTTGACCACCCGATTGAACTGGAGCTTGGGAACGGTCACACCGATCACGCCATGCGTCGTGTGCAGATGCCAGCCCCACGGCAGCAGCACGGCCACCGCCACGCTCAGCACACAACAGCCCCTTGCCACTCCCATCCAGACACGGCGCGGATACGGGTAAGGGCAGAGCAGCCCCGACAACACCGCGACAACCCCGACCGTGACAGGCCCGTTCTCACGCAGCAGAGCCAGCGCCCCGCACGCGGCACCGGTCGCGATAGTCCACTTCCACCCCGCCCATCCGGCTCCCTGTTCCCTCCTGCCGCGCAACAGCAGCCAGCCGATCAACGTCAGCAGGAACGCCGCAAGACTCTCGCGGAGCAGGTAGCCCTCGTACATCAGCAGCACCGGATGAAGCCCGACTGCCACCGCGCCAGCCAGGGCCCGCCACCGCCCGATCGGGCGGAGCAGCCCCCACGCCATGACCACGGTGACCAGCCCTAGCAGTGCCTGAAGCCCATGCAGCAGGGGGAAATAGGCATGCGTGACCCACATCAATCCTGCGAGCAACACCGTCAGGCCGGGCGCTTTGTAGGGAACAACATCACCGAAACCCCCGCCGTGGGCGAGAGTGAACGCTCCCTGGAGGTAGTCCAGTCCATCGGGGGTCACCAGAAGGGGCGACCAAAGGGCCACGGCCGCATGAGCGGAGGCGATCAATGCCAGCGCCGAACATTCCGGCCAGGCGCCGTATCGTCCCGCCAATCTTGCCCTAGGCAGTACCACAGAACGCGATGCTACTGGAATGCCCCGGGAAAGGCCGCCAGGGCCCGCCACCGCGAAACCGGCCACCTAGACTTCCCCCCCTCCCCTCCCGGGCTGGGTTCTGAAAGGGTTTCGATGTCACTGCTGCTGGGTTTGACGGCTTTCTTCGCATGGGCCCCATGGGCTACGAGCATTTTCACGGTCGGGTTTCTTGCCGTGTGCATGCTGATGGTCCTGACGGTGCTGATCCAGAAGCCACAGGGCGGCGGGCTGGCGAGCGCGTTCGGTGGCGGCGGGTCCGGCTCGGGCCAGACGGCCTTCGGCACCAAGACCGGCGACGCCCTGACCATCTTCACCATCATCATCTTCGTGGTGTATCTCGGCTTCGCGATCATGCTGAACTATGCCTCGAAGCCCCAGGCCAACGCGGCACCGCAGACCCAGAGTGAGACGGACGAGTCTGCCGCGCCCGCAGAACCGGCTGCCAACCCGGCTGCAACCCCACCGGTCACGCCGCCGACAAACCAGGTCACACCGTCCGCGCCTGTTCCGGCTCAGCCGGCACCCGCACAGCCCGCCACCGGCGAGCCCGCGCCCAGCCAGCCCACGCCCGCCCCGCAGCCTGCCCCTGAGACCGCACCCCGCTAGTTGCCTTCCGGAGTTTCAATCGTGGTCAGGAGCATGACGGGATACGGCGACGCCTCCGCGACGATCGACGGCGTTCACTACTTTGTCGAGGTCCGGTCCCTCAATAACAAGTACTTCAAGGCCACCATCCGGCTCGCCGAGTCCCTCCAGGGGCTCGAGTCGGAGATGGAAGCCCGCCTGCGCGAGAAGGTGTCCCGCGGTACCGTCACCCTCACCGCCCGCAGCACGGATGCCTCGGCCTCGGCCGCGCACACCATCAATACGCAGGCGCTTGACCGCTACCTCGCCCAGCTCGAAGCGCTGCCGCAGGTCAAGAGCGGCGCGATCAAGCTCGACCCCACGCAGCTGCTCGCCCTCCCCGGCGTCCTTCAGCCAGCCGCGGACGAGGAAGACCGCCTGGAGATCGCCCGCAAGACGTTCCTCCCCCTGCTCGACAAAGCCGCGGCAAACCTGCTCGCCATGCGTCAGCGCGAGGGCAAGGTGCTGGTCGAAGACTTGAGCGACCACAAGAACTACATCTCCGAGCGTCTGGCCCTGATCGCCGAGCGTGCCCCCGGCGTCGTCGCGGACTACCAGCTGCGGCTCAAGACCCGCATCGAGTCCATGTTCAAGCAGGCCGACGCCACCGTCGAGACCTCCGACCTCATCCGCGAGATCGCGGTCTACGCCGAGCGGACGGATATCGCCGAGGAGATCAAGCGGCTGAGCGCCCACATGGACCAGTTCGGCTCCCTGATCGCCTCCACCGACGGCAAGCCCATTGGCCGGACGCTGGATTTCCTCGCCCAGGAGATGCTCCGGGAGGCCAACACCATCGCCAGCAAGAGCCCCGATGCCGCGATTTCCCGTTCCACCGTGGAAATCAAGGGCGCTATTGATCGGATCAAGGAACAGGCTCAGAATATCGAGTAGACTGTTCAGGGGGGTCGGACGGGGCATGCCCCGCCCACGCCGACCCCGCAGGCGAATCGCATGACGAACCCCGCCGCCAAACGCAGCCGCATGATGTTGAGCCCGGTCGTTGCCGCGGCAGGCATCTGCCTCGTTCTGGCGATCGCCGGCGCTCCTTCGCTCGCAGCGACCACCGCCGGTCCGGGGGCGCAGCCGCTGGGC
>JBBSOF010000066.1:0-12032 GCA_038260025.1 Phycisphaerales bacterium
GGGGATGCGCAGGCGCAGCAGGGTGCTGATGGTGAGGCGGTGCTCGGTGGGGGTGGACGCGTTCTGGCGGAGGGTGCGGAGGTCTTTGAGGGCTTCGCGGAGTTCCTCGCGTAACGCCGCCTCGTCGTACAGTCGCTGTAGTTTGAGGAGGCGCTCGAGGCGGGACTGGATGGGTGGGGAGTCGGTGACCGTGGCGAGGGCGGTGAGAGAAATGCTGAATCGCTTGGTCAGTTCAGCGGGCGGGGTGTTGGCGGCGAGGGCTTCGGCGAGGTCGTCGTACTGAGATTCGGAAAACATGGTGGGCCTCCACAGAAGGGGTGGAGGGGCGCGGTTGTGCGCGCGCTGGGAGCGGGGGAAGAAGGGTGATGGTGGGTTTGGTGCTGGGAATGTGGGAGGAAAGAAAATGTTGGGGTGGGCAGGGGTGGGAGTGGGTTGTGGGGGGTGGGGTGTGCGCACGGGGGTGGTTGGGGGTGGGGAAGAGCGAGACGGATGCGTAGGGATGGTCGGCACTGACCTTCAGAAAGGTCAGTGGCACTTGAAGCGCACCGACCGAGCGGGGGCGTGGGTGCGCGAGGGGTGGTGAGAGATGACCGTGTGCACTCCCTTACGGTCGTGCTACCTGCTTCGGAGGGAATCACTGAGCAACGGGTGCGGAGAGATGACCGCAGCGACCGCGCAAAGCCGTGGTTGGTGGCACGGGGAGTGGTCTGTGGCACGGGTGTGGTCGGCGGCACAAAAAGGCCGTTTTCCGTGTCCTGGCAGGTGAAAACCCGGTGGCCCACCCATGCCCACCTGCGTACCCTTCTTCCCCTGGGTCTCGGTGGGCCTGGGTTGCCGCGAGTTTTCCCCGTGTTGGCGGGGGCGGCAGACGAATCAACCACGAGCCGCCCCGCAGGGGCAGGGCCTCTCACGGGCCCGGGCTGAAGGGTTGCCGCACCCACCGCGCGGCAGCGTCGGCCCTACCCGCCTCTCCAACTCACGTCCGTGTGGCGAAGGTCCGGCGAGCGGGTCACGAAGGAAACTGTCTCCATGATCGATGAAACGCTGATTGCTTCTCTTGGGCTTGCGGACGATGAGGCGAGCGCCATGCTGCGCGATGCCTACGGCGCGGACATGGCCAAGGCCGAGTCCGGAATGTACATGGACTCGCTGCTCAAGGATCAGATCGCGGACCTGATCCCCGGCAAGCTCATCAAGGGCAAGGTCATCGGCTTCGCCGGCGATGATGTGGTGGTGGAAGTCGGCCTCAAGAGCGAGGGCCTGATCCCCAAGGAAGAGTTTGAAGGCGTCGAGGTTCGCCCCGGCGAGATCATCGAAGTGCTGCTCGAAGGCCTTGAGGGCGAGGGCGGGCTGATCCAGCTCTCCAAGCGCAAGGCCGACCGCATGCTTTCCTGGCAGCGGATCGTGGACACGACCAAGGAAGGCGACGTCGTCGAGGGCATCGTCACCCGCAAGATCAAGGGCGGGCTGCTGGTGGACATCGGCGTGCCGGTGTTCCTGCCCGCGTCGCAGGTGGACATCCGCCGCCCCGGCGAGATCGGCGAGTACATGGGCCGCAAGGTCCGCGCCGAGATCCTCAAGATCGACCTCGAGCGCCGCAACATCGTCATCAGCCGCCGCAAGCTCATCGAGAATGAGCGCGACTCTGCCAAGAAGCGCCTGCTCGAGACCCTCAAGGAGGGCGACATCGTCAACGGCACGGTCAAGAACATCGCCGACTTCGGCGCGTTCGTCGACTTGGGCGGCATCGACGGCCTCCTGCACATCACTGACATGTCGTGGAGCCGCATCAACCACCCCAGCGAGGTGCTCAAGATCGACCAGAAGGTCGAGGTCAAGGTTCTCAATATCGACCGCGAGAAGGAGAAGATCGCGCTGGGCCTCAAGCAGCGCGAGGCGAGCCCCTGGGAAGAGATCGAGAAGAAGTTCCCCGTGGGCAGCCGCGTCAACGGCGCGGTCGTCAACATCATGTCCTACGGCGCGTTCGTGCGGCTGGAAGACGGCATCGAGGGCCTCGTGCACATCTCCGAGATGTCATGGACCCGCCGCGTCAACCACCCCAGCGAGATGGTGCAGCCCGGGCAGGAAGTTGATGTGGTTGTGCTTGAGATCAACAAGGACAAGCAGGAAATCAGCCTCGGCATGAAGCAGACCGAGGTCAACCCCTGGGAGCTGGTGGGCGAGAAGTACCCCCCCGGCACGATGATCGAGGGCAAGGTCCGCAACCTCGCCAACTACGGCGCGTTCGTCGAGATCGAGCCCGGCATCGACGGCCTGCTGCACATCAGCGACATGTCGTGGACCAAGAAGGTCACGCACCCCAACGAGCTGCTCAAGAAGGGCGACAGCGTCAAGTGCGTCGTGCTCGAGGTCGACCGCGACAAGCAGCGCATCAGCCTGGGCCAGAAGCAGCTCACCGAGGACCCGTGGCTCAACGCCATCCCCGAGCACTACAAGCCCGGCATGGTCGTCCGCGGCCAAGTCACGAAGATCACCAACTTCGGCGTCTTCGTCGAGCTCGAGCAGGAGCTCGAGGGCCTGCTGCACATCTCCGAGCTGGCCGACCACAAGGTCGAGAACCCGCAGGATGTCGTCAAGCCCGGCGATGAGATCGACGTCAAGATCCTCCGCGTCGACCGCGCCGACCGCAAGATCGGCCTGTCCCTCAAGCGGGCCCAGTGGGGCGACACCAGCGGCGCCGACGCGGCAGCCGGTGGCACACCCGGCGAGGCCAAGAAGGACCGCGGCGGCAACCTGCCCACCCGCGGCGGTATGGACGATCACGATGCCATGGGTACCGACAAGATCCGCTTCCAGTAAGCGGCCGGCCGGATAAACAACGCGACGAGGCCCGGGTGAAAGCCCGGGCCTCTTTCTTTTCAGATTGGCTTTCCAGATTGGCTTTTACAGATTGGCTTTTACAGATTGCGCGAGTCCGGCCAGCCCGGCCGCGGCGTATATCTGCCACGGGCTCTTTTCAGCACAGGGCGAGGAAGCTGAGCAGGCAGAGCAGTGCGACCTTCTTGCGGCTGTCTGTGAGCGTGATGAGCATCATCATGGTCAATCCCCTGGTCTTTGGTTGTGCGAGACGCTGCTTGAGGGAAGATGCCCCAGTTTGGTCACAAAAGCAAGCCCCGAATCGCGCTTTAGCCCAACGCCCGCTTTTCTGGGACGGATCGGTACACTCGGGGCCTGGAGGTCCATGTGCGCATGACAAGGCTCTGGTTATTGGCACTGTGCGTGGTCGCAACCGCCGTCGGCGTGTGCAGCGCGCAGCCCCTTTTGGCCCCCCCGCGGGCTGCGCCGCTCGACCTCAGCCCCCCCGCGCCCGATGCTTCGATGGCGGCGTACGAGGCGGTGGAGTCGTGGGTGCGGGCGTGGGAGGTGCCGCCGCAGGCGTCGCTGCGCGGGCTCGAACGCATGGGCGGCGCGGCAGTCACGTTGCGACAGGAACAGCTGATCATCGGGCGGGGCGTGAGCTTCTCGGCGGGGCCTGGCGCGGTAGCGGAAGCGACGCGCGCGGCGTTGGCGCAGTCGCGCGACAAGCTGCTGGTGGGTCGCGATGCGCTGGCGCAGGAGCATCTGCACAAGGCCGCCGGGCTGCTCCGCATCAGTGTGGAACTGGCGGGGCCGCTGATCCCGATTCAGCCCGCGCTGTTTGTGGATGTCGATACGCAGCTACAGCCGGGGCTGGATGGGGTGGCGGTGCGGCTGGGGGAGAAGGTTGGCGGGGTGTTCCCCGCGGCGATGCTGGTGATGAATATGTCGCCCTCAGAGTCGCTGACCTCGGCAATCTCGGAGACCAGCGGCGACCCGACGCTGGCGGTGCGGACGGACCCGCGTGGGCAGCCGGGCGCGCTGGCGAAGACGCAGGGGGCGGTGTTCTACAGGTTCCGTGTGGCGCACGTGGCCCAAGTGGGCGACGCGGGGGCGCCGGCGTTCCTCTTCCGGGGCGGCAAGGTCGTTGAGATGTCAGCGCTCGATCGGGGGGGGCTGGAGCGGTTTGCAGCATTGCTTGCCTCGAACCTGCGGACGCGAATCGAGCGGGATCAGGGACGCTTGTCGGTGCGGGGCATCGTGCTGCCGTTTCAGGGGCGGTACGAGGAGACTGCATCGCCCTTGCTTGATGAGGTGATGACGGCGGCCGCGCTGGCGCGGTATGCGCGGGTGATGATGACGCATGGCCCGGAACCTTCACTTGCGGAGGAGCTGCTGCGGCAGACCGCGCCTGCGGCGGGGGATGAGGCGGTGGCTGCCGCGGCGTGGGTGGTGGCGGCGGCGCAGGTCGGCGACGTGGAGGCGGCGGCGACCGACCGGGCCCGCATCGGCGGGGTGCTGGCCACGGCGTACGATGCGGAAACAGGATGGATGGCGGAGTTGCCGGAGGCTTCGCGGGGGCTAATCGCGCTGGCGCTGGTGCTGGAATCCCAGTCGCCCGGCCTGGATGAGATGGAGAAGGGTGTGCGGGCGGCGCGGGCGGCGGGCGCGATGGCGAGCATTTATCGTGATACGCCGCCAGCGCGGCTGGTGGCGCAGATGCCGTGGCTGGGGATGGCGGAGCTAGCGCGGCCAAAGGTTGAAGCGGCGGCGGCGCTGCGCGATCTGCGGGCGCAGGTGTGGAAGCATCAACTGACGGATGAGGATGCGAGTGCTGAGGCGCCGGACCTGGTGGGCGGAATCGTGTTTACTTCCGCGCGGAACCCCCTGCCGACATGGCAGACGGTGCGGCCGGTACTGCTTCTGGCGCAGATGAACCGTGATGAGCGCGTGACCAGCACGGAGGAAGCGCTCCGCGACCTGGGGAACCTGCTGCGGGCGGTGCGGTTCCTGCGGCAGTTGTCGGTTGATCACTATTCGGGGTATGCCGCGGCGGTCGGCCGCGGGGGCGTGCGGAGCAGCCTGTGGGACCAGCGGCAACCGGTGGAAGCGACGGCGATGACGCTATGGACGGTGTGCGAGGTGCTGGAGACCGTGCGGGAACTGGGGGAGCGGAAATAGCGGCGGGCGGCCTGATTTCAGCGGTCAAATACATGCCCGCCAGAGCCGCCAAAGCGGGCTGAACAAGCGACAAAAATGGTCCTCCCGCCTATGATCGGGAGCCGCCTTTTCTGGAGCGAAACTGCATGTCTGATGTGCCTGCGCAGGGGTTGGATGCGAACGAGGAAGTGCCTTCAGGGAACGGGGGAAAGGGCTCGGCCGGGGGTCCTCCCGGCGGCACCGCGTACGGCGAGTTTGGTGAGCACGGGCGCATCGTTGAACTGGATATTCAGCGGGAGCTGAAGGACAGCTACCTCACGTACGCGATGTCCACGATCATGGACCGCGCGCTGCCGGATGTACGCGATGGGCTCAAGCCCAGCCAGCGGCGCATCCTGGTGGCGATGAACGACCTGAACCTGCGCCCGGGGCGCAAGCACATCAAGTGCGCGAAGATCGCGGGCGACACATCGGGCAACTATCACCCTCACGGCGAGGGCGTGATCTATCCGACGCTGGTGAACATGGCGCAGCGGTGGCGCATGCGGGTGCAGTTGGTTGATCCGCAGGGCAACTTCGGCTCGATCGAGGGCGACCCCCCCGCTGCCATGCGGTACACCGAAGCGCGGATGACGCACGCCACGGTGGACATGCTGGCGGACCTGGACCTGGGCACGGTTGATTTCCAGCCGAACTATGACGACCGCCTGGTGGAGCCGCTGGTGCTGCCGGGCAAGTTCCCCAATCTGCTCATCAACGGCGGCGTGGGTATCGCGGTGGGGATGGCGACGAGCCTGCCGCCGCAGAACCCGACGGAAGTGCTGGACTCGATCATCCGCATCATCGAGAACGATGCGATCACGCTGGATGAGCTGATGCGTGATGTGGTGGCCGAGGATGGCAGCATCGTGCGGCAGGGCATCAAGGGGCCCGACTTCCCCACCGGCGGCGTGCTGCACGGGCGGCGGGGCATTGTCGAGGCGTACCACAGCGGGCGCGGCAAGGTGACCGTGCGCGGCACCATGCACGTCGAGGACCTGGCGAAGGACCGCCAGCAGATCGTCATCGATTCGATCCCCTACATGCTGGCGCAGATCGGGCTGGTGGAGTGGATCGTCGAGGCAGTGAAGGAAGAGCGGATCCAGGAAGTCAGCGATGTCCGCAACGAGTCGGGGCGCGAGGCGCAGACGCGGATCGTGATTGAGCTCAAGCGCGGGGCGGACCCGCGGGTGGTCGAGAAGCAACTGTACGAGTTCACGCCGCTGCAGCAGACGTTTTCGATCATTAATATCGCGCTGGTGAATCGCCAGCCGCGGACGCTGGGCCTCAAGGAGATGATGACGCTGTACATCGCCCACCGGGTCGATGTCATCCGGCGGCGGACGGAGCACCTGCTGCGGACGGCGAAGAAGCGGGCCCATGTGCTGGAGGGCATGATCTATGCCGTCAGCGATATTGACGAGGTGATCCGCGAGATCCGGGCTTCGTCCACGCGCGAGGAGGCGATCCAGCGGCTGATGGAGCGGCGGTTCCAGATCCCCGCGGGGCACCCGTTCGCGGCAAAAATCCCGAAAAAGTTGATGGACCGGGTGCGGGCGGGCGATGCCGCGGGCGGCATGGCGCTGACGCGGATTCAGGCCGAGACCATCGGCGGGATGCGCCTGTTGCAGCTGGTGGGGCTGGAGATCGAGCGGCTCGTCGGTGAGTATGCGGGGGTTTTGAACGAGATTGAGGAGTACGAGACGATCCTGGCCAGCCGCGAGCGGGTGCTGGGGATGATCAAGGCGGACTGCGAGGAGATGCGGGCGCGGTACGCATCGCCGCGGCTGACGCAGATTGACGATGCTGACACGGACATCCTGATCGCGGACCTGATCCCCGTCACGGATGTGGCGTTGACCATCAGCCACCACGGGTATGTGAAGCGGGTTCCGCTGGACACGTACCGGCAGCAGGCGCGCGGCGGCAAAGGCATCCGCGCCAGCGACTCAAAGGAAGATGACTTCGTGGAGCACCTGTTCGTGGCGAGCACGCACGATGACCTGCTGTGCTTTACCGACACGGGGCGGGTGTTCAAGATCAAGGTGTTTGAGATCCCTGAGATGAGCCGCACCTCGGCGGGCCGGGCGATCGTCAACCTGATCGACCTGAAGCCCAAGGAGCGGACGTGCGCGTACCTGGCGGTCAAGAACTTCGAGAGCGGCAGCGACTTCCTGACGTTCGTGAGCAAGGGCGGCATCGTGAAGCGCACCGCGCTCAAGGCTTATGCCAACGTCGGCCGCTCGGGGCTGATCGCGGTGGGCCTGAAGGAGGGCGACAGCCTGCTGGATGTGACGCTGACGGACGGCAACGACGACCTGCTGCTGGCCACGGCCAGCGGGCAGGCGATCCGCTTCAACGAGCAGGATGCCCGGGACATGGGCCGTGCCGCGGCGGGCGTCAAGGGTATTGATCTCGCGGAGGGCGATGAGGTCATCGGCGTGATCAAGGTGCCGATGGTGGCGGACGCGGAGGATGCGGAATACACGGTCACGGCGGATGCGTCGATGTGCCTGCTGACGATCACCGACAAGGGCTTTGGCAAGCGGACGCAGATTGATGAGTACCGCGTGCAGCCCGAGAGCGGCAAGATGCGGAGCCAGAGCCGCGGCGGCAAGGGCCGGGCGGACATCAAGCTCACGGATAAGAACGGGCGGAGCGTGGCGAGCCTGGGCGTGATGACGGGCGATGACGTCGTGGTCATCACGCGGGGGGGCCAGCTTGTACGGACCAGCGTGGCGACTATCCGCGAGTGCGGGCGGGGCACGCAGGGTGTGAAGGTCGTGGGGCTGAACGAGGGCGACGAGGTGGTTGCCGCGGCACGGGTGCCGGAGGGCGAGGGCAAGGTTGAGGCGGAAGGGGATGCTGAGGCCGCGGAGTGACGGGGAGCGGAATCGCTCGCCCCAAAATCGGTACACTGACACCATGTCCACCGACTGGTCAGACAACATTGTGATCGCGGAACTGGCGGATGAGCCGGCGTTCTCGGATGAGCTGGGGACGATCCTTCAGCGCATCGCGGATCATCACGAGCATGTGCCGCATGTGGTGCTGAACTTTGCCGCGGTGAGCTATGTGAACAGCTCGAACCTGGCGCAGCTGCTGCGGCTGCGCAAGCAGCTGGAGGCGCACAAGCGGCTGCTGAAGCTGTGCTCTGTGAAGGATGAGCTGTGGTCGGTGTTCATGATCACGGGGCTGGAGAAGATATTCCGGTTCGCGCCCGACCCGATGACTGCGCTGGCGGGGATTCAGATTGAGGCTGGGGAGTCGTAGGATTCCGTGAGATTGCCGCGAGAGTCACGCCAGACCGGAGATTGACGTATGAGCACACACCGCTACACCGTGATCTTGGACCGTGAATCCGACGGCGGCTTTCATGCATCCTGCCCTGCCTTGCCAGGGTGTCACTCGCAGGGCGACACGCTCGATGAAGCCATGACCAACGTGCGGGAAGCCATCGAGGTGTACCTCGAAAGCCTCGCGGCACATGGTGAGAACCCACCCCGGGAGGACATGCTCTTCGCGCCGGTTGAGGTTTCTGTATGAGCAAGCTGCCGGTGGTGCCGGCGCGCGATGTGATCCGCATCGTGGAGAAGCTGGGATTCGTGTTTGATCGCCAGAAGGGAAGTCACGCGGTGTACCTGCGGTCGTCGGACCGACGGCGGGTCGTAGTTCCGGTTCACAAGGGGAAGGACCTCAAACCCGGCACCCTTCGCGGCATCATCGAAGACATGGGGCTTTCGGTGGATGAGTTCGCCGGGATGCTGTGAACTGGCCGCTTTGCAGGGGCTTCACCACCTCGCGCACGTTCCCTTTGTCAGCCGACATCCGCCAGGCCGAGTTCCTTGCCGAAGGCTTTAATGAGGCGGCGGAAGATGAGCTGGTCGTGCGGGCGGGCCATGGCGGGGCTTGATTTCACCCAGTCGCCTGCATCGCGGCGGGCCATGGCGAGCAGCTCGCGGTCGCGCATGATGTCGGCGACCTTGAAGGGCGGCAGGCCGGACTGGCGGGAGCCGAAGACCTCGCCGGGGCCGCGGATTTCCAGGTCTTTCTCGGCAAGCACGAAGCCGTCGGTGGTGTGCTCCATGACGGTGAGTCGCTGGCGGGCGATCTCGGTGAGGGCGTCGGCGATGAGGTAGCAGGCGGAGGGTTTGCTGCCGCGGCCGACGCGGCCGCGGAGCTGGTGGAGCTGGGCGAGGCCGAAGCGGTCGGCCTGCTCGACGACCATGACGGTGGCGTTGGGGACATCGACGCCGACCTCGATGACGGTGGTGGCGACGAGCACATCAACCTTGCCGAGGCGGAAGCGCTCCATGACGGCCTCGCGGGTGGCGCGGGAGAGCTGGCCGTGGATCACGGCGATGCGTCGGCCGGGCATCCAGCGGTCTTCGATTTCTTTGGCGAGGGTGCGGACATCGCGCAGGGGGCCGCCGGGGGTCAGGTCGGCTGCTTCGGGGTAGGATGGGTCGATGGCGGGCGCGACGATGTAGGCCTGCTCACCTTCTGCGATGCGCTGGGCGAGGAGCTGGAAGACGCCATCGCGCTGAGGGGTATCGACGATGTGCGTGGAGATGGGCTGGCGGCCGGGTGGGAGCCCGCGGATGGAGGAGATGTCGAGGTCGCCGAAGAGCGTGATGGCGAGGGTGCGGGGGATTGGCGTGGCGGTCATGACGACGACGTGGGGCGTGGTGGCGCCGTCGCTGGCTTTCTCGCGGAGGGCAGCGCGCTGGTGGACACCGAAGCGGTGCTGCTCGTCGATGACGGCCACGCTGAGGCTCTTGAACTGGACAGACTCGGTGAGGAGCGCGTGCGTGCCGATGAGGATGTCGATGTCGCCCGCGGCGAGGCGCGTGAGGATGGAGTCGCGGTCGGCGCGGGGGGTGCTGCCGGTGAGGAGCTCGACGCGGACGCGCGAGCCGGCGAGCATGCGGGTGATGGAGGCCAGGTGCTGCTCGGCGAGGAGTTCGGTGGGCGCCATGAGGCTGGCCTGACGCTGCGAGGCGACGGCCATCAGCATGGCGTAGAGGGCGACGAGGGTTTTTCCCGAGCCGACATCGCCCTGGATGAGGCGGTTGGTGGGGACGGGGCTGGAAAGGTCCTGGGCCAGCTCGCGGACGACGGTTTCCTGGCCGGGCGTGAGGGCGAAGGGGAGCCTCTCGCGGATGTGCTTGTCGATGGCGGCGTTGAACTTGAGGGCGGGGGCCTTGAGGGTTTCGCGCAGGTGGGCACGCTTGATCTGCACGCCGATCTGGAGCATGAGCAGCTCGTCGTAGGCGAGGCGGCGGCGGGAGATGCCGGTCTCTTCGAGGGACTCGGGGGCGTGCTGCATGCGGTAGGCATCGGAGAGGGTGGGCATGCCGCGGTCTTTGCGGAAGTCATCGGGAAGGTGGTCGTGCAAGAGCGGGAGGGCATCGGCGAGGACCTTTGCGATGATCTTCTCGATCTCGGGGCTTTTGAGGTCCTCGCTGGCGGGGTAGACGGGGCGGACGCGCTCATCGGAGAGGCCGGGCTCGCCGGACTGGTCCTTGAGGACTTCGACCTTGGGGTTGGCCATCTGAAGGCCGGGGCCGCGGGTCTTGGCGGTGCCCTGCACGCGGACGCGGACGCCGGGGCGGAGCTGCTCGATGCGCCAGAAGGGGGCATTGAAGAAGACGAGGTCAAGGCGGCCGGACTCGTCCATGAGGACGGCTTCGAGGCGGGGGCGGCTGCCGGAGCGGATGGGGCGGGTGGCGGTGATCTGGCCGCGGGCGGAGACGATCTGGCCGGGGATGAGGTCTTTGACGCGGGTTTCGGCCTCGATGCGTTCGTGGCGCATGGGGAGGTGGGCGATGAGGTGGCCGAGGCGCGTGATGCCCAGGGGGCGGAGGAGGTTGACCTGCCGCTCGGTGATGGCGCGGAGTTGGTCGAGGGGGGTTGTGAGCTGGAGGGCGGGCTCGGGCACGGGCGAAGGGTAACGTGGCGGGGGTGGGTATGGGGAATGCCGGGGATTGGTGGACTTGGGCGGGGGATGTTGTATGTTGAAGCACTTGGGGACGATGGTGGACAGGCGCTCGGGAGCACTTAAATGAAGCGGACATGGCTGGTGGGTGTGACGATGCTGGCGGCCGCGGCTGTGTCATCCGGGCAGTCGATCAACCTGCGCTTCGGCCCCGCAGGGGGCGCGGTGCCGGATTCGTCCTATGGGGCGGTCGGGCCTGCGGGGCACTGGAATCTCGTTAGCGATGCGGCGCCAATGCAGTTGCGCGGGCTGGATGGGACGTTGACGGGGGTAGGCAACTTTGTGCCGGCGGAGTTCACGACGTACTCGATTCCACCGGTTGGTCCCGTCGGAGACGACGCGCTTTTACTCGGTTCGTCGTATGTGGGAAACTACCCGGAAGATGTGCTGACCATCCGCGGCTTGGACAACGGGCAGTACAACGTCATTTTCTATGGTCTCAACCCCGCGCTGGGATTTGTGGCGTTCTTTGGGCAGGACGGCGGGGACGCATACCTCAGCGGTAGTTGGCCCGGTTTCCTGGGACCTGGGGTGCATTCAACGCTGCCCTTCAATGTCACCGATGGCACCTTGACGTTCCTGGTCCTCTTTGGTTTGGAAGGCGGGTCGTGGTCGGGGATGCAGATTGTGCAGGTGCCGGGGCCGGGGGTGGTTGGGGTTGCGGGCGCGGCGTTTGTCATGGCGGCACGGCGCCGGCGCGGCGCGTGATGTATCTTGCGATGAGGGTGGGACGGGGGCTATGGGTCCGATGTCGTGTCGCCCCTTCCGGGGCTTGACTGAGCCGTGATGAGTCAGTGACTGCAGACCCAGGGCTTACGCCCTGGGCTACCGGCTGGACGCCGCTCCGCGGCTCGATGCATGGGCAACAACAGTTCCAAGCGCTAGTGTCCTGACTTGAACAAGGGCGCAACCGGTTGAAGGGTTGGCGCGTATCGACTCCGGGTATTCTGGAGTCGAGCGATGGGCACACGGACGCCGTTGAATCTGAGCGAGGTCGAGCGGGCGGAGCTGGAGCGCA
>JBBSOF010000067.1:0-11922 GCA_038260025.1 Phycisphaerales bacterium
CAGCACGCGGGATTCCTCATGCTGGAAGCTGCGGAGCGCCTCTTCGAGGGTGGCGATGGCGAGGGGGAGCACCTGCGCGGATTGCATGCGGATGCGGCGCGCGGCGAATGCTTCGATGGCGTCGAGGGAGGCCTGGACGTGCGGCAGGGCCTGCCACAGGGAGAGCTGCTCGATGGAAGTGTCGTGCTCGGCGGCGATGTCGGCGAGGGAGCGGTGTGGGTCGGCAAAGGCGGCGATGACTGCCGCGGCCTGCGCGGGGGTGGGATCGAATGATCGCGGTGCGCCGTTCACCGTGAGGGATGTGGCGGACAGGACGGGCATGGTGAACACGTTACATGCGAGCGGGGTGTTGGCAAGGGCTGCGTAAGGCAGGTGCGCCTTATTGCGCACAGCGGTGGAACAAGGGTGTAATGGTGGGGATGGAAGCAACTGGTGGGGAAGGGGATGGGTGTGGTGTGGTGGGCCGGGGTGGGCGCGGGGAGAGTGGAAGATTCTGGTGATCGGGAGACGGGGCAGTGAAATGAGAAGAACGTGATGGCACCGCGAACACGCAGATGCAAAGAACCGTCAGCTACCTACCGGCGAAGATCGAGTTGCCGAACAAGAGGTATAGATATTGCGTTCTATGTACGCGGGGGAGTGGGCAGAGTCGAGCTAGAATATTATTATGAAGAAGTTCTTGCTATCCGTCGTGATGACGATGACGGCGCTCGCGATTGTCCTTGCGTTGGTCAACAGCCACGAAGTGACGGTCAACTTCCTTGTGGCGAAGGGTTCGACCTCGATGGCGTTTCTCGTGGTGCTGGTCTTTGCCATCGGCGCGTTGGTGGGTGCGGGTGCCGCCCTGCTGCTAACCGCCACGGGCAAGGCGCGGGCCTCGGCCGCGTAAGACCGAAAAAAGGGCGAGAGAATCACATCCGCCGCACCCGCTACCGTTGCCCCATGCGAATGCTCGAACGAAGTGCGGGGCTGGTGCCGCGGGTCAGGACTCTGCGCGCGGCCCTCGCGGCCACGCTCGCGGCTGCCCTGCTGATGCTCGCCGCGTGCGCACAAGGCCGGCCCGCGAAGGAATCAATGCCGGCCGCATCCGGCTTCCTGGGCGATGTCTCAACCCTGCGCCCCAGCCCGGATCATCCCGACCGCTGGTACACGCTCAGCCGCCGCCTCACCGCCTACGACACCTTCATCGTCGAAAAGCCGGTCATGCGGGCCCACGCCACCACTCGCGGCGAGCTCATCGACGCCGCCAAGGCCGATGAACTCTGCACCGCGCTGCAGGAAGCACTCATGCAGGCGCTGTCAGGGCAATACACGCTGGGGCAGACGCCCGGGCCCAGGGTCGCCCGCATCCGCAC
Organism: Phycisphaerales bacterium; assembly: GCA_038260025.1. Lineage (GTDB taxonomy): Bacteria > Planctomycetota > Phycisphaerae > Phycisphaerales > UBA1924 > JAEYTB01. The sequence continues at coordinate 1,356 of JBBSOF010000067.1, forward strand.
CGCCATCACGCAGATTGCCTCCACGATGAGCGGCGGGCAGGTGCACACCGGCGGCGGCACGCGCGAGATGGAAGTGGTGGACTCACTCTCCGGGGCGCGACTCGCCGCCGTCATCGAGACAGACTTTGGCCGCGATGAGCACGCCGCCCACCCGGATGCGCCCTACCACGACTCCCGCGCGGTCTTCACTCACTGGTCGGCCCGCCTCGCCCTCATGCTCCGCGATGCCGCGCGCCTCGCAACCACCGACTGACCAAGGCAAGAAGCAAAAGAGGGAGAAGACGCTTTCTCCCCTCGGCCAAAGTAGCGCGACAAAGGTGGCCTCGCACCCGCCCAACAGATGATTCCGCACGGGATTCCCACGGTTCCCTGTATTTTTGCCCAGTTTTGTTCCGATCGCCGAATCCGCCCCCGCAAGCCCCGCGACTTAACAGCGCGTGCTGATCCCCGCGCGCCTTACAGGAGATTGGTCATGAAGCAGGCATTTGTCGCGGCGTTGGTTCTGGTGATTGTCGGCGCGCTGAACTGGGGGCTGGTGGGCGCGTTCAACTTCAACCTGGTGGCGGCGATTTTCGGGGAAGGGTCGGCGCTGTCGCGGATCGTGTATGTGCTGGTGGGCATCTCGGCGATCGTGGTGGCGGCGACGGCGGTGCCGATCGTCAAGGGTGCGCCGATGGTGCGTACGGCCTGAGTCTTCGAGTCGTGTGATTCAACGCGTGTGTATCGCCAGTCTTGCCGTCCGCGGCAGGGCTGGCGGTTTCGCGTGTGTGGTTACATATCTGGCGACTCCCTGACCGGGGAGTTACGCTGCCGAAGATCCCGCGCGATATGCGCGCCACGCCCGGAGAGCCCGAAAGGGGTGGCCTTGGAGCCTCTCTGGGATGAGCGATTCACTATTTCGATGATTCCGCGTGTGCCGTTGCTACAGGCGCAGGGGGCGATCGTCGAGAAACCGACGCGGAGGGCAGTGACCGCAGTTCGATTCGTGCAGGACGTTCCTCAGGGGGGACGGCCAACGCATCGAGAAGCCTCCCGACAATCAACCTCGCGCTGAGATCATGAACGTCAGTAAATCTAAAAAACTCCGCATTGGTCAGCTCGCTGACCTCCATCACCACCGTGTCAAACGCATCGATTGCGCTCTGCACGAGCCCCAGCGGGACAGAAGGATTACGTCCGCCGGACGCCCGCTTTTTTGCGGCTGCCAACCCGTTGTGAGCCATGTATTCATTACGGTGCTTGTCAAGCTCCTTGGCGGCCCTATCGAGAACTTTCTTAGCTTTACAAAGCGGTCCTGCGCGAGGGTCCTTCTGTACGTACCCGTAGGCGCGCAGAACGCGGTCGATCGCGAGGTTGGCGTAGGACGGCTTCTTGCCGGTGTTCTCAGTTAGTTTTACGATTCCGACCACGACGAACTGAAGGATGGCAACCTCACTGATGTAGAGGAAGTCCCCTGCCGCTCTCTGGCCTGCCGGGGTCCGGTTACCCACAGTGACATAGAGCGTGCGATAGACGTACCAAGCTCGAGCAATCTCCCAAAAATCGGCGGTGATCTGGCGGAGTTGCTCTACCGCGGCGAATGGGGCTTCTTGTTCTGCGTTGCGCGAGGTGCTGTTCACGTGCACATCGTAACAGCGGCACGGGTGATCGCCAAAGCATCGAACCTTTCTTTGGGAGGCTTCGCCCAAGTGTCGGTAGCGGGCGGCGAGTGGTCTTTAGTCACTTGACCGACACCAGCGGCACCAGGTGCGGTCTGGCGGCGTGATGGCGGGGCTTGCTGCGTGCCCGGCACAGGCGGGACGCCTGTGCCACCACTGCCTGTGCCAACACTTGAGGTGATGTGCGCCACTAGTAGGTCGCTGGTACACTTGCAGGCCCGTGCGTGGTCACGGGCCTTTTCCTTTTGAGGAGTGTCACCATGAGCCGATGCCGTTCACTGTTTGCCGCGGGTGCTGTTGCTGCGGCACTTTTTGTTGCCGCGGGCGCATCGGCGCAGCAGGACCCTTCGTCGCCAACGTCTGGCGCTGAGTCGTCCATCGCCCGCTTCATGAAGATCCGCACGCCGGTGTCTCCGACGCTGACGGCGGATGGGACGCTGTATGTGCGTGACTGGCCGGAGGGCATCTGGCAGTTGTACCGCGTGGAGGGCAAGCAGGCGACGCCCGATGCGGCGATGACGAAGCTCACGACGTTTGCCGATGGGCTGGCTGGCTATTCGGTCTCGCACGATGGGGCCAAGATCCTGCTGCTGCACGCCACGGGGGGCAACGAGAACAACCAGATCTCGCTGCTCAACCCCGCCAACAACCAGATCACGCCGATGGCGGCCAACCCCAAGGTGCAGCACAGCGTGAACCTGTGGCTGCGGGATGATTCGGGGTTTGTGTATACGGGCAACGCGGAAAGCCCGAATGATTTTTATATTTACCGGCGTGACTTCAACGCGGCCAAGCCCGTGCGTCTGCTGGGCAAGCCGGGCTCTTGGGGGGCCGGCGACATTACTGATGATGCCTCGCGCCTGCTGGTGGGTGAGTATCGCTCGGCTTCGGACTCCTCGCTGTATGAACTGGATGTCAAGAGCGGGGAACTGAAGGACCTGACGGTGAAGAGCAGCGAGGGGGGCACGGTGTCGGTCGAGCCGGTGGGGTATCTGCCCGGTGAGACGGCGGTGCTGTACCAGTCGGATATTGAGGATGGCCTCAAGAAGCTGTACCGGCGCGACCTCAAGACGGGCGCGATGACCAAGCCGATTGCCGCGCTTGATACGTTTGAGATCGACTCCGCGGGCATGAACCGGGAGCGCAGCCTGCTCGCCATCGTGACCAACGAGGATGGGTACGGCGTGCTGCATGTGTACACGGTGCCGGAGTTCAAGCCCGTGCCGCTGCCGGAGATTGAGAAGGGCGTCGTTGGCGTCAACTCGCTCCGCGGCAACCAGATCATCTACACACTCAGCAACGCGCGCACGCCGGGGCTGGCCTTTGCGTGCGAGCTGGGCGGGGCCAAGCCGACGGCGCGGCAGATTACGGGGGCGGACACGCAGGGGATTGATCTGTCGAAGTTCCCGCTGCCGCAGTTGGTGAGGTTTAAGTCTTTCGACGGGACGGAGATTCCGGCGTTTGTGTACCTGCCGGCGGGGTATGACGCGAAGAACCCCAGGCCGATCCCGTTCGTGGCGAACTATCACGGTGGGCCCGAGGGGCAGTTCCGCCCGGGGTTCGACAAGACCGTGCAGTATCTGCTGAGCGAGGGCTTCGGGGTGATCCAGCCCAATGTGCGGGGCAGCAGCGGGTACGGGCGGGCGTATCTGATGATGGATGATTACAAGAAGCGGTGGGACAGCGTGAAGGATGGGGTTGCCGCGGCGCAGTGGCTGGTGGATCACCACTATGCGGTGCCGGGCAAGATCGCGACGTATGGCGGGAGCTACGGCGGGTTCATGTCGGTGGCGTGCCTGGTGGAGGATCAGCAGCAGGTGGATGCGGGGACGCGGAAGGAGCGGCTGTTTGGCGCGGGCGTGAACGTGGTGGGGATCGTGAACATGAAGACGTTCCTGGAGCAGACGAGCGGGTATCGGCGCAAGCTGCGCGAGGTGGAGTATGGGCCGCTGACAGATCCGGATTTTCTGGATTCGGTGTCATCGATCCGCAAGGTGGACAAGATCAATGTGCCGCTGTTCATTGCGCACGGGTTCAATGATCCGCGAGTGCCGGTGGGCGAGGCGATGCAGCTTGCGGCAGCGCTGAAGGAGAAGGCCGACAAGGGTGACAAGCGGAACACGCCGCATCTATTCATCGCGCCCGATGAGGGGCACGGGTTCCAGAAGCTCAATAATCGGCTGTACTTCGCGGAGTACATGGCGCGGTTCCTCAAGGGCACGATCGGGGCCAAGGAAACATCGCAGACGATGGACATGGATAAGTGAGCGGCGGCGGCGGGCGCGATTCAGGCGTGCCGGGGGCGGCGCGCGAGGCTGCCCGGGAGGCTGGGTTGGGGCCTGCGGCGATCCACGCGCCGTGGCGGATGGAGTATTTGGAATCGATGGGCGCGGCGGAGAAGGCGGGGGGCGCGCCGAAGCAGTCTTCGGGGTCGTTCCTGCTGGACTATTGGCGTGCGCCCGGTGATGACGAGAAGAACCATGTGATCGTGCGGACGGGGGCGGGGCTGATCCTGCTCAACGGGTACCCGTACGCCAACGGGCATTTGCTGGTGGCGCTGGGCGAAGCGCGTGGGCGGCTGCTGGATTATGAGCCTGCGCAGCGTGCCGCGCTGTGGAAACTGGTGGAGCTTGCGACGGACCTGATGGAGGTGACGCTGGAGCCGCAGGGGATTAACGTGGGGATCAATCAGGGGCGGGCGGCGGGTGCGGGCGTGCCGCAGCACCTGCATGTTCATCTGGTGCCGCGGTGGGGCGGCGATGTGAACTTCATGGCGGTGGTGGGGCAGGTGCGGGTGATACCGGGGTCTTTGGGGGCGATGGCGGAGCGGTATCGGAAGGAGTGGGGGAGGATGGTTGTCGGTGGAACGAAGTCGATGTAAAGACACGGACCTTCGGAAAGGTCCGTGGCACTACGCGACGGCTTTGTTACGTTTACTGCGCAGGCCAAGGCAGTAGCCATCATCAACCTTTTCGCAGCGGACGACCATGCCGACCTGGCGCGGCCACATGGCGTCTTCGGGGGTGAGGGAGACGCTGGCGCCGAGTTCGACGGGCTCGGCGGAGCGGATGGCGATGCCGGTCCAGCTTGCGTCGATCAGTTCGACGCGGGAGAGGCGGCCGGCGGTGGAGCCGGTTGAGAAGATCGCCATCGCGTGGCCGCAGACGGGCCGCCGCGGCAGGCCGCGCCGTTCAAACGCCAGAACTCCATCATCCGTACTGAGCTTCATTGTCGGTCTCCATACCTGTCCCCCTCCAGGGGGCTGATAACGCCATCGGCCCGATATGAACGCGACTTCACAAGGTTGGAGTGGGCTTGCACGCGCAATAGGGAGAACGCCCCAGCGGCGGCACACCCGGCCGAGGGGAGGGCGGGGATGGAAACCCCGGAGCGGAAACGACTTCGAGATGTGGGCCGGCATGGCAGGGGCGGGCTTCTTCCCCGGCGCGGGCACCGGTTCTACGCTTCTGGCGTGTTCAAGAAGTGCGATCAGTGCGACAACGAGGCGACGGTACACGAGGTGTCGCTGCGCCACGGGGTCAAGATTGAGAAGCACCTGTGCGAGGGGTGTGCGGCGTCGCAGGGGATCGCGGCAACGCCCAGCGCGCCCATCAACGAGCTGATCAAGCACTATGTGCTTTCGCACGGCATCACGCCCATGCCCGCGACGGGCAAGGCGAACGTGTGCCCGCGGTGCCACACGGGCTTCAACGAGTTCCGCCAGCACGGGCTGCTGGGGTGCCCGGATTGCTATCGCGTGTTTGAGGCGCAGCTGGGCCCGCTGATAGAGCGGGCGCACGATGGCGGGGTGAAGCACATGGGCAAGTCGCCCCGCCGCATGCTGGGGCACAGCACGCGACAGGCCGGCGAACTGGCGGGGCCGCCGACGCCGGAGTCGGGCGAGGCGCGGCGCATCGTGGACCTTGAGGAGCGGGCGGAGCGGCTGCGGCGGATCAGGAAGAAGCTGGCGAGCGCGGTTGCCGCGGAGAAGTATGAGGAGGCGGCCCGCCTGCGTGATGAGCTGAAGAAGATGAGCGAGCAGGGCGCGCCGCCGCCGAAGACCTGAGCCAGGGAGGCGCACGAAGCACTTATGAGTTCGCCCTACTACGACCCCAAGAAGCCGATGCCCGCCTTCGACACCACGACGGAGTGGCTGCGCGGCGAGGGCGAGTGCGCGGATGTGGTGCTGTCGTCGCGGGTGCGGCTGGCGCGGAACCTGGCGGGCGCGCCGTTCGCGGCAAAGTCCAGCCGCAGCGACCGGCTGACGACGCTGGACCAGTGCCGTAGCCAGGTGCTGCGGGCGGGGCTTGCGGAGCGGATCATCTGGGTGGACCTGCACGAGACGGGGCCGCTGGACCGCTCGCTGCTGGTGGAGCGGCACCTGATATCGAAGCAGCACAGCAAGGGCCGCGCGGGCAACGCGGGGCCGGCGGCGGATGACCCGCGGGGCGTCGCGATCTCGGTGCCTGATGAGCGGCTGGCGATCATGGTCAACGAGGAGGACCACCTGCGGATCCAGGGCATCCGCACGGGGCTGGCGCTGGCGGCGGCGTGGCGCGATGTGGACCAGATTGATGACAAGCTGGAGCAGGGGCTTGATTACGCCTTCTCGCCGCGGTTTGGGTACCTCACGGCGTGCCCGACGAACGTTGGCACGGGGCTGCGGATGAGCGTGATGCTGCACCTGCCGGGGCTGCGCCTGACGGGCGACATCGAGAAGGTGAAGCGCGCGGCCGAGGGCATGAACCTGGCGGTGCGCGGCTTCTATGGCGAGGGGTCCGACGCTGTCGGCGACTTGTATCAGTTGTCGAATCAGACGACGCTGGGCAAGACCGAGGCGGCGATTCTGCAGGACCTTGAGGCGAAGATCATCCCGCGCGTGGTGGAGTATGAGCGCGAGTCGCGGCGCGACCTGATGAACAAGCGCCGCACGGTGCTGGAGGATCAGGCGTGGCGCGCGTGGGGGCTGCTGACGACGGCGCGGCTGCTGACGACCGAGGAGTGCATGCAGGGGTTGAGCCTGCTGCGCCTGGGGGTGGTGCTGGGGATCATTGATAAGGTGCCGCAGAAGCTGGTGAATCAGATGATGCTGATCGCCCAGCCCGCGCACCTGCAGCGGGTGGTGGGGAAGGACCTTGACCAGGAGCAGCGTCGCTTGGCGCGGGCGATGATCGTGCGTGCGCGGCTGGAGGCGAAGCCGCTGTAAGTGGTTTGGCCGTGGCGCAGGGTCCGAAAACACAGGCGTGAGCCGCTTTTCATGGCGATGTGCAACTGCGCGTGACCATGCTGGTACCACGTGGGCCGGTGGGGCACATCGGAGGTATGTTGCATGTTGAAGTCTTTTGTGCTGGCGGGCGTGTGCGGGGTTGCGGCGGCGGGCGCGGGGGCGGAGGTGGTGTACGACTCGTTGTCGCCCATCGTGCCCAACACTTCCTCTGTCGTCTTCACACACGACGCGGGTGAGACGTCGAGTACCGATGAGATCAGTGGCGGCCTGGAAAACGAATCGCAATACGGCCACAGCGTTGTGCTGGCGGGGAGCGACCGCTTTGTGTCGCTGATCGAACTGCGGGCGATCAGCTCGCGCGGTGGTTTCCCTAACAGCACATCGCCCACGCCGGTGAGCTTTGCCACGACGCTCAGGATTTACAGTCTCGTCAATGAGGCACCCGGGCAGCTGCTCTGGGAAGGCACTTCGCCCGTCGTGACACTGGCTCAATCGACGGCAGCGGTCTATGCCGACCTTGCGTTTTCGCCGGCGATGACGCTGCCCGACACCTTTGTTCTGTGCGTTTCAGAAAGCCAGATTCAAGACCAGGCGCCGGGGCGCTGGGTTGGAACAAGCTGGCAGAACACGCCGGGCACGATCGGCACCTCGGGGGCCTCGTGGTATGGGGAGGACACCACCACAGACGAATGGTCGGCAGTCAGCACCTTTGGCGCCACGATTCAGATGCGCATCACGGCGGTGCCGACAGGCAGCGTGGCTGGCGTGATGGGCGTTGCGGCCCTGTGGGGCGCGGCCCGCCGGCGGTGAGCGGCTGGTACTCTGGCGCGCGTGAGCGCGGAGAAGCAGACATTTCAGTGGCCGCCGAAGCCGCTGGGCGCGGCAGAAGTTGGCCCGCCTGCCGACCCAAGGTATTGGCGGGCTCAGCCTTCAGCACGGCCCGCGATGGGCGCGAACGCGGCACCAGTGGCGATGCGGCCTGAGCCAGTCGCGGCGTGCGATCGGCGGGCGGTTGAGAGCGATGCTTCTTCGCGGCCTTCGACTGCTCCTTTGGTGCTGCCCTCGGCGCTGCGCCGCATCGAAACGACGTTCTTTGGTCTGACGCGTCCAACGTTTGCCGATCGCGCTGCGGATGCCGGTTGGCGGCCGGACCTGCCTGATGCGTATTGCCCGCGGTGCGCGGGGAGTGCGGGGCCGCATGAGTGTGATGGGGAGGGGTGCCGGGCCTGCCGCGGGGAGAAGGTGGGGTGGGACCGGGCGGTGCGGCTGGGGCTGTATGAGGGGCTGCTGCGCGAATGCATCCACGAGGTGAAGTTCTCGGCGTGGCGGCGGTTGGGGCTGGACCTGGGTCGGCAGATGGGTGAGCAGCTGAAGCCGCTGCTGGCGGGGGTGGACGGGGATCGCTTGGTGCTGATCCCGGTGCCGAGCACGCTGTGGCGGCGGCTGTCGCGGGGGATCGACCACACGGGCACGCTGGCGCGGGGGGTGCGGGCGGTGGTGGGGGGAACGGTGGCCCCGGCGTTGAAGCGGCGGCACCGCCAGCCGCAAGTGGGGCTATCGAATACGCAGCGGCGGCGGAACGTGGCTGGGACGATGCGGGTGCGGGGTTATCCCCGGTTTGAGGGCTGTACGCTGGTGCTGGTAGATGATGTGCGGACAACGGGGGCGACCATGATGGAGGCCTGCCGAGCGCTGAGGGCGGGGTTGAAGGAGCGGGGGCAGACGGCGGCGGGGGTGTGGTGCTGCACGCTGGGGGTGGTGGAGGGGTGAGGGGGGGTGGGGAGAGGGCCGGGAGGCGGAAGGCCGAGGGGGGAAACGGAAGACGCTTACTTCGTGCGCGGCTCGTTGGCGGCTGGTTGACCCCCGGTTTGTCCCCAAGGTACGCACAACGGGGTGGTTTTGATGGTGGATAAGGTGGGCAAGTCGTGTCGGCAGTGCGATTTATGGGGGTGAGATCAAAATCCTTTGCATCTGAAGGCTTGACTGGTTCGGAGGAGTAGGACTAGACTGGCCCCCGCCGTTTGGAGCAGTCCTGACCGGTGACAAGCCGGTTGGGTTTCACGCCGAATGGCCTGATCTTTGAAAAGTGAACAGTTGGGTTCCGCACGAGAGTGTGTGTCTGCTGGCACGGCGTTGCACGCCGCCCTTCCATCGAGGGGCCAGCAGGCTTGGAAAAGTCGATGTCCTGTCCCGTACAAGGCGGGTCATCGGCAGATGGGTTCTGTCCTTCACAGTCAGAACGGTTTTACTCTCTCGTGCAGACCTGTCCGCCGGTCTGAGCGCTTCAGTCGGCGGACGAACGAGAGTAAAGCCAAATCCATCGGTCTAGCCACCGGTGGCGGCGGTGCTGAAAGTTTTCCCTCCCCGGGAAGGCGGACGGCCCCGTCGTAAGACCGGCCTCGCAGAGCTTCGATGTTCTTCGGAACGTCGCGGTGAGCGGGGCTACATGGTCCAAACCACTCATTGAAGTATTGAAAGCTAGGGTGAAAGCCCTGGACAACGAAAAATCAATTGAAGAGTTTGATCATGGCTCAGATTGAACGCTGGCGGCATGGCTAAAACATGCAAGTCGAACGTGCCCGCAAGGGCAAGTGGCGAAAGGGTCAGTAATGCGATCGAACGTACCCTGAGGCGGGGGATAGGGCAGGGAAACTTGCCATAATACCCCATGATGTCTACGGACCAAAGGTTTACCACCTTGGGAGCGGCGATCGTCCTATCAGCTAGTTGGCGGGGTAAAGGCCCACCAAGGCGAAGACGGGTAGCAGGTGTGAGAGCACGACCTGCGACATCGGAACTGAGACACTGTCCGGACTCCTACGGGAGGCTGCAGTAACGAATCTTCCGCAATGGGCGAAAGCCTGACGGAGCAATGCCGCGTGTGGGATGAAGCGGCTACGCCGTGTAAACCACTGTCAGGGGGCAGAAACAATGATCGCCCCCAGAGGAAGAGCCGGCTAACCCTGTGCCAGCAGCCGCGGTAATACAGGGGGCTCGAGCGTTAGTCGGAATCACTGGGCTTAAAGGGTGCGTAGGCGGCTCGCCAAGTGCTTTGTGAAATCCCACAGCTCAACTGTGGAACAGCAGGGCAAACTGGCGAGCTTGAGGCAGGTAGGGGCCGGAAGAACAGTAGGTGGAGCGGTGAAATGCGTAGATATCTACTGGAATGCCGATGGGGAAGCCGTCCGGCTGGGCCTGTCCTGACGCTGAGGCACGAAAGCGTGGGGAGCAAACAGGATTAGATACCCTGGTAGTCCACGCCGTAAACGATGTACACTAGACTGGTGCGGTTTTGACGCCGTATCAGTCGCAGTAAAAACGATAAGTGTACCGCCTGGGGAGTACGGTCGCAAGGCTAAAACTCAAATGAATTGACGGGGGCTCACACAAGCGGTGGAGCATGTTGCTTAATTCGAGGCAACGCGAAGAACCTTACCTGGGCTTGACATGTACGGATTAACCCTATGAAAGTAGGGCCACAGCCGCAAGGTTGGAACGTGCACAGGTGCTGCATGGCTGTCGTCAGCTCGTGCTGTGAAGTGTCGGGTTAAGTCCCTTAACGAGCGCAACCCCTATCGTTAGTTGCTAACGCGTCATGGCGAGTACTCTAGCGAGACTGCCGGTGTCAAACCGGAGGAAGGTGGGGATGACGTCAAGTCCTCATGGCCCTTACGTCCAGGGA
>JBBSOF010000068.1:0-10804 GCA_038260025.1 Phycisphaerales bacterium
GGGGGTGTGATGGGTGGGAACGCGGAGATCTCCTTCGCCCCCGTTGGGGGCGAGAGGGATAGGAGACAGTTTCCACGGGTTGCGCGATTGCCGCGGCGGCATCGCTTCACCCGTGGCGACAGCCCTGCGCCCCTTCGGGGCGGGGAGGGGGAATGGAGAGTGGATCGCGCCGAGGGGGGCTCAGAGATGACTGTGCGCACTCCCTTACGGTCGTGCTACCTGCTACGCGGGATGCTCGGCACTGACCTTAAGAAGGTCAGTGGCACGGGATGACTGCACCGACCGCGCAGAGCCGTGGTCGGTGGCACGGGGTGATGCGCGCCGAGTGCCAGGGATGAACGGGCGCACTCCCTTACGGTCATGCTGCTTGCTGCGGAGAAGGCACATCACGTCGCTACATGCCGATATCTGTTCGCATCTGCATGCCTGTGAAACTGATGAGTTCGCAGGCGGCGTAGGCGCGGGTGCGGGCTTCGGCGAGGTCTTTGCCGCTGGCGGTGACGCCCAGAACGCGGCCTCCGGCGGTGACGACGTTGCCATCGGGGCCGCGGCGGGTTCCGGAGTGGTAGACCTGGACGCCGGGCATGGCGTCGGCGGCTTCGATGCCGTGGATGACCGCGCCGAGTTTGGGTTTATCGGGGTAGCCCTGTGCCGCGAGCACGACGCAGCATGCCGCGCCTTCGTCCCACGCGACATCACACTCGTCGAGGCGGCCCTCGCACGCGGCGATAAGCAGTTCGAGCAGGTCGCTCTTGAGGCGGGTCATGAGGGGCTGGCACTCGGGGTCGCCGAAGCGGGTGTTGAACTCGAGCACTTTGGGGCCGCCGGGGGTCAGCATCAGGCCCGCGTACAGCACTCCGGTGTACTCGATGCCCTCGCGGCGGAGGGCGTCGATGACGGGGACCAGGACATCGCGCTCGATCTGCTGCATCAGCTCGGCGTCGATGGTGGCAGTGGGGCAGAAGGCGCCCATGCCGCCGGTGTTGGGGCCGGTGTCGCGGTTGCCGAGGCGCTTGTGGTCCTGGCAGGGGGGGAGGACGAGGATGTTCTTGCCGTCAACGATGGCGAGCACGGAGACTTCGGGGCCTTCGAGGCGTTCTTCTATCACGATCTTGGCGCCGGCATCGCCGAACTCGCGCTTCACCATGATGCGTTCGACGGCGTCGAGGGCTTCGCCCAGCGTGCGGGGGACGAACACGCCCTTGCCCTTCGCCAGGCCCGCGGCCTTGATGACGGGCAGGCCTTCGATCTCGGTGTCGAAGGCTTTGCTGATGGTGGCATCGCTGGTGCGGAGGTTGTCGATGTACTTGTCGCGGTCGGCGGGGTCGCGGAAGGTCTCTGCCGCGGCAAGCACGGCGGAGATGGCGCCGCGGGCGCGCGTGGCGGGGGCGACATCCTGACGGCCGGCGACGGTGAGGCGGGCGAGGCCGTCGGCGATGCGGCCGATGATGTAGGCGCGGCGGTCTTCCATGGAGCCGAAGTCGCGGGGCTTGCCGAGGAGCTGGGTGAGCAGGGCCTCATCGCGGACGCGGGCTTCGAGCAGGGCGCGGGCGTGGCCGGCGTTGGTGAAGACCTGGGCTTCGGCGGTGGGGATGGAGGCGGAGCGCATGAGCTGCTTCGCGAAGGCCTTGTCGGCCTCGAGGCGGGCGGCATCGGCAGTAGGGCCGAAGACGAGGGTGCCGGGGCGGCGGAGCTTGTCGGTGTAGCCCTCCGCGAGGGGGTCTTCGGGGCCGATGATGATCAGGCCGATCTTTGATTTTTCGATGAACTGCTGGAGGCGGTAGATCTCGCGGATGGAGACGGGAACGGGCACGGGCTTGGCGAGGCTGGCGAGGCCGGGGTTTTCGGGGTGCGAGGTCCAGAGGTCGCCCAGCAGGGGTGATGCGGCAATCTTGACGGCTAGTGCGTGCTCCCGCCCGCCGCCCCCGATGAGCAGCACATTGATCTTCGGGGGAGTTTTTTCGCCGGGTGGGAGCGTCATGCGCGAAGGATACCGCTGTGGTGAGGGCTTTGGCGGATCGGAAGGCAAGAAGACGGCTTCGAAAGTTTGACGGGTGTGTACGCCTCACCTACAGTGGCTCCACGATTGCGGGGTAGAGCAGCCTGGTAGCTCGTCGGGCTCATAACCCGGAGGTCGTAGGTTCAAATCCTACCCCCGCTATTGTCTCCAAAGACGGCCCGCTTCGGCGGGCCGTTTTTCTTGGGCAAAACCATACGTTTTGGGTCGCAGGTTCATAGCGGGGAATGTCCTCAGTCGCAGGTTCAAAACGTCCGAAGTCCCAGGCTCAAACACACCCCCCCCGCTATTTGGATCGGCCTTGGCCCTCGCGCCAAGGCCGATTTTGTTGCGCATGTGTTTAAAACCGCGACCTTGGTACAACGATAGAGACTGCAGCGGTCACTTCTCTTGTGGACTGACGGCGCAGCTACCTTCTTTAGCGACTTGCGGTGCATGGGTCAGGGCGGGCCCCGCTCGCTATGACCGAGCCTGCGCTATACCCCGGGTTAGGGACATCGGCACCAGCTCTCGCCTCATCCTCAACATTGTCCTAGGCATCAACGTCAAGCTTCGCCAATGCCTGCTCGCCGAATTGGTCACCCCCACGTACGAGGGCATCCAGTTGGTCCAAACACCATGATCGAACCATCTCGTACCCACTCGCCTGCGCTCGCTCATAGATGCGCAGAAGACACTCTGAAGTGCGATCAGCAAAGCCGAATGATCCACGACGGATGTCGCTGTTGAGCCCAGACATGTCTCCGGTCGCACGTTCCACGATTCTTGCGAGCACGGGCTGATATGGCAGTAGGTCGCCAGCGTACTCCGAAAGCGGAAAGATAAGGTCATCAGGATCACGCCGGAACTGCTCGCTTTCCACGAAGGCCATCGCGATGCTCGGGCCCTGCGAAGACCTTAAGAAATCCTCATCTCTGAAAACATTGGCCGCTGCACCCGCGACGGCTGACTCTGGGTCATCGAAAAAAGGCAGAAGTCGCTCGGCCGCGGCTCGGCCCTCAGGTTTCTCATCGATCAACCGTGCCAACGCCGAGGCGACGCCCTTCCGTTGGTGAGCGTTCCCTTCGACGCATTCTTCCGCCAGGACGCACGTCAGCTGCTTGAGGATCATTCCGACCGCAGCGATGAAAGCTCCTCGCTCCTCGACCTTCTCTAAGCCGCTTTGAGCCATGCGTGCGATGATCGATTCAACTCGCGGATCGCCACGCCACCACAGATAGAGGACGCCGGACTTGCCATTGCCAGCCCCGCCGTGCAGGAGGATAACTTTGGAGCCCTGAAGATCGTTAACTGCCTTGAGGACGACCTCCGTCTCTGCCCGGTGAATCAGCTCCCCTCGAATGAGGAGTCGTCCAAGCTGACTCACAAACCGTTTCCTCAACGATTCAACGGCGGCCACCCGCTCCGGCAGGCGGCCCCAGTCCCGAGGGAGAACCCCGTAACGGTCTGACTTGAGGATGGATAGCAGCAGATCAGCGGTGATTTCTTGCCCGAGGTGGGAGCCAACCACTTCACGGATCGCCGCGCGGGTGGCCGATGTGGGGCCGAGGAACAAGTCACCGCAGCGTCTTTCGACGTCCCGCTCGATGGCTTCCGGAGTCAGGTGTTCAACGACACGTATCCGCGAGAGCAACTGGCGAGCCGTCTCAATGTCCTGCTGAGTGCCAGACAGAGTCCACGCGGCACGGAGTCTCGAAAACGAGATGGTCAGCGGTTTCGAGAGTGAACTCAAGAACGCCGAGGCGTCTTCCGAAGCGGACGCTCGTTGAGCAAGATCGCGTAGGTCCGAGGCTTGGCTCGCCAGAATCAGCACGAACTGGTCAGCCCCACCCTCGGTCAACTGCTGGCGAATGTGGCCGGCAACTCCTTCTCTGATGAGGCTCCCGATCGACCAGTCTATATCCCGGCCGCTCTTGCACTGGACACCTTCGACCTTGCCGTCCGTTCCTTTGGTCCGGAACTCGATCCCTCGATATCGCTCACCAAGACCTTCCCAGCGCAGAGTGGCCGTCTCCCCATCAATGAGGTTCAGCGAGGCCCATAGCACATAGTGCGCCTCGTATCGGTTGCCGAGCTTGTCTGCGAATCCACCGCTGGGTGCTGGCATACCCGGAGTCTAATGCGATCATGATGATTTCACACGTCGGCCTCGTAAGCGGTCGCGAGAATGCCTGGCCGGCGCGGCGGTTCCAGCTTGTTCTGGCGTGGCAGCCATCTGTGAAGTACCCTGGCGAGTGAACCAGATGCTTGCCGCTCCAGCGTTGCTCCTCCAGTACGGGATGTACACACCTGTGGGCGTTCCTTTGCGTGGTGGCTGACAGCAGGACCTGCGATGGGTCTGAAGACGCGCAACATTTTCGAGCATGCGCATGAGCACGGGGCATTCATGATGTTTATTACCTCCCCGCCTTCGCCACCTGCAGCCTCGCCCAGTCCCGCCACGCTTCCGTATCACCCCGCATGGCCACCTCCGACAGCAGCCGCGGTGTGTCCGCGTCCACCTTGCCCGAGCGCACCTGGATGCGGGCGAGGGCCTGCATGCTCTGGATGTGCTCGGGGTAGACCTCGAGGGCGGTCTTGTAGGTGCTGATGGCGTCGTCGGTGCGCCCGGCGATCTCTAGCGTCAGGGCCAGGTTCAGCCGCGGGTCGGGGTGGCCGGGCAGCAGCTTCTTCGCCCACTCAAACTCGCCCGCAGCCTCGTATAGCTTGCCCTGATCCAGCAGCAGCGTGCCAAGGTTGTTGTGCGCCGCGGCACAGTAGAGGTCTGTCTCCAGCGCCTGGCGCAGCATCGCCTCGGCCTGCTTTGGATTGCCGTCCAGGATGGCGACGGCCTGCTCGTTGAGCCGCGCCGCCTCCGCGGGGTTGCGGTGCTCTTCACCCCCGACGCTGTAGGGACTGGCGGGCTTCTGCGAGAGACAGCCCGGCAGCGCGAGCAGTACGGCCCCCAGGGCACAGACGAGCTGACACTTCATGGCACGGCCCTCGGGTGACTCACTGCATCTTCGTGGAAAACCGTCTCGATAACAAGCGCGGCGCGCAAGGGCTTCTGCGTGCCGCGGGCGTGCCTCGAGGTCGGGGAAAGGTCCACGCTCGTGACCAGCCAGGTGGGCTCAGCACCTCGCCACTGGGCAAAGAATCGCCCCAGCTCGGGGAGTGTCACCGGGTCCATCGTGAGGCGCACCGCAAGGCGGCGGTAGGCAGCTCCTTTGCCGCCATTCACCGCCGACTCCTGCTCCGGCGTGACGTTCTGAAGGACTCCCTGGGGGAGCCCGGCTGCCGCCACCACGCCTGCAAGCCGCGCCGCAATCCCCGGCGCTGGCCGCGGCCGCCGCGACTCAGGGGGTGCCTCAGATCTGAGCGTCACGAGTTCCCGTGCCTGATCGGCGACGATTTCCCACTGCGCCGCTGTCACCGCCGCCTCACCGCGGGCGTTCATGTACCGCGCGGCCGTCCACAGCAGCGGCACCAGGCCCAGCAGCGCGGCCAGGATGACAATGGAGCGATTCAAGGCTTGCCCTCCCGCCGCAAGGTGAGGCTGACGCGCGTCGCGTTCCCCGATGCGTTCAGCCGCGGCTCCTCCAGCCGCCACCCCGGTGGCGCCTGAAGGGCCGACAAGAGAGGGCGCGTGTCACCGACGACCGAGAGCGAGAGGGACATGGTGGCGGGGGCAATCGATACCCCGCTCGCTTCCACCTCCGCGCCCTTGGGCCACGCCGCCAGCAGCCCCGCCAGCGTTTCCGCGGCGTCGGGCGGTGACACTGACTGGTCTGATGTGCGACTGGACCGCAGCTGCTCCAAGTCATGCTGGAGGGCGACGGGCGTCACCCCTGACGACACCTGGCGGATGGTGGTGATTGTGGCCGCACGATCTGCCTCGACTTCCTGCAGCAGGTTGCCGGCGCGGCGGGCAAAGCCCACTGAAGTCAATCCCGCGACCACCAGCACCGCCGCGGCCACCAGCCACGTGCGCCGCGCTCGTTCGCGGCGCAGTGGAAGCGCTTCAAACGCCCCGGTGAGCAGGTCCGGAGGGGGTAGCCCTGCAATCTCAGCGTGTTCAGGCCAAAGCCCGGGCACGGCCTTGGGGCGCAAAGAAAGGACTTCTTCACCGAGCGCCGCAAGTTCCTCACAACGAGCAGCGCACACCAGGACCCGGTCACCATCGATGGGCACACACACCGCGTGCAGCTCGTCCACCACGGCGGGTACTTCTTCCTGCAGCACCGGTTCCAGGGCCGGCGGCAACACCCCGGCCCGCACGCCGGGCGCTTCGATCACCGCCCAGAAGAAGCGATCTGCGGGCCACGCTTCAACGCCGGTCAGGCCTTCGCTCATCGCGGGACTCCATTGCTCGTCTTCAGGGCCAGCGTCTGCAGCGTGGCCCCCTGACCGATGGTCATCATGTCGGCCGCCACCCGGGCCACCCGCCGTCCTTGCACTTCTTCTCCTGCCGCCACCACACGCACCTTGTTGGTGTCGGGGTCGTACAGCACCGCCTTGTACCCAACCTCCTCCTTGATGATCCCGATGAGCTGCACCTTCAGCGGTGGGGGAGGCGGAGGTGGCGGGGGTAAAGATGGCGGCGCCGCGGTGACGACTTGGGGAATCGTCCACACCGGCGTGTCGAAGGCCGCGACTGCCAGCGGCCGGGGCGGAGGTTCGCCCGCAGGCGCGAGCGCCGCAAAGTCGGGTGCTTCGATGGGCCTTTGCGATGGGACGAGCAGGGCCCACAGCGCTGCGGCAATGACCGCTGCTGCGCAGACGGCACCGGCACCTCGTGTCGAGCGCTGCGAGCGTGTGAGCAGCGACATGCCGGGAGTATTTTCCGCCGCGCCGCTCCCGCCCTTTACGATTGGGAGCTGGTCACCCACCCTGCTCCTCCATGGATTCGATGACCCGCGCCACCTCCGCCATGCTGGTGATGCCTGACCGGGCCAGTGCCGACCCCGCCTCGCGCAGTGTCACCATCCCCTTGCGCTGCGCCACCGCCTTGAGCTCCAGCGCCGAGATGCGCTTGCCCACCAGCTCGCGCAGCTCGCCATCAAGTGTCAAAAGCTCAAACACCCCCGTCCGTCCCCGGTACCCCGTGCCCAGGCAGTCCGGGCACCCCTCGCCCTTGCATGGCGGGTGTACCCTGCGCACCAGCCGCTGGGCCAGCACCCCCGATAGCGATGACGCTACCAGGAAGGGCTCGACGCTCAGGTCGATGAGCCGCGCCACCGCGCTGGAGGCGTCGTTCGTATGGAGTGTCGAGAGCACCAGGTGCCCCGTCAAGGACGCCTGCACCGCGATCCGCGCTGTCTCCTCATCCCTCACCTCTCCCACCATGATCACGTCAGGGTCCTGCCGCAGGATGTGCCGCAGGCCCATTGCAAAGGTGAGCCCCTTCTTGACATCCACCTGCGTCTGCGAGATCGCCAGCCCGGCCCCAGAGAGGTCGTACTCGACTGGGTCTTCCACCGTCATCATGTTGAGCTCGCAGCCGCGGGCCTTGGCTCCGGAGTTGCTGGCGCTGATGTAGGAGAGCGTGGTGTACAGGGTCGTGGTCTTGCCGCTGCCCGTGGGACCAGTGGAGAGCAGGATGCCGCTGGTGCGGTTGGTCTGCGCGAGGTACGCCTTCTCCAGCGCCGCTGGCATGCCCAAGGCCGTCAGGCTTAGCAGGTGCGGAGAGCGCCCCGGGTCCAGCAGCCGGATAACGACCCGCTCCCCATAGGTACTGGGCAGGGAGCTGACCCGCAGGTCGATCCTGCGGCCCGGCTGAGAGCGGCCCGGCGAGGAGGTCGACGACGCCCCGATGCTCACGCTGGCGCGGCCATCTTGCGGGGAGCGCTGCTCGGCCACGTCCAAGTTGGCCATCACCTTGATGCGGCTCACCACCGACGCGGCAATCGACAGCGGCAGCTCCCGGACGGTGTGCAGCACCCCGTCGAGCCGGTACCGTACCAGCGTCTTACCCCGTGCGGGCTGCACATGCACATCGCTGGCGCCCCGCTGCAGGGCCTCAAAGAGCACGAGGTCCACCAGGCGCACCGCGGGTGAGGCTGTCAGGTGTATGAACCGTAGTGAAGCGATGACTAGCGAGAACTTGGTTGAGAGTCTCTGGTAAGCTGGCGATCGACACCGTCTTCATGCCCCGGAGCGTGACGGTGATCGAGTCGAGTTCCGAGGGTTGGTAGCTGTACTTTTGGCCGGTGAACTCGGCAGTCAGGTCGACAAGCCTGGAGAGTTTGAGAGTGTCGGGAAGGGACACCTCCGGTTCGGTTCCCAGCGTCGTGATGGTGCACAACACGACAGCTACAAAAACAGCTACACCTTTCAACCACATCGCACCAAACTCCTCTCCCTTGTCATCGCTGGCAGGAAGCTTAACCGATGGCCGAAAGCAAAACACTAGGGAGGTAAAGTGGCAAGTCCTAGCGTTCGGATGCGGCGGCAGCATCGATGTGGGACGTATTCGCGCAAACTTCGGCAGGGCAAGAACTTGCCGAGAACCAGCAGCCAGTATTTGCTTGCTTTCAAAACGTGCAAAATGGGACAATGCGCAGTTTCGACACCCGGCTGTGCGGTCCAGCTGTGGAAAAGCTGGTGATTCGCCGTCGGTTTACAGGGCTGGTAACCCTCGGTAGTGTACCCGTCAACCTCCGGGAGTACTGCATATGTGGATCGCTATCCGTCGAGCAGTTGAGGCACACACGTTCGCGTGTGCCCGAATCATTTCGCTCGCGACGGCAATCGGAGCCTTTTCCCTCAAAGGTTTAGCATTTCAACCCACCGGCGATCCTTGCTCGACTAAGGCGGTTAACGTGGCCGCCCAAGGGCTCAACTTCAGATCCCCTCCTGTTTCAATCTGCGGGATGATCATTCCAATCCCTTTTGAGAGTGATCCGTGTGCTGCTCAGTGGGGGCCGGTCGGAACTCCGCCCGTATGGCAGCGGGTAGAACTAAACCCTTCGCCTGCGTTTTCTGCCTGTTGGTATAACTTAGACGATCTTTACTTCAATAACTGTGGGCTGCAAGGGGATCCTGACACCGGGATCCAATTTGGCACGACGGCGGGATACCCGCTCAACATCAACCTCCTCGCAAGCCCGAGTATTGGTGACTTCCCGCCTCCCTCCGCAACCATTAGAGGCAGTTCCGTTGCGCTGGAACCATTTGGAGAGGGGAATGCCGCGACAGCTTGGGCGGGGGTAGAGCGACCTACTCACGCCGGGTCGATTGACCTCATCACGGGTGCTCCTCTGGCACAAGTGTGTGATTTAGAGCTCCCATTCGGAGGTGCCACCTTCAGGCTTATCCGGACCCGATCCCACTCACAGCGCATGGAGCGGGAAAGCTACACGTGTGCCGGTGGGAAGGTTATCGATGACTGGTGGGATTGGGCCGGTAACGGCTGGATGATTAGTGAGTCCCCGCTCCTGCTGATTGACTCGGCGGTCCCGGACATTGTCGGAGATGGCCCAAGAACATCATACCTTGTACTTGACGCTCACCACTCGATCCCGTTTCAACGCATGGATGACGACGGACGTTACGAGGCACCCGCACGCTTTAAGGCAAAGATGACGCACAACGGGGGCGAATGGAATCCCGCCACCGCAACTTGGGCTCCACTTCCGACCAAATATGATGTGTCCCTGTATGACGGCGCGTTGACCTACTCATTCTTGGTTATTCGCCAGGATGTCCCCGACAATGTTTGGGAGCTCCACTCGGGCGTTCAATGCAGTGGCGTTGAGGTGGGAGAAGAAGGCAGAAACCTGTGCCGGACCTCCATGCATGCGCGACCGATCTTGCCACAGCAGGTTCCGGGCGTGGGTTCACCGACATCGTTGCACAGCAATCCGGGGCAGGGTGTTCCGTATTACGGCCTTTGTTATATGATCGAAGACCGCAACGGGCATGTGGTCGATATCACCCTCGGGGGGCAGCGTCAGCACAACATTGATAATCCTCAAAGCCCTGGCCCGCCAACATCGAATAATCCTAACCCCACCGACTGCGTTGAATGCAATCAAGACTGCCCGGGGAAGGGACAGATTCGGACAATCCGGCTCCGCACGCGCGGATCGAACGGAACGCTAGGCGAACCCGCCTGGACGCTGGTATATCGCTACAGGACAGCGCCTCGCGCGCTATGGGACGAGGAGGAAGCAGCGAGCCTGTGTACTGAAAATCAGGGGCAGATTGACTGGCTTGCACAGCTTCAGAATCGCTTCGACTACTTTGGCACGCGGACGCTCCATTCCATCACCGCCTTCCGCGGTGAAACACAGGAGTTAACGGACTTTCTTCTCAATCAGCCGGACGCGTTTTTTTCCGTGTCATCTGAGAAGCGGCAATATGAGGGGAACATGCTTCCCACTACAGGCGCCCTCGATTTAGTCCCAGGCGAGCCGTTTTCTCCCAGTCTTGAAAGCGCGTGGGTTCACCGGGTGGACTACAGGTATGCCTTTCAGTCTGATGATGATCCACAGGCCATCGGTCTTCAAGAGGGAATGCTTACCAAACGTCCCAAACTCATCAAGATCAGCTCAAAATCGCGGCAGGAAGCCAATGGCGCCCTAATTACCACTTCGCCGCCAGCCTTGCGTGAATGGGTTTTCGAGTATGAGAACGATCTCTTGCCGATTCCGGACTACTGGCTTAAGAACGCCTTTCAGAAAGAGCGGATCGGCTTGACTCCGTGCCGATGAACAGTCTTGCGGGCAGGATGCCCGCGAGCCAGTGCAAGGAGGCACGACTATGGCCAAGCCGATCCTGGACGACGACCTGTGGACGCTGATCGAA
>JBBSOF010000069.1:0-10589 GCA_038260025.1 Phycisphaerales bacterium
AGCAGGTCGCTGACATGCACCGCGGCAGGCTGCGACACCACCCACCCAATGCTCCGCGCCACATCTTCCGGCCTCAGCACCGGGCCGATCTTGGCCACGACATCATCGAACCACTTGGGGTCATAGCCCGCAACACCCTGGAATTCACTGACAACAAACCCGGGCTCGATCAGCGTGACGCGCACGCCCTTGGGGCCAAGCTCCCGGCGCACCCCTTCCACCATGCCGTGGACGTTGAACTTTGTGCCTCCGTACATCGAGGAGAACGGCGATACATGACGCCCGACAACCGAGCCGATCACGACGAGGTCCCTGGGGGCCCCCACTGCCGCAGCTCCCTCCTTCCCGTCGGAAGCCTTTGCCATACGGACCCCCGCCTCGCGCATCAGGTGTGCCGCGCCGAGCACGTTGACCCGGATCATTTCTTCCCACTGGCCGGTATCGGAAGTCAGGACCGAGCCGTGGAGCCCGCGCCCGGCGTTGACGACGACCAGGTCGGCCTCGCGGCCAAAAGCGCTGGCGGCCTCGTCCAGCATGCCCTTCACAACGGCGGGGTCGGAAGCGTCGCCGGGAAAGGCGTGGACCCGGTTTCCCCAGTTTGCCGCCAAACCCTCCAGCTTCTCTTTTCGGCGAGCGTTCGCGACCACGCTTGCCCCCAGGCCCACCAGTTCAGCGACCACGGCCGCACCGATCCCCGCCGAAGCCCCCGTCACCACCGCGACCCGGTTCTCCAATGCACCCATGGCGAACCCTCCTTTGCGGCAGAGTAACCCTGCCAAGCGCTTGCATATTGCCGGAACCGGCGCACAATGACATGTCGTTGATATGTCATCATGTCATAGCCCCTTTGTTCCCGCCTCTGCACTACGATGGAGGGCCCATCAGGGCCTCTCTCCCGCAGTTCGTCAGACCGCACTGTCATTTTTCCCCCGGAGCCGCCGTCATGCGCATGCCGTTCACACCCGCGTTCGATGCCCTTGAGCCCCGCGCCCTTCTTTCGGCCCCCACCGTGGCGTACGTCTCGGCATCCAACAACAACACCGGCGTGTTCGTGGTGGTGGATTACACGGCCGATGAAGGGCTCGACTTTGTGACGATCGGCAACGGTGACCTGATCGCCACGGCCCCCAACCACCCCGTGCTCACGGGCAATGTCTTCGGCGACCCGCAGATCCAGCAGGACGGCACTGTCCGCGCTATTTACCTCTTCGGCGCCCCCGAGGGTGCATGGAGCTACGCGGACACGGGCAACTACGTTGTCACATCGCCGGTGGGCGAGGTGCGTGACCTCATGGGGCAGAACCTGGTGGCGGGCGACATCCGCACCCTGCAACTGTGGTTCAGCCAGCCGCACGCGACGATCCCCGATACGACTGTTCGCAGCAACGACTGGCTCATCGTGGTGAACTACCGCGACAACGTTGCCATCGACGTGTCCAGCATTGACGCAACGGATATCGCCGTTGAAGGCCCCGGCCTGTTCACCGGCATCACGCTCCAGCAGACGATCGTCACATCGGCCAACAACGTCACCGCGGTCTACCGCGTCCCCGCCCCGGCGGGGGGCTGGAACTACCTGCACACGGGCAGCTACAACATCGTGTTGACGCCCAACGCCGTGCGCGATAACACGGGCCTCGCGCCCGCCACCCACAGCATCCGCCGCTTTGGCCTGGGCTTCAACAACCCCGCGGCAGTCGTGCTGGGCACCACCGTTCGCTCCGACGACTGGCTCATCCCCATCCGCTTCTCCGGCCTCAGCAACATCGACACATCCTCAATCACCAACGGCGTCGTGCGGGTGACGGCACCCAACGGCTACTCGCAGGACGGAACGATCTATCAGCAGATCGCGGGCAGCGGCGGCTCGCAGACGGTGGTCTTCCGGTTCACCGCCCGCGAGGGCTTCTGGGACTTCACCGACAACGCCTCCTACACGCTCTCCATGGTCGCCAATACCGTAAAGGACTCGAACAACCGCTATGTGACCGGCAGCGCCCTCAAGAGCTATGGGCTGTTCTTCAACAACCCCTCCGCGGTGGCCGTGAGCGCGTACGCCGTGCGTGACCGCTTCGATCTGATTGTTCGGTTTGACGACAACGGGACGCTGGATACTTCGACGATCTCTGCCGCGGCACTGAGCATCAGCGGCCCCACCCCCGCGACAATCACGCTGGTGACGACACTCGCGGACCCGGTCCACGGTACCCGAGCGGTGTTCCGCATCACGCCGAACGGCGGCACCTTCAGCAACGGCTCCTACACCATCCGCACCGTGGCCAACCAGGTGCGCGATACGCAAAACTACGCGCTGAACGCGGGCCTCCTGCGGACGTACGGTCTGTATTTCTAATCCATACCAGTTGCAGATTCGCGTTTCCAAGGACCGATACTGTGGCATGAAGAGCCCTGGTTTTGCGTCTTGCGCAATGCTTATCTCGTCTCTCGCCGTGCTTGCAGCCGCTCGCGTTCCGAGGGGCGACGTGGTGGCAATTGACTGCACGTTCCTGCGACAGATCGCCGCTTTGCCGGATGGTTTCCGGGAAGATGACGTCAACTGCCCTGTGGCTAAGTTGGTATGGGAACATTGGGACGAACTGATCTACCTGGCACGCCGGGACGACCGCGATGCATTGAAAGCGGCAGTACGACTGATGACGCTCGATAGCATTCCCGGGGGCTGCAGCGGCTCGCAGTGGGAACTCGTTGCCGCACTCTTCGGCGGTGCAGAACTAGGCGATGCCTTCATGCGGGAACTCTCGAATCGCACGCCGTTCCAGCAGGTCATTGTGGTCCATTGTATTGACGCGGCCCATGAGCGTGGGGTCTTTGGTTGCGGCTCCACCTGGGACGACACCCGCCGCGCATTCATCGATGCTCATCCGCCGCTGCTCGCATTGATCACAGAGGACTGAGCCTCTCCTACGCTTGCCGCATGTACGGCTCACACCTGTCCATCGCCGGCTCGATGACCAACGCGCTCCTGCGGGCCGAGGCGCTGGGGTTCGACACGGTACAGGTCTTCACCAAGAACCAGCGCCAGTGGAAGGTAAGCCCGCTCGACCCTGGGCAGTCGCGCGAGTGGCTTGCGAACCTTTCACGCCTGGGTTGGCAGGATCGCACCGTCAGTCACGCGTCGTACCTCATCAACCTGGCAAGCCCGGATGATGAGTTGTGGCACAAGAGCATCGACCTGATGACCATTGAGGCGCAGCGGTGCGAGGCGTTGAGCATCCCGTTTCTGGTTCATCACCCCGGCGCGTTTACGACCTCGACGCTGGACGCGGGACTCTCACGGATCGCTGAGGCATACCGCGAGGTGTTCCGCAGGACGAAGGGCTCGTCAACGATTCTGTGCCTCGAGGGCACGGCGGGGGGCGGCTCCAACATCGGCGGCCAGTTTGAGCACCTCGCCGAAGCTCGCGCGAGAATTGTGGCGGCTACGGGCGAGCCCGCCCGCATTGGGTTCTGTCTCGACACCTGCCACATGCACGCTGCGGGGTATGACATGAGCAGCCGTGCTGCCGCGGATTCGGCCCTCGGCGCATTTGATGCGCTGTGCGGGCTCGCGAACCTGCGGGTGATGCACATCAACGATTCCAAGGGTACTGTGGGGAGCAAGCTAGACCGCCACATGCACGTGGGCGAGGGGTGCATCGGCGGGCTTTGTGAACAGCCGACTGCCGCGGGATTGCGGAGCACGGGCTTTGCGGCTGTCGTCAACCACCCTCATCTCCGCACAATCCCCAAGATTCTGGAGACCCCCAAAGAAGATGACGCGGCCCCAGGACCGCCCGCAACCGGGCCCGGGCAGGCGACGCCGCTGGATGTTGTCAACCTGCGGCGGCTGAAGGACTTATTGGATGAATCCTGGGCGGGCTCGGATGCCGCTTTCGCACCATCCACGAGCCGGGCCAGGGCGCGTAAGCCGTTGACCAAGCCGAAGTTGAAGACGGTAAAGCTGGTGAAAACAAAGACGAATGCACGGGCCGCGCCCACAGGACCCACCCGCCGAAAGCGGTCAAAGTGAGGGCATACCACCGATCAGGTCTGTGTAAATGGCCGATTTCTATCGGGAGCATGCAGAGCCACGAATAATTACCCGCCAGGAGCCAATCCTTTACCCCCGCCACGGCCGTACGTTGGTGACGGACCCGGCGAACGCACTGACAGAGGATCGCAATGACCAACACGAAGAACGTTCAATCCATCGACTCCTCGAATCACAGCCGCGGCAGGCGGGGCCGGGCATCGCGTATGGCCGCCCTGATGGGGTGCGCCGCCCTTGCCATCATCTCCGGATGCCAGTCGTTCAACGGCATGTTCAACAACAGCCGCGGGACGGCCAACGGGAACAACGGCAAGGCACCAGCGATCAAGACCGGCAGCGAAGAGGCGCGGGCGGCGGTGCTGCGCGCACAGTCGCTCGAGGCCGCGGGGAACTATGACCAGGCGCTGGCGGAGTTTGAGCGGGCGATCCAGACGAACCCACGAATGACCGTCGCATACCTGGGAGCGGGCGACATCTACCGCGAGAAGGGCGACTACAACACGGCCGAGCAGCGATATTCCGCGGCAGCGCGGATCGAGCCACGAAACTTTGATGCGCAGTATTTTCACGGTCTCACGCTCCAGTTGCTTAACCGCCTGGAGGACTCTGTCCGTGCCTACCTGCGGGCGCTGGCGATCAAGCCGGAAGATTTCAACGCCAACCTGAACCTGGGCTCGGCCTACCTGCAGCTGGGCGAGCCGCGCCAGGCGCTGACGTACGCGGAGCGGTCGGTGCAGCTCAATGGCAAGGACGCGGCCGCACGCTCGAACCTGGGCGCGGTGTACGCCAGCCTGAACCGCCACGACGATGCGGTGGTGGAGTTTCAGCAGGCGGCGGAGCTGACCCCGCTGACGGGGCCGCTGCTGCTCAACCTTGCCAACAGCCTGAACAAGGTGGGTCGATTTGAAGAGATGGTGAACACGCTGGAGCAGCTGGCGCGCACCGAGCCGACTGCCGTGTGCTTCGAGCGGCTGGGCGTCGGGCACTTCAACCTTCGTCAGTATGACCAGGCGCTGGTCAACTTCCGCAAGAGCCTGGAGAGCGACCCCAACTACTACCCCGCGCTCAATGGCGTAGGCGTCTGCCTGCTCAACCAGTGGATGTTCAGCCACCAGCAGGACCGACCTTCGCACGATGAGGGCGTGCGGGCCTTGCGGCGGTCGCTTCAGATAGAGGCTGACCAGCCGGCGATCCTCGAACTGGTGAGCCGGTACCGCTGATTCCGCTGCGATAAGTTGGTTGATCAGAACCACTTCGTGCAACGCCGGTTTTCATGCCGTGTTGTTTGTATTTTGATTGGATTTTGAGTGGATTGTCGGCATGGTGAGCCGGGGCGCGTTGTGATGCCCCGCGATTGGGCCGTCCGGCGGCTGTTCCTGCCAACCGTGCCAACCCCTGCATTTCCGCGTTCCTTGATGCAAGAAACGGGTTTTTGTGCCGCGCGCGCCTATGATTGCGGACGGCTTTTCTGATCCGTTCAGATGCTCCGCGACCCCACGAGTGCGGGCCTCAAAATACGCTCGGCATCCCTAACTCCCGATACCCTATGCCAGACACCCCAGCCCCCACCCGTCGCGCCCCTTTGGAGGTTGCCATTTCCACGCCCGAGACAGTTACGGATGGAACGGCAAGCACAGGCAAGTATGGGGCTGAGCAGATCCAGGTCCTGGAGGGCCTGGAAGCGGTCCGCAAGCGGCCGGGCATGTACATCGGCGGCACGGGGCTGAATGCCCTGCACCACCTCGTCTATGAGGTTGTGGACAACTGCATCGATGAAGCAATGGCGGGGTACGCCACGTTTGTGCAGGTCACCATCCAGCCAGACGGCAGTTGCCAGGTCATCGATGACGGGCGCGGCATCCCCACGGGCCCCATCAAGCACGAGGACCCGCTGCTGAACGGGCGGCCTGCCGTGGAGGTGGTGCTGACCAAGCTGCACGCGGGCGGTAAGTTTCAGCAGGAGGGCTCGGCGTACAAGGTGTCGGGCGGGCTGCACGGCGTGGGTGTGTCGTGCGTCAACGCGCTGTCGGAGTACCTTGACTGCGAGGTCTTCCGCGACGGCGAGATCTTCTCGATCGGGTTCGAGCGCGGGCGTGTCTCGCAGCAGTTGAAGAAAGTGGGGCCTATCCCTGCGAACGCCTCGCGCATCCGCGGCACCACCGTTACCTTCCGGCCTGATCCCGAGATCTTCCCCGATACGACGTTTGACTATGGCACGCTGGCGGCACGCCTTCGGGAGCTTTCGTTCCTTAACCCCGGCGTCACACTGCGCCTTTCCGACGAGCGCGTCGGTGCCGACGGCAAGGTTCACAGCGACACCTTCAAGGCCAGCAACGGGCTTGTGGAGTATGTGCAGTACCTGATGACCGGCAAATCGCCGGTCTCGGCGCCGGTGTATGTCAAGCGGGAGGACGCGGTGCAGAACGTGGTCACCGAGGTCGCGCTGCAATACCACGATGGGTACAACGAGACGGTCCTGTCCTTCGCCAACAACATCAACAATGTTGATGGCGGCACGCACGCGGGCGGTTTCAAGGTCGCCCTCACTCGCACGCTCAACGCCTACGCCAAGAAGTCCGGGATCATCAAGGACAAGGACCCTGTGCCGACGGGTGAGGACCTGCGCGAGGGGCTGATCGCCATTGTGTCGGTCAAGCTGCCCAACCCCACGTTCAACAACCAGCCCAAGGAAAAGCTGCTGAACCCTGAGATCGAAGGGTTTGTTGCCGCGGCTGTGGGCGAGGGGCTGGACCGCTGGCTTGAAGAGCACCCCGCGGAGGCCAAGCGGCTGTGCCTGAAGGGCATCGTTGCGGCGCAGGCACGCGAGGCGGCCCGCAAGGCCCGCGAGCTGACCCGTCGCAAGAGCGCGCTGGACAGTGGCTCGATGCCCCACAAGCTCCGCGATTGCAAAACGCGCGATGTGGACCGCTCCGAACTGTTCATCGTCGAGGGTGATTCGGCCGGTGGCTCCGCCACTCAGGGACGCAACGTGGAGACACAGGCGATCCTGCCGCTGAAGGGCAAGATCCTGAACGTGGAGAAGGCCCGCATCGATCGGATGCTGGCGTTTGAGGAAATCCGCGTGCTGATCGCCGCGCTCCGCGTGGGCATCGGCGCGGAGATGGACATTTCCAAGCTGCGCTACGGCAAGATCATCATCATGACCGACGCCGATGTGGACGGCAGCCATATCCGTACGCTGCTGCTCACCTTCTTCTTCCGGCAGATGTCCGACCTCATCCGCAAGGGGCATATCTACATCGCCCAGCCCCCGCTGTTCCAGATCGCGAAGACGGGCTCGCGGAGCAAGAAGGCCAGCTATGTGGTGAACAACAAGCTGCTCGACGATGCGCTGATGGATATCGGCATTGAGGGCGCAGCGCTGGTCATCCGCGATGTGACGCTCAAGAACGAGTCTCGGATCGAGAGCCGCGAGGTGGGCCGGCTGGAGGGCCAGAAGCTGCGCCGCGCCCTCCACCTGCTCCGCCGCATGCTGGACCTGGTAGAGATCGCGGAGCGCCGGGGCGTGCTGTTCAAGAATCTCCTTGCTACGCGCGAGAAAGACCCCGAGGGCCGCATGAGGCTGCCTACGCACCGCGTCACCTGGCGCGCGGGGGATGGCTTTGCATGGTCCGAGCAGGAGGCTCTGGGGATTGTGTCCAGCCACGGGCTGACGCTGGCCGACCAGGCTGACGAGGGTACGAACGGTGAGGTGGCGGTGGTCGATGCCACCAAGCGTGCCATGGTGCGTGAGCTGCACGAGAACCGCGAGCTGGAGAAGCTATTCGGCGAGTTGCTTGAGCTTGGCCTGCCGGTGACGCCGGAAACCTACGCCGGTGTGCAGGGTGAAGCCGTGACCGGAGAGCCGCTTCCCGCCCGCTATGCGTGGGTAACGCGCGGCAACGAATTAGGAGCCACCACGTCTTCGGAGGATGACGCCGCGGGCACTCCCGCATTAGGTGACGAGGTCGAGACCGCCACGGCATCGCCACGCCGGGCGAACCAGCCGGTAGAAGCACCGAATCTGCCCGCGATTCTCGATGGATTACGCGATATTGGCCGCCGGGGGCTGGATATCAAGCGATTTAAGGGACTGGGCGAAATGGATGCTATGCAGTTGTGGGACACAACCATGGACCCGGCCCACCGCACCCTCATGAAGGTGACGTGGGATGTCGCGAGCAACGCGGATGCCCTGTTCACGGTGCTGATGGGTGAGGAAGTTGAGCCCCGCCGCCGCTTCATTGAGGAGCACGCCCTCGAGGTGAAGAACCTTGACGTGTAGCTGACAGGTCGCCGAAACGGCTGAGCGGCCGATAAAAACGGGTAGGGAAAATCACCCAAGTTAAAGTTGAGCGACCGCGCGGATTCCCTCTCGTTTTTGCCCGACATATATACGAGAGGGAGCAATCCGAAAACAGTCGCCCACTCATGAACCCCGGCTCTTCATCAAACTACGCCTCCAGCGGCCGCCCCAACAGCGTGAATCTTCGCGCTGCAGCGCTGGAGCAGGTCTTCGACGCGATCGAAACAGCCAAGCATTCGGGCGGGAAGCCTCACAAGGGCCGGATCGGGGCTCGCTGGCCCTTCCGCCGCGAGGCGCTGGAAGTCACGGTTGAGCACCCGGGCGGGAGCCGCGTCACGATCCGGGTCGCGTGCCGAAACCTGTCCCGGGGCGGCCTGTCGGTGCTGCACTCCAGCTATATGTACGAGGGCACGGACTGCGTGGTGATGCTGCCGCACGCGGCCCGCGGCGAGGTGCCCGTGACGGGCAAGATCGTCCGGTGCACGCACTACAAGGGTGTGATTCACGAGCTTGGCATCGCGTTCAACCGCGCGATCAACGCGCGCGAGTTCGCGGCACCCGACCCGCTGGCCAACTGCTTCTGCTTCGAGAACGTGCGGCCGGAAGATCTGAAAGGCAAGCTGCTCCTCATCGACCCGTCGGACTTTGACCGCAGCATCTTCATGCAGTTTCTCCGCGGCTCTCCACTGCAGATCGAGACGGTCAGCACTTTTGCCGAGGCGGTTCTCACGAAGGGGGAGCATGATGTCATCGTGCTGTCCTCGACGGTGGCGGCGGCCGACCCCCAAACGGCGGTGCGGGCCCTGCGTCAGGATTTCAACGGGCCGATTGTCATGATCGTGCCTGATGCCTCCGCCAAGACGCGTGCTCGCGTACTTGCCCAGCCGGTGGATGTCTACCTTACCAACCCCATCACTCAGGAGCTTGTCCATCGGGCACTGGCCGAGGCGCTCACCGTCGAGGTGCCCCCACAGTCCAACCTCAACAGCGCCGGGTTTGACCTGGCCACGACCGACCTGGGGAAGATCGGTGCAGAACTGCTGCGGACGGTTTCCGCCCGCGACACCCCAGCCCTGCGTCAGGTGTGCACCCGCATCAACACCATCAGCGAGGGCAAGGGCTGGCCGAATGTGTGCGGCGTGATCGCCCAGATCCTGACCGGCCTGTCAACGGGCGGGCGGGTTGAGGATGCCATGCCGCTGGTCAACAAGGTGATCGAGGTCTGCGATTCGAACGCGGACCTCAAGGCGCCCGTGGCTGCCGCGGCCTGAGTATCGCGGCCGATTGCTCAAAAAACAAGGGCGACTGGCGGGACTCGAACCCACAGACCCTTTGTTGCTCGCTGCTGGTTTCGACCAGCGTTTCTAGAGGTCTCCGACGATCTACCGCTGACTGCCTCGCAGGTAGTTTAGGGGGCTACCGGCAAGTAGTCGTGCGACTTGGCATTAACGCCCCGTGATCTGACTCCAGTTGATCCCTGCCTCAATCTTGCTGACGACCTTCCGCTCGATCCCGAACAGACCCGCGATCTCCGTCTTCGACAGGGAGCCCTGTTCAAGGAGGCGGTGAATCAGTCGCACCTTCGGGGGGTTGAGCTTCGCCCGGCCGTTAGCCTCGCCTGAGGCGGAGCGGTTCTTCTGAATGCGGTCTGCGACGTTCTGCTTCTGGGTGCCCAGCGAGAGGTGGGCGGGGTTCACGCAGGCGGGGGTATCGCAGCCGTGGAGTACAACGAGGCCGGAAGGATCGCCGTGGTGGAGTTCGCAGGAGAGGCGGTGGGCTTTGACGGTTCGATCGGGTAGACGAGCGAGGCCGTAGCCGTCGGCGTCGTAGTCCCCAACCCAGCGCCAGCAGCCCGAAGGCTGAACCTCGACCCTCGCCAGAAACCATTCCCGCAGATCGTCCATAACCGACTAATCGGAGGTTCTGGGGGTGTCGGTTCACTGCGGGAGCGTGACGATGAGATGGTCGATCCCCTTCCCCAAGCAGTCGAGATTGAAAAATGCGCAGTCGCGGCAGGCCTTCATCAGGGTCGCGGTAGGGCCATGCGTAGTTGAGGTAAGTTGGTCTAAGCGATCAGCAACAGCTTCGAACTGCTCGCTCATCCGCTCGCGGTTGTGCGTGAAGACCGAGTGGTCGAAGACGTCGTCGCTGGGCTGCAGGTCAAGGAACCAGCGGAACAGGAGGTCGGTCTTCAGCCGCCGGCACAGCTCACGCTCGGATCGGATGGTGTAC
>JBBSOF010000070.1:0-10470 GCA_038260025.1 Phycisphaerales bacterium
GCCATGGCCAACATCCGCTTCGCCCGCGGCCATGTTCTGCGACTTCAAGGCCGCTATCAGGAGTCGCGATCGATGCTGGAACTGTGCTGGCAGCCGCGGATGCGGAGCTGCACACCGCAGTTTGCATGGCGCACCATGTTCCTCGAAGACATGGTGGCCGACTGCGCAGCGCTGCCCGACGCCGCGGCTAGCACGCTGTGGGCCGAAGAACTCTCGCGCCACAACGCCAACCTGCCGCCGCTGCATTGACCTGCACGGCTCTGTCCCCGCAAGCATCCGCAACTACAATCAACAAAGCCGGGGCGCCCTCGCGCCCCGGCTTCTCTCATGCAAACTCTCAGCTTGACGCTCTACGCTTTAGCAGTTCCCCCCCGCCAGCACGCGGAAGAACGCCTCAATGTCGGCATCGGTCCCGATGTCGCCGTCGCCGTTGAAGTCCGCCGTGCCGCACGTGGCACAGCAGTTGCCCGCGAGGCACGCGAAGAACGCCTCGATGTCCGCATCGGTCCCGATATCACCATCGCCGTTGAAGTCCGCCGTGCCGCACGCCGGAGCGCTGGCGATCGTCAGCGTGCCCGCGCCGCGGTTGGTGGTATACCCGCCCACGCGGATGAGGTACGACTGCCCCCCAACCGCGGCAAAGCTCAGGCTCGACAAACGATTGGTCCCGCCGCAGTTCGTATCGTCATTGCACGCGATCGCGGTGTCCGGCGCGGTGGGGCACGCCCCTGCGTACACCGCCAGCTTGGTGTCGAACCCGGCAACGCCGCTGGCACAGGTATCCACCGTCACGGTGCTGCTCGCCGCCGCGTTGTAACGGTACCACAGGTCGTTGTTGACCAGCAGGTCGCCACAGCAGAAGGAGCAGCCCGACTCGGTAGGACCGTCTGTCGTCGCGCCGCAGTTAGAGAACTGGTACACCCCATCGCCCACCACCGGCGCCGCGGCACAGGTGTCTGCCCCCGTGCTCGTTGACATGGAGTTGAGAACAAAGGACCCGTTATCCCCCTGATACCCCGTCACGCGCACACGATACGTCGTGCCCGACACGGCGTTGAACGTAAGCAGCGAGTTGCGGATGCCGGGGCAATAGGCAGCGGTCTGGTCATCGTTGCACGCGATCTGGTTCGCCGTTGTGCCCGGGCAGCCGCTATGCACCGAGAGCACCGTGTCGAAGGATGACCCGCATGTGTCAAGCTGCACCGGGCCGGTGCAGGTGGGCGTGATGGTGTACCACACGTCGGACGCGCCGCTGCTGTTGCCGCAGTCAGACGAACCGTCGGAAGTGCCGTTGGCCGTGGTGCCCGCGACCGAGGTGCCCACCGCCATGGGGAAGGCATTGGCGCACGCGTTGTTCGCGGGAACGTTGACGAGGTTGTATGCCACCAGCGCGAAGTCCTGGTCAAGGCTCGCGGCATTGTTGGGAATGCCGTCGGAGTTGATGTTCGCGGCAGTCACCGTAACTGTAACGTTGCCGCTGGTGCCGGCGGGCAGCAGCACGCTCTCCACGTTGTTCATCACGTCGGCCGAACCGCCTGTGGTGGACAAGGCGCCGGTGAACACGTTGCCCTTGTAGGTGTTCGCCCCCACTGTGACGGTAAGGTCAAGGTTATTTTTCCACGCGCTGCCTGAGGTAGCGCCGGGGGCGTCCGTCCATGCCAGCGTAATCCGCAAGGGCTTGGTGATGTTCACCACCGTGCCGGTAAAAACGCGCGTCTGTCCCGTCGCCGTGAACACGTCACCCGCGAGTTCATCCCGCAGCAGCGTGTTTGAGCTGTTGCGCTCGAGCATGTCGTTCATCTGCATCTCGCCCATGCCCTGGCTGATGGACCACAGGTTGCCGCCCGTGGCGGAACCGTTGATGTATCGCGCCGAGTTCATGAGCGCCGCTTTGGTCATCGCCGGCGAGGGCGCGGGCATGCCCTCATTGATGAAATACTGACGCACCAGGGCCGCGCCGCCCGCCAC
This sequence comes from Phycisphaerales bacterium, assembly GCA_038260025.1. Lineage (GTDB taxonomy): Bacteria > Planctomycetota > Phycisphaerae > Phycisphaerales > UBA1924 > JAEYTB01. The sequence continues at coordinate 1,969 of JBBSOF010000070.1, forward strand.
CGCGGGGCATGAGTGGCTGGTGCCCGATGACGCCGTGTACCACTGCTGGCCGCCCGCGGGAAAGTAGTTGGCGCTGGCCACGCCGCCGCACACGCCGTTTCCGGAGTAGCACGCAAGCCCCAGACCGTTGACGCCGGGGTTGGCCTGCTGCCCCACGCCACCCGTCACATGCGTGCCGGGCGCGACAATGTCCGGCTTCTTGCGCCCATCCCCCGTCGGCCCGCGGCTGGAAAACGGCGCAAGATCATCAGCGCTGTCGGCGTTGCCGTCGGTCATGCCGCACCCATCGGCGCCGCCAAAGGGGTGGACATTCTCAGTCGCGCCCACGCTGATCAGGTTTTTCGCGTTCTGCGGCGCGTGCGTGGCCGTGCTGCTCGTCCCGGAGTTACCGTTCGCAAACACAATCACCATCGCCTGATTGCCCGCCGCGGGCACCGCCGACCCCGTCGGCTGCGCATCTCGCACCAGCGCATCGTAACGCTGCGAGTACGTGTTGTACGCGTTGCCGGTGGTGTTGCCCCAGCTGTTGCTGCTGATGCGGGAGCCATCGCGGTACGCCCGCGACTGCAAGTCCTCGAAATCAGGGTTGGTGAAAGAACTCGGATCGAAGATCACCGAAGACCCGACCTTCACCCACGGGCACACGCCCAGGCCATAGTGATAACCAGAGGCATCGATGTGCGGGGCCGCCGCCAGATTATTGAACCCGGCGATGATGTGAGAGTTGATGGTCCCATGCCCATCGCAGCCCTGCAGTGTGCTCCCGCCGTTTGCGCTGCCCTCAAGGCGGTTATAGATCACCCGGGAAATGCCGGGGCGAACGCCGTTCACATACAGCCCAAAGTGGTTGGGGCTGGTGGTGGCATTGTCGATACCGCTGTCGCTGACATCCACCGCGAACGCAGACTGCGTGAACTGCGCCTGGTTGAATCCTTTGCCCGTGATCCAGGCGAGATAGCCCGGGCCGGTGGGCTCGATCGGAAATGAGCTTGTGATGTTGCCCGCGAGGATCTGGTTCTGCCGCTCATCCATCAGGGACGGGTAGCCATAAGCCTGGATCGACACAACGTCGGGCCGCATCGCCAGCGCCTCGATTGCCGCGGGCGTCAGCGGGCCGGTGAAGTTGCGGTAGTTGAGCGCGACACCATCATCCAGCAGCGGGCCGGTCTTGACCTGGTTCACCATGTCCATCGTCTTCGCGTTCGCCACATCATCGTGAACAAGCTGCGCGATCACCATGAGACCCTGGTTGGCCGCGGGCGCATTCTGCATCTGCTCCAGCAGCGCGGGATCGATCCGGTATGCCGCGGTGTACGGGGCATGCCACTGCACCTGCGGCGAGAGGGCCGCCATCTTCTCCAGGTTCGCCAGCTGCGCCGCGTCGCCGTAGACGAGGTAGGCGTTGCTGGGGATGTACGTCACAACCTCCACGCCGGTGTTCTCAAGGTCCGCGTACCACTGCGGCTGGATAGGCCCCGCAAACTGCACAAGGTGCATCGCCTTTCCCTCAAACTGCCCGACCTGCCTCTGCAGCGCCTTTGCCGCGGGGTTCGTCGTATCAATGGACCCCGTGTTAAGCAGCACAAAGTTTTCCTGGGTGAAGACCTCGCCGCCAAGATTCGTCCACGCCGGAGCGGCAGCCGCGGCAACCTCCGCAAGAACAAAGCTCTCATACACCGCCACCGTCGAGCCTCCACCCGCCTTCAGCACCGCACCAGCCTGCGAGATCGGCACGCGGACCTTGACGGTGCCTTCCTGCCCGAATCCCAGAGAGACATCAGTGGCGGCCACGGCCATGCCGGCGCACAGCAGCAGGGCCGCAGCAGAGGGCAGCGCGTAACGCGAGAGCGGGCGGTGAGGCGTCGTCATAGGAGGCCGTTCCTTTCAATGCGAAAGAGATGGCCACGGGGCTCAGAGCGCCGTGGCAGCACAACAAGATACATACCCCTCCAGCCGGGCGAACGCCCGACTTCCGAACGCACAGCCTACGAAGTTTGAGTCAGACCGCAAGCGCGAACTGCCGGGGTTATCGGCGGTTCTGCTCTTGTGTTTGAGGACTTCTCACCGTTCGCGCGCGGTTTTCTTGCGACACGCTCGTCCACAATCCGCGACACCTCGCATCACCGCTTCATGTTCACGAACTGAAACGGGATGCCCAGGTCCGCGCCGTTCACCAGCTTCATCACGGCCTGAAGATCATCGATGCTCTTGCCGCTGACCCGGACCTCGTCCTCGTGAATGGACGCCTGCACCTTCAGCTTGCTGTCCTTGATCAACCGCACCATCGATTTGGCGAGGGTCTGCTCGATGCCATCCTTGATCTTGACCTCGCACTTCAGCTTGCCCGCGATGGTGGGCTCGCTCTCGCCCCACTCAAAGGCGTTGACATCGATGCCACGCTTGCTCACGGCCGACTGGAACATCTCCCGGATGCCGCGGAGCTTGGTCTCATCATCGCACACGAACTTCATCGTGTTCTCTTTCTTGTCCAGCTCGATCTCGGCGGTCGCGCCACGGAAGTCAAATCGCGCGGCGACCGCCTTGTGCGTGTTGTTGATGGCGTTATCAAGCTCGGCGAAGTTGAAGCGGGACACAATGTCAACTGAGGGCATGCGTGCATCACTCCGGTTGCGGGGCCGGGCGGGGTCGCCCGGGACAACTCAGGGTATGTGCTTGCAGCGGGCGACGGCGGGATCAATCCCGCTCCCCCCGGGCACCCATCCGGCCGGTCTCGCGTTCGCCTTGCTATCCTTGGCCATGGTCTTCTTCGAGGGTGACCCGCAACAACAGATGGATCAGGTCGTCGCGCTGATGCGCGAGATGAGCAGCCTGAGCGAGCCCCAGGAAATGGTGCGCACCTACCGCGAGCGGGTGAGCGAGCTGGTCCGCAGCGACGCAACCTTCGCCCTCTCCCGCCGGGGCCTGGAGTTTCCCTACTTCCGCATTACCCGCAGCTCCCGGTGGAAGGAGCACGTCAACCCCTGGACGCAGAAGGACCGGCTGCCGCTGCTCAAGGGCGGGCTCATCGCCGACATCCTGTACTCCAACCAGCCGCGCATCATCAACGATCTGTCCGTCTCGCCCGACGACCCCGCATCCGAGTACCTCAGCGGCTTTGGCTCGCTCTACGCCCTGCCCCTGTACGAAAAGGGCGAGGCGATCAACATGAACATCACGCTGATGCGCGCCAAGAACAGCATCAGCGCCGACCGCGCCCCCATGATGCTGTGGCTGGCCAACCTCTTCGGCCGTGCCACCGCCAATCTGGTGCTCGCCGATGACCTCCGCAAGGCGAACGATGCGCTGGACCGCGAGCTCAAGATCGTGTCTGAGATCCAGCGCTCGCTGCTGCCCCCGACGCTGCCCGATGTCCCCGGCATGCGCCTTGCCGCGCACTATGAAACGTCCGCCCGCGCGGGCGGCGACTACTACGACCTTTTCCCCCTGTCCCACGGCCGCCTGGGCATGCTGATCGCCGATGTCAGCGGCCACGGCACCCCCGCCGCCGTCATGATGGCCATCACCCATACCGTCGCCCACTCCGACCCTATCGCCCCCGGCGAGCCCGCGGCCATGCTCACCCACCTCAACGAGCGCCTCTGCAACGCCTACAGCCGCGGCACGGCGGGCTTTGTCACCGCCTTCTACGGCGTGTTCGACCCGGCGACCATGACGCTGCGCTACTCCTCCGCGGGCCACAACCCACCGCGGGTGCGCCGCGGCACCGGTGCGGGCGCGCTCATCGAGTCGCTGGAAAGCGGGCGTGATCTGCCGCTGGGCGTGATGAGCGATGTGCGCTACAGCGAAGCGCGCGATTCGCTCCGAGGCGGTGATGGCCTGCTGCTCTACACAGACGGCATCACCGAGGCCCGCGACCCCCAGGGCGAAGAGTTCGGCACGCACCGCCTCGATGCCCGCTTCAAAACCGGCCCCAGCGACCCGGGCTGGATCATTAACGGCGTGCTCGAGTCGGTTGCCGAGTTCACCAAGGGCCGCGCGGCAGAGGACGACCGGACCCTGGTCGTGGCAGAAATGGCCTGACCGCCCCGACCGGCCGCGGCCATTGGAACGCCAATCAGTCCGGATCAACCTTCTGCGTATCTACCCGCCTGCACGGATACCCCGCCTTCACCACAAGATCGTTGTACGCCCGCCCCACGGAATCTGTGTGCAACAGCGTGATGTAGACATCCATCGGCACACCCAGGTACTGATAGGCGCGGCCGTCCACAAACTTCACTGTCAGGGCGCGTTGCCGGGCTGCGTATCCCACAGCCTCCACCGCGCTCGAATCGACGGGCACAAGTCTCATGGCGCACTCCATTGCGTCAGCCGGATTATTGCATCGGCGGGCAAAGACGGGGTTAATCGCCGTCCCCAGCGGGCTCAGCCGGGCGTTACGCTCTTAAGCCAACCCAACAGCTCGGGCGCGGGCATGAAGCCAACGTGGCGGCCGATCTCCTTCCCCTCGTACATCACCATCACCGTGGGCATCGCGTCGATCTTGAACTGCCTCGCCAACTCCGGCGATTTGTCCACATCAAACTGGAACGCCACGGCATTGGCCTTCACCCACGACACAACCTCCGCATCCGGCCACACCTCGCGGTCCATCATCTTGCAAGGTCCGCACCAATCAGCCATCGAATCGACAATCAGAATCCTCTTCTCCACCCCGGCCTTCGCCACCGCCTGGTCATACGTCACGCCGCTCACGAACACCTCCGCGTGCGGCGCAGACGCCGACTCCATCTTCTCACACGCCTGCGGCAAGACTCCAATCAGTGCCAAACCCATCAAACCCACAATCCTCGCGCCAGTCTTCATTGCGTGCTCCTTTCCACTCTTTTACGACCAACCCTCCATCTGGATGCAGAACCGCCCTTTCCAGCCCTTCACACCAATACTCCGCACGCCTCACGACGCCTTGAGGGGGGTCCCGAATGACCAGACATGGCCGAATTCGTCCTCAACCTGCCCATAGCGGTCACCCCAGAACATGTCCTCAGCGGGCATGACGACGGTCGCACCCGCCGCGGCAGCCTTCGCAATCGCCGCATCACAGTCCGGCACATACTGATGAAGCACGCACGGCGTGCCCCCCAGCGCCTTGGGCGTGCGGCTCTTGCTCCCGCACATCTCCGGGAAGTCATCCGCCAGAAAGATGCGAGACGCCCCGATGGTCAACTCCGCATGGTCCAGCCGCAAACCGTCGTCATTGACGGCCCGCTCAACCTCAATGGCCCCAAACGCCTTCTGGTAGAAGTCGATGGCCTTGATGCCGCCGCTGATGATGAGGTGAGGAACAATGCCGGGGGTTGGTGCGGGCATGGGAAAACTCCTTTTGCCACGAGCATACCACTCCTCCTGAACTCCCCTCGCCACCACAAAAAAGCCGTAAAAACGGGCCGATTCCCGCAGGAGCAACGCTTCGTAAATCCTCCCCCCGACGCCACGCACCCGGGTTCCCCTCGGCTTTAACGAACCCTTAGCGCATTCGCACGCGACATCGTCTTAACAAATCGGTACTTTTCCTCCGTCTTAACAATTCTTCCGAATCGCCCCGGGGATCGAACACCCACTTGGAGACGCCCGTGAACCTGACCACCATCGCTCGCACGCTTGCCGCGGCTGCCGCCACTTTCACACTTACCCTTTCCGCCGCCGCACAAACCCTCAAGGTCGATCCCAAGCTCGATGAGTACAAGGCCGTGCAGGGCGTCTCGGGCACGATCAAGAGCATCGGCTCCGACACCATGAACAACGTCATGACCCAGTGGTCCGACGAGTTCAAGAAGTTCTACCCCAGCGTCCGCGTCGAGATCGACGGCAAGGGCTCTGGCACCGCGCCCGCCGCGCTGATGGAGAACCAGGCCCAGTTCGGCCCCATGAGCCGCGCCATGAAGCCCGCCGAGATCGACACCTTCGAGAAGAAGTTCGGCTACAAGCCCACCGCCCTCCGCACCGCCATCGACACCCTCGCCATCTTCGTGAACAAGGACAACCCGATCGACGAGATCACCCTCGAGCAGGCCAAGAAGATCTTCTCCGTCGCAGGCCCGGACATGACCTGGAGCGATGTGGGCGTTAAGGGCGCTCTCGCCGGCCAGCCCATCGCCGTCTACGGCCGCAACTCGACATCGGGCACCTACACCTACTTCAAAGAGCACGCGATGGGCGGCGCCGACTTCAAGGCCAGCGTGAAGGAGCAGCCCGGCTCATCCGCCGTGGTGCAGGCCGTGGGTTCCGACAAGGCCGCCATCGGCTACTCGGGCATCGGCTACATGACCGCCGACATCAAGGTGCTGAAGATTAAGACCGCCGACGGTGCCTCGATTCAGCCCAGCTACGAGACCGCCCTCTCGGGCGAGTACCCGCTCGCCCGCTTCCTCTACGTTTACATCAACAAGAGCCCCAGCGACACGCTCGACCCGCTCCGTGCCGAGTTCATCCGCATGATCTTCAGCAAGGCCGGGCAGGAGAGCGTCGTGAAGGATGGCTACTTCCCCGTGCCCGCCAAGATCGCCCACGATGACCTCAAAAAGGCCGGCCTCTGATCACGCAGCCCTGCTGATCCGCAACCCGCCAGGCAATCCCGCCTGCCAAACCCACAGCTTGTTCCCGCGGCACGTCCGCCCGTGTGACCACTCTCTCTGGAGCGCATCATGTCTCATCCGTCCATTACGGTTGCTGCTATCGGTCTGTCCACGCTTCTTGCCGCCGCGGGCGCGGCAGTCGCGCAGGACCACCTGAACCTCTCCCCCGCCGGCGCATACCGGGCGGAACTGCTCGCCGATGCCGCAACCCGCGCCAGCCTCCTCGCCGACGGTGACAACCGCAACGAGGCGGGATGGGCCAAGAACAAGTTCTTCCTGGGCGGCGGCGACAACCTTCTCAACATCGGCGGCTACTTCCAGTTCCGCTACATCCAGAACTTCCGCGACGACCAGCCCGGCGAGAACGATTTCACCCACGGCTTCCAGCTCCGCCGCACCCGCCTGGTCTTCTCCGGCAACGTGTGGGACAAGCACCTGACCTACCAGGTGCAGGGCGACTTCTCCCGCAGCAGCGGCGCCTTCACGCTGGTTGATGCCTACGCGAAGTATCAGTGGGACAACGGCTTCTCCATCAAGTTCGGCCAGTTCAAGCTGCCCCTGCTCCGTGAAGAACTCGTCGGCGACCAGACCCAGCTCACCGTCGAGCGATCCGTCACCAACTCGGTCTACAACCAGAACCGCTCGCAGGCCGTGGAGGCGGGGTACCAGGACAAGCAGTTCCGCGCCATGTTCGACCTCTCCGACGGCATCAACACGCTCAACACCGACTTCAACGCCCCCACCGAGGCCGACATCGCCGCAACCCTCCGCGGCGAGTGGCTCTTCGCAGGCGAGGACTTCAAGCGCTTCGACGACCACACCTCGTGGCAGGACAGCCCCTTCACCGGCATGCTCGGCGCGGCAGTCCACTACCAGTCCGGCGGCGAAACCGGCTTCACCAATGACATCGACCTCGCGGAGGCCACCATCGACTGCTCGCTCGAAGGCGACGGCTGGAACGCCTTTGCCGCGGCAATCTGGCGCAACATCGACGCCGGCGGCGCTCAGACCGACGACTTCGGCGTGGTCATCCAGGGCGGCATCTTCGTCAGCAACCAGGTCGAGCTCTTCGGCCGCTACGACGCCCTCTTCCCCGACATCGGCGACGAATTCAACACGCTGACGGCAGGCGTGAACTACTACATCTCCCCGCGCAGCCACGCCGTCAAGTTCACCGGCGATATCACCTACTACATCGACGACACCAGCGGCACGCCCCTGCTGCCCGGCAACAACACCGGCGTGGGCCTGCTGCCCGAAACCGACGGCGGCGAAGTCGCCCTCCGCCTGCAGATGTTGATCATGTTCTAAAGCCCCTCTCCCCGAGGGAGGGGTTGGGGGTGGGTTGTTTCCGAAAGCCCCTCCCCGAGGCAGGGGTTGAGGGTGGGTTTTGCCTTGGTTCTTCCCAATTAACCGCAACCAAGTGCCACCGACTTGTCCTGAACATTTCTCGTTTACGCCACGGCTTTGGCTCGGCGCACCAGCCGTCGAGCGTGGTAGAGCGCGATCTTGGCATCGACCCATAGGCGTACGCGGAGGCCGCATGAGAGCGCCGTAGCTGGAGCGCTGGCAGGCCCAGCACAGAGGCCGCTCGTGCATGGCGGCTCAGAGCCACATCAGTACAAAGAGGGTGTCAGAGAACTCGAAGCGTCGCGCGGGAGCGCGCAGCTCACGGGCACAGGCAATCACAGCCGCACGCAGCACAGTCCAGTTGTCGCGGTCCACACTTGCTCCTTCCTGAAATGGTGTTTCAGGTGGCAAGTGGGGCCGCTTGCAGCAGATGGCGCAAGTTAGCGTGCGCTATGCGAGAAATGTTCTCTTCAACTCGGTGTCCTTTCTTTGGATCTGCCTTGATGCCTTGATGCCTTGATGCCTTGATGCCTTGATGCCTTGATGCCTTGATGCC
>JBBSOF010000071.1:0-10352 GCA_038260025.1 Phycisphaerales bacterium
GCGGCGATGATGACCGCCTGCCTTCGTTTGAGCCGGGCAATGCGCGCCTGCTCCCCGCGGGCTGCACGGCCTTTATGTTCAACGATGCCAACCGGATGTTCCTCAGCGCCGGGCAGTGCGGCGTCAACGGTGCCTCGGTGGTGCAGTTCAACGTGCCCTTGTCGCTGATCGACGGCACCATTGTGAACCCCCCGCCGCAGGACCAGTACCCCGTCGATGTCGCTTCGATCCAGAGCAGCAACGCGGGGCTGGGCGGCGACTGGGCCTACTTCGGCGTGTTCCCCAACTCCAACACACGCCTCACGCCCTTCCAGGCGCAGGGTCAGTTCTACACGCTGGCGACGCAGATCCCCGGGCCGGGCACCACCGTGCGAGTCACCGGATATGGCAGTGCTGTCGACCCCATCTCGCGCACATGGAACCAGATTCAGCGGTCGGCTCTGGGCCCTTATGTATCCGAGGCGGCGTACTCCATCGCGTACCGCGCCGACACTTCGGGGGGCACCTCCGGCTCACCCGTCGTAGACACACAGACCCAGCGGGTGCTGGCGATCCACACCAACGCGGGCTGTGAGACTGGTGGGGGCAACCAGGGCACCAAGGTCAACACCGAGTTCCTGCTCAACGCCCTCGCCAACCCGCTGGGCGTGTGCGCGAGCGGCGTTCCCGGCCCGGGCGGCCCCACCCAGGGGGCTCTCTTCGCCGTGGGCGACATCCACAACAACTTCGGGCAGATCAGTTCCGCCGGCACGTTTACGAGCCTCGCGCAGCTGGTGCCGATGATGCAGGGCATGGCGTACGACGGTGAGACCGACCGCTTCCTCGCCATTGATTCAACACGCGGCCTCTATGCCATCGGCGCGGGAACGGGCTCGGTGCAGTACCTCGGCACCGTGGATGGCGCGACCGAGGTGATCACCGGGCTGGGCTACGACCCCTACAGCCATCTGCTGTACGGCATCGCGCAGGCTACGGGACAACTCTATTCGGTCAAGCTCACGACCATGCGCGCCCGCGCTGTGGGAGGGCGTCACGGGGGCACGATCGGCGCGATGGACTTTGACACCTATGAGCGCGTGCTCTACGCCATCGACGATGCGCCCGGGGGTTCGCGCCTGGTGCGCATCAGCGCCAGCGATGGCAGCCAGGTGGTGATCGGGGAGTTGGGCGCGGGCATCAACGACTGCAACGGCCTCGCGTACGACCCCAACGACCGCACGCTGTACTGCATCAACGCGGCTACGGGCGACCTGCTGGCCGTCAGCGCGTCAACGGGCCACGCCACGCTGGTGGGCAACACGGGCGGCGTGTTTGGCGCCTCCTTCGGGCTCGCGGCCCGCCAGGGGCTGCCGGGCAACTGCACCGCCGACATCGACCGCGATGGAGACTCGGGCACTGATGCCGACATCGAGAGCTTCTTTGCCGTGCTAGCGGGCAACCCCTGTGCCACGTGCGGCTCCATAGATCTCGATGGTGATGGCGATGTGGGCACCGATGCGGATATCGAGGCGTTTTTCCGTGTGCTGGGCGGCGGTCGGTGCTGAGGCGCGTTCGACCCCCTTGTTAGCGGGCCTTGCAGGCATCTAAGCCGTTGAAATACCGGGCTTTGGAGCGACAGGCCCGTATACTTGGCCGGGCCCGGCGGGTGCGTGTTTCCCTGCCGGCATGTGCGGCCACAATCTGGAGCGAGTTCATGATGAGCCGGGCGCGAGCGGGGTTGTTGCTGGGTTGCGGCGTTGCGCTGGGTTCGATGACCCCGGGGGCATTGGCGCAGCTGCGCGTCGCGAACTGGAATATCTCTTTCTACAACGGCAGCAACCGCGGGCCCGAGATCCAGACGGCGGTCTACTCGGTGTTCAACGGCCGCAGCCTCGCGCCCGATGTCTTCGCGCTGCAGGAGTTCTCATCCGCAACCGCCCTCAGCACGTTTGTGAATGTGCTCAACGCGGCGCCTGGCAGCCCTGGCGACTGGGCGGCCGCGCCGTTCATCCCGGGGCCTGATTCACAGTCGGTGCTGGTGTACCGCACCAGCCGCGCCCAGTTGCTGCAGGCCCTTACCATCGCAACGGGCGGCGCCAACACCAACGATCAGCCCCGTAACACCTACCGCTACGACCTCCGCGCGGCAGGCTACACATCGGTTGAGGCGACGTTCGCGGTGTACAGCGTGCACCTCAAGGCCGGCAGCGCCAGCAGCGACAATGCGCGCCGGCTCATCGAGACCAACAACGTGCGGAACAATGCCGCGGGGATGGACACCAACGGCCCGGGCACCGCCCTGCCGGCGGGGTATCACTACATCCTCTCTGGCGACCTGAACACCCAGTCCGCCACGCAGTCGGCCTACCAGCGGCTGGTGGCGGCAGGGGGTGGCGGTCAGTTCTTCGATCCCATCCGCAGGCCGGGCGCGTGGAATGGCAGTTCTACCTACCGCTTCATCCACACACAGGACCCCAGCGGCGCGGGCGGTATGGACGATCGCCACGATCAGATTCTCCTTGGTGATTCACTGGTGGATGGTCAGGGCATGGACTACCTCGGAAGCCTGACGCAGCCGTGGGACCTCTCGCGCTGGGACGACCCCAATCACTCGTACCGCTGCTGGGGCAACGATGGCACGAGCTTCAACACGACCCTGACGGTCGCGGGCAATACCAATGTCGGACCCATCATCGCGCAGGCGCTGAAGGATGTCGCGGGCACGGCGGGCGGTCACCTGCCGGTGTTCCTTGAGCTGATGGTGCCTGCAAAGGTTGCCGCGCCGATGGTGGTGGACTTTGGCCAGGTGGTGCAGGGCTCGGCGGCCATGCAGAGCATCAGCGTGGGCAACGGCGGGGATGTCTCGCTGTGGACTGCCGCGGGGATTGCGGGCCTGACGTACACACTCGCGCCCAGCAGCGGGTTTACCGCTCCGGCGGGCACTTTTATGGATAGTGCCGGCGGCGTGCTGAACAGCCATTCCATCTCCATGAGCACGGCAACGGTGGGCCCGAAGATGGGCACGATCACCATCACCGCCCCGGGGGCGGACATCCCCATGGTGGTCATCAGCCTGAGCGGCACGGTGGTTGCCGCCTGCGGCTCGGCGGACTTCAACGCCGATGGCGACGTGGGGACCGACGCGGACATCGAGGCGTTCTTCGCGTGTCTGGGGGGCGCGTGCTGCCCGGCCTGCGGCAGCGCCGACTTCGACGGCGATGGCGATATTGGCACCGATGCGGACATCGAGGCCTTCTTCCGCGTGCTGGCAGGGGGCGACTGCTGACCCCAGGGCGGCCGCCACACGGGGGTTGCGGTGGGCCTCGGCTTTGTATACTGATCCCGCTCCTCAGTGCAGGGCTGGCGGAGCGTGAGCCTTGAGCAATCGTGCCCGGGCCGGGCGCTGAGGTTCAGCATTTTCATCCAAGCGTGCTCGGGCAAAGGCTCGTTACCTCGATGAAGAACATTTACGTCGGCAACCTCCCGTACTCAACGACGGACTCAGACCTGGAGCAGCTCTTCTCGCAGCACGGCCAGGTATCCCGCGCTTCGGTCGTCATCGACCGCGAAACGGGCCGCTCGCGTGGCTTCGGCTTCGTCGAGATGCCCAACGATGGGGAAGGTGACGCGGCGATCACCGCCATGAGCGGCTTCGACATGGAAGGCCGCAAACTCATCGTCAACGAGGCCAAGCCCCGCGAGCCGCGGGGCGGTGGGGGCGGCTACCGCGGCGGCGGAGGTGGGGGGTAGGGCGGCGGCGGCGGTGGTGGAGGCGGAGGGAGCGGCTATGGCGGCGGTGGTCGCCGCGGCGGCAGTGGTGGCGGCTGGTAAACCCGCGCCTCATGTTTTTCTACGAGCACGCCTGAGCAATCGCGCCGCGCCGGACGCGGCGTTTTTCATTTGGTCAGGCGTGCCAACTGCGCGCGGCAAAAAAGCGCGGTGCAAAAACAAAGACAGCAGTCCCCTCTCTCCTGAGGACTGCTGTCTCGAATCAGTGCAGGGCCCACGAATGGACCGGACTGATGCTGTCTTGCCGCGGGCGGAAACCCTATGACCAAGATACGGGCTTTCAGCGGATGATCAAGCCTTTTTGGAAGAGAATCGCGCGAAGAGACTGTTCAGGCAGGGGTTATATCTCATGAGGGTGGATTATCGGGGAGCGATTCGGCAAACCGGGCGGGATAGGGAAGCACGCGATACATGCGGAAGATGAACTTGTGGGCGAAGTCTTGCCCGACCTCTTCGAGTCGGTCCATCACCCCAGCGGCGCGGTAGCGGTCGAGCTCCGCCACCGGGTCTTCATCCTTGCCAGACTCGAGCAGTGCCAGGTAGACCCCTGGGGGGGGCATGGGGTTGTCGCCGAGGTTGTTCTTGCCGTGGGGCATCCAACGCACGATGAGCGTCTTCCCCAGTTCCGCGGCACGCAACTGGGCGTAATAACCAATCTCGGGGCGGTTATCGAGCAGGTCGTCGGCCCAGACCTCCGCGCCGTCGGGGAGGAAGTCGGCAAGGCGCTCGCCCGCAAACTGGCCGGTGGTGACTGTCGCCCGCCGATGGTTATTCGCGATGAGCAGCACTGACGAGCCGATGAGCATGGCGCCCAGCCAGAGAACCGGGCGGTCCATGAGCAGCAGGCGGGCAACGCGCAGCACCTTTGGCGGCAAGAGCCGGTCGTGGAGGCGCGCGTGGCCGTAGGCCAGGACAAGCGGCAGGATAGTGGCGATTGGCATCGCGTACCGGTTCTTTGAGACGCCGATGATCGTGTAGAGAAGAAGGGTGGCGATGACTGTCCACGCCAACGAGCGCCCCACCGTGTCGCGGGGGGTCTTCTGCCTGCCGCCCGGCGGGCGCGGCAGCACGAGCAGCAGGCCTGCCGCACAGGGCAGCGCGGCAAGCAGGAACAGAGGCAGCAGGAATATCACCTCAAGTACCTTGCCCGGCTTCCACAGGAACTGCTCGAGCGATTGCGTCACGGGCAGTTCGGGCAACGCACGCACGCGCACCAGCAGCGCCCACGCGAAGCCTGCGATCAGCAGTGCGCCCGTCAGCAGCCCTGCCCAGAAGTAGGGATTGAACAGTGGCCGTCTTGAGCGTGTGGTGATGCACACGCCCGCCATCACCCCCGCAAGGCATGGCATGCCGGCTGGCCCCTTGACGATCGCCATGGCGGTGATGCTCAATGCCAGCGCGCCGCTCCACGCGGCGGCTGCCGCGGGGCGGGGGCGTTGCAGCGGGGCGAGCACTTCAGTGGCGGTGAGCATCGCCAAGAGTGAGAACAGGGCGTGCAGGGCCTCGATCTCGGCGCTGCGCCCCGGGTACCAGAACAGGGGCGTGAGGGAGAAACCGATGCCGGCGACCAGGCCCCAGGGATCGCCAAACCAGCGGCGTGCGAAGAGCCATGCGAGCACCGCGCCGATCGTCATCGCCAGCGCCGACACCGCGCGGGCCGAGAACTCGCTCTCTCCTAATGCCATGCTGAAGAGGCCGATCGCCCAGGGCATGCCCGGAGGCTTGCGCAGGTAGGGCTGGCCAAACAAGTGCGGCATCAGCCAATCGCCGTGGCGGGCCATCTCCCACCCCGGCAGCACGCGCGGCCCTTCGCTGAACGAAAAGCCTGAGTCACCCAGGAGCGGCCAGAAGACCGCGCCCGCGACCAGCAGCACCGCGAGGAGTTGCAGCGGCCAGCGCCACGACCACGCCGCATTTGGAGGGCGTGGCGGTGCTTGAGGGTCTACGGGGTCGGGCATGGGTCGGCATGATAGATCATCTGACGGAGCACCTACGATTGGTGGCCGCAAGGATGCACATGGCCAACGCACGCAACGACAACCCGATGAAACGCGGCCCCGCGTACCCAAAGGCGGTTGATCGCCTGATCGCGGAGTTTGCGCGCCTTCCCGGTGTGGGACGCCGGTCGGCGGAGCGATTGGCCTTCTACATCCTCAAGTCCGATGAGCCCACGGCCCTGGCGCTGGCCCAGGCGGTGACAGACGTCAAGCGCAGCGTGCGGCACTGCGATGTGTGCTTCAACCTGTCGGATGGACCGCTGTGCGAGATCTGCGGCGATGCACAGCGCGACCGCTCCCTCGTGCTGGTGGTCGAGCAGCCAAAGGACCTCATTGCGCTGGAGCAGACCAGCATGTACCGCGGGCTCTACCACGTGCTGATGGGCCGCCTCAGCCCGCTCGACGGCATCGGCCCTGATGAACTGACGATCCCGCGTCTCATGGAGCGTGTGAACAGCCCCGCGGGGAACCCCGGAGCCGCGCCGGTGGCCGAGATCATCCTGGGGCTCAACCCCACGATCGAGGGCGATGGCACGGGGTTGTACCTCGCAGAGCGCCTGCGGGCCATGGGGGTGCGCGTCAGCCGCCTGGCGCGGGGGCTGCCGACGGGCTCGCAGCTTGAATATGCCAACAAGGCCGTGCTGGCGGACGCGATCCAGGGCCGGCAGAAGGTAGACTGATTGCGGGTTATCACGATCCAGGTGGCCTGGGCGAGCGTTGAAGTGCTTCCATGAGATTTGAAACGTCACAACACATGAAGCTCGGCCAGCACATGAAGCTGGCCCCGCGGATGATCCAGTCGATGGAAATCCTCCAGATGCCGCTGGTGGAGCTTGAAGAGCGCATCGAGCAGGAGCTTGAGAACAACCCCACGCTCGAGCTTTCGGAGGGTGACGCGGACGACCCTGGGCTGCGCGAGGAACTGGCCGAGAACCGCCGCGAAGAAGCCGCGGCAGACCGCCCGCTGGACCTTGATGGCGGTTCGGGCGGCGATGACTTCGAACGACTGGACTCGTTCGAGGAAACCCACCCCGACGCGGCGGAGAACGAGTTCTCCTCCTCTGACTATGCGGCGCACGATCAGTGGGAGACCGCCGGCGAAACCCGCGACCACGGCCTCTCGATGGATGCGGGGACGTACAGCGCGGCACGCCAGACGGGCGAGCGCGATGCCAAGCTGGATGCCATGGCTGCCGCGCCGGCGCGGTCGGCATCTCTGACGGAGCAGTTGCGCGGTCAGTGGGCCTTGGCCGACGTCGAGGCTGCGCTGCGACCTCTGGGTGAGTTGATCATCACCTTTCTTGAGGATGATGGGTATCTGCGTACGGACTTGGAGACTATCGCCGAGCGTGCCCCAGTAGCGCCCGAGCGGATCGGCGACGCAGGGCCGGGCGGGGTTGCGCTGGCCAAATCACCCACCGTAGTGGAGCTTGAACGGGCGCTGAAGGCGGTGCAGTTGTTCCTTGAGCCTGCGGGGGTGGCGGCACGAAACCCCGGCGAGTGCCTGCTGCTGCAGCTTGATGCGCTGGAAGATGATGCCCAGGACCTGGGCTGGCCCGCGCACGCCTTTGCCAATGCGCGGCAGATTGTCGCGAACCATCTGGATGATCTGACGCAGAACCGCCTGCCGCGGGTGGCGGAAAAGACCGGCCTGTCGCTGGAGGAAATCAAGGAGGCGTTGACGCTGCTGCGCCGCCTGAGCCTGGCGCCGGCAAGGCGGCTGGTGGAGGATGCGAACCGCGCCATCGTGCCCGACGCGATCGTGGAGTACGACGCCGACCAGGACCGCTACATCTCGTACCTGAACGACTCGCGCCTTCCCAATGTGCGGATCAACCAGGAGTATGCCCGCCTCAGCCGCGACAAGCAGATGCAGAAGAAGGACCGCGAGTTCCTCAAGACGAACCTGGGCAACGCGCAGTGGCTGCTGGACGCGGTGGGGCAGCGTCGGCACACGCTGCTGCGGGTCATTCGCGCGGTGGTGGAGGCGCAGCGGGACTTCTTCGACTATGGCCCGCAGGCTCTCAAACCGCTCCCGATGACGGGCGTGGCGGAGCAACTGGGGATTCACGTGGCGACCGTCAGCCGCGCTGTAGCGGAAAAATACCTAGCGACGCCGCGGGGCGTGGTGCCGCTGCGCAAGTTCTTCTCCGGCGGGCTGCAGACCGATGGCGGCGAGGATGTGGCGTGGGACGCCATCAAGGAAGGCCTGCGCGAGGTGATCGATGCGGAGGATAAGGCGAAGCCGCTGAGCGATGAGGCGCTGGTGGATGAGTTGAAGAAGCGGGGGATAGAGATCGCGCGAAGGACGGTCGCGAAGTACCGGGACCAGTTAAATATCCAGCCGGCGCGGCTGCGGAAGCAGTTTTAGTCAAAGCCCGCGTTGTTTATTGATGGCGGGAGTAACGTCAACCCTTCCGCGGAGGAGTTGCGTCTATCAAGCCCGTCGCAATTTGCACGACAGATTCAGCCGTGGCCGCGCACGACCGCGCTTCGTCCAGAGAAGGATCAAGGTGGACGCCGGGATAGCGGGCTGTCACCGAGTATGGATTGACGATTTCGCATGGTTGGCGGAGCGGGTCCACGATCCATCCGGCAACGAGTGCGTCGTTCAGCAGCGTTGTGAGGTCGTGCGTCCGTTGAGGCGCTGAGCCGGTGGCCGCGATCAGTGCCTTGACGGCCTTTTCGCACGCCTGCTGCGCATGGAAGCAAACGGCGTCTGTAGGCACCTCTTCCGCCGCCAAGGTTGTTGCGGATGCATAACAGGTCGTTGCCTGCTTTTGCCAGCCACGCATCGGGTGCATCACGACCGGGCATACAGCACCCTGCCCTCACGCTCAATGGCGGCAACAACCGACGCCGGCGAATGGCGCGCCGCTTTCATCTCGGCGGGTGTGACCACGATGGCGTCAAGCGACCACCTCCGGTCTGGAAAAAGACGGGACACGGCGCGCGAGCGTTCAGCAACTGGCAGATCGGTTTCAAGTTCAATCAACAGGTCCACATCGCTGGATGTCGTCGCTGTGCCCACGGCGCGGCTACCAAACAGCACGATGCGCTCGGGGCGGAGGGCATCGCGGAGCACTCGGGCGATCGCATCGACGGACGGCGCGTTCATTGTCGTATCTCCTTGTGGCAGTGCCATTCTAGGGCAATACATGCTGAACACCGCATGGGGTCGCAGTAGTAATAGCGACGATTCGCTCACGCTCCGGCAAACTGCGGCCGCTCCTTCACCTTCACCACCGGGTTGCCAGCGTAGATGGTCCACGCTTCAAGGTCGCGCATTGCGCAGCCGCGGGCTCCGAGGATCGCGCCTTCACCCACCGTTACGTTGGGACCGACAAACCCGTCCGCGGCAATCCACGCGTAATCATGGATCGTGATAGGGGGCCGCAGCAGCGGCATGTCGGGGCGGCGGAAGTCGTGCGTGCCGGCGCACAGGTGTGCGCCCTGGGACACGGAGACGTTGTTGCCGATGGTGATCTTGCCCAGGCAGTAGACGACCGCCCTGTCGCCGATGGACGAGTTGTCGCCGATGGCGAGGTTCCACGGCTGCTCGATGATGACGCTGGGGCGCAGGCGGACGGGGTTGCCGATGCGGGCGCCAAAGGCACGCAGCAAGTTGTTGCGCACGCCGTACCAGTTGTGGAAGGTGCAGTGGAACAGGCGTTGGCCGAACGAGTTCCACAGCACGCGGGCGATTTTCTCGCGCAACGTGTAGGGGCTGCGGCCACTGTCCATGGCCGACGGCGCATTGCCGGACGGTTCTGACGTATCGCGGGGATGGGAGGCGAGGTTGCTCAGACGGCGCCCTCCGTCGTGGTCACGGTGCCTTCCGCGACGGCGAGCCCTGCCTTGGATGATGAGACACCCACCGATCCATCGCGGGCGTAGGCCTCAAGTTCCACCATCTTCAGGCGGATGAACAGGTCGTAGGAGGCGAGGAAGAGGCAGAAGCGCAGGCCCGTCATGCCGTCGAGGAAACCACGGCGGATGATGTACATGTACGCGAACCGCCACAGGAACGAGGCGGGCAGCCTGGGCAGTACGTTGCGCTTCAGCCAGCGGCGGAAGGCGATGCCGCGCTCAAGCTCTGTCTCGTCCTTGGCCCGCCCCTCGCGGCGCTCGCGGATTAGCTCGCGGGCCTCGAGCGTTGAATAGCGGTTGTGCTTGGCGATGTAGTTCTCAAGGCCGCGCCGGTCGTTGTGCAGCATGAGGTGCTTGAGGCGGCGGGTCGAGCCCCCCACCACCATGTGCTCATGAACCTCGCGTTCCTCATACCGGGCGGTGCCGCGCTTGAAGAGCCGCAGGTTGTACGCGGGGAAGTAGCCGCAGTGCCACAGGGGCTTGTTGAGGAAGTAGGTCACGCGGTTGATATAGAAGCCCGCCTCGGGGGTCTCCCCGGCGGGCTGCTGCGTGATCGCCAGCATCTCATCGCGCAGCTCGGGCGTGATGGCCTCGTCCGCATCGAGGATGTAGACCCAGTCGCTCTTGATGGGCAGGTTGTCCAGCGCCCAGTTCTTCTGCTTTGCATACCCCAGCCACGGGCGGATGACGACGTTGGCGCCAAACTTCGCGGCAATA
>JBBSOF010000072.1:0-10043 GCA_038260025.1 Phycisphaerales bacterium
ACGGTGATGTCGGCACCGACGCCGACATCGAGTCCTTCTTCCGCGTCCTCGCCGGCGGCAACTGCTGAATCCTCCTGGGTGGCCCGCCGCTCCGCGGCGGTCTTGTTCGCCCCACCAACACACAAAGGCGTCGGAGCACCCATCGCTCCGACGCCTTTTTTCCTGCGCCGCACAAAATCTCGAATGCCTCCCTGAGCGCCAATTGCGCCCAACGAGCCGCGCACGAAGTAAGCGGAAACAACACTGACCTTCCTCAAAGCCGCCCTCCTCAAGGCAACTTCTCCATCCCAATCAAGCCCTCACCCACCTCCCCCGCATTCACACTCCACAAACTCCCCCACCTCCCGCCGCACCGGTGCCAGCCATCGGAACCCGCGCGCCAGCGCCAGCACCACCGATGCGTGCCCCCGCCGATACTCAATGAGGCTCACCGATCCACCCGCACTCCGCACCGCCGCGGCAAGCCTGCGCGAGTTCCCCGGCCTGGCAGTCGTGTCCTTCGTCCCATGAATCAGCAACATCGGGGCCGCGTCCCCGCGCACAAAGTCAATCGGCAGCATCCCCTCCGCAAGTACAGACCCCGGCTCCGCCGATTCAAACACCGGCCGCAGGTCGGGCTCGGGCGTGAAGTCGTACGGCCCAGACAGCCCGATGAAGCCGCGCACGCAGTGCGCGGGCAGCCCCGCTGCCTCCAGATACCGCGCATCAAGCGTTAGCAGCGCGGCAATGTGCGCCCCCGCCGAATGCCCCATCAGGAACAGCCGCTCAGGGTCGCCACCAAACTCCGCGGCATGCGCGTGCGCCCACGCGACGGCACGAGCGCCATCCTCCACAAACACCGGGAATCGCACCTCGGGGAACAGTCGGTAGTCGGGAATGATGACCACCAATCCAAGGGCCCGCAGCGACTCACCAACGAAGGCATAGTCGGTCCGTGAGCCGCTCTGCCAGTTGCCACCATAAAAGAACACAACCACCGGCCGGCCTTCCCCCTGCACTGGGAACACATCCAACTGCTGGCGATGCTCCGGGCCATACGCCACGCCGCGCACAGCCTCCGGCCGCCCACTCTCCGCAAGCGCATTGACAACATCAAAGCCCGAGCACCCCGACAGCAGCCCAACCGCCCCAAGGCTCGCCGCCACCCCCAACACCCACACCATCATCCCCGCAACACCGCGGCAACAGCCGCGTCCAAATATCGCCATTTCAACCCTCTCAGCCCACAATCCCGTCCGCAGCCGCACGCGGCAAACCCACCCGCTGCAACCAGCCGCGAAACTGCCCGATATCCCTTGACAAACCATGGTAGAACGCGGGCTCGTCGAGTCGCCGGAGCTGTGGCGCTGGTCCAGCGTGCGGTGGTGATGGGGTTGTCGCGATGGTCACTGCCTAATCGCACTGAAAGCCAGAATCGAAACATACAAGCACCGTAACACAATGCCCTGACCCCACAATCTACTCACTTCTCAGGCCTCCCCGTCACAATAATGTCAACCACATCCGCCTCAGAAAACCAAATATCCGTAGACTCCCCAACTTTTGTCACATACCCCCCTACCACAGTGACATGAGGGACACGAGACCCATCTCTAAGGATGAGAGTCACAACGGAATAACCCATACCAGTTTCAGGTTGTGCCAAAATGACCGGGACCCATTTTTCAGATAGTAAGAACACTTTTATCCTCATGGTTTAGTTGGAAACCATGAATCGCGGCGCCGACGGTGGAATGCAAGTCCACCGATCAGCAAAAGCGACCCAGGCGAGGGAACAAGAAACAGCGTGGCTGGGGAGACGGCGGAGTACCAGTGGATGCCATCGCCTTGGCTCCACTCCACCGGAATCGTAAAGAACAAGTCCGCGACGTACAAACCCGTGCCGGCCTCGGTCATGGTGAGGATCCCAACCGGGAGCGACCCCTCGGACCTCCGGACGTCCGAGGGACGATTCAGGGAGAAGAGAATGAATGAGCGGCACTCCACCTCATATCTGTGCACCCCATTCACCGAGTCCAATCCTCGTAGAGCAACGTCGAAATTCCCATACCACTGCGTTGGGCCATCGATGAAACCGACCCGCATCAGTCCAGACCCGCTCACCATTTGACGGCCACCCCACGCGGTTTCGCCCACCGCAGGTAAGGCAACGCTCGGCGTCTGATCGACGATCATCAGATCACGAACGCTGACATCCGAAGAACCGTCCGAGAATTCCACCGGGAAGTGCAGGTTGGAAACGCTCCACACGGGGGCATCATGACTGGCCCCCACAGGTCGCGGCGGGAATGTGAGGGCGTCCGTGATGATGGAGGCCTCCGCTCCAAGCGCAACCGAGACCCCGAGCACGACGAACATCAAACTGACGCGGATATTCATGAGTCGACCATCGGCAAAGCCTGGGCATTCCCTACAACGCGGGGCAGGTGGCACTGAACTTGACCCCCTCTGTCCCCAAACCTCCCAGCAACACCACCCGTGCCACGGACCTTCGCTCCCACGCGCTCGAACTCCTCTGACCGCCGAGGCGAAGGGCAGTGGCTTCGCTACCGAGCACCTTTCGCGTGCTGATCACATGAACCCCTTCCATGCGGGCCAGTCTACCGGCCCGGCGGCAGGTCACAAGAGATTTCGCCCTCACGCTGGCCCATCCACCAACGCACGCTGGACCATCGCCAAAACTCCGGCGACTCAACCAGCCCGCGCTCAACCGGGTTTCACCTGCCGATCAGGCGGTTCTCCCCGTCCCAGGTGTAGTCCCAGCGTCCGTCGGACTTGAGGTTCCCGTCGGCGTCGTAGCTGAAAAACTCGAAGCGGGCATCTCTAGCGCCTCGGCCGCTCAATCGCTCCCACGCGGAGCCTTCTTTGATGTGTCTTGCACTTCGAGGATGCGAAACTCGATCGTGTTGTTAATCCCTACCGGCCTCCATCCCGTGTCCATCAGGTGGTTAACCTCCGGATTGCGCACTGATGGGTGGTTGAATCTAGTGCTCCACTCTTCCATGTCGTACCGAACGGTGAAGGTGAGTGCAGGCTTAACCCATAGTTTCACCAGGCAACACCCGCTAGAGTCAGTGCGGGCGTGAATGGGTGGTTTCTCGCCTATCGCTCGCCCCGTCCCGAATGACAGCTCTGTGTTGGCCAAGGGCTCCCCGGACGGGTACTCCCGAACACACACTTGAACGGGCGCCATTTTATATCGGGAGCATGCAGTCGCCCCCAAGCACAATACCATCAACGGCAACAGCAGACGTGTAATCACCTGATCCTCCAGTTGCTCCGCAGCGCAGGCACCTGCGTCTCTAATGCCCGGATCGCGTCAAGGACCTTCTCGTGTTTTGTGATAAAGCCTTCAAAGTGGGCGTTTGAGGCCGGCAGGTGGCACCAAGCTTGACCCCCCTCTGTTGCCGAACGGTCACGTCGAAGGCCCCGCGGCCTGGAACTGAGCTCGATTACCCTTTCACAGCACGCCAGCGATTTCAGTAACGCGGGTCACACGCAATCAGGGCCGTCTCTTTTTCTACCACATTCAGGACACGCTGCGCCGCATCGACAAAGCAAATAACCACAGCTACAGAGATGCCGCACTCGGAGCAATCTTCGTCGCATTCGACTTGCTACAACACAAACAACGATACCCAACACCAAAAGCCCACCACCTAAAAAAGACCACCGATCAGCTGACGCTGCGAGTTCGCGATTGCGGGGATAGGCTCGATACATAAAGTGAACCGACATCACAAAACTGGGCACACACAGTAAGGCGATGGCCACCCCAAGAACATGCACAATTCTAGCACGATATCGCGACTGATGAACCATCGCTTCAAGTTTCAGCAAATGTCTTGGATTCATATCTCGGGTTGAACGGTAGGCGTGCTTTAGGTCTTGGGTGCAGAAACCGGGTTTGAACTCGGTTTGGATGGCACAAAGCTTGACCCCCGCTGTCGCCAACCCCCCAGCAACACCACCCGTGCCCGTGCCACGGACCTTCGCTCCCACGCGCTCGAACTCCTCTGACCACCGAAGCGAAGGTCAGTGGCTTCGCTACCGAGCACCTTTCACGTGCTGATCACATGAACCCCTTCCATGCGGGCCAGTCTACCGGCCCCGCGGCAGGTCACAAGGGATTTCGCCCTCACGCTGGCCCATCCACCACCGCACGCTGGACCAGCGCCACAACTCCGGCGACTCAACCAGCCCGCGCTCAACCGGGTTGCGGTGGATATACCGAACCTCGCGGCAGAACTCTGCATCTGAGCGGACATTGCGGTCAAAGCCCCCGCCGGGCTGCCAGAAGCGCGGCTTGCCGTGGCCGTCGTTGAGCTGACCCGCGCCTTACAACTCCCAGCCGGCAAGCAGCCGCATCAGCGGGTGGCAGTGGCATGACGCACCGGTGAGGGCAGAAGTCGAACCTCTCCCGTGAACCGTGCCACTGGTGGCTTTGCCCACCAGTGCCCTGCGGCCCTGTGCGTCCGTTCGCGGCGATCCTTGTCGGTTGCCCTGCACCATCCGCGGATGTGCGGTGTCCGAAAGTCGTGGGCAAGGCCACTCGGCTTTGCCACTCCGATGCGTCGGCCGCCGCCTGCCCGCGCCGGGCCGGTTGAGTCCCGCGATGTCCGCTGCCGGGAGCGGCTCGGCGGCGTAATCAAGCATTACTACCGGAAGGCCGCGTGACACGGTTCACCCCTTGAAATCCAGACTGAAATGCATGCACGGAATCTGTGCTTAGGACGGAGCGAGCACCAACAGATGCGGACCGCGTTCGGACGCCTCGACCCCCATCCTTTCGATTTCACGCAAATACGACTCGTTGATCAGGAGCTTTTCTCTATTCTGGTCAAACCACCGTCTCCGTTCGAGTCCACCACCACCAGCCTGCCCAATCGCTCTCGTGATCGCGTCGTAAAGACAGCTTGCCACCTCGCTGCTTTGTGCGTTGTCGTGGGCATCGAACAGCACGTCCAGCCCCGAGTACCTCCGTTCAGCTGTCGGGAACTCGAGCGCTAGCTTTGCCTCGATGTACTGCACACCAAAGTAATCTGGACACTGTTTACTCATCAACCGTCGGAGAAACTCCGCGTCGCCACTCCTGATCGCCTGCATGGTGCTCGCCGCTCGCAAATCAGCGAAGAACGCTCGAGGATATCCTAGCGCGCTGTGGGTCGCGAGTTCCTCCTCACTGCTGTCGGAGGAATCAATGACGTACCTTCTGACAAACGCGTATGTTGCTGGTTCTGTCATTGACCCTCGAAGTACCCCGACGCGATGCAGCGGTACATCTTTATCTGTGAGTTCTCGCGACTCAGTTATAGACACGGACGACCAACGGCCATAGAGCGACTCTAGATCCATTGCGGCGCGCGGAGAACCTATGGAGCAGGTGCACGACGCGGCGCCAAAGCCAAGGACGACGAGCGCGATGAAGATTGCGGTACGTGTCATTGCGCACCTTGGCGGTGATCAAACAGTGTCTGGCTGACACTCGCCACGTCGATGAACTTTACATCTGCGCCGGAATGCGAAAGGCCAGAAACGTCGCTTCTAAGAGCATTGGGAATCTGCCCCTGATAAACGTTGAACAACTCGTTATTCAGTGCCGCCTCCGTATATGTGTTTCCGGCAGGTGGCACTGAGCTTGACCCCCCTCGGTCCCCAAACCTCCCAGCAACACCACCCCTGCCACGGACCTTCGCTCCCACGCTCTCGAACTCCTCTGACCACCGAAGCGAAGGTCAGTGGCTTCGCGACCGAGCACCTTTCGCGTGCTGATCGCATGAACCCTTTCCACGCGGGGCAAGCCTACCGGGCCCCGCGGCAGGTCACAAGGCATTTCGCCTTCGGGTCAGTGCATCTGCCGAAAGGAACCAGGCAGAAGGGCTTGCGTGCAATATTTTGGCCCTTCGGAATCATTCCTTGCCGCTCGTTTGCTCCTCACAAGTGGCAATGCGCTGCTCTTTGGGGCCAAGAAATCATTTTTTAGGGCCAAAAAACCATTTTTTAGTGGTAGGGAATGATTCTTTGGGGCCAAAAAATCGTTTCCTACCGCTAAAAAATCGCTCGCGCGGGCTCTTTTTTTGTTCCTGAGATGTGATGGGACGTGCCCGTGGGCACAAAAACCGCGATAGGGTGGCTGTAACGCGGGCTTTGCATCCCGCGTGAGTGGACGGAGGGAGGATGCCCCGTGGTGCGCCGCGTCCTGACGAATCGGCCATGAGTTCGTGGGCAGGTCGCGGTGGGTGGGCTTGGTCACTTCCGCGCGGAGGAAGTCGAGGCTGATCCCTCTTTGCCGCAGAACCTGAGCGGCGACGCCATCATCCTCGCCCTTACGCCCGCCCCCAAAACCCCCTCCCAAACCGCACCGCATACCCTTCCTCCGCGTATAACCCTCTACGCAGGAGGCCCCGCTCATGAACCAAGTCCGCCGAGTCGTCCGTCGCGCGGCATGGCGCCTCTGGGCCGTGGACCTTGCCGCCACCCTCGCCGTCACCACCACCGCCGTGCTCGCGATGCTCCTCGTTGCCCGCGTCGTCGAGCGAGTTCTCGGCCTCACCTCGCAGTTCGCCCCGTGGTGGCGCTGGGCGTGGATCGCCGGCGCGGGCCTCGCCGTCCTTTCGGCCATTCTCTGGACCACCATCCGCCGCCGCCGCAACATCGCCGTCGCCGTCGAGCTTGATGAGCGCGCGGGCCTCAGCGAAGCCCTCAGCACCGCGCTCTACGTCCATGCCAGCGAAGACCCATGGGCCCGCTCGATGGTCGAGACCGCCGAGAGCCGCGCTAAAACATTGAACGTGCGCCAGGCAATCCCCTTCACGCCGCCCCCCCTCTGGCCCGTCCCCGTGGCCGTCGGCGCAGCGCTCGCGCTCGTGTGGTGGCTGCTGCCGAACTTCGATCTGCTCGGCCGCGCCGCGGCACAGGTCGCACAGCAGCAGCGCCAGGAGCAGGTCGTGCAGGTGCGTGCCGAGGTGCAGGACAAGGAAAAAATCCTGCAGAACCTCCTCAGCAAGGCCAAGGTCGAGTTCAAAGAAGAGAAGACCACCTCGCACGGCCTCGACGCCGCGGCAGCCCTCAACGACCCCGCCGCCATCCGCCGCGCTGCCGTCAAAAAACTCACCGAAGTAACAAACAAGCTCGAACTGGAAAAAAGCGGGGACCGCGCCGCAAAGGCCGATGCCATCAAGGACGCCATGCGCCAGCTCAAGCAGCCGGGCGATGGCCCGCTGGATGAGTTCAGCAAGGACCTCGCCAAAGGCGATTTCGAGAAGGCCGGCCAACAGCTCGCCAAGCTCTCCGCGCAGATGAACGATGGCAAGATGACCCCGCAGCAGAAGGCCGTTGCGAAGGAACAGATGGAATCGCTCGCCAAGCAGTTTGAGGGGCTGGCCAACGACCAGAAGCAGCTGGAGAAGAAACTCGAACAGAAGGGCCTGGACAAAAAAACCGCGCAGGAGCTCGCCAAGCTTGCCGCGAAATCGCCCGAGGAACTCGCCAAGGCGATGGAGAAGATGAAGAACCTGACGCCCGCGCAAAAGCAGGAGCTGCTCAAGCTCGCCAAGGCCGCGATGGAGTGCCAGGGAGCGTGCCAGAACATGAGCAAGGCCATGTCCCAGGCCGCCAAGGGAATGTCCGAGGGCGGCAACGCGGCCATGGCCGCGCTCGCCGATGAACTCTCCGACGCCGAGATGCTCGCGGCAGACATGCAGAACCTCGACTCCGCCCTCTCCGAAGCCAAGAAGCAGCTCAAAAGCATGGGCGAAGCCCTCAGCGAATGCGAGAACCCCTCCAAGGACGGCGACGGCAGCAAGGCCAGCCGCAGCGCACGCGGCAACGGCGGCGGCCGTGGCGGCGATCAGGCCGGCAACTCCGACCCCGCGGGCCCGCGCCCCGATGGCCCCGTATCCGACCCCGATGATTTCCGCTCCGTCACCAAAAAGGCCGCCATGCAATCCAACGGCGGCCCCGTCATCGGCACCCGCGTCGTCACCGGCCCCCAGGTGCGCGGCGAGTCAGTCGCCGAGTTTGCCGCGGCAGTCGAAGCGGGCGAACAGGAAGCCATGGAAGGCATGGACCAGAACCAGATCCCCCGCGAAATGCAGGACGCCGTCAAGCACTACTTCGGCACGCTGGGGGCGAAGGCCAAGGCAACCCCCGTTGTAGACCCCGAGCCCAAGGCGCCCGCCGCGCCGGCCCCCGCTCCCACTTCTCCCAAGTGAAATCACGGGCAACGCACGGCGTAGAAAGCCTTTCCCCGAGGGAGGGGTTGGGGTGGGTTTGCTTCGCGCCCATCATGCCACAAGCACCAGAACCGACTTGTCCGTTCGCACTGGATCGGCCCCACGGCGCGGCTGTCCGCCCATGCACGCTCTTACAATGATGCGTGCCCGATGATCCATCCCTGCCGCCGGTCGATGAGGAAGGTTTCCTCCCCAAGGATGCGCCGCCCCCCTGGGGCACCGAACCCACCCCCGACCGTCTCTCCCGCCTGCTGAAAAAAGCCCGCTCTCTCGCGCCTGCGCCCGGCGTGTACCTGATGAAGGACCACAAGGGCGTGGTCCTGTACGTTGGCAAGGCCGCGCGCCTCCCCGACCGCGTCGCCTCCTACTTCGTTCCCTCCGCCGACCTCGGTCCGCAAAAATCCCAACTCCGCGACCTCGTGCACGACTTCGAGTTCCTCCTCTGCGAGACCGAGTGGGAAGCGCTCCTCACCGAGAACCGCCTCATCAAGGACATCCACCCCCGCTTCAACGTCCGCCTCGTCGATGACAAAACCTTCCCCTACCTCGCCGTCACTACGCGCGAGGACTTCCCCCGCGTCTTCGTCACCCGCAACCCCGGCGACCCCACCCTCAAGGGTGCCCGCATCTACGGCCCCTTCACCAACGCCGGCGCGCTGCGCGAGGCCGTCCAATACCTCCAGCGCGGCTTCAAGTTCCGCACCTGCCGCCTCGACATCATCGAGAACGACCCCAAAAACAAGTTCTTCCGCCCCTGCCTGCTTTACTCCATCAACCAGTGCACCGCCCCCTGCGCCGATAAGATCGCCAAAGAGCCATACCGCGCCGATGTCGACCGCTTCTGCCGCTTCCTCGAGAGCAAGCGCAGCGTCATGCTCCGCGAGATGCGCGCCGAAATGTCCGCCGCCAGCGAAGCCACCCAGTACGAAAAAGCCGCCGCCCTCCGCGACCAGATCCGAGCAATCGAAAAGCTCGACGAGCGCGCCGACCGCGGCGACAACTGGCAGCCCGAAACCGAGAGCCTCATCCACGAGCCCGAGAAGGCCCTCAAAAGCCTGCAGAAAACCCTCGGCATGGAGGACTCCCCCCGCGTCATCGACTGCATCGACATCGCCCACCTCAAAGGCGGCGAAACCGTCGGCAGCAAAGTCTGCTTCATCGACGGCCGCCCCTTCAAGAACGAGTACCGCCGCTACCGCATCAAGAGCGTCGATGGCGGCAACGACGACTACGCCAGCATCCGCGAGGTCGTCAGCCGCCGCTACCGCGAAGCCGGCACCGGCCAGGAGCTCTACCCCGACCTCATCATCATCGACGGCGGCCTCGGCCAGCTCCACGCCGCCCTCGACGCCTTCAACCAGCTCGACGTCAAACCCCCCCTCGTCATCTCCCTCGCCAAAAAAGAAGAACTCATCTACGTCCAGCAACGCACCGAGCCCATCAGGCTCGGCCGTGAGAACCTGGGGCTGCGCCTGTGCCAGGCCGCGCGCGATGAAGCCCACCGGTTCGCGCAGCATTACCACCATGTGCTGCGGCGGAAGAAGACACTCGAAGAGGATTGAACGGCCCCGACGAGCCGCGCACGCAGTAAGCGTCTTCCTCATCCCACAGGGATGAACGATGGTTGCCACGGGTAGCGCTGCACCCCTCGACCACCACCCAACCTCCCCTCCTCGCCCTCCCCCCTTCGCCCTCCCCTCTTCTCTTTCCCCTCTTCGCCCTCCCCCCTTCGCCCTCCCCTCTTCTCTTTCCCCTCTTCGCCCTCCCCTCTTCGCCCGGAGGGCGCGCGATCGGTGCCAGGGGTGGCTC
>JBBSOF010000073.1:0-9659 GCA_038260025.1 Phycisphaerales bacterium
ACGCCGTAGTCGACCGTGCCGCCTGGCCCCGCCCCGCCGTCTTCAGCTTCCTCCAGCAGCACGGCAACGTCCCCGAAGAAGAAATGTGGCGCATCTTCAACATGGGCATCGGCTACTGCATCATCATCAAGAAAGCCTTCGCCGAAAGCGTCGCCGAACGCCTGACCAAGCTGGGGGAGACGGTGTACGAGATTGGCCGCGTCGAGAGGGGTGGTAGCGGGGTGGTGCGGTGGAAGTAGACGACGATGCCTGACTATCCAGAGCAACTT
The DNA here is from genome assembly GCA_038260025.1 of Phycisphaerales bacterium. Classification (GTDB taxonomy): domain Bacteria; phylum Planctomycetota; class Phycisphaerae; order Phycisphaerales; family UBA1924; genus JAEYTB01. Next base: position 270 of record JBBSOF010000073.1, read on the forward strand.
GAAACCCCGATCGGCGAGTTCGAGCACGACCACTCCGTCTTTTCCATCGGCAGCACGTGGGTTTCGATGCATCACTACAAGCGGATGATGCCGCCCATCATCGAAGGCGCCCCGTCGATTGAGTACTCCGCTTCGACTCCCGACGAAGGGATCGCCGACTTCCAGGTCTTCTCCAAATGGATTGCTGATTGGTGGCTCGACATCCACGCGAACTTCAACACCATTATTATGAAAGCCTGCCCTTTGCTGCAAGCCGACTTGGATGACATTTGGGCGCGCAACTTTAATGAACCTACGCCACTTGCGGAGCCCCTGCTCCGTTCCATGACACTTTACTTGATGCAGGTGGGAGGCCATGACGGCACGGCATCTCTGTGGTTTAACGACAGCGATCAGGCGCAGGTCTTGGGTGGGCGAGATGTCATGCTCGAAGTGGATAGGGAAATGGCCGTGGTCAGCATTAGGCATGACGGGTAAGGTGTGTCCCTCGGACGATGTGCTCGGCCCGCATGACTACAAAGCACAGCGCTAGTGAGACCTCTGAGTGCGTCGGTTGCGAACGCCCAGGCCGTCGGCCTGCAGGCGGTGCGCCGGGCCATTCCCAACCCGTGCCGGGATCGCCCCGGCATCCGCCGCGCTGACCCCGGCACACACCGCGCCCGCTCCGCCACGCGGTAAGCCCGCCCCGGCGCACGCCTTGAAACTCCCGACCCCTGCCGCCATTCCCGTGACCACCGCCGCCCCGGCCCCGCCGCGTGCCACAAGAAATCCGGCACGCGCCTCAAGCCGCTCCCCTCGAGCGCCGATGGTGTAGTCAGCCATGCGGATCATCCCGAAAAGCCCGTTTGCGCAGCTCACGTTCTTTGAGACGCACCTCCCGGTGTGGTCCCAGGACCCCGGGGCCATCGGGCTTTCGCCGCAGGCCGTGGCCGACCTCGCCGCGCTGCAGAGCGCCGCGAAGGCCGCGTATGACGCCGCGATCTCGGCACGCAACGCCGCGCACGGCGCGACCGAAGTGATGCACGCCCGCATCGCCGCCATGGTGAGCGCGGGGTCCAACGCCGTCGCAGCCATCAAGTCCGCAGCGCGTTCCGATCAGTCCATCTATGCCCGCGCGCGGGTGCCCGCGCCTGCGATGCCCGCGCCCGCGCCGCCCCCGACAGCGCCGCGCAGCATCAGCGCGACGATCAATAGCGAGGGCCACCTGCGTCTGGCGTGGACAGGCGCGGGGCCGACGGGGACCAGTCACGGGCTTGGCGCCCGCGGCGGCGCGGGCACGCAGTTTGTCATCTCGCGCCAGTCGCCCGGCGCGCCGCCACGCCAGGTCGCCGTGACGGCCGATCTTTATTACATCGACGAGCAACCCCCGCTCGCGCCCGGTGCGCCTCTGACGTACCGCGTCACCGTCCGCCGCGGCCGCAAGGTCAGCGAAGGGGGCCTCTCCATCACCGTTAGCCTGCCCGCACCCTCCGCCGGGCAAACCACCGACCATGCACGGGCCGCGCTCCCCACCGAGGGGAGGCGCGCTGCCTGACACGAATGACGCGATTGGTTGTTGGGATCCGACGCCGGGCCCGCCTGAAAATACAATCGGGGCCCGCGGCGTCGTTTTTGCACGAAGCTACGCCCCGAACAACCCGCCCCCCACTCCTCGTGCCCCCTCATGCTCCAGCAGCCACCGCTTGCGCTCCAGCCCCCCGCCATAGCCGTGCAGGCCGCCCGTGCTGTTGATCACCCGATGGCACGGCACGACGATCGCAATGCGATTGCGTCCATTCGCCGCGCCCACCGCGCGCGAGGCTCCCGCGCCGCTGACCTCCTCCGCCACCTGCCCATACGTCCGCGTCTCGCCGTAGGGAATCGCCAGCAGCCGCGACCACACGCGCCGCTCAAACTCCCGGCCCGGCAGCACCAGCGGCACGCTGAACACCCGCAGACTCCCCGCGAAGTACGCCGCGAGTTCAACCTTTAACTGCTCGAGCGGCGAAGGCAGCATCACCCCATCGCCCTCCACCACGCGCCGCTTCAGCAGCCGCTCAAGATCGCCCACTCCTTCGATCGCCCGCCGCCCCCCAAACTCCAGCAGGCACACACCCTCCTCCACCGCGCCCGCCACCATCTCGCCAACAGGAGTCTCAACGCGCGCCAGCACCATCGGCCCCCCACGCAGCGCCACGGTCGCGCGCACGCCCACGCCCACACCAGGCGCACCAACACACCGCTCATCCATCACCCCATCCCTCCCATCACCACGCTCATCCATTCCCATCTCCTCCCTCCGCTTCCCTCAGCGACCTCCGCGTTCTCTTCCCGCCCAGTTCCCGCTACGCTCCCATCGTGCGCTTCTCCCACCGTCCCTTCACCATTCCTCACCACTACCGCCCGCCCGCGGCAATCGTCATCCTCTGTATTATCGCAGGCATCATCCTCCGCCTGCCCAGCCTCACCGAAAGCCTCTGGCACGATGAAGTCTTCCGCACCCGCGTGATCCTTGGCTCCGATGGCGGCCTCAACTTCCTCCTCAACGACGTCCACAACCCTTTCTACAACGGCCTCATGCTTGTCTGGACCCGCCTCTTCGGCGATACCGAGGTCGTCGTCCGCCTCCCCTCGCTCATCGCAGGCCTCACGCTCATCGCCGCGCTGTGGTCCTGGGCACGCCGCCGCTTCGGCGGCTGGGTCGCGTGGTGGTCTGCCGCGTGGCTGCTGCTCTCGCCCGTCTCCATCTGGTACTCGACCGAAGCAAAGAACTCTATCTTCTCCGCGCTCTTCGCCGTCCTCACCATCATCGCCTACGACCACCTCGCGCACACGCCCCCGAACGCTCACGACAACCAAACCCCGCGCCGACACACCCGCGCCATCATCTACGCCGTTCTCGCCAGCGCCTTCGCCATCATCACCGACTTCCAACTCTTCCTCGTCCTCATCCCCGTCTGGATTGTAATGCTCATCTTCACCATCCAGCGCCGCCGCCGCCCCGACCCCACGCACCCCCACCACCACCTCAACCTCCGACTCTTCCTCACCGTCATCATCTCAACGCTCATCCTCCTCACTCCCCTCCTCATCTACAAAGCCAACCGCCCCCACTCCCTCATCCGAGACTACCTCAACATCTTCTCCCTCAAGCACCTTCTCGGCTTCCTCGGCAACTGGCTTCCCATGGGCAACGCCCTCCCCGCCCCCGACCCCGGCATGTGGCCCGTGTGGTACGTCCCCCCATCCCTCTTCATCATCCCCCTGCTCTTCATCGGGATCCGCGCTGCCCGCACCACCATCAGCGGCCGCCTGCTCAGCGCTCCCTTCCTCTGCACCATCCTCTTTTACCTTCTCGCCTCCCTCATCCTCCACGCCCTCGGCGACGCCACCCGCATCTACCAGGAACGCAACCTCATCGTCCTGCTCGGCATCTTCCCCATCCTCATCATCCGCGGCTGCCTCGAGCTCTCCCCCCGCCTCCGCACCGTCGCCCTCACCATCTTCATGGCGATGGCCATCGTCTCCTCAACCCTCATCGCCACCGTCCTCGCCGACAAGTGGACGGTCAATGCCCCCAACCCCGACTGGCAAGACGCCGCCGACGCCATCGCCGACATCCAGCGCACTCGCAAAGCCGACACCAACAACCCCGCCCCCATCCTCGTCATTTCGCGCATGTCCCTCAGCCCGCTGCGCTACTACAAAGGCCCCACCACCCTCCTCGAAATCCCCCGCACCACCGAAGTCACCAGCGCCATCTCCGAAGCCCTCCGCGGCCGCCCCGACCGCGACGTCCTCCTCGTCCGCAACCCCTACTGGGGCAACATCGGCCCCGACGAAATCGCCAGCCTCGACCTCACCTTCCCCATCATCTCCAGCACCCAGGTCCGCGCCCTCACCATCGAACACCGCTCCCTGGGTGGCCAGCCGCTCCGCGGCGGCTCTTAGCCTTTTCACCCCACCGCCCAGCACCTCCGCCTTAACAATGCCCCTCCCACCCCTCCAAACCACCCCGATACACTGCCACCATGACAACCCCCGCCCCCTACGCCCAGCTCACAGATCTCCTCCGCCAGACCGCCACCCTCGGCGCCGTCGCCCAGCTCTTGGGCTGGGATCAGGAGACCTACATGCCCCCAGCCGCGGCAGCCAACCGCGCCGAGCAGCAGTCCATGCTCGCCTCCCTCGTTCACGAGCGAAAGACCGCACCCAAGATCGGTGAACTCCTCGCCGATTGCGAATCCGACGCCGCCCTCACCAAGCCCGGCACCGAATCCGCGGCAAACCTCCGCGAGATCCGCCGCGATTACGACCTCGCCACCAAGCTCCCCGCCGACCTCGTGGCCGAGCTCGCCCGCGTCGGCTCCCACTCACAGGAAGCCTGGAAGCACGCCCGCGAAAAATCCGACTTCGCCGCCTTCGCCCCCTGGCTCGAAAAAATGTTCGCCCTCACCCGCCGCAAGGCAGAGTGCTACTCCCAGGGTGGCCAGCCGCTCCGCGGCGGCTCTTCTCCGGCTTCTCCGGCTCCCGATCAAACCCCCGAGCTCTACGACGCCCTCCTCAACGAATTCGAACCCGGCGTCACCGCTCACCAGATCGAACAAATCTTCACCCCCTTGCGCGCCCAACTCACAGACCTCATCCAGCAAGTCAAAGACTCCGGCACCAAGATCAACTCCAAAGTCCTCGAGATCCCCTGCGACCCCGCCGACCAGCACGCCTTCGGCCAGATCGTCCTGCGTCACATGGGCTTTGACCTTAACGCCGGCCGCCTCGATGTCACCACGCACCCCTTCTGCTCCGGCTTCGCACCCGGCGACACCCGCCTCACCACCCGCTACCGCGATGAGAAGTTCACCGATGCCCTCTACGGCACGATGCACGAGGCCGGCCACGGCCTCTACGAGCAGGGCCTCCCCAAGTCCGCCCCCTCCGATACGAGCCCGACGCGCAAGCGTCGGAACGCCCCCTCCCCCGACTCTCCGCCCCTCTTCGGCCAACCCCTCAGCGAAGCCATCTCCCTCGGTATCCACGAGTCCCAATCCCGCATGTGGGAAAACTTCGTCGGCCGCTCAAGGCCCTTCTGGAAGTGGGCCCACCCCCTCATCACCAAGCACCTCAACAAGAAGTTCGACAAGTACACCACCAAAGACCTCTTCCTCGCCACCAACACCACCCGCCCCAGCCTCATCCGCGTCGAGGCCGATGAGGGCACGTACAACATGCACGTCATGATCCGCTTCGAGATCGAGCGGGCGTTGTTGCGGGGCGATATGGCCGTCAAGGACATCCCCGGCGAGTGGAACAAACGCTACAAGGACTACCTCGGCGTCACCGTCCCCGACGACCGCCGCGGCTGCCTCCAGGATGTCCACTGGTCCTTCGGCCTCATCGGCTACTTCCCCACCTACACCCTCGGCAACCTCTACGCCGCCCAGTTCTGGGAAACCATCAACGCCCAGCTCCCCCACCTCCAGAAAGACATCGCCAAGGGTAAGTTTTTGGACTTGAAAGACTGGCTCAACACCAACATCCACCGCCACGGCCGCAGGTACTTGGCTGGGGAGCTGTGCAAGAAGGTCACCGGCAAAGAGCTGTCCGCCGAGCCCTTGATGCGGCACTTGAGGGGGAAGGCGGAAATGGTGTACGGGCTGTGAATGCTACGGGACTTATTTGTTCAAGTGCCTTGTTTCCTTTTGAACCTTGTGTTTAATCGCGATTGGGAGCACTTGATCGAAACAAAAGACCCTATGAATCAAAACACAGATGGCATACAGATCGATGGACAGCTGCTCGACGGCTCCACCCTGGCGGCAATCGCAACTTTTATGGAAGGCGTTCGCTCAAGTGGACTTCACCGGAAACTGGTAAAAGATGTTCCATTAAAAAACCAGTTCGCCTGGGAACTGGACTGCTTGGCGCTGCTGGTTGACACGCTCGTGTTGAGGCGCCATTTGGTGCTTCCCGTTAAGCCAGAGGTCACTGGGGTGTTCAAAGCGCTCTCGCCCCTCCTCTCCCACGACTGTGTTCGCTTCTTGCCCTATGAAGCGAAACTACATATTCCCGTTCTAAAGGACTTAGAGGATTTATATAAAGTTTTCCCAGAAGTAGCGGGCCGTTTATGGAATTTTACGGATACGCTATATGAAATACCAGAATATTCACTTCGCCCGGAAATCCGGAGTTATATGTGGAACTACACCATCGTTGGTGACACACTGCCGGATGAATGCCTCAGAACCTACAGGCTGCTGCCGAAAACCTTTTTTGGTCAAGGGGATCGGGAATGGAGTTACGAGTATTATCTCAAGGGAATTTACTATGATTTGGTGGCTCGTTCTGTGGGCGCAGACTACGCACCACATCCCGCGCGCGCGCCATTCATGGTGGCATTCGACCACGCTCTGCATCCTACATCCTCAGTTGCACCGGCGATATTGAAGACCCTCTCGGATTTTGTTACTCAGCTGCCCGACCCCCTGAATGTTGGGGGGTTGGCAGTTCCGCCACTTCTGGCCTATGTACTTACTCGTGCGCGGTCGAGGGAAGAAATACTCGAAATCATGCTCGCGCTTCGTGATAACCCGCTTTGTGCGGAGTTTCGTGAAACCATTGAAAATGCGGCAGCCGCCATGACTGCTGGCACAAACCGCTTGAACATGGCGCAATACTGTTCAGAACTTCAGAGAATGCTCGACAACCTAAAGCGTGAACTTGGGCTTCACGACGCGAAAGCTGAAGTACACGTATGGTTATTCAAGGTGCCCATACGTTTGCCGAATTTCTTATACAAGACAGTTCATGTCGGTAAGTTGGCGCATCTTAATTGGTTGCGAGATATTGCCAAAACACTTGCATCCCATTCGAGCATAGAAGCGAGGTTGCAGCATCTGTTTAAGGACAAGATTGAATAAATGTCTTTAATGACAGATGGCCCGAGGGTGCCCGTATTGTCACCAATTCAGGAGCTATTGTCGGATTAGTCGTCGCTCGCGGGCTCTAAGTTCGCAAGTGGCTTAACTTCCTCTGCCCACCACTCCGGGATTTCGAACGTAGAGCTTACCGGAAGGAGTTCTAGGTCTATCGCGTCGGGATTGGGCAATAGCGACTTCAAGCGTGCCCAAACATCTTGGGGATAGACATCGATGATCCAGACACGTCTGAGCTTGGCATTACTGGCAAGGGCGCGCCGCAGAAAAGATCGGATTACCAGATCAGACTCCGGGAACGAGAAGCCGAAGACAATCAAGTCGTCCGCGTCTGCCAGCGCTCGGTACGCCGCGTCCCACATTACGTCAATCCTGCGAAACTTCAGGTACTTGCTTTGGAGCGACGGAATCACCAAGACGGGTTCGCAATGTCCACCGCAACAGGAGCAGACATGGTCGTCAAACGGACGACATTTGGCATCTGCGATAAGGCAGTCAGCGCCGTTGCAATGCCCACTGCTGCATTTCCGCCAAGAAATCGAGCCGTGCAGCTTTAGCAGGCTTCCCCGCCACAAATAATCTGGCGCTTCGACGGTGCTCCCGCACGAGCAGTCCAATTTTAGCAGGAGGCACATTTTACAGTGCGGACACGAAGGAGCGTGGGTCAACCCGGAGTGCGAGTGCGCATCATAATTTGAAAGAATCCGCTCTGCGATGTTGTCGTAGTTGGTAGTAATTATTGTGGCGTGAATGCCGACATTCAGGATGAGGTCAGCGGCCCAATTCGGCGAGTCCCACACTCCGCCACAAAGACGCCGGATGAAGTAGCGGTGTAGCTCACGTTTGACCATCTCAGGATCGAAGTGCGCTCCGCGAACCGCGCGCCTCGCATTGCGAACGGGGACGTCGGTTAGAGCGTCAAGCTCCATTAGCAGTGCTTCAGCGTTCTCTCCGTCCGCACCGAGGGACTTCATGAAGCGGTGCAGGTTTGGGAATCCGAATTCTGTCACCTGATCGAGGAGTTTGCAGGTAAGCGGAAGTTGACCGCGTGTCACCGCATACGAACTCCCGGCACCCAACCAGAGTACTCGTGATCTAGCCTCATCCATACGCGATATGGTACGCGTTCAAATCGTGGGATGCACAACTTCCGTCGGCAGGTCGTATCATTTTGCGGTGGGCGGCGGGTGGCATTGACCTTCCCATGCCACTCAGCTTCAGCTCTGAGAAGCTAACTGGCTGAGCGCACCTGAACGCGGCAGCCCCTTGTCATCTGAGTACTGCCCGGAGAGCCCGAGAGGGGCGGCCAGTAAAACCCCTCTGGGAACGCGAAATGCGGACTGCCTCGCGTGTTCATTCGGCCATCTCTCAACCCTCCTCGCGCGATCCGCTCTCCATTCCCCCTCCCCGCCCCGAAGGGGCGACGGGCTGTCGCCACGGGTGAAGCGATGCCGCCGCGGCAATCGCGCAACCCGTGGAAACTGTCTCCTATCCCTCTCGCCCCCAACGGGGGCGAAGGAGATCTCCGCGTTCCCACCCATCACACCCCCGCGCCGTCCGTGGGGTCATCTCTCGTCGCCCGAAACAAGTAGCACGACCGTCAGGGAGTGCGTCCGTTCATCCCCGGCACCCTTCCACCCACCCCCAACCACCCCCGTGCGCACACCCCACCCCCACAACTCCACCTCTCCCCCGCCCATCCCAACATTTTCTTTCTCCCCACATTCCCAGCCCCAAACCCACCATCACCCCTCTCCCCCCGCTCCCAGCGCGCGCACAACCGCGCCCCTCCACCCCTTCTGTGGAGGCCCACCATGTTTTCCGACTCTCAATACGACGACCTCGCCGAAGCCCTCGCCGCCAACACCCCGCCTGTTGACCTGACCAAGCGCTTCAGCATCTCCCTCACCGCCCTTGCCACCGTCACCGATTCCCCGCCCATCCAGTCCCGCCTCGAGCGCCTTCTCAAACTCCAACGCATGTACGACGAGGCGGCACTCCGTGAGGAACTGCGCGAGGCCCTCAAAGACCTCCGCACACTCCGCCAGAACGCATCCACCCCCACCGAGCACCGCCTCACCATCAGCACCCTCTTGCGTCTGCGCATCCCACGCACCGATTCTCCGCGTGAGCCCGCCAAGCGCACCACCGCGCGATCTTCATTCCCCCAACCCCTCACCCCACCCCCACCTCCCGCACCCCTACCCCCCAAGCGCATCGACGTCCTCCACGCCGCCCATCCCGACACGCTCCTCCCCCAGCAACTCCAGCTCCTCAAGGCCGAGCAGCCCACCACCACCTACGAAGCCTTCAAGCTCCTCTCCGACCACACCGACTTCCCCATCATAAAGGGCGGCCCACCCCGCGACGCCTTCATCAAGCGTCTCGAATCCTCCACTCTGCTCGCCAACCTCAACCACCCCTACGAATCCACGCTGACAGACATGCACCCCGCCGCGCTGGATCAGTTCAACAAACC
>JBBSOF010000074.1:0-8446 GCA_038260025.1 Phycisphaerales bacterium
TGAGCTGCGCGCTCCCGCGCGACGCTTCGAGTTCTCTGACACCCTCATTGTACTGATGTGGCTCTGGGCCGCCATGCACGAGCGGCCTCTGTGCTGGGCCTGCCAGCGCTCCAGCTACGGCGCTCTCATGCGGCCGCCGCGGCTGCCCTCAGTCTCGCAGTTCTGCAAGCGGCTGCACAGCTTCCGTTTCGGACGCCTGCGCGTGCTGCTGCACCGCCGGCTCACCGCCGCCGGACGTGGGGAGCTGCTGGGTTTCTTTGACGGCATGGCCATGCCGGTGCGCGACCACAGCACCGACGCCCAGGCCCGCGCGGGGGCCGCGGGCCGCCACAAGGTCCGCCGCGGCTACAAGCTGCACGCGCGGGCTGCTCAAGGGCGTGGTGGGCGGGGCCCTGCTGCTGGCCGACGCGGGCTTTGACAGCTTCCGGCTCTACCGCGCCGTAGACCGTGCGGGGGCCACGCTGCTCACGCGTCTGCGCGGCCCGCTGGCCTGGTCTGAGCCGCTGATTAGAAAGATCAGCCCCGCCCGCCGCAGCGCCGTGCGGGCGTGGCAGCAGGCGCCCCAGGAGTGCGAGGCGTTGATGCGTTTGCGGCTGGGGATCGAACGCGTCTTCGCGCACCTCACCAGCCCCGGGCCGGGCCTGCACGGCCTGCCGCCGTGGGTGCGCGGCCGCCGCCGCGTACGCCTATGGGTCGATGCCAAGATCGCGCTCTACCACGCTCGACTGCTGGTGCGCCGAGCCAAAGCCGTGGCGTAAACGAGAAATGTTCAGGACAACTCGGTGGCACGGTCGCTGTTTTGCTATTTGCGACTTGAGCGTTTGACGAGGGCTTCCATTGCGGCGAGGGTTTCGCGGCTGACATGGTGCTCGAGGCCTTCGGCGTCGGTCTCGGCGGTTTTTTCGCTGACCCCCAGGGCGCGCAGGAAATCGACGACGATGCGGTGGCGGCGCGTGGCGTGCTCAGCCAGGGCTTTGCCCGAGGGCGTGAGGAAAATGGCGCGGTAGGGCTTGGTGCTGACCAGTTTCTCACGCTGGAGGCGGCCGACGGTGCGGGTGACGGTGACGTGGGAAACGCCTAGTGCCGCGGCAATATCGACAACGCGGGCCTCGCCCTGGCTGGCGATGAGGTCGGCGATGGTCTCGACGTAGTCCTCGGCGAGCTCGGTGGCGTGGGCGAGGCGGGTGCTCTGGTGGCGCTGGGCGCGGTGGGAGAGGGTCTTTTTGGCCTTTGGGGCTGGCACGAGGGAAGTGTATGCAAGGGGGACAGGCGGTTGCGCCGGGCACGCAACGTGTCATTTGCTCAAGAATGTAGCAGGTGCTACACTCGCCGCGTGATTGAGCAGCCATCAGCATCAACGCCGGACCCTTCACCACCTGCCGCGGGCACGGGCGGACCTGCGGAGCGTCCGGGAGTTGGCGTGCAGGCAGACCCGCCGGGGGCGTGGAAGCGGCAGAGCGGGGCATCGCTGGCGGAGGTGAACTCTTCGGTGAGGATTCCGGTGAATGCGGGCTTCTGGCGGAAGCTGCTGGCGTTCACCGGGCCGGGGCTGATGGTGGCGGTGGGGTATATGGACCCGGGGAACTGGGCGACGGACCTGGAGGGGGGGGCGAAGTTCGGGTACACGCTGCTGTGCGTGATCATGATTTCAAACCTGATGGCGATGCTGTTGCAGCATCTGGCGTTGAAGCTGGGGATCGTGACGGGGCGGGATTTGGCGCAGGCCTGCCGCGACCATTACAGCAAGCCGGTGGCGATGGTGCTGTGGGTGATGTGCGAGATTGCGATTGCGGCGTGCGACCTTGCGGAGGTGATCGGGTCGGCGATTGCGCTGAACCTGCTGTTCGGCATCCCGATGGTGTGGGGGGTGCTGCTGACGGCGGCGGATGTGATGGTGGTGCTGTTGCTGCAGAACCGCGGGTTCCGGTTGCTGGAGGCGGTGGTGGGGGCGCTGATCTTCGTGATCGGCGGGTGCTTCGCGTATGAGTTGATTGCGTCGCGGCCCGACCTGCCGCAGGTGCTGCGGGGGCTGATGCCGGTGCCGGAGGTGGTGACGGACCCGGCCAAGCTGATGATTGCCGTGGGGATTCTGGGGGCGACGGTGATGCCGCATAACTTGTACCTGCACAGCAGTATTGTGCAGACGCGGGCGTTTGAGCGGGATGTGCCGGGGAAGAAGATGGCGATCAAGTTTGCGACGATCGACTCGACGGTGGCGCTGTTCTTCGCGTTCTTCATCAACGCGGCGATTCTCATCGTGAGCGCGGCGACGTTTCATGGGACTGAGAACGCGAATGTGAGCGATATCGGCGATGCGTACAAGCTGCTGACGCCGGTGCTGGGCGTGACGGGGGCGAGCGCCCTGTTCGCTATCGCGCTGCTGGCGAGCGGGCAGAACTCGACGCTGACGGGGACGCTGGCGGGGCAGATCGTGATGGAGGGGTTCCTGAACCTGCGGCTGCGGCCGTGGGTGCGGCGGCTGATCACGCGGTCGGTGGCGATTGTGCCGGCGGTGATCGTGGCGGCGATGTATGGGGAGAGCGGGTCGGGGCGGCTGCTGATCATCAGCCAGGTTATTTTGTCGATGCAGTTGAGCTTTGCGGTGGTGCCGCTGGTGGTGTTCACGAACAATCGTCGGAAGATGGGGGCGTTTGCGAACGCGTGGTATGTGAAGTGGGTGGCGTGGGGGGTGACGGCGATCATCGTCGCCCTGAACGCGCAGTACCTGCTGAGCATCATGGGGTTTGATGTGATTGAGCGGGCGCAGGGGTGGCTGGGCAAAGGAGCGGCGTGATGTATAAGACGATCCTGGTACCCCTGGAAAACACGCCGACGGATGAGACGATTTTGACGCACATCCGGCCGCTGGCGCGGCTGCTGGGCTCTTCGCTGGTGCTGATGCACGTTGCGGATGGGCATGTAGCGCGGAATCAGAAGCAGCTGAACCTGGAGGACAGTCAGGAGATCCGCGATGACCGGGAGTACCTCGCGCGGCGCGAGCGGGAACTGGCCGGGGAGGGGTTCAGCGTGCGGGTGATACTGGAATCGGGGAATCCGGCGGCGAAGCTTGCCGCGGCGGCGGAGCGGGAGGGCGCGGACCTGATCGCGATGGCGACGCACGGGCACACGGCGGTGACGGACCTGATTCTGGGGAGCGTTGCATCCGCGTTGCGGCACACGACTCGGCTGCCGGTTTTGATGATCCGGCGGTGAGTGGAGGCCGGTCTGGGGGGCCGGTCAGGGGGTGGCGGCGCGTGCCGCGGCGGTGGCGCAGGCGGCGGCGTGTGCGGAATCGGACTGGGCGGCTAAGTCGAAATCCTTCTGCGTGATGCCGCCGGCGTCGTGGGTGGCGAGCGTGAGGGTGACGCGGTTATAGCGGATGAGGATTTCGGGGTGGTGCTGGGCACGCTCGGCGGCGAGGGCGACTTGGTTCACGAACCGCATGGCGGCGACGAAGTCGGGGACTTCGTAGGTTCGCTGGATGGCTTCTCCAACGAGGGACCACTCTGGGATGGCCTTGAGAGCGTCGGTGATTTGCGCGGGCGTCAGCTTGTCCATTGGCGGATTGTATGGTGGGGGGATGAACGGATATGCGGAGCGGGGTGAGCGATATTCCGGGGGATGAAGGGCGGCTTAGCCTTTGGCGTGGCAGGCACTGAGAACATCACGGGCACTGAGACGACGCGGCTTGCGCCATCGCCCACGGGGGCGCTGCACCTCGGGAATGCGCGGACGTTTCTGATCAACTGGGCGATGGCGCGGCAGCAGGGGTGGCGGATTGTGCTGCGCATCGAGGACCTTGATACGCCGCGGGTGAAGCCGGGTGTGATTGACCTCACGGTCGATCTGCTGGCGTGGCTCGGGGTGGACTGGGACGAGGGGCCGCTGGTGCAGTCGGCGGATCGGGGGCCGTACGAGGCGGCGATGCATCGGCTGGCGGCGGCGGGGTGCGTGTACCCATCGGAGTTGACGCGGACGCAGATTGAGGCGGCTGCATCGGCCCCGCAGGAGGGGTCGCACGAGGTGGCGTTCCCGGCGGCGCTGCGTCCTGCGGAGATGGCGCGGGCGTTTGCGGACACGGCTTCGAGCTGGCGGTTTGCGACGCCGGGGGGGAGCGTTGAGTTTGAGGATTCATTCGCGGGGGCGCAGGCGCATGAGCCGGCGCGGGTGATCGGCGACTTTGTGGTGTGGACGCGACGTGATGTGTCGAAGGAGGGGCAGCCCGCGTATCAGTTGAGTGTGGTGGTTGATGACCATCGGCAGGGGGTGACGCGGGTGGTGCGGGGGGATGACCTGCTGGAGTCTGCCGCGCGACAGTTGCTGCTGTACAGGGCGCTGGGGCTGACGCCCGAGCCGGTGTATACGCACCTGCCGTTGGTGCGTGGGGCGGATGGGCGGCGGCTGGCGAAGCGGCATGGGGACACGCGGCTGGATTCGTACCGGGCGAAGGGTGTGCGGGCGGAGCGGGTGGTGGGGCTGGTGGCGCAATGGTGTGGGGCAGCGGGGGGCCTGCGGGAGATGACGGCGCGGGAGTTCCTTGCGGGGTTTGACCTCCGTAGGATGTCGCACGAACCGATTGTTTTTACCCCGGAGCATGAATCATGGTTGTTGCAGCGGTGAATCGCGGGGCCTTGATGTTGATGGCTTGTACGGCGCTGCTGGGTGTGCTGCTGGCGGCGGGGTGTGACCAGCCCAAGAAGGATCCGAAGTTCGAGGATGTGACGATCTCGGGGAAGGACTTTCACCTTGAGCTCGCGCTCGATGATGCGACGCGGTTCAAGGGGTTGTCGGGGCGCGAGTCGATCCCGGCGGATGGCGGGATGCTGTTCGTGTTCAAGCAGCCGGTGACGACGTCGTTCGTGATGCGGGACTGCCCGGTGGCGATCGACATTATCTTTCTGGATGCGACGGGGCGGGTGCTCACGACGCACACGATGGAAGCGGAGACGCCGCGGAGCGATGAGGAGAAGGTGCTGGACGCTCGCGGGCTGAACGAGGCGTACGAGGCGCGGCTGAAGAAGTATCCCAGCGAGTTTGATGCCCTGTTTGTGATTGAACTGAAGGGGCACACGCTGGATGGGATGAAGGTCAAGAAGAACGACAAGATCAAGCTGGATGTGGCGCGCCTGAAGAAGCGGGCGAAGTAGGCCGATCTTGAGGGTGGGCGTGTGTGCCCGGGGGCTTTTCTCCGGGGGTGCGCCTCGGAAGACCCCTTGATGACCCCGAACAACGCTCCGCGCGCGATTCGCTTTGTCACGTCCGGGAATGTCACGGGCAGCCGCGGCAGGTGGGCTCAGCCCATCGTGGCGGCGTGGCCGGGGGGGACTGCGCCTGAGTTTGAACTGATGGGCGTGGACCCGTTTCTAGCGATGATGGAGGACGTGGCGCGGGGGGCGTGCACCGAGGCGGTTGCCGCGGTGCTGGTGGTTCTCGGGCGTCAGGAGAGCGTGCGGACGGTTGACCGGCTGGTGGAGGCGATGGCGAGCGCGAATGTCGCCGGGGTGTGCCTGGTTGAAAAGCCGGAGTCTTGGCGGCCGTACCAGCGGAACGGCGTGATATTTATGGACCTGGAATCGTCGCCGACGACAGTGGCGGCGATGCTGTATGCGCTGTCGGAGCGGCAGCCCGCGGTGGATGTGCTGATGCGGGAGGTGTCGCTGGCGCAGCGGTGCGAGGGGGGCATCCGGTCGGAGATCGATCGGATTCATGAGGAGTTGCACCTGGCGGCGGCGGTGCAGAAGGAGTTCACATCGGCGCCGTTGCCGCCGGTGGATGGGCTGGACTTTGGGGTGCTGTTCCGGCCGGTGAACTTTGTGAGCGGGGATATCTACAACGTTCGACCGCTGGGGGATGGGAAGGCGGCATTTTTTCTGGCGGATGCGGTGGGGCATGGGGTTCCTGCCGCGCTGCTGACGATGGTGCTGACGAGCAGCCTGACGACGACGCAGACGCGTGCGGGGGGCGGGACGCACATTCTGGAGCCGTCGGAGGTTTTGCAGCGGTTGAATGATCGGCTGTGCCAGAGCTGCCTGGGGTCGGGGCGGTTCGCGACGGCGTTGTACGGCGTGGTGGATGGGGTGAAGGGTGAGGTGAAGGTGGCGGGGGCGGGGCACCCGCTGCCGGTGCTTCTGGGTGCGCGGGGGGCGCGCGAGGTGCGGGCGGAGGGGCCGCTGCTGGGCGTGTTCCCCGATGCGGAGTTTGCGCAGGAAACGCTGACGCTGCGGCAGGGCGATGCGCTGCTGCTGTATACGGATGGATTTGAGATGGCATTTCCCGAGCGAGATGAAGAGCCGGGGGCCGCGTGGGGCGGGAGGACGTACCTGAGCGAGATGGCGAATGTGCTGGGCCGCGCGGGCGATGTGTCGCAGTCGCTGCGGCAGCTGGAGCACCTGCTGGATGAGCAGACGGGCTCGCTGCATCAGGCGGATGATGTGACAGCGCTGGTGATCAGCTTGGCGCGGGCGGCGGTGGGGGAGGCGACGCACAGGCTGGCGGCGTGAGGGAGGGCGGTGGAGAGGGGGAGTTGGCGCGGTGCGGGATGACGTAGGTGTCACGAAGAGCCGCCGCGGAGCGGCGAGATTGAGCAACGGCTGGGGATGAGAGTGAGGGCTGGTGGAGAGGGGTGATTGGGTAGAGGGGCCGGTGGGCATTGTGGCGCGGGATGACGTAGGTGTCACGAAGAGCCGCCGCGGAGCGGCTGGCCACCCCTTATGATGGGGTGTGGCTGGTGATGAACAGGATGTGTTTGAGGTTGTCCCGACGACGGGTGCGCAGACGCCGCGGCTGACGGGCGGGGTTGTGCATCGCGGGGATGCGGACTTGCTGGTAGATGCGCTGCTGGCGGAGCTGGCGATCCATGCGCGGAACTGCGTGCGGGCGTTTGGGGATTTTCAGTTCGCGATGTCTGCGACCGAAGCGGTGGAGCCGTATGTGCGGCGATTGATGTACGACCTCAATCATCGGGATTTTCCGTGGCTGCGGACGCGGGTGTGGATGGTGGATGAGATCGCGGGGGAGGAAGAGGATTCGCGGTGGCAGCGGGTCCGGGGGCTGGTGCTGGAGCAGTCGGGGATTCCCGAGGAGCAGGTACACCGGCTGAGCGTGACGCAGCCGCGCGATGAGGGGATCGCGGCGTATGAGGCGGAGTTGCGGCAGACGCTGGGGTGGCGGGAGAAGGGGCATGACCGGCTGGACTTTGCGCTGCTGGCGCTGAGCCCCGGGGGCGGTGTGGCGGGGTTTGAGGTGTTCGAGGCGGGCGAGGAGCAGCCGCCGGAGGCGTGCCTGGTGCAGGAAGTGAGGGATGGTCCCGCGGCGGTCTCGATGACCATGAGTTTTCTCAATGCGTCCCGTATGATCGGGGTGGTTGCGTCTGGGGCGGGTGTGCGGCCGGGCGTGGCGAAGATTGCCGAGGCGGTGCGGACGCGGCGGCGCGACCGCACGGTGCCGGCGTTGTGGCTGGCCCCGATGGCGGGGGAACTGCGGTTTTATGTGGATGATGCGGCATGTCCGCAGTCGACGGAGTGAAGGACCCAATTGGCACGATTCAGCATTGATCCTAACGAGCGTGTGACCTTCAAGGTGCGGTATGAGGATGATGACCTTTTGGTCATCAACAAGCCCGCGAAGCTGGTGACCGCGCCCGGGCTGGGGCATGAGCACGACTCGCTGCTGAACGGGCTGTTCGCCGTGTATGGGCCGAAGCTGCAAAACCTGGGGCGTGAGCGCGATTTCGGGCTGCTGCACCGGCTTGACCGCGACACGAGCGGGCTGCTGCTGGTTGCGCTGCGGACTAACGCGTACGACACGCTGCGGGAGATCTTCGAGCAGCGCGAGGTGGCGAAGTATTACTGGGCGGTGACGAAGGCGAAGCCCAAGGGGCAGAGCGGGGTGATCCGCAAGCCGCTGGCGGAGTATGAGGGCAAGGTGCGGGGCGACAACCGGCTGAAGAAGCTGTCGCGGATTTCCAACGCGGGGAAGCCGGCGATCACGGCGTACCGGATCGTTGAGAGCGGCATCATGGCGACGCTGCTGGAATGCCGCGCGGTGACGGGGCGGCTGCACCAGCTGCGCGTGCATCTGGATGCGATCAACTGCCCGATCCTGGGCGATGAGTTCTACGCGCCGCCGAGCCTTCGCGCGGTCTCGCCGCGGCTGGCGCTGCACTCGCACCGCATTGTTTTTCCGCACCCGACGACGGGGAAGCGGATTGATATCTCAAGCCCGTGGCCAGCGGATCTGCGGTCGCTGCTGAAGAAGGTGGGGTTGAAGAGGCCGGATCTGGAGCCGGTGAAGGTGGTGGAGGAAGAAGAGGGCGGGGAGTAGGGCATCAAGGCATCAAGGCATCAAGGCATCAAGGCATCAAGGCATCAAGGCATCAAGGCATCAAGGCATCAAGGCATCAAGGCATCAAGGCCTCAAGGCATCAAGGCATCAAGGCATCAAGGCA
>JBBSOF010000075.1:0-8211 GCA_038260025.1 Phycisphaerales bacterium
CCTAATGCCAACGCAATCACGCTTGGCAACGGCCAGAGCACCAACCCGCTGCGCACCTACGGCACCGGTGGCAGCCGCTACCAGCAGGTCTACTCCAACGCCCAGTTCGGCGACTTCTCGGCATCCGAGTCGATCACCGGCATCGCCTTCCGCGCCAAGCAGCCCACCTTTGGCACCTTCATCGGTAACACAGTGACCGTGTCAGACATCTTGATCCGCCTGTCCACCACGTCGGCCTCCGACAGCGTGGGCCTGAGCGCGATCTTCGCGAACAACATCGGCGCTGACGAGGCCGTGGTGTACACGGGCACGCTGACGCTGATGACGTCCGCCGCGGGCACAACCGCGATTGACTACAGCATCACCCTCCAGACCCCCTTCACCTACAACAAGGCGATGGGCAACCTGCTGCTGGACATCCTGATCCCGGACGCGGCGATGGTGTCGGGCAACGGCTCAATCGGCTTCTCGCAGTTCGACACCGTGACCGATGCATTCTCCAGCGCCGATGGCACCTCGTCCGCCTTTGGCGCATCGGGCTCGGGCACGATCGGCTCGAACTCGACGACCGGCGTCGTGACGCAGTTCACCAGTGTGCCGGTGCCTGCTCCCGCGAGCCTGGCCCTCGCCGCAGGCGGTCTGCTGGTGGTCGGCCGCCGCCGCCGTTGATCGAGGTGGCGACGCAGGACAATCGCACATTCTCCAACGCCGCCCATGCAGATCGCTTTGAAAACAAACACGGCCCCGGCTCAGGAATGAGCCGGGGCCGCTTCTTTCTGGCAGTTCCGCATCGACGTTCCACCAGGTCGTCTTCACTTCGGTGCCTATTGAAGCATCGCATACTTTGCAACCGCATACATCTGTGGGTACGTCGGCTTCGAGTCGCGCACCGTGTGCTTGAGGGAGAGTTCGGCCTTGTCCACCTTGCGGGTGCCCGCATCATACGAAAGTGTGAGCGTTTCAGGCGTGCTGGTCACCGTATCGCCGGGCTGCGGCTCGTGGACGATGGTGTACACGCGCGCAACCGTGCCGTCGATGACCTCTTCCACAAGCACCGTGTCGGTAGTCATCTTCCAGCCGGTGCTGTCAACCCGCGCGGTCCAGTTCACGGTGTAGTGCGGGGGCTCATCGTCGCTCTTCACAATCTCGAGCGTCACCTCCGGGCGGGCGTGCGTGGGCTGAAGGTCAAGGCTGTTCACCGCGGGCCTGGCGGGTGCCGCGGGCGGCGCCGCGGCAGGCGCTTCCTTGCGTTCCTCACAGCAGACCAAACCCAGGAGTGCGGCCGTACCGAGGCCGTTGACAACGATGGCGGCGATGAGGGGCTTCATGGCTATGAGCATACCGAACGAGTGAAGCGGAGTGCAATGCGGGCTGACCTGCTCACCGCACGACCAGAATCTCATCGAGCGGCCTCCGGTGAATGTCGGGGACACGGGCGTTGGCTGCCGCGTAGCCAACTGGCAGGAGCAGGAAGGGCCGCTCATGGTCAGGGCGGTCAAGGATTCGGGAGAGAAAGCCCAAAGGGCTGGGCGTGTGGGTCAGCGTGACAAGGCCGGCGTGATGAATGGCCGCGATGAGCAACCCGGCCGCGATGCCGACAGATTCATTCACGTAATAGACCGCGGCATCATCATCAGTGCGCATGAGCTTGAAGGCCGCGATCAGCCACGGCGCGGTCTCAAGGAACGGCTTGTCGGTGCCGGTGCCCAGCGGCGCAAGGTCGGCGAGCCACTGCGGCGTTGCCCGGCGTTCGTAGAACTCACGTTCCTCCGCCTCAGCGCCCACGCGGATGGTGCGCTTCAGGGCCGGGTCGCTGATGGCAACAAATCGCCATGGCTGTTTATTGGCCCCCGAAGGCGCAGTGCCCGCGGCCCGCACGCACCACTCAATGGTCTCACGCGAGACGGGCCGATCGGAAAACTCCCGCACGCTGCGGCGCTGGTTCATCACCGCGAAGAACCGCTCTGCCGCAGCCTCGGGAGAAGCCGCCGGTGACGGTGCATACGGGGCGTAGGGAATCGTGGGGTACGTGGTCATGGTCCCGCAACGATACCGGCATCAGGGATGCGTGTGGGGAGGGTCTTGCTTTGGTTCCTGCGGGTCTCTCGCGTCGAAGTGCCCGAGTTGTCTTCAACTCGGTGTCCTTTCTTGGATCCCTCAGCATGGCCTGCTCCGGCCTCGAAGCCTGCAACTATGCACTTATCGCACTCAGCCTCACGCCTCAACCAGTCCCTCGCGGATGGCGAACCGTGTCAGTTCCACGCGGTCGTGGATGTCCAGACGCTGCATGATGCTGGCGGAATGGTTCTCGATCGTCTTGACCGAGAGGTGCATAGTCTTGGCAATCTCTTTCTTCGACATGCCCCGCGCGATGTAGCGGAGCACCTCCACCTCACGGTTGGTAAGCGTGGCCGTCCGGCTCTTGGAGTTTTCTCCCAGGTGGACACCATCGCTGTCGATCACGAGGCGCGACTGCACCTCGGGAGAGAAGTAGCACTGCCCCGTGGCGACAGCGCGAATGGCGGCGACAACGCTCTCGGGGGGTTCGGTCTTGCTGACGTACCCCAAACCGCCGCACGCCAGGGCCGCCTCGATATAGCGGTCGTGCGTGAAGGCAGAGAGGAACAGGACACGGGCCGTCGGCACGCGCGCAATGATGGTCCGCGCCGCATCAAACGAAGCAATGCCCGGCATGTCGATGTCGAGCACCACAACGTTGGGGCTGAACCGCAGCGCCGCGGCAATCGCGTCGTCGGCGTTACTCACCTCGGCAACAACCGAGATGGCCGGGTTGTCGTGCAGCACCCGCGCGACCGCACGACGCAACAGCGTGTGGTCATCGGCGAGGAGCACTTTAATGGTGTCGCTCATGGCGGGTTTCCTGCTTTCGTTTCCTTGTTGAGTTCGGCGAGGGCGTGGCGAAGGTCCGTAAGCTGAAACGGTTTCTTAAGAACCACGACCCCGGGCCCCAGGTCTTCCCCCTCAATCGTCGACGTCGAGGCAACAACGATGGCGCACACGTTGTGGCCCCGAGCCTTCAGCGTTTTCAGCAGCGCAGCCCCGCCCCCGTCCCCCGGCAGGTCGACATCCGTCACCAGCAGATCAAGGGTGACCCCCGGACGTTCGGCCGACGCAATCGCCTCCTTGGTGTTGGAAGCGTGAACGATCTGGTATCCCAATGCAGCAAGCATCGATGCTAATAGACCACGAACCAGCGGGTTGTGCTCGGCCAACAGCGCTAATCCACTGCCGATTGGGTCTTGTGCCGGCACATTGGACTCTTCTCGCCTGGGCTGGGCAGCCGTGGTAGCGAAGGTCACCGTAAAGGTCGAACCCTTGCCCGGCGTCGATTCCACCGAAATAGCCGCGTTGTGGTCCTGCACGATGCCGTGGATGACCGCCAGCCCCAGCCCGGTGCCCCGCCCCCGCGGCTTGGTCGTGAAGAACGGCTCAAAGATGCGGGCCTTGATGTCCGGGGTCATCCCCGACCCCGTATCCCTCACCACAATATTCACCGCGCCAGGCGGCTCCTTCAGCGTGCCCCCACGCCCTTTGCGCAGGGGGGTGCCGTCCTTCTTGGCGGGCTGAAGGCTGATCGTGAGCGTGCCCTCCCGACCGATGGCGTCCCGGGCATTGAGGCCCAGGTTAATGAGGACCTGGTGCAGTTGCGTGCTGTCGGCGTTGATCCACAGGTCTTCCGCGGCAGCCGTATCAAGCACCAGCAGCACAGAGGGCGGCAGCGTGCGGCGGAACAAGCGTGCCGCGGACTCAATGGTGCTGGCGACATGCACCGGTACCTTCTCCGTGTGATGGTTCTTCCGCGCAAACGTCAGCAACGCGCTGGCCACGCCCGAAGCCTGGCGGGATGCCTCTTCCACCTGGTCCAGCGATTCAAGGGCGGGGTGGCCCGTTGAGAGCGTGTTGCGGGCGAGGCTGGCATAGCCGCGGATGGCGGTAAGGAGGTTGTTAAAATCGTGGGCGATGCCGCTGGCAAGCTGGCCGACGGCCTCCATCTTCTGCGACTGCCTGAGCTTCTCATCCGCCTCGCGCAGGGCATTCTCCGCGCGGCGCCGCTCGGTGATATCAACGCCGACACCGCAGACATACCTGCGGTTGGCAGACTCAATCGTGGGAAACTTGACCGTCAACCATTCATGCAGGCCATCCTCCTGAGGGATGACCTCGGTCAGTTCGATCGGGGCGTTGGTGGCCAGCACGCGTGCATCCGACGCGCGCAGCCGCTCAGCCACGTCCGCGGGCCACACATCGACGTCGGTCTTTCCCAGCAGCACATCAGAGCGGTGACCGAACAACCGCTGGAAGACGGCGTTGATATAGACGTACCGGCCATGCTCATCCTTCATGAACGCCACCGCGGGGCTGTTGTCCATGAAGAGCTGGAATCGCTGCTCACTGGCCCGCAGCGCATCCTCAGCGCGGCGTCGCTCCGTGATGTCAGAGATCGAGCCCGCCATGCGGACTGGCTCACCCCCCGCGTTACGGACCGTCTTGCCGTTGATGCGAAAATAGCCGTAACTGCCATCGCCCCGCATCAGGCGGCACTCGACCATGTACGGCAGCGCACGCTCCATATGATCGCGCAGGGCGGCCGCGACCATCGCCCGGTCGTCGGGGTGGACGCTGCGGAAGTCAGAAGAGCTGGGCTCCGTGGCACGCTCACGCCGGCGGCGCAGCAGTTCATACACCCTGTCTGACCACAGGATCTGCCCCTCGGCAATGTTCCAGTCCCAAATGCCGTCGCTGCTCGCGTCGATGACCAGCCGCAGCCGCTCCTCGCTCGCGGCAAGCTCGCGCATGGCCTTGTCGCGGTCACGCTGCACGCGCTTGCGCTCGATGGCGTACCGCGCGGCCCGGTTCAGCAGTTCCGGCTCGATGCGGCCCTTCACGAGGTAGTCCTGAGCCCCCTCACGCACGGCCGCCAGCGCCAGGTTCTCATCCGTGTGCCCGCTGAGCACCACAATGGGCAGGTCCGGGGCATGGGCCGCCACGGCGTGAAGAGTCTCCAGCGATTCACTATCAGGCAGATTCAGGTCCAACAGGATCATGTCGAGCGACCACGTATCCTCGCGCAGGATCGCCAGCGCCGCCCCCAGCGTCTCGGCCTTGCGAACCGTCACCCCCGCCCCGGTGCGCGTCGAGAACAAAACCTCGATCAGGCGCGCGTCCGCCGGGTTGTCCTCTACGAGCAAGATGGAGAGCTTGTCGGGAAGCATGAGTTGCAATCGACTGACAGGGCAGGTGCGGTTTCGCCCCTGACGGTCAAGGAGCGGCAGGAAGCCGGACGACCTTTATCCAGAAGTCTTCTATCGAGCGGACGAGGTTGATGAACTGCCCAAGGTCAACCGGCTTCACGATATAGCAGTTCGCATGCAGGTCATAGGTCTGCGCGACGTCCGCCTCAGCCCGTGAAGTTGTAAGAATGACCACGGGAATGCGCTTGAGGTCTTCATCACCCTTAATCTCTGCAAGAACCTCGCGCCCATCCTTGCGCGGCAGGTTGAGGTCCAGCAGGATGAGGTCCGGCCGGGTGGCGTTCTCGAAAGGCGGCTGGCGACGGAGGTAGGCCATCGCCTCCTCCCCATCACGGGCCACATTCAGCCGGTTGAGGACTCGCCCATCGGCGAGCACCTCTCGCGTGAGGCGGATGTCTGCTTCATTGTCCTCGACCAGCAGCGTCTCCACGGGGCGGTCGTGGGGATTAAAGGCGGTCATGCGTCTGCTCCCGAATCTGGAAGGGTGAAGAAAAAGGAAGAACCGGCGCCGGGGTTTGATTCAACCCAAATGCGGCCCTGGTGCCGTTCAAGAATCCGCTTGCAGATCGCCAGACCAATCCCATTGCCCGGGTATACCGACCTGGCGTGCAGACGCTGGAACATCGCGAAAATCTTGTCGCAGTGCTGGGCATCGATACCGATGCCGTTGTCCTTGACCTCAAAGCACCACGCGGCATCGTTGCGCCGCGCGGTCACGTGCACCGCCGGCGGCGTGCCCGGGCGATGGAACTTGATCGCATTGCCGATGAGGTTCTGAAACACCATCGAAAGCTGGCTCTCGTCGGCCAGCACCTCGGGCAGGTCGCCGCACGTGACGTCAGCCTTTGCCTCTGCAATGGCGGATCGCAGATTATCCCGAGCCCGCTGCAACGCCGCGGCAGCCGCGATGCGCTCTGGCGCACGCGGGCGGCTGCTGACACGCGAGAACGCGAGCAGGTCCTCGATCAGCCGCTGCATGCGGACAGCGCCCTCGACGGCAAAGCCGATGAACTCATCGGCATCCTTGTCCAGCGTGCCCTTGTACCGCTGGGACAGAAGCTGCGTGAACGATGTGACCATCCGCAGCGGCTCCTGCAGGTCGTGGCTGGCGACATACGCAAATCGCTCAAGCTCGCTGTTGCTGCGGGCCAGCTCCTCGGCACGCTCCTTCAGTCGCTGCTCATCGCGGCGCCGCGTGATGGCCACGCCAGCAAGGTGTGCCGCGGATTCGATCAGCTCGATCTCCCGTGCTGTCGGCTCGCGCGGCTGGTCGTAGTACATCGCCAGCGTACCCATCAGCGTGCCCGAGGGGCCCATGATCGGCTGCGACCAGCACGCGGCAAGGCCATACTCGGCCGCCATCTCGCGTCCGCCTTCCCACAGCGGATCGGCGCTGATATCCGCCACGATCACCCGTTCGCGCCGGAACGCCGCCGTGCCGCACGAGCCATTCCTCGCCCCGATCGGGTACCCATCGACCTTCGCGTTGTATCCCGCGGGCAGGCTCGGCGCCACCCCCATCCGCAGTTTGTTGGCGTCGTCCAGCAGCAAGATGGAGCACCGCAGCTGCGATTCCTGCTGCTCAATGGCGAGCACGAGCGTCTCCAGCACCGTGTTGAGCGCCAGCCCCGCCGTCAGTTGCTCCAGCACACGGGCCTGCCCGGTCCGCCAAGCATCGGCGCGGCGCCGCTCGGTCACATCAACCGCGATCCCCCACGCCTTCCACCCCGAGATCGGCACCTGCTCCGAAATGCTCGACCACGCGATCGTGCGCGACTGCCCATCCTTGCAGCGGATGATCCATTCATAGTCACGCACTTCGGTTGGCGGGCTCGACCAACCCGTCAGCACCTGCGCCCGGTACGCCGGGTCTGGCAGAAGCATCTCAAGGCCCTGGGGCTCGGCAATCTCCGCGGCGGTGTAGCCGGTGACGCGCTGCGCTTCCTTATTCCAGAAGACGATGCGCCCCAGGGGGCTGACGGCAAACGCCAGCACCGGCATATTCTCGATGATGACGGCCAGCCGCTCCTCGCTGGTGCGCAGTCGCTCCTCAGCGAGCAGACGGTCCTGGACTGTCTTGGCACCGGTAATGGCAGCCGCGAGGTAGTCGCACACCTCGGCAATGGTGGCGACCTCATGGGGCGTCCACTCATGCACGGCGTCACTATCCAGGCAGAGCACGCCGTGTACATCCTCCGTGCGGATGGTGTGCGCAAGCGTAGCCGCAACGCTGCCCGCGGCAAGAAATCCCGCAGCCGTCCGCAGTCGCGGGTCCGCGCCCACATCGGCGATCGCAACCGCGCTCTCCCCCCGCAGGGCAGCGAGATAGTCCGGCGTCGTGGCGAAGTCGAACGCCAGCCCATGCAGGCTGGGCATGGCCGCGGGCTCGAAGGACTCATCCACCACGCACGCACCCCCCGGCATGAGCGAGCAATAGCGGACGCGGTACTGCGGGAAGGTGCGCGACAACTCCTCCACGGCCTGGTGGATCACCGACTGCACATCGTCGCCCGCGTTGATGTTCGTGGCGATCGAGTTGATCAGTTCAGACCGCTGCCGGCCCTCGCGAAGACTTACCTCCGCGTCTTTAAGGGCCGAGATGTCACGAGCAACCGTCGAGACAAACTGCACAACCCCCGACAGGCTCTTATGGGCAAGCATGATCACCGAGACTGGCACCTCCCGCTCCCCCGAGAGCAGCGCAATCTCCCCACACCAGCGCCCCGTTCGGATCGCGCTCGGGAAGGCCTGCGTATCAAGTATCTCGAAAGCCCAAGGTGGCACAATGTCGCGGCAGTGCGTGCCGGAAAGGTTCTCGTAGGTCCGCCCGACGAGCACCAGCCCGGCGGGGTTCATCCACTGGAGTCCCCCCGAGGCGTCACAGGTGGAAACGAAGTCGGTGGTGGCCTCAAAAATCTGGGCCAGGCGCTTAGCCTCG
>JBBSOF010000076.1:0-7470 GCA_038260025.1 Phycisphaerales bacterium
ACAACCCCCAAACACCAATGTTAGGATTCCGTCATGGTCGCCCCCGCCACCATCCCCACCGATCCCGTGCCACCGAGTTGTCCTCAACTCGGTGTCCCTGCTGAGCTTACGACCGCAGACACCGCCCTCCTCTCCACCATCTTCCAAAACAACCTCGACCTCAACTCCGCTTCCCACGCCGCCAACCTCCCCCTCCCCACCCTGCTCGATTTCGTCTCCCGCCCTGACATCCAGCAGCGCATCGAGACCTACCGCCACTTCCGCCTCGCGGCAACCAACGACAAAATCCTCAACCACACCGCCGATGCCCGCATCAAGGCCATCCACGAACTGCAAAAGCTCATGGAATCCGCCGAAGAACCCATCGAACGCCGCCGCCACGCCCGCCTCATCCTCCACTACTCCACCCCACTCAAACTCCCCCCACTCCTCCGGCTCAGCGGAGGAGGCACCTCCCCACTCCTCCTCCGGCTCGGCGGAGGAGGTGCCGAGGCCCTGCGAGGCGGAGGAGGCAAAACCTCACCCCCGCAGGAACCGTCGCAACCACATTCATCCCCCTCCGAAAGCCCCTCCCTACCCGCCCCCACCCCTCCCCCCACCTCCGACAAACCCCAAGACCTCATCAACCACTTCTCCTCGCTCCTCGTCGCTCAGCAATCCAAAGACCCCGCGGCACGCGTGCAGACCCTCGTCTCCCTCCACGCCTGCCTGCACCCCACCGCCACCTTCAACGATGCGCCCGCCTCCGCCGACGCCCAGACCTTCATCAGCAACTTCCGTTCGGCTGTCGCAGAGACATTCCTCGGCGATGTCATTCAGTCGCTGGATCGTGAGGTCTCGGCCGCCCGCTTCAGAAACGTCTACCGCCTCTTCATCGCCCGCCGCAACCGCCCCCGCGCCCGTGCCGACCTCATACTGACACGCGAAGACATCGCCGCCCCCTGGCGCATCGCCTCAATCAGAACCAAGTTCAACTCCTCCTGAACCATGCGTGGCCAAAGCCACCGCAACGCCTGAAAGGTGTGCGACCCCCACCAACAGGGCAACCTGGGTATTCTGGGCGGCATGACCGAGCCCACAACCAGCAGCCAACCCCAGCTCGACCTGCCCCTGAGCAAGGTGCAGATGCTGGAAGAGGAATACACCGCGCTCTGCGGCCCTCTCCCCCTGGACTACGACCGAACCCTCGAAGGTGCGCTGCGCGTCAAAGCGCTGCTCGCGGTCCTCCACGCGCGCCCGCGCGCTGCGCTGTGCCTGTCAGGCGGCGGCATCCGCAGTGCGACCTTCGCGCTCGGCGTCATCCAGGGCCTCGCCAAACGGCGCATGCTCACCCAGTTCGACTACCTCTCCACCGTTTCCGGCGGCGGCTACATCGGCTCCTGGCTCTCCAGCTGGGTGCGCCGTTCCCCAGGCGGCATCGCCGCCGTCCAATCAGCCCTCAGCCGCGAAGCGCACGAACCCACCAACGCCAAACCCGCCGCCGACACCCCGCAAGGCCAAAGCCCCGCACCAACCCAGGCCCCCGTCGCCGCCGGAGCCGGCTTCGGCGCAGCCCACGACGACGAAGGCGCCGACACCCACGCCATCGGCCACCTCCGTCGCTTCAGCAACTACCTCACCCCTTCGCTCGGCCTCATGTCAGCCGACACCTGGGCCATCGCGTCCATGTACCTGCGCAACCTCCTGGTGAACTGGACGGTGTTCATCCCACTGCTGATGGGCGTGCTCATGATCCCCCGCCTCTGCATCCCCTGCACACACTTCAACGCAACCCCGCTCAGCGTGGTCCTGATGCTCGCGGCAGGCGTCGTGATGGCGGTTGTTGGCCTGAGCGCGACCGGCGTGAGCGTTCCCAGCGTCGCCATCGACATGCGCGGCCGCAAACGCACCCCCGACGAAGAACGCGCCCGCCAGCGGCGCCTGGGGCAGGGCGGGTTTTTGCTGCTGGTGTTCGCGCCACTGGCGCTGGGAGCCACAGCAATGACAACGGCGTGGGCGTGGTACCGCATGGGCGCACGCGACCTCTCCAATGTGCCGCCGGCGTGGTGGTTTGTGATCGCCGGGCTCGCCATCTATGTGCTGACGCTTCTGGGCGCCGTGGTCGTCGGGCAGCGCAAGAGCCTGGAAACAAAGCTCAGCGGGTATGCGCGGCTGTCGCTCGTGATCATCTACATCGGCGTGGGCGGGCTCGGCGGCGCGCTGACGTACCTTGCCGCGCGGTACCTGTTCCCCTTCCCCGAGCAACACCCGCGCCTGTTCGTGGGGATGGCAACGCCGGTGCTGCTGGCCATCCATTTCATCACGGGCACGTTCTATGTCGCGCTGACAAGCAAGGGATCAGACCCGCGCGATGATGAAGACCGGGAATGGTGGGCGCGGGCGGGCGGGTGGTTGCTCATTGCATTCGTCGCGTGGGTTGGCTTCAGCGCGATTGTGCTGGTGATGCCGGCCCTGCTGACAAGCGGATTCTGGCAGAAGGCGATCCCCGTGCTGGGCGCCGCTTCCGGGGCGATCACACTGGTGCTGTCGGTCAGTTCGAACACAGGAGCCACCGAGGGCGGAAAGCCCAAGGGAAAGAAGGCTCTGTTTTCGCGGCTGCTGCTGATGCTTGCCGCACCGATGTTCATTGTGTTCCTCGTCGCGGCACTTTCGTACCTGACGGACTATGTCCTGACAGGTGAGTTCCCTTCGACGCCCGAAGAGCACCGCGAGGTGCTGATCCAGACGCCGATGCGCGAGTTGGCGCTGTGGACGGCCGCGATGTTTGCCGTGGCCGTCGCGGCAGCCCGGCTCATCAACGTCAACAAGTTCTCCATGCACGCGATGTACCGCAACCGGCTGGTGCGGGCGTATCTGG
Organism: Phycisphaerales bacterium; assembly: GCA_038260025.1. Taxonomy (GTDB): domain Bacteria; phylum Planctomycetota; class Phycisphaerae; order Phycisphaerales; family UBA1924; genus JAEYTB01. The sequence continues at coordinate 2,858 of JBBSOF010000076.1, forward strand.
GCGCCTCGCGCGACCGCGGGCCAAACCCGTTCACCGGCTTTGACGCGGAAGACAATCTGCAGATGTACAACCTGCGGGGAAGGAGCGGCGGGGACACCTACATCTCCGAGCAATACTTGAGCGATGTGCCCGGCTTGCTCAAGAAGCTGCGCGACCCGGGGCACTGGCTCTCTCCGCGCATCTGGGCGTTGTGCGAGCGCACGCGTGTATTCGGCGCAGGCAATGATGACTCCGCGCCCGTACGCAAAGCGCTGGCCGACGACCTCAACGCCATTGTCGAGCAGGGGGTGCCGCAGCCGGAGGGTGATACCGCACGCCGCGCAGGCTCGCGCGCGGATCGCTCGCACGCATACGACGGGTATATCTATCAACGGCGCGACCGCGGCAGGGTTGCCGTGTCTACAGGGCGGCGCGTGCGTCCGCCCATCGGTCGCATCAGCCCCGGCGATGCGACGCGGCAGGAACGCAATCTTCACCTTTTGGAGCATGTGTATGGTGGGCACATCCTGCCCGGAGCGCAGCGGCCGCTGCACGTTGTCAACGTCGCGCTCAACCTTGTTGGCGGGGATCAACTAGCGTGGCAGGAGCGGAAAGCCGAATCGTTCACGGTTTCTGCCCTGCACTCTGGCAATCATCGGCTGGGGTATCGGCGGTCGCTGCTGTATGGCGGGCCCGACGGGATCTCGCTGGGCACCGCCATCACGATCTCCGGCGCGGCGGTCAGCCCCAACATGGGGTACCACTCGTCACCGCCGCTCGCCCTGCTGATGACCTTCTTCAACGTGCGGCTGGGCTGGTGGCTGGGCAACCCTGGCAGGGCGGGCGCTCCGGATGAAGCGTCTGGGCGAGCGATGAACGTTGTGCGCGCCATTGGAGACAAGATTGAGGGGACGGGGCTACTGGGGGGATCGGTCGCGACGTCGCTGGAGCGGCGGAGCTACCGCCATTCAGCGCCGACGTACTCGATTCAGCCGGTGGTGAAGGAGGCTTTCGGGTTGACGGATGAGCGGAGCAAGTATGTGTACCTGTCGGACGGTGGCCACTTTGAGAATCTTGGATTGTATGAAATGGTGCTGCGGCGCTGCCGCGTGATTGTGCTGTCGGATGCGGGGTGCGACCCCTCATGCGCCTTTGAGGATCTGGGCAACGCGATCCGCAAAGTTCGGATCGATCTGGGCGTGGAGATCACGCTGGACCTGAAGCAGTTGTACCCGCGCTCCGACAAGAAGTGCGAAAAGGGGAAGTACTGCGCGATTGGATCAATCGGGTACAAGGCGGCGGACGGAGCGGCCGAGGACGGCGTTCTGATCTACATCAAGCCCGCGATCCGAGGCGATGAACCGGCGGATATACGCAACTATTGCTCGACGCGGCCTGACTTCCCGCATGAATCAACGGGCGATCAGTTCTTCAGTGAATCGCAGTTCGAGAGCTACAGAACACTGGGCGAGCACGCTGTCTCGCAGTTGACCAAGCTGCATGTTGGGGAGTGGAAGGAAACGTGGGATGCGTTCGTGAAAGCCGCGAGGACCTATGAGGTGTACGGGACAGGAGCTTCGACCGTCAGCGCATAGAGTGGTCGCATGCAGACGCAGCCCCCCCCAGCCCCCGTTGAGACCAGCACCTCAACGCTCGATATGTTCTGGCGGATTTGGGATTTTCAACTTTTACGGATTGATGAGCGGCCGCTGACGATCGGCTCGCTGGTGATCTTCATGTTCCTGGTCGTGGTGGGCTGGTGGGTTTCGAGGATTGTCAGCCGCGCGGTTGTGCGGACGGCGGCTCGGCGGCTGAAGATCAGCGAAGGCCCTGCGGCGGCGATCCAGACGCTGCTGTACTACCTGCTCATCACCGCGGTGGTGGTGTACGCGTTGAACGTGATCCATGTGCCGCTGACGATCTTCGCGGTGGCGGGCGGGGCGATCGCGATCGGCATCGGCTTCGGCAGCCAGAACATCATCAACAACTTCATCAGCGGGCTGATCCTGCTCATTGAGCGGCCAGTGCGGGTGGGCGATGTGATCCAGCTTGACGACGTGACGGGCGTGGTGCGGGCGATTGGCGCGCGGAGCACGCGGGTAGTTGCAAGCGAGAATATCGAGATCGTGGTACCCAACAGCAATCTGTTGCAGAGCCCGGTACGCAACTGGACACTCTCCAACGACGAGGTTCGGAGCAGCGTGACAGTTGGCGTTGCCTATGGGTCGCCGGTGGAGCGGGTGCGGGAGCTGCTGTTGCGTGCCGCGAAGGAGCACCCGCAGGTGCTTCCGACCCCGGCACCCGAGGTGCTGTTCGAGGACTTTGGTGACAATGCGCTGGCGTTCCGCGTCTACTTCTGGCTGCGCATGCGGCGGCCCTTTGAGCGGCTTCGCGTGCAGAGCGACATCCGGTTCACGGTGGATCGGCTGTTCAGCGAAGGGTCGGTCGTGATCGCGTTCCCGCAACGGGATGTTCACCTGGACACGCTGAGCCCGCTTGAGGTTCGGATCTCGAGTGACAAAGGTGAGCAGCAGCGCGGCAGCGACCCGCACGCGGGTGGTTGATGAGGATTTGTTATGACCAAAGGCACACACTCGTCCGACGTTGATGGCGTGATATTTGAGGTTGGGGTCAGCAGCGCGGGCGCACGGGTGGATGCCGGCGGCGAAGGCGCGTGGACGTGGCACCACCGCGAACTGCGGCACCCCAGCACGCCGCGGTGGCTGGCCGAATCGGCGCGGCTTGATGAGATCGCAAGGCAGGCGCTGCTCGCCGACGATGCGCGGCCACGCCTGCTGCGCCGCAAAGACGGGCTGGTCATCATCTTTCGGGGCGTGAACCTGAACGCCGGCGCAGAACCGGAAGACATGGTGTCGGTGCGGGTGTGGTGCGATGCAAACCGGCTCATCACGCTCCGCACACCCCATGTTCGGACGATCCAGGCGGTGCGCGAGCAGATTGAAGCGGGGACTGGTCCGGGTAGCAGCGGCACGGCGCTCGTGGACATCGCGGAGGGGCTGACGGACCGCATGGCCCCGGTGCTGGAGCGCATCGATGAGGAAACCGATGAGCTGGAGGGGCGGGTTTCGACTCAGCCGGTTGAGCACCTGCGCTCGGCGATCGCGGCGCTGAAGCGTCGGGTCATCGCGATACGCCGTTACATCTCGCCGCAGCGCGATGCGCTGATGATGCTCGCGGCAGATGCCTCACCGTGGCTGACGGACCTGCAGCGGGCGCACTTCCGAGAGTCGGCGGACCGGCTGACGCGGTTTGTCGAGGACCTGGATGAACTGAAGGACCGCGAGGTGGTGCTGCACGAGGAACTGGTGGGCCGGCTTGCGGAACAACTGAACCGCAACATGTACACGCTCTCGCTGGTGGCGGGGCTTTTCCTGCCGCTAGGCTTTCTGACGGGGCTGCTGGGCATCAATGTGGGCGGCATGCCGGGCGTGCACTCGGACCGGGCGTTTGTTGTGGTGTGCGTGCTGCTCGCGGGGATCGCGGTGGTTGTGGTGCTGCTGTTCAGGCGCCTGCGGCTGATGCCGCCGGGGGAGAAGGGGAAAGGGAAGGGCCAAGAGGACCCGATGCGGTAGTGCGGTTTGAAATGCACGGGTGTCGGTGGTGCACGTCCTGGTGACGCCCGACGACCCTGCCGTATGCGTCAGGCTCGTCCAGGAATATGTGGACCCACGCGCTCATCATGGCGAGTGTACCCATTGAGCACTGGCAACTCTATGCCTGTGCTCGTGATGCTTAGCCCTTATACGGTATCCGTACATTTCGCGCGCTCCATATAGGGCGTCCTGCACACGCTCCTGACCCGGCTCATGGTGAGTGATTGGAAGGCCCTGAGCCCCTCGTCGTGCAGGTGCTGGGTGTCCTTGTACACCCGATTGGAGAGGTGGTGGCTGCGCAGCCAGTGCCACAGGTTCTCCACCGGATTGAGCTCGGGCGAGTAGCTGGGCTAGAAGAGCAGCGTGATGTTGTCGGGCACCTTCAGCTTCTTGCTGGTGTGCCACCCCGCCTGGTCCATGATCAGCACCACATGCACCAGCTCTCCCGCCGGGGTGCTCTTCACGTGCTCGCTGATCCAGCGCAGGTGAATGTTCATCCATTCGATGCCCACCAAGCCCGCCACCATCCCCACACTCTCGCCGGTGGCGGGGTACACCGCGCCGTAGAGGTACACCCAGTCGTACTCGCTCGGCGTTGTACCAGTTGACCCACTGCTGCACGGCCCGACGCGAGCGGGAGAGCAGCCGCGCAATGGTGGGGCATCGTGCCCGTGCAGGGCCAGGATCACGCCGCGCATCCGCTCGGCGATCCTGGCCCGCTTCTCCTTCTTTGCCAGGCGTTCCAGGTCTTTGATGCTGTGGTGCGGTTCGACGTGCATGAAAGGGCCTCCGTGAAGGCCCTCATCATCGCAGCATCAGCACCACCGCGCAACCGGACATGCGCCGAACGGCGCGCGGGATTTAGGCGGAAGGCGTATTATACGGATCACCGTTCCACCTCGTGCCTCACATAATCACAGGCGCACACTGACCGCAGCACGTCGGGTGTGAGCTGCTGCCACGCCGCGGCCCGCGCGTCGAGCAGGTGCTGGTAGTCGTCATAGGCGCGGTTGCTCAGGT
>JBBSOF010000077.1:0-7317 GCA_038260025.1 Phycisphaerales bacterium
ACGCGGGCGACCGTGGCCTTCATCTTCTCGCCGATGAAGACGGACAGGTCTTCGATGCGCTCGGAGGAGACCTGGCTGGCGGGCATGAAGGCGCGGTGGCCGGCGACCTCAAGCTCCAGGCCGGCCTGCTTGCCGTCCTTGCCGCTGACGACGCCGGTGACGCGGCCCTCGATGACCTGACCGGCCTCGAGCATCTCCCAGTCTGCCTTCTGCACGCTGCCAGGGCGGGAGCAGAGGAAGATGCCTTCGCTGGCCTCGAACTTGTCGACGACGACCTGGAGCTCCTGGTCTTTGACAGGGAGCTGGTCATCGGGGAACTGGATGCGGGGGACGATGCCCAGCTCTTTGGGGCCGAACTCGACGAAGATGTCGGTCGGGCCCACGGTGACTACCTTGCCCGTGCGGTGCTCGCGCCCGGCCTGCACCACGCGCGGGCCGCGGATGCCCGCGGGCTTCGCGCCGGGGACGGGGGCCGCCTGGGGCTCGGGCGCTTTCTGGTTGGCCTTGGCGTTTCGCGCGGCCTTGTCCTGCGCATCGAGCTGCGCCATCGCGGCATCGATCTCGGCGTTCATCTCGGCCGTGAAGTCGGGGGCCTTTGCCGCCGGCTCGGGGGAGGGTGCCTGCGGAGGCGAGCCGCCGTCGGCGGGGTTGGTAGCCGCGGAAGGAGCAGAGAAGTCGTTGGGGTTGGTCGTCACGTGGTGTCTTCGCGCTGGGGCTGAGGTCGGCCGGAGTTGACGTAAATCCGCGGCAGGCCTGCACCTCACTTCGTGCCGCGGGGGAGAAGTGTACGCGGGGGGGAGGGTTGGGGGGTGGGTCGGGTTGAGGGGAGGAAAACGGGCGGGATTGCGTGGGAGGGATCGTTTTGGAGGGCGGGGTGTTTGTGGGTTTTGGGAGGAGGGAGGTGTGCGGCGTGATGAAGGATTCTGTGTGTTCGGATGCCGAATGAACCACCCTCATTCCCTCCCTCGGGGAGGAGCTTTGGGACACTATGGTTCGGCTTGAACCGCATCATTCATGGCGACAACCTGGACGTGCTGGCCGGGTTGCCGGATGCGTTTGCACGCCTCATCTACATAGACCCGCCCTTCAACACCGGAGAGGTGCAGCGGCGGCGGCGGGTGGTTGGGACGGGGGATGAGGGGGGCAACCGTGCTCCCGGGTTTCACGGGCGGCGGTACGTGACGAAGGCGGTGGCGAGCCCGCGGTACCGGGATGACTTCGATGACTATCTGGGCTTTTTGATGCCGCGGATCGAGGCGGGGCTGCGGTGCCTCACGGCGGATGGCTCGCTGTTCGTACACCTTGACTATCGAGAAGTGCACCATGTGAAGGTAGCGCTCGATGGGCTGCTGGGTCGCGAGCGGTTCATCAACGAGATCATCTGGGCGTATGACTTTGGCGGCAGGCCGAAGCGGCGCTGGCCCAGCAAGCACGACACAATCCTCTGGTACGTGATGGACCCCGAGCGGTACATTTTCAACTTTGAGGCGATGGACCGGCTGCCTTACATGGCCCCGCGCCTCGTGACGCCGGAGAAGGTCGCGCTGGGAAAGACGCCGACGGATGTGTGGTGGCAGACGATCGTGCCCACTAACAGCCGCGAGAAGACCGGGTATCCGACGCAGAAACCGCTGGCGCTGTTGGAGCGGATCGTGCGGGTGCATAGCAATCCGGGCGATGTGGTGCTGGACTCCTTCGCGGGCAGCGGGACGACCGGCGAGGCGGCCGCGCGGCACGGGCGGGGCTATGTGCTCATCGACCATTCCGAAGAAGCGGTGGGGGTGATGCAGCGCAGGCTGGGTGTGGGGGATGGAGTAGAGGGGCAGGTCGGCGGGTAGTGTCGGGCCGCCACGCGCGTAGGGCACGGGATGCGTGGCATTGCGGGAGCCGGCACTACTATCCGCCCTGTGCCGCGAATGCCCATGACACTGTGGCGGTCCACGCTGGGGGACCTGTTCAAGCTCACCGCCATCACGGCGGGGGTGCTGGTGCTGGTGATTGCGCTGGGTGCGGCGGTCAAGCCGCTGTCGGATGGGCTGCTGGATGCTTCCGACCTGCCGAAGTTTGTGATGATCGCGATGGTGCCGATGCTGGCGTATGCCCTGCCGTTCGCGGGCGGGTTTGCGAGCACACTGGTGTATTACCGCATCGCCAACGAGAACGAGGCGGTGGCGGCGCACGCGGGGGGCATCAGCCACCGCTCGCTGGTCGCGCCGGCGGTGGTGATGGCCATCGTGCTCACGGCTGGGCTGGTCGTGCTTAACGAGGAAGTGATCCCGGGCGTTCTGCGGTCAATGCAACGGATGATCACGACGGATGTGGCGCGACAGTTGCTGCAGGGCGTGGCGCGGGGCGAGGCGGTGCAGTTCAAGAATGCGCTGCCCGGTGGCGGCGAGTCACGGACGATGATCTACGCCGACAAGGCGTGGAGGATCAGAAACCCGTCGGGTGGCGCGACCGATCAGATCGCGCTCTCGAATTTTGCGTATGTAGACCTCGACAAAGACGGCAAGCCGATCCGCGAGGTCTCGGGCACACTCGCGAACGTGTGGCTTTTTCCGGGGTCGGGCGATAGCAGCGAAGACGCGCCCTCGTACGTCACGATGCGCTGCGAGAACTGGACCGTCTATGCCAATCGGGCCGGTCAGGGGCGGTTCAATGAGGACATCTTTACATGGCCGGTGCCCAACACCTTCAAAGAGAAGGTGTCGTTCATGTCGTGGCGCGAACTGCTGGACCTGCGGGCCAATCCCAAGCGGCTGAGCTGGGTTGAGCAGCAGCGCCAGCGCGTCATTTCATCGCTGGCCCAGCATCAGACGCTGGCGATGATCCGTGCCCGCGGCGCGGCAGGCCAGCCCATCGAGTTTGTGGACTCGCAGGGTCACCTCGTTGTCCTGCGGGCACCCTTGGTGACCGTGGCCGACGGACGTGCGATGCTGGGTTCGCCGCCGGGTGGAGTGATCCGCGTGGATCGAACTCGCACGTCTACTACCGGCGTGAGCGAGCAGGTCCTGAGCGCACTGACGGGGCTGCTGGTGGCAGAGGATGTGCCATCGCAGCAGTCCCCCACGTTCAAGCTGGTGCTCGACCGGGTGCGGGTGCGGGACTCAGTATCCATCGCCGGCGGCGCTGATGCGGGGGCGGACGCTGAGCAGCCGCAGGTTGTCGTTGAGCGGCTGACGCCGGTGCCGGACGCGGCTGCCGCGCTCTCGCCGATGCACAGCGATGAACTGCTCGAGCTTGCGGAAGCACGGGTCGCGGCGGGTGAGAAGCTGGGCGACGGTCCCAAGCAGCTGCGCAAGGCTTTGCAACGGGTGGAACGGCTGGTGCTGGGCCGTCAGAACGAGCGGATGGCGATGGCGGCGTCGTGCTTCCTGATGATCCTGACCGGGGCCGTGACGGCCCTGCTGCTGAGCCGACGCCTGCCCCTCGCGGTGTACCTCTGGACGTTCCTGCCCGCGCTGGCGACGATTGTGACGATCAGCGGCGGTCAACAGATGGTGCAGCAGTCAGGCGTGATGGGGCTCACACTGATGTGGGGCGGCGTTGCGGCGCTGGGCGCGTATACGGCTGTTGTATTTGCATACCTGGCAAAGCACTGAAGTTGGAGCGAATGATCCATCACGCACCCGTCACCCTCGAGAAGCCCGTGGATGGCCCGGCACCGTCTGCGTGGGACGCCTGGCGCGGTGTGGTGCTGCTCATCGCCGGCGTGACGGCGGCCCGCCTGTTGTACCTCGCGTTCTTCTGCCCCTACACGCTGATTGAGGATGAGACAAACTACTGGGAGTGGTCCCGGCATCTCGCGCTGTCGTACTACACCAAGGGGCCGGGCATCGCGTGGGCGGTGCGGGCATCGACGACGCTGCTGGGCGAAACGATGTTTGCCGTGCGGGTGGTAGCGGTGCTGGCTGCGGGCGTCGGCGCGACCGCCATTGCGGCGATGACGCTCGATTTGACCGCGAGCCGGCGTGCCGCGTGGTGGGCCGTAGCGGTGTTCTTTTTGACCCCGGCTTTTCAGGCGACGAGCCTTGTCACCACCATTGATGGGCCTTTTGTCGCGTGCTGGGCTGTGGCGGCGTGGGCGACCAACCGTGTGCTCGTGCGTGGCTCGTGGCGCGCATGGCTTGCCCTCGGGGCAGCGCTGGGGGTCGGTGTTCTCTTCAAGTACACCATGCTGCTGTTCCTGGTGTCGCTGGTCATCGCGTGGCGTGGGAGGCGGAGCGGAGCGCCACGTGGCGCGGCACGCCCCTTGGCAGCAGCGGCGGTGTTTGCTGCGCTCATCAGCCCCATCATCATCTGGAACCAGGCGCACCACTGGCCCACGGTCGGTCACCTGCTGGGGCATCTGGGCCTGCCCGGCGGTGATAAGCCAGTTTCGCAAGGCGCGGGCGGCTGGACCTACAAGCCGACATGGACGATCGGGTATCTCGTCATTCAGGCGGCGATCGGCGGGCCGATGCTGCTGCTCGCGGGCCGGGCGGCACTAGGGGCGTGGCGCGACCGCACGGCCAATGCCGCGGGCTGGGCGGCGGCGGCGTACCTCCTGGCGTGCAGCCTGCCGATGTTCGTTTTCTACTTTGTGGTGAGCCTTCTGACAAACCCGCAGGGGAACTGGGCCCTCGCGGGCTTTGTGACCTTGTGCCCGCTTGCCGGGATGGCGGTGGCAGCGCTGGCACTGCGGGCGGACGGAGCGGGTCTGTTTTCCGGGCGTTCTCGGGGCTGGCATTACCGCAACGCGGCAGTCATTGTGGGCCTCTTGACTGGCCTGGGGATGCTGCGCCTCGACCTGCTCGCGCACCTTCCTATCGTGGGTCCGCGAATTCCCTCGTGGCGGATGATGTACGCGGACACCATGGCCCAGCACACCCACGAGATTGCCGACGAGATGCGGGTCCGGACAGGGCACGACCCCTTTGTCATGGCATTGCACTACGGGCGCGCGAGCCAGATGGCGTTCTACCTCCCCGGCCGGCCGCAGGTGTACTGCTGCTCATCGCTGCTGCTTGATGGGCGGCTGAACCCGTACGACTTCTGGCCCGACACCGACCTGCGGCAGATCGGCACCGGCGGCCAGCCCGGCGCTTTCCTCATCGGTCAGGATGCCGTGGTGCTTGGCGCATCACTCGAAGATTGGCTGCCGCTTTTTGATCGGGTGGAAGAGGTCGGCACGCTGCGCGGCGACGGGAAGCGCGGCAGGCCCGCTTTTAAAGGGTTTGGGTTTCGGGGCTTTCCGGTTGGTGGGCTCCGCTCGGCGGGCACGCCGGAGGCTGAAGTCCCGTGATGGCCCATGAAGGTGATGCATACCTGACCCCACGTGAACATACGCGGCGGCGGCAACGACGGCTGGCGGCGGCGCTGGCTGGCGCGGTAGGGCTGCTGGTCGTGAGCCTGGCGGACCATTGGTTGTGGCGGGCACTGAAGGTTGAGTCGAACCTCAACGTTCACGATTGGTACCAACTGCTGCGGCAGGCGGGGTACCTGCCGCTGTGGCTGGTGGTGGCCGCGGCGCTGTGGTTTCACGACCGTGCGGGCCGGCGGGGTCGGCTACTGGCGCTGTCGGCGCTGGGCGGAGGGGGTGCCGCGGAACTGTTGAAGCTGCTGGTGCAACGGCTTCGCCCGGGCCAGACAGGCGAGTACTTATTCGGCTGGTCCCTGCGTGGCCTGGAAACCCCGGGAGCGCATGCGTTGCTTGGGACAGGTAACGGAACGGCGTCGAGCCATGCCGGGGTCGCGTTTGGTGCGGCGTTCATGCTGTCGTACCTGTTCCCCGGCGCACGCCCGGTGTTCATGAGCGTGGCGGTTGCCTGTGGGGTCACCCGGCTGATGGCGGGGGCGCACTTTGCGTCGGATGTCTACAGTGCCGCCCTGATGAGCTACGCTGTGTTCGTCGGACTGCGCGGCCTCGACCGCGTGCGCCGGGCGAGGGCGCAGGGGGCAACCCGGGAAACAGCGCTGAGGGGTTGAATGCCGCTGCTGGACCGTTACATCATCCGTCAGTACCTCGTGAACGTGGTCGTTCTCCTCGTGCTGCTGTTCGCGGTGATCGTGATGATCGATTTCTCGCTGAACTTTGATGAGTACACCAAGGTGGCCGAGCGGCTGGGCGGCAAGTCCCAGGGGGCAATCGCCCAGGCGGCGACTTCGCTGTACCTCGTGTGGGACCTGTGGTGGCCGCGCCTGTTCCTGATGTACAACTTTCTGCTGGCGCTGGTGCTGGTTGGGGCGATGGGCTTTACCTGTGCGCAGCTGAACCGGCACCGCGAGTTCGTCGCGATCATGGCGGGCGGGCTGAGCCTGCACCGTGTGGCGCGGCCGCTGCTGCTGACGGCGGTGGTGGCGACGGCGCTGGCCGCGGTGAACCGCGAGGTCATCATCCCCCACCTTGCCCCGCTGCTGACGCGCGAGAAGGGGGAGGCGGGCGCCCGCAGCCTTGGCGCAATGCGCCAGCCGCTGTGCTCTGATGCCAAGGGGCGGCTGTTCTATGCGAAGTCTGTGCGGCTTGATGCCGGAGAGATTGAAGGGCTCTGGGTATGGGAGCGCGATGGCGATGGTCTGATGACCCGCCGCATCACCGCCGACAAGGCGGAGTGGAGCGACGGCCGTTGGGTGCTGACCAACGGCAAAGCCGAGTCGCGCGAGCAGCACCTGGCCCTTGAGGCGGCGCCGCGCCGGCTGGTGACGCCGGTGGCAACGCTGGAAACCGACATCAACCCCACTTCGCTGCGCATGCGCCGCTTTGAGGGTTATATCAACAACCTCAGCACGCACGAGCTTTCGCAGCTGCTGGGGAACTACCGCGAGCAGCCTCAGCCGCGGGAGATCGTGCTGGAGCGGCTGGAGCGGGTGCGCTACGGGCGGGTGGCGGGGTATGCCAGCACGGTGCTGCTGCTGACGGTGTGCCTGCCATTCTTCCTTCGCCGCGAGCCGGGGAACCTGCTGGTGCAGTCGATGTTTGCCGCGCCGGTGGCGATCGGCGGCTTTGTTGCCGCGATGATCGGGACTTCGGCGGGCATCCCGGGCCTGCCGCCGCAGTTGTCGGTGTTTGTGCCGGTGATGGTGCTGATCCCGCTGGCGATCGCGTCGATCACCTCGATCCGTACATAGGGCGGGAAGTCACGGAGTCGAAAGTCACGAAGTCACGGACTTGCGGGGTCATGATTACGGTGCCGGGCTGTTTTGGCTGTACACTGAGGGCATGACGTCCGTCTGCCTGTACTTCCAGGTCCATCAGCCCCACAGGCTCCGGCGGTACTCGGTCTTCGATTCCGACCCCTTCTACTTTGATGATGCGAAGAACGCGGAGGTCTGCCGCAA
>JBBSOF010000078.1:0-7160 GCA_038260025.1 Phycisphaerales bacterium
ACCTGAGCAACCGCGCCTATGACGACTACCAGCACCTGCTCGACGCGCGGGCCGCGGCGTGGCAGCAGCTCACACCCGACGTGCTGCGGTCAGTGTGCGCCTGTGATTATGTGAGGCACGAGGTGGAACGGTGATCCGTATTAGACGGGTTGCACAGTGCCGCTCCGCGGTAAAAGCGGACCTGTGAGCGGGAACGCCGAAGCCTTTCCCGCGGTGCTACGGGACGAATAAAAAGGGCCTGAGTGACTTCACTCAGGCCCAACGCGGGTTATGTCGTCCTTCTGGTTTGTCCTAGCAGAGCCCGCCCGAGAGCACGCGGAAGAATGACTCGATGTCGGCGTCGGTGCCCACATCGCCATCCCCGTCGAAGTCGGCGGTGTCGCAGGTCGGGCAGCAGTCCCCACCAAGGCATGCGAAGTACGCCTCAATGTCTGCATCGGTGCCGACATCTCCGTCATGGTTAAAGTCGGCGGTACCGCAGGTGTTTACGACGCAGTGGCCATCCTCACACACACCTCCCTGTGACCACGAGCCTGCGAGGGCCGCGCACTCGGCCTGTGTCGTGATGCTGCACCACTGTGCTACGCAGCACGCACCCGTAGGAACCTCGCACACCGCCGGGTTTTCGCAGTCCGTGCCGGGACCCGTCCACACCCCGCCATTGCCGGTGCAGTCCGCTTCGGTTGCCAGAGTGCATACGCCCTCGGTGCAGCACGCGCCGACAGGAACGACTTCACAGATGGCCGGGTCATCACAGTTAGTGCCTGCGCCGTACCATGTGCCGCCGTTGTTGAGGCAGTCTTCCTCATCGCGGATATCGCAGACGCCCTCAATGCAGCACGCGCCGACCGGAAGGGGGACGCAGGCATTGGGATCATCGCAGGTCGTACCTTCACCAAGCCACGCGCCGCCGCCGTTTAGGCAGTCAGCCTGTGCGGAGATAGCGCAGACTCCGTCGGTGCAGCACGCGCCTGCCGGGGGTGTGCAGGGGTCGCCAGGGGTATAGATAATGCGGAAGATGCCGGGGCGGCCGACAGCGGCGTCGAATGAGCCCACTCGGAAGATGTATCGCTGGCCCGGGACACAGTTGAAGACGACCTGCGACTCAAATGCGCCGTTGATGTCGTCGTTGCAGGCGATTGCGGAGTTGGGGCCGGACGGACAGGAACTGTTATCGGGATTGGCGTAGATGGCGATCTTGGTGTCGAAGGCAGAGCCGAAGGTGTTGGCTTCGAGCGTGCCGTAGCAGCCGGGGGTGTAGGCGAGCCAGAAGTCCTTGAAGATCTGGTTGCTGCCGGCGTTGCGGCACTGTTCATCGGCGGGGCCGTCGGTCTCGCAGGTGCAGTTGTTGAAGGCATAAGTGCCGGGGTTAACGTCGACTGTGTTGGCACAGAGATCGTTGGAGGCCACCGACCCACTGGTCCGCAGCGAGTACCGACCGAAAGCGCCGTTGTAGCCGCCCACGCGGATGTAATAGTTCTGCCCCGCGGCGGCATTGAACGTCAAATACGAGTACAGCACGCCAGGGGCGATATCGTCATTGCAGGCCACTTGGTTGGCCGCGGTACCGGGGCACCCCGTGTGCACGGACAGCACGGTGTCATACTCGCTGCCCTGCATGTTCAGCGTCACGGTCCGGGCGCACGCCGAGTTCATCACATGCCATACATCGGGCGCGTTGCCCGTATTGGTGCAGTTTGCGGCCCCGTCAACCGACGCGCCCTGCGTGGTACCGAACGCGAGACCGCCTACGCCAAGCGTGGGGGCGGATGAGCAGGTGTTGTTGCTGGGCGCGACGGGGGCGTAGGTTGCAAAGTCGAGGTAGTAAATGTTGCGGGTGTCGTTATACAGGAAGACGTTCAGGTAGACCTCACGCGGGGTGGAGCCGGGGTTGGTCCATGTGATGGTTTCGTCGTCGGTGGTGCCGGTCGAGCTCGCCAGCGCAGCGCCGCATCCATCGTGCAGGCGCAGATCGATATCGCCGTTGGCATGCGTGAATCGCGTGTGGAAGGTGACGCTTCCGAAGGCCGGTACCGTGCGGCGGTACCAGTCCTGGTCGGTGCTCTTGACCCAGCGGCTGTACAGGGTGCCGTTGAAGAAGTTGTTGAGGTTAGTCGCGGCGCCGCAGGAATCGTTGTCCTCGCTAGAGTCATCGAAGCCGGGGTTGTTGACGAAGGTCATGAAGGACCCATAGCCGACGAACCACTTGCCGTAAATCGCCTCGTAGCCCAGGGACGGGCACTGGCCGTCGGTGGGCCCACAGGAGCTGACGCCGACGAACGCGCCATTGTTCAGGAAAATCGGCGAGCCTGAAGATCCCCGCTCGACCGTTCCCGAGGTGTAATCGACGTTGAAGCCATAGACCAGCCCAGAGGTGCCGCAGCTATTGGCACTCTGGTAGGTGCCGAAGGAGATGCGTTTGCGGGTGCCGCGGGGGTGATGAATGCCGACTACGCCCGTGCCGTTAGATTGGGAAGCCGAGTCATTGCCCGACCACCACAAGTTCCGCGGCACAACGCCCTCAATCATCACCATGCTCATATCCACGTCGCTGTCGGTCCGCACATAAGTGCTGGAGTTGCTCCGCGGACAGCTCCCGATCGCCGGGACTGAGCCGGTGCACCCGGCTCGCTGGTAGAACCAGTAGACATCCAGCGATGCAAGAGCCCCGCCGTTATCTTCCATGCAGTGCCGCGCGGTCATGAAGTACGGGGTCAGGTCCCCCGACGTGTTGTTCATCATCTGGCCCGAGCATGCGAAGCTGGAGGCGCCGATGACGAAGCTCATCCGCCCAACGCCGGCCCCGTTGTTGATCCAAGCCGGGCTGCACTCAAGGTCATTGTGGCATCCAAGCTCGCGGGCCCCATACGCCTGTACAAGCCCGGTGGAAGGATCGCGGTACATGCGAATGACTTGGTCGATGCCAAAGTGAGGCGCGAAACGGTGTGCTTCCGCCTCAGGCGGGTAATACACCTCAATGCGGGCTGTATCGCTCCAGCTCGTCCAAGCCCAGAACTCACTGCTGTCAAGCGGGCCTGCGTAGCGGTACGGGCTAGGCAGGTTGTCCGGAATCCGCGGGTCGTAAACGATCGCCTCGACCCCCTTGGGCAGCATGAAGGCCTTGAAATGCAAACGCACGCCAAACGCTCCCGGTGCCCGCACATCGCACACATAAAGCCAGCCCCCGCCGTTACCCTTAGGCACTTCCAACCACTGGCCCATCCCCATATCAAACTCGATGGGCACTGCGACGCCTTCTCGCTGGCGGCCGGAGGTGTCTGCCGCGTCTTCGGCAAGCACTTGTGCAAGGTCAAGCTGCGGAACCTCGACCCACGCGGGCTGGGCCGGCATCGCCACCCCCAGCCGCTGGGAAAACGGCATGACGGCCTGCTTCAGGGCCAAGTCGGCAGGTCCCGCGACACCTTCAATCAGTCCCCGCGGGTACTCGACCTGCGCCCGCGCGTCCTGGACCGCGAAAACTGATGCAAGCGAGACGGCACCGTACGCACACCATTTGCCCAAGTGATTCAGCATTGAAATCCTCCAACCATCGGGCGTCCGTGCGGCACACCATGTCCGCCCGCCCCGAGTGTGTATGGAGAAGAGGCGTAGTCGAGGCCCGTATCACGCCACGCCGTATGTGAAAGGCTCGCTTCCGCCGAACTTCAGGGCACGCCGCCGAACCGAAGGTACCGCTCCAGAGTCGCCGGCAAACCCGGGGCTTCTTTGGGGGGAAGCCGCCGTTGACGGTCGAGAGAGTCCCGCAAGAGCGCTAGGGCTTCAGCCTTGAAGCCAAGCTCGCCCAGGGTCTCGCCGAGCGAGGACGCGGCAGAGATGGTGTCGATGTGATCATCACCCAAGGTCTCGCGCTTCATGTCGTACTGGGCTTGGTGCAGCCCCAGCGCCCTGGTGAACATCCGGTGGAGCTTGTAGTAATCGCCCAGGTCCTGCATGATCGCCAGCGTCGTGATGTGGCGTTCACCGAACACCGTGCGCGCCTTTGCAAGAACCTGCACCAACGCTTCCTCGGTCGCATCGAAGTCATCCGCGCGGATACGTGTTCCAATCCTGGCCAGGAAAAACTCCGTCCCGATGGTCCCGGGGTGCATCGGCCCGAGCACCCGCAACCGCCGTGCGTGCACATCCTCAAGCAGGCTCTGCGATTCCTTAAACCGCTCGGCAAAGTACAAGGCGATACCGAGCCCCTGGCCTGCCTCAAGTGTCATCGGGTTGTCGGGCCCTTCCGTCTGGCGGCGAATCTCGTACACCCGCCGCCACAGGCGCTCTGCCTGGGGCCGGTCAAAAAGCCCCCAGCTGTAGACACCCGCCATCCCCGCAGCGGCGTCCAGCGTGATCGCGGCACGCTCGCCTTGCGTCCGCAGTGCTACGTCGTACGCGTCCTGAAACGCCGCCAGCGACTCGTGAAACCTGCCCATGCTGCGCAGAGTCCACGCTCCACGCACCCGTGCGGCCAGCACCTCTTGGCTCTCAGGCCCCAACTCACGTGCGTAAATCCTTTCGCTCTCCCGCGCGTGCTCCAGCGCCAATGGGAATTCACCGAGCGCAAAGTATGTGTGTGCCAGCGTCCCACGCACCCCCGCCTGCACCAGCGGCTCCCGCTCGAGGCTCCCGCCCGGGAGTGATGACGCCTCGATCCGGCGCGACGCTTCATCGAGGACCTCTCGCATTTTCACATCACGCCCGCGCCCGGGCCCCGCGCCCGACGGGGATACTGCCGCAAGCAGGTCGGTGCGGAGAAAGTTGTTGATCGCGTCCGACACCCGCCGGGCCCGCTCAGAATGCACTTCAGCCTCGCGTGCACGCATGCTCTGGCGCACCGACACGCCCGTGCCAACGACCATCGCCAGCAGCGCCGCCGCAAGTCCGACGAAGAGCCCAGGTTCACGCCGCATGACCCTTGAAATCCGGTAAACACGAGAAGGTGGCGCTGCCACCACCGCATCGCCCCGCAAGATCCGCTCTAGGTCATCGGCGAGCGCCTGAGCCGTGGGATAGCGGCGGGCCCGGTCCTTCTCCAGGGCCCGCATGGTGACCCAATCAATCTCACCTTGCAGCTTGCGGAACAGCCTCGCGGCTGCCTCACCACCGCTCTGCTTCACCCGCTGGCTTGGGGATGGAGGCTCAACTTCACAAATGACCCGCTCCACCGCCGCCGGGCTTGCGCCAGCAAGGTTCGCGGCATCAAGAACCGGCTTGCCGCTGAGGAGTTCATAGAGCACCGCCCCCAGCGCATAGACATCAGCCCGCGTGTCAACATCGCCCGCGTGCGGTCCCCTGGCCTGCTCCGGGCTCATATACGCGGGCGTGCCGACGATCTCGTGAGGCCGTGTCGTAGCAACGCTCGCACCGTCATTGAGCGACTGCTCTAGAAACTTGGCGATGCCAAAATCGATGACCTTCGCCCATACCTGTCCATCCGACTTCCACGCCAATATGTTCGACGGCTTCAAGTCTCGGTGGATAACCCCCTTGTTGTGCGCGTGCTGCACGGCGCGGCAGACCTCGGCCATCAGTTTCATCCGCTCGAGGGTGTCCAGCCCGGCCTGCTCGCAAAAGGTGGTTATCGCCGCTCCGCGCACCAGCTCCATCACGATGAAGGGCCGGCCCGACGCCGTCACGCCGGCGTCTAGCACACGCGCAATCCCCGGGTGGTCCATGGCCTCGAGCGATCGCTGCTCGGCCCCGAACCGCGCCAGTGCAGCACTGGTTTCAAGCCCTGCCCGAAGCACCTTGATCGCCACCTCGGCCTGCACGCCGTGCGTGCGACGGGCGCGATAGACCGTCCCGAAGCCGCCCTCTCCAATCACATCCAGAATTTCGTAGCGGTCGATCTGGTCGGGCGCTGCCGCGACCATGGGGGCGGGAGAAAGCAGGTTCGGCCCCAGCGCTGTCTCCGCCCGTATGAGAGCCTCAACGCGCCGACGCGCTCCTTCATCGGACCCGCACGCTTCCAAAAGAAACCGCTGCCGCGCGGCAATGTCCATCTCGCGCGCGGCGAGAAAGAGCTCCTTTACCTGTTGGGCCGGTGACAGTGTCATGGAAGGAGCGCGCCAAGGCATGCCGGTTCAGCCGCCGTGCGGGCCGGTATCTCCTTCCTGGGTTGTCGAGTCCCCACCAGCTTCAAGCTCCGCCCCTAGAAACGCCCGCGCAAAGGTCCACTCGCGAACGACAGTCCGCTCCGACAGCCCCAGGGCCCGTGCCACCTCGGGGGCTGACAACCCCGTGAAAAACCGCAACCGCACCACCGCCGCGGCCTGTGCATCCTCACTCTCTAAGCGGAGAATCGCTTCGTGCAACGCCATCGCCCCAGCCCCGTCGGCCTGCTTGGCCAGCTCCACGATGTCCAGCGGCACCCGAACTCGCCCCCCCGAAGCCGGGTCCCCGCCGCGCTTAAGCGCATACCGGGCCCGCGCATAGTCCACAAGCACCCGCTCCATCTCACGCGCGGCAGCAAGAAAGAACTGGGCCCGGCCCTGCCAGGCGTGACCCTCCCCATCGGGCCGCGACAGCCGCGCAAAGGCTTCGTGGACCAATGCCGTTGCCTGGAGCGTGTGGCCGGCGCCGCCGGCGCGTTCAAGGGCCATGCGCTGCCGCGCCACCGCCTTTAGCTGCTCATAGACCAGCGGCAGCACCTCTGTTGCGCTGCGAAACCCGCCTGCCGGCGTTTGTGGTAGGTCAGTTGTAGCGGCACTCGACACGTACAAATCGTACCACTCTTAATGTCTCCCTTTGAAGCCGCGTCGATTGGTTGCCGCTCCCGAGGTGAACGGTTGATAGTCAGCTACCACAGCGACGACAGGACTGCGTCAGAAGGGCAACGAGATAGTGCCTGACCGGCTCGTTGAATGGTGTAACCGCGCGGTAATCGTAGCGATCAGCAGGTCATTGGCAGCCCATAAACGGGCAGGAGCGCTTTCTACCGGGGACGCGGCTGAGAGGGGCGTCGCTCGAGTCTTCAAGGTGGCTGGTTACCATCTCTTGCACTCTCTCTAAACCCGAGGTAACTCCTCCAGTCGCGGCTTCCCCCGGGAGCGTTCCTGTGGGGGGGTTCCGCGGCAAGGAGCGTGGCGTGAAGTGTGAACAAGTGTCAGTCCGGGGAAAGCCAAGGCGGCGGCTTCCGCCCGAGGTGCTCACCCACG
>JBBSOF010000079.1:0-7105 GCA_038260025.1 Phycisphaerales bacterium
GCCGGTCGTGATCCCCCGCTTCGCGTTCTTTGATGAGCACCCGTACGACCCTCCTTGGCGCAAGGCCATCATCCCATGTGCTCCACCATCGCGCAACCCAACATGCGCCGAACGCGCTCAAGTTTCAGCGGGGATCCGTATAAACTGAAGGTGGTGATACACCAACGTCGGGGCCAAGGAGGGGTTGTGCCCACGCGTCTATCAGGACAACTTCTTGAAGTTCTCCGGATGCTTCGCGGCGGTCAATGCCGTGTCGTATGTGATCTCGCCCCGCTGATAAAGGTCCATCAACGCGGCATCCATCGTCACCATCCCGTGTCGGCCGCCTCCCTGCAGTTCGCTGTACAGCTTGTGGCCTGAGTTCTCCCGGACGTGGTTCTTGACCGCGCCCGTGCCCACCATGATCTCACACGCGAGTACCAGCCCGCGGGTGGTCGCGCAGGGAAGCAGTTGCTGCGCAATGACGGCCTGCAGCGCGCTAGACAGCATGTAACGGACCTCATTCTGTTCACCCTCGGGGAACGCGGATACAAGCCTCTGCACCACGTTGATGGCACCGGGTGTGTGGAGCGTGGCAATCACGAGGTGGCCAGTCTCGGCGGCCATCAGAGCCGTGTAGATGGTGTCGCGGTCCCTCATTTCACCCACGCCGATAACGTCTGGATCCTGCCGCAGCACATGGCGGAGAGCGGAGGTGAAATCAGTAACGTCGGTGAGCATCTCCTGCTGAACCACGATTGAGCGTTTGGACGAATGCACAAACTCAACCGGGTCTTCGATAGTCACGATCTTGCACGCCCGCTCGGCATTGATGAGATCCAGAAGGTAGTGAAACGTTGTCGTCTTGCCGACGCCTGTGGGCCCTGTCAGCAGAATGAGCCCGTTGGGTTTGCGTGCAAACGTGTCGAGGATGGGAGGCAGCCGCAGCTCTTCGCGACCTCTGATCACCGGCTCGCTCATGCGGATCGAGAGCTCCGTGAGCCCGTTGCGCTTGTAGACTGTGAGGCGGGAGCGGCCAACCTCAGGGAATACTACCGAGACACATAGCTGCCATTGCTGGCTGTAGCGGTCGCGCTGCTCCTTGTTGAGGCAGTCAGCGAGCATGGCGTCGATCTCTTCGGCGGCGAGAGGAGCGCCGCGAGAGGCGACAATCTCGCCACCGATGCGGAACATGGGCGGCATACCCACGAGCACATGGGCATCGCTGGCATGATGTTGGCGTGCGGAAACAAGGATCGTCCTGAGTTTCATCGCTTGAACAAGCCTCCGAAACGCCGCCCCAGCCGCCCGGTCCACGATTCATTCGCGAGCCGCTTCATCGCCGACTTAGCCGCGGGGAGGTTGTGCGAGAGGTCCGATGCCCGCGCATAGCTCACGGCCGCCTGGCCGAGCCAACCGACCGATTCCTGACACTCGCCCAGCACGTACCAGCAGTACGCGTGCCCCGGCCGCAGGATCAGGGCGGCCTGGGCACATTCCAACGCGGGGGTGCCCTTGCGGAATCGCAGATAGGCGCGGGCCACAATGATTCGGTCAAACCAGTCCGCAGCGGGGTCCGCCAGGGCCTTATCAAAGCAGTCTCGGGCCCGCGGCTGTCCGCGGCTGAGTTGCAGCTCTCCGCGCGCCTGCCACCGCAGCGGACTGCAACCTGGACTCTCGAGGGAGGCATCGCTGCACTGCGAGGCCGCGGTCTGGTCCCCCTGGTAAAGGCACGCGCGAGCTTTGGCCGCGAGCAACTCCCCATTATTGCGGAACAGCTCCAAGGCCTTGTCAGACCAGAGTCGTGCTTCGGTGTACTCTGAAAGTTCGACGAGCATCTGGACCTGCCCAACCCAGGCTGGAAGGAGAGACTGCTGTTTGCCCAGCGCCTTGGTGTACATCTGCAGGGCAGACTCAAACTGCCCACTGTGGAATGCTTCGGCCGCACTGCCCATGTCCGACTCGGCGGTACGGATCACGTTGCCCAATGCCACTGGGGAAAGTACGGCTTCGGTTTCTGTTGATTGCTTCTCAACTTCGAGCCTTGAAAACCGTCCATTCATGGTTGCGTGTCCTTCCTGACTTCAGTACTCCGCGTGTTTCTGATGGGGCCAGAGTCGAACCCCGGGCCGACGCGCCAGAAAATGCGGCCTAACACATCACCCCGGGGCACGCGGCTGCTGCGCTCGAGCACGTCCGCTAGCTGTTCGGGCATAGCGCCGCCCTGTCGGGAGAGCGTGGATGGGATCAGGATGTAGTCGTCGGGACCTGCAGTCGTACGGAAATCGCGTGTCACTGCCATGCCGCGACCGATAGGCATCGACTCGGGGGGGAGGAGCGTCCCGTTGAGCAACATCCGCCCGCCTCTGAGCTCCACAGTGTCCCCTGGTTCTCCGATGATTCGATCCAGCAATACCCCGGCGGCCATGCGCACGTTGCCGTGTTGAGTCTCGCGAACCCGGTAGGCAACGAGGTCGCCCCTGTGCAGCAGGGGCTTCAGCCATGGGCCGGTGTGCAGGACAATGTCGCCTTCATGGATCTCGCCGCTGGCGCGCATGTTCGGCGCCGGCAGCACACCTACAAGCTGGCCGGTGCCCCAGTACATGGGCCCGTAAAAAAGGACGAGCAGGATGATGTAGACCAGCAGGCCGGTGGCAGCCCTGAAACGGATCGGCTGCTCCGAAAGCACGCCGCTTAGTAGCGCACACACGGAGCCGCAGTGAAGGCTCACCGCCATCGTTCCCAGGAAAAACCCGCGGCCGCTTCCGAAGTACGCGAAATAGGCGAGCATCAGCGACAGCCAAACGGCGAAGATCACAACTCCTAGCTTCCGCTGTCCCGAAACGAAATAGCCCATGCCCGGCACGGCCGACGCCAACAGCGCCAGCGGGCGCACCCCGCCGAGTTGAAGGTTGCCCGCGACGGCGACCCTGACCGAAGCCCGCTGCAACCGTGCGTGAGTGACCCCCGCAGAGTTGCGCATACCGCGCACCAGCCTTCCACCACGGGCACGCGGCGGCGACACAGTGACCGCGCTGAAATCAAGGAGGCTCTGGCAGCGGACGCAGCTCTGCGTGCCAGGGGTGTTCTGAAATGCGCAGCTGGGACATTCCATAATACTTCAGCGGCCCGTCCGGTCATGCACCTCGGCGTTTATCCGGACGTGCCCATCCCCGCCGTAGTACTCGCTCGTGAGCTTGCGGCTGTCCTCTCGGCCCACGATGTCGCGGACCATGTCGCTCAGCTCGATGCACTTGGAGCCCGACACCCCATGCACCTTCACTGTCACCTTGCCGTCGCGACCGATTTTGATGTCAAACTGTGGCGAAGCCATTGGGGGTTCCCTTTGTGTTCAGCGATCCATCCGCACTCGCACCTCGATCGAGTGGTCGTTGCTCACCCGTTCCTGCTCGATGCTGAAGCCACGGCTCTTGAGTTCCGTCATCAGCTTGTGATACGCGAACTGCTGCACGACACGCCCGGCAATGTCCTCGCCAATCTTCTCTAGTTGGGACTTGGTCAGGCCAGCCCCACTGGCGCACACGCTGCAACGCCCTCGGGCATCCACGCCGACTTCTACCACTACCCCGTCCTTCTGGATGCGGATCTTCTCTCCACGCGACATTGCCTCGGAAAGAACCTGGCTGTTGGCAACCTCGGTTTCCACGGAATCCACAGCCGTACCGGCAGGGGCTTCGGCGGATGCCGCCACGCTAAAGCCCATGGCACCCGCAGCCCCCATCACCGCCGAGACGATGCTGGGCCAAGAACCAATCACAATCGGGGTAAGGATGCAGACCGTGCTCATAACGCTCCTTTGTGCAAACCTCGTGCCTAGACCTCAAGCTTCCGTTTGGAACCCTGCACCGTCGCCACCTCGCGTGATGCGAAGCGGGCACGGCCCTCTGCCCAGTTGCGCAGGTCCATGATCCGCTCGCTCATGGTCTTCGAGAGCGGGACTGTCTCCCGGATGCTCTTGAGCACGTCTTCCGAGGTGACCTGCCGCGATAGGTAGAACGCGTCGTACAGCGCACTGATCACCGCCTGCTCGATCTCGGCCCCGCTGAACCCGTCCGCGGCAGCCGCCAGTAGCGGCAGGTCAAAGGCCCCGGGCTCGCGGCGGCGCTTGCGCAGATGAATCTCAAAGATGTCACGCCGCTCCGCGGTGCTG
Source organism: Phycisphaerales bacterium (assembly GCA_038260025.1). GTDB lineage: Bacteria > Planctomycetota > Phycisphaerae > Phycisphaerales > UBA1924 > JAEYTB01. The sequence continues at coordinate 4,151 of JBBSOF010000079.1, forward strand.
GGAAGATCGACGAAAAAGATTTCGTCAAGGCGGCCTTTGCGGAGCAGTTCGGGGGGCAGTTGCGAGATGTCATTCGCGGTCGCCAGGACGAAAACAGGCGATTCTTTTTCGTTGAGCCACGTCAGAAAAGTGCTCATGACACGGGCGGTTGTTCCGCCATCGGTCCCGGCGGATCCTGAAGACCCCGCAAACGCCTTGTCGATCTCGTCAACCCACATCACCGCGGGAGCGATGCTCTCAGCTACAGCAATGGCCCGCCGGATGTTCTGCTCAGACGATCCGACAAGACTCGAAAACATCCGCCCCACATCAAAGCGGAGCAGCGGCATGCGCCACTCACGGCTGACTGCCTTGGCACACAGGCTCTTTCCGCACCCCTGCACTCCCACGAGCATCACGCCTTTGGGCGCTGGCAGGCCGAACGCCTTAGCCTTGTCAGTGAACGCCATCGATCGGCGCTGCAGCCACTCCTTCAGCTGGTCAAGGCCGCCAACCTCGCTCAGCTCTGCGCTGCTGCCGTAATACTCGAGCAGCCCACTCTTGCGCACGATCTGCTGCTTTTCCGCGAACACGGTTGAAACATCGTCTCCGGTCAGCGCGCCGTCGCTCACAATCGTCTTGGCGAACACGTTCTCCGCTTCCTGCAGAGTCAGGCCGCCTGCCGCCCGCACCAACGCCTCGCGACCCTTTTCATCCAGGTCAACCCGAATCGAACCGCTTTCTGTGACATCCTTGCAGATCCGCTGGAGAAGGGAGTCAACTTCCTTGGAAGTTGGCAGCGCGAAATCGACCACTGTGACATCCTTCTCAAGCTCCGGCGCGAGCTCCAGAAGCGGCGAACAGATCACCATGGTCTTGTAGCTGTCGCTCAGGGCCCGCGCAACCTCGCGGAGTTTTCGGATATTGGGGATATTGCAGGTGATCGAGGGCCTCAGGAACGCGTGGAAGTCCTTGAACAGATAGATCGCGGGTTCTTTGTGCTCGATCAGCATGTCCATCGCTTCGATCGGGTCGGCGAGCCCCTTCGAGCGTGTGGGAATCCCCGTCGCCACCTTGCGCAGCCCCGCCGTAACCGACCACACATACAACTGCTTGCCCCGGCGTGCCGCGATCTGCTCCAGGTGCTGCTCCACCCGTGACTCTTCCCAAGATACAACATAAAGCACCGGGTAACGGGCTCGGATCAGCACGTCCAACTCGTCGCTTGCGGAGGGTTCTCGCGCAACCTCCCCATTGGGAAGCGGGGGGGCTGCAGCGTTGGCAGCGTGAAGCTTGATAGGCCGACCCGCGTGAGCGGAGGGTGGTCCGTTGGTGGACGGCATCGTCATTGCGTCTCGTCTTTCTCAAATGCTTGGGCTGCGGCTATTCGGCTCTGGAGGGCGTTGTCGTCGGGGCACATTGCCGCAGCGACCGAAAGGAGCTTCGCTGTCAGATCGTGAAAGTAGAGTGTTCCATCCGGCCCCAGGCGGATGATGATGGGCAACTCCTCGCCGTCTGAGTCAGAACCGTCCGCCGGGTGAAGTCCGAGGATTGTCATTGGAATGCCTCCCACGGCGTGCCGGCCTCTGATCGCAGCCCATAGGCGGCAATGAGCGCCTCGGCCTCTTGCCGCTCGTCTGCGGAAAGCGTCCTTCCCATGGCGTCAGTGCCCGCGGTGGCCTTCCACGCCGGAACGTAGCCGGTCATCAGGGTAAAGGAAGTCTCGGGAAGGAACCTTGCCAGCCACGCCGCCACGGGTCGCAGGCAGCAGTTGAGGTGCCCGGGCATCACCAGGTGACGGACGATGAGTCGGGCGCGATTGCTGGCGTCGATCAGATTTCTGGTGACGACTTCGACGTAGCGGGGAATGTTCGCGAGGCGCCGCGCACATTCATCATTGCCGAACTTGAAATCGGCCACATAGAGAACGGCGACCCCATCAAGAAGCTCGATGACTTCGGGTGTCATGTACATGTTGGAGTTGAGCACGAGAGGCAGCGGCCCCCGGTCAGCGGCTGCGGCGGCGATCTCCAAGATTGTGTGTAGGTGGAGGCTGGGCTCTCCTCCCAACAGATTGATCGTGCGGGCCCCGCGAGCAACAAGGCCATGAAAGTCGCGCGCCGCTTCCCCGGCGGCGACCTGGGCCCCTATTCGGGGAGAAAAGCACGTCGGTGCTTGGACGCAGAATTGGCATCTGAAGTTGCACCCTCCGAAGTACACCATGTAGCTGGGGAGCAGTTCCAGCTCCTCGGCGTAGCTGACGTGGCGTTTGAAGCACCAGGTCTCGTCCGTAAGGCCGCATACGCCACGTTCGCCCCACAGTCGATTTACCCTGCACCGCAACTCGCATAGCTCGCAGGCGGTCAGCATCGCCTTTGCAGTGGCGGACCGTGCACGGAGTTCCGGGGCGGTGGCGGGTACGAAAGCCATTGGGGGGGCATTCCAAAGCAGGGCACACTTTGAGAGTGGTACCGCACTCGCGTGTTGAGGATGCACGGATCGGGCGTTTTTGTGGCGAGTGCGGCCCCTTACAAATGGCGGCCAAAGTGGTTGGTGCGGGCGCAGGGCGATGATTTCGCTCGAAAGACGCAGCCGCGGTCGGGATAGAGGGCGGGGCTGTACTCCGATAGGGTGGCCTCATCTTCTCCCGCCTTAAGGCGCGCTCCGCACAAAAGGTGCGGCTGACGAGTTGTTCCGGTGGACACACTCGGTTGCTGTCCGCAAGGACATCATGACCCCTGGGCAAGCAAAAAAGGTCGTAGGCGATCCGGAAGTCCCCTTAACCGCTTTCCCTATTCCAGAGTTCATAGGCTAGAAATCAATCACTTGCCCTAGCAGGCTGTTGAAAAATTGATCCAGCGGGCGCAACCAGTGCTGTGGGTGGTGCGAACAGTTGGGGATGAAGGGCATACCCGAGCGTCAAGCGGCAGTTTACCACACGTTCAACGTCGAGGACCTGATCGAGGCGGGCCACCC
>JBBSOF010000080.1:0-7093 GCA_038260025.1 Phycisphaerales bacterium
CACCATCTTCTGCGATGGGTCCAGCGCGGCAGAGGCTTCGATGCTGCGGCGGGACTCGTTCAGCGTTGTTGTCATCCGCGCGGGGTCATCGAAGTTCTTTGCCATCTGCTTAAAGGCGATCTCATTGAGCTTACCCGTCAGGAGCCCCCCCTCGGCTTTGCGGCCGGGGTCCACCAGCGCCTCGATGGTGAGGCCGCCGCCCGCGAACATGTTTGCTGCGGCATGCTCGAAGCCCTTGGGAAGAATCACGCACGCCGTTGTTTTGCCCTTGCGCACCAGTTCCGTGGCCTCAGCGCGGGTGAAGGGGACCTCGGCGGCCGCATCGGATGCGGGGCCGTGCCCGGTGGTCACGCGCAGCGCGTCATCGGCCTTGAGGTCACTTATGAACGCGGCGCCGGCGGGGCCGCCATCTTCATTGACGGCGATGATGCTCATCTTCGCGCTCTCGCTGTTGCCGCCCAGCCCGCCGAAAACCACGCCAAAGAAGAGGGCGAGCAGCAGCGGGAAGCCGAACACGAAGAACGCCGCGGAGCGGTCGCGCATCAGCAGCCGCAGGTCCTTCATTGCAATGGCCCAGATGGCGTTCATGAACAGTCCTTGTGCTAGTCCCGCAGGCTGCGGCCCGTCAGCGAGAGGAACACAGATTCCAGGTCCGGCCGTTCCACACGGAGTTCCTGCACATCACCCGATGAAAGCAGCCGCGCTGCTTCCGCGGCTGGGTTCTCGGTCTCAACCCGCTGCTCGCCTGCCGCGGTGGTGATGGTGACGATGCTCTTGCCGCCGTGCAGGGCCAGCAACTCTCCAACGGTGCCGAGCGCAAGCAGGCGGCCCTTGTCCATAATGGCGACACGGTCGCAGATCTTGCTCGCCTCTTCCATGTAGTGCGTGGTATAGAGCACCGTCCGGCCTTCTGCCGCGAGCGCCCGGACCATATCGAGGATGTTGTTGCGCGACTGCGGATCAACACCCGCCGTGGGCTCATCCAGCAGCAGCATCGGCGGGTTGTGCAGCACCGCGACGGCAAGGTTCAGCCGGCGCTTCATGCCCCCGGAGTACGTGCCGACCCTGTCCGACTTCTTCGGTGTCAGGCCCACCATCTCGAGCACCTGCGCGGTGCGCTGGCGGGCGGCGCTGCCGCGAAGGTTGTAGAGGTTGGCGAAAAAGTTGAGGTTCTCTTCGCCGGTCAGGTCTTCGTAAAGGGCCAGGGCCTGCGGGGCGATGCCGATATTGGCGCGGACGCTGGCGTCGGTTGGTTTGCCAATCCCATCAAGCTCGGCGGTGCCGGAGTCTGGCGCGAGCAGGCCCACCGCCATGTTGATGGTGGTGCTCTTTCCCGCGCCATTGGGCCCCAGCAGCCCGAAGACCTCCCCGCGCCGAACATCAAGCGTCAGGCCATCGACGGCGATGAGAGGGCCGAAGGACTTGCGGAGATTAGTGAGGCGGAGCATGCGCGGGCAGCGTAACAGATATGACCACGCGGGTGGGTCACTGTTGCGCCTCAGCGCGGGGCCGGCGGATCGTCTGTAGGGGCTGCGTCGGGCTCGCCCAAGTTCAGCTTGAAATCTCCCGGCAGCTTGTGAATCGAAACAATGCGGAAGCGCGGCTCGCTCTTCCAGCGCATCTCCATCACCGCCTCGACGGGGTCACCCACGGCAAGACCCTTCAGCGAGGCGTCGGGCCCCAGCGTCGGGAAGTGCATTTCCATCGACTCCATGCCGATGACCTTGCCGCTGGCATCGGCAAAATCAGGGACGACCTCGTGTTCGATGGCCAGGAACCCCGAAGGCGGGTTGGGCAGGCCCGTGATCCTGCCGCGGAGGGTGTAGACGTTGTCCGGTGGTGCCAGCGGCGCACGCTCGGAGCATGAGGGCGCTAGGACAATGCCGAGCACAACGCCCAGGAGCATCACGAGAGAAATCAAAGGGCTCTTCATCGGGGGATCATAGAAAGGCGGTCGAGCATTGGATGGGAGAGGGACAAGATCGAAGACACGGACCTTAAGAAAGGTCCGTGGCACTCGTCGGTTTCATGACCTCGCGCAGCACCACCGTGGCGAACGAGCCCCGCGGCAGCTCAAACGCGCAGCGGACGTAGGACCCGTGCTCATCCACGCCGCCTTCCACCTCCGGGTCGATCACGGGCACCCGCAGCGGGCGGCGGCGGCCATCAAGGCGGTGGCGCACGGCCGCATCAAACGCGCCCAGCTGCTCGGGTGTCACCCCGAACGAACCAAGGATCGCCAGTTCGCGGGCGTCCGTCTCGGCCCCGGCCCGCATCATGCTCGCGCCCCACTGCGGCCCGCTCGGGCTGATCTCAAACGTCCGCAGCCGCTCGCGCGTCCCCGGGTCCGCGGCAACCTCATCATCGACCATGAACACCGCGAGGTTCTCGTGCTTCACCGCCAGGTCGCCCGCGTCGAGCGTGCTCAGCGTGCCGCGGGACAGCCGATCATCGAGCGTTGCATTGAACACGGCGGACTGGAACGCCGCCTCGTAAAAACGCAGCATCGTTTCATCCAGCGACAGCATCGCCCGCTGCGGCGTCGCCCCCTTCGACAACTGGTACAGCACCCGCTGCTCGGTGCGTGCGTTCCGCGGGTACGCGGCAACCGCCTCCGTGTACTTGCCCTCCGAAAAGAGCCGGCGGGCTTCGACGTTGATCTCCGGGTGCAGCGCACTGGGGGAGAGCAGTTCTCTCACCGCTCCCTCAAAGTCCTGCACGATCAGCGACCGGCCGATGAGGTGGTTGTTCTCGAGCATCCCGAACCGCTGCTCACCCACGCGGTTGGGCACGCCGATTTCCGCAAGACGTCGCAGCGTGCGCTGGGCGTGCAACACATCGGTGGGCGCGACGCCGCGGATGCGGATGGAGAAGCGGTTGCCGCGGAGGTGGCCGGGCCGCAGTTTGTTGGCGTGCAGCGTGGCGCCCATGATGGCGATCTTCTCGTGCTCCAGCAACGGGAAGTCTTCAACTTTGCGACCCGGCACATGCACCGACACCATCTGGCGCGTGATGGCGTGCTTGTCCTTCAGCCCGGCGTAGCCCACGGCGTTGCGGCGGACATGGAAGTGCCGGGCGATCACCTCGACCATCTCCAGGGTCGAAAGACCGCGCTTCTGCACCGTCAGGTAAATGTGCTCGCCCGCGCCCGTGGGGTCGTACAGCGGAACCTCATCTACAAGAAAGTCTTCCGGGCGTTGCTTGATAGTCCCGCCGATGCCGCGGAACTCACCGGTCGCGTAAACGCTGGGGATGACGTGCGTGCCCGAGTCCGTGCCGGGGCCCGCGGGCGTGCCTTCAGGACTCATCACGGGTCGCCGCCTCAAGCACATGCTCGGCAACAAAGATTGGCACCCCGCCCGCGATGCCCAGGGCGATAGCGTCGCTGGGGCGCGAGTCGATGTGCAGCGAGCGACCGTCGGCGGTGGTCACATCGAGGGTCGCGAAAAATGTGTGGTCGCTCAGGTCGTTGATGGTGATGGAATCCAGGCGCGCCCCCAGGCTCTCCACGATCGTGCCAAGCAGGTCGTGCGTCTGCGGCCGCTTGATGGTGATTCCCTTCAGCCGCCGCTCGATTGACTGCGCCTCGGGCAGCCCGATGACAATGGGGAACGAGCGCGCGTGCGAATCTGCCTCGGACACGTCGTACACGCTGGCGGTGGGGGCCTTGGCCTCCACCCCGGTCACCTCGCGCAGCTCGATGATCTGGTAGTCATTGAGCTCACGGATCAGGATTCGCGATAGTTCCATCCGCACGGCCATAAGTGCCTCGGGTGCGCAAAGGGGTGTAAGCGGCAATGGTAGCACAGGTGCCCGCCAAACCAACGAAAAAGGGCCCCGCGCCGTGCGGGGCCCTTTGGGCAATCGCTGCTGGTGGGCCGGGTTATGTGCCCGGTTATTTGCCCGCGGCCTTCTTGTACTTCGCGAGCGTTTCCTCAAGCTCGGCCTGCATGTCATCCTCGTCGTTGTCTGCCGCGGCCTTCACGGCCTTGGTCTGAATTTCGACGGCCTTGTCCATGTCCTTCTTCTCGTAGTAGGCCCGGGCGAGGGTGTCCAGGATCGCGGCGTTCTTGTGGTCCGCGGCCTTGTCCGCCTTCTTGGCGATATCCATCGCGTAATCGAGGTCGCGCTTGGTGACCCACTCGCTGTCGAGGATGTTCCACGCCAGGGCGTTGAGGACCATGGGGTCGTTCTTGAAGGGGCCGTCGGACATCTTCTTGGCGTACTTGTACGCGCTGTCGGCATCCTTGCCGCGGTACAGCAGCTGGAAGCGCTGCGCCACCACGCCGGGGTTCTCCGCCATCGCCTCGTCCATGTCGATCATCTGGTCGAGGTACTTGAGGGCGTCGGCGTAGTTCTCTGCCCGCATCGCGGTCTTGTAGCCGGCGTTCGCATCGCGCTGGGCCTTCTCGGTGTCAACCACCTTCGAGGGATCGAAGTTGCCCGCGACAACCTGGTCGAGCGTCTTCTTCATCTCGCCGGGGTGGCCGATCCACTGGACGGTCCCGTTCTTCACGATGAAGGCCGAGGGGATGCCGGGGCGGTTGGCCGCTTCCATCCACGTCTTGGCCATCTTCGCACCCTCGCCGCCGAAGGCGACGGTGTAGTCCATCTTGTCGCCCATGTCCTTCACGAACGACTCGACCCTGTCCAGGTACTTGCCGTCGTCCATCTCCCGGCTTTCCTCCCAGATGCTGACGCCCACGAAGCGGACCTTGTCCTTGTATTCCTTCTGCATCTCGGTGAGGTGGGGGATATTGCGGATGCACGGGCCGCACCACGTCGCCCAGAACTCAACAACGTAGATCTGGCCATCCTCGTACTTCTCGATGGGCTTGCCCTTCACCCACTTCTCGACCTCAATCTTGGGGGCCTTGTCGCCCACCTTCAGCGTGCCTTTGTTGACCGACCGCTCTTCGGTGGTCTTCTCGGCCTGGGCATACACCGAGGACGAAATGCCGGCGAGAGCGCAGAGGACCGCAACGGACAGGATGAGGCGTTTGGGGGTGCCGAACTTCATGCGTGAAACTCCTGATGAGGTGCGAGGGGACGGGCCGCACGGGGGTTGACCAGATGCCGACCGCCCCGTCCGGGCGGTTCGTCGTACATCATACTCTGACGCCCCAGACGCTTGAACGTTGCACCGTGTGGCGCGTCAAAGGCCGGGGCGAACATGTTGCGCCTTCTATAGTAAAGAAAGAATGGGAGTTTCGTCGGAAGTTCGGCAGTTTCATTTTTGCCGCACCATGCACCACGACCGAGCCATCACCAGCCTTGTGCTCAGCCTTTCCCTGCACGCTGGGGGTTTAGGAACCCTCGCATGGGTCGGGTCGCACACCACGCCTGGCATCGGTGTTCCCTCACAACTCTTGATATCGCAAGAATTTGCGCTGCTGTCCGCCCCGCCTGAAACCGCTTCGCAGGGTCCCCCCACCCTGCCCCCGGCGCCCATACCCGATGTAATCCCGCAACCCCCCGAGGCCCCTCCGCCAGAGCCGCCAGTCCTGCTGCCTGACGTCGAAGAGCCTCCCCCCGAGCCCGAAGTGGGCTTGGGAATCGAGGATTCCAAGATCGACTCCCCCGTGTGGAAGGGGTCTCTCCTCCCCACAGAAAACCTGGCTCCCAAATCGCAGGTCGATCAGGCAGCCCGAGCCATCGAGCCCTCCGCGGCATCATCCCCCGCAAGCCGCCCCACCCCCGCATCCGCGGCTGCGCCACCCATCCCTCCCGCAGCACCCCCCGCAGAACTGCCCTCACCAACCCCGCCGCCAGAAGTGCCCCCGCCCGCAGAACCGGCGCAGCCCCTGCCGTTGCAAGAACTCCCCAAGCAGGAGCTTGAGGAGCAACCGCTGCCTCAACAGCCAGAGGCCCAGCAGGTGCTGCCGCGCCAGCCTGAGCCACAGCAGATGATGCCCCAGCAGTTGCAGCCCACGCAAATAGAGCGGGCCGTCTCGATCAGTGCTGCACCCTCGCCGATCCAGGTGCCCGTGGCTCAGCCAGTCCCCTTGCAGCCGCAGCTACAGCAACCCCTGCCCCAACAGCCCGAGCCCGAGCAGCCCGAAGCGCTGCAGCCCCTCCCGCTGCAAGAAGAGCACAAGCAGCCCGACGACCAGCAGTTGAAGCCCGAGCAGCCGGACCTGCCGCAGGAACAGGCCCAACCCGACGCAAAGCCCGACACCCCGCCCGTGCCGCCCGTGGTGCCACCAGCCGCGCCGCCAACCCAGCCTTCGCCCAGTGCCCCCGACACCCCACCAGCCCGCGGCAGCGAGGGATCATCCGACCCCAAGCCCGCCCGCCAGACCGACGACGAATCCCCCGCCGCATCAATCGTCGGCTCCATGGTGTACAAGCCCGGCGAGCCGATGGCCGGCGCGGGTCTCACCGTCAGGACCGTGCCGCCCAAGTACGGCGTCACGACGATGCTGGTGGCAAACCCGAAAAACGCGACCGTGCTTGTCACCTTCGGGCGTGATGGCACCGTCATCCGCGCGGTCTTCAAAGATGCCAAAGGCACGGGCTACCCGGATGTCGATAAGCCACTGCTCGAGGCTGTGTACCGCTGGAAGGCCACGGGCGAGGCCCTGGCGAAGGTCCCGATCACCCAGCCGCCCGCGGGTATCACGTTCAGTATCAAGTTTCTGCTGGAGCGCACGCCGGGGCGTTGATGCCGCGAATGATCTGCGGGCCCGGAACGGTCGATTCTTTGCAGAGGAGCAGCCATGACCGCACAACCGCACATTCGACTTGGCGCCGCGCTGATGATCGGCACAGGGCTGCTGGGCGGTGTCGCGCACGCACAGTCCACAGTGGTGGGGGGCCTGCGGTGGTCGCCCGCCGAGCCCACCGTCAGCGACATCAACCCCATTAGCACCAGCCAGCGGGTGATGCCGCTGGACATGCGGGCAACATCAAGCTTCGACCGCCTCTACCGGCTGGAGTCCAGGCCCGTGTTCTTTGGTCGCAACGCCGACAATGAATACTTCATGCGTCGCAGCGGCGCGGTTGCCGCGGTGTTCCCGCGGTCGGCCTACGCGCAGACGCAAGACGGCATCCTCGCGGAGATCCCCGCCGGCACGGTGTTCTCCATCGGCGG
>JBBSOF010000081.1:0-6609 GCA_038260025.1 Phycisphaerales bacterium
AGCCAAAGCGACGCGAATGGCCGCGTGGTCGCCCCCCCTGAGTCTGCTCATTCACCTTGCCGGGCAGGCCCTTCACAGCCCGTGCCGCGGCTTGTCGGCCATCTGGATCGGGGCCTCCATCTGGCCCTACCTGCCCGCCCTGGCGACCCCCGCGCTTTCACCCTCAAACGTCGCGGAATCCTCCATCTTTGTTCGCGCCCGCTCCGCACCGGAAAGACTGTGGGCCGCTGATCTTGCCCTGCGCAGCCGCGCCGGCGCGGCAGTCATCATCGACGGCTCGGGGTTTGACCTGCCCGCCACGCGGCGACTGCAACTGGCCTGCGAGGGTGGTTCGACCCTGTGCCTGCTGGCCCGACCCCCGTGGGAGGCCCCGCTGCTCTCGGCGGCGTTGACGCGCTGGCTGATTGGCCCAGCCCCCTCCACCCTGCCTACACGACGATGGACCGTCGAGCTCCTGCGCTGCAAGGGATTGCAGCCCACCGCCCACACGCCGCGCGTGTGGACCCTGGAGCGTGACCATGCGACGCACTCTTTCTGTGTGGTTCCCGACGTTCTCGACCGACCTGGTGGTACGGCGGCTGCGAGCCCGGCACTCCGCACCGGCTAGTCACCCCCCACCAGCCCCGGCGCAGCCGCCCATCATCCTGCTGACCCGCGCAGTTGCGGGGCGTGAGCTGCTGGCCCGTTGCTGCGCGCGGGCGCGGGCGGCGGGCGTGACAGAGGGCATGGACCTTTCCCATGCCCGCACGCTCCTGCCGCCACGCTGCGGGGTGCATGTTGAGGCTCACCGCCCAGATGTCGAAGCCGCGGCACTGCACGCCCTCGCGTGCGCGGCCATCCGCTTCTCGCCGCTGGTGGCCCCCGATGGGCACGATGGCCTGCTCATCGACGCCACCGGCACCGAGCGCGTACACCGGGGGGAGCCCCGCCTGTTGCGTGGCGTGGCGCGGCAAATGCAGCGCCGTGGTTTGTGCGTACGTGTTGCCGCGGCACCGACATTTGCGTGCGCCTGGGCGGTTGCACGCTTTGGCCGCTACGACCTCTCACGCGTGCCCCCGCACCGCGAGCAGGAGGCGGTCCTCACGCTCCCCGTTGCCGCACTCAACCTCGACGCGGTGACGGTGGAGGGCCTTGGCGAACTGGGCATTGTGCGGGTCGAGCACCTGATCAAGCTGCCGCGTGCCGCGGTGGTGCCGCGGTTTGGTCCGCGCGTGCTGGAGCGGCTGGACCAGGTGCTGGGGCGGGCTAACGAGTCCATCAATCCGGTACGGCCCACCCCCCCTACTCGTGCGCAGATCATCTTCGATGGGCCAACGGATCAGTGGGCATCCATCGAAGCGGCGGCGCACCGGGTGCTGGAGACACTGATCGGGCAGCTCACAACGCGCGAGCGCGGTGTGCGTCGCCTGCATGTTGAACTGACGCGGCCGTATGCCGTTCCTGAATGCACCGAGGTCACGCTCAGCCGCCCCAGCCGCAACCCCCGCCACCTGTGGACGCTCCTGCGGACCCGGCTTGAGCGCATGAATATCGGGCCGGGGGTCGAGGCGGTGACACTGACGGCGTCGCGGACGGGCCGGCTGCGGCACACACAGCCGGGGTTACCGGCGATGGCCGCCGATACCGAGCAGGCGGCTGCCGCGGCATGGGGGGAGCTGATCGACACACTCATCGGCCGCCTGGGGCCAGAGAACATCGTGCGGATGGAGCCGTGCGAATCGCACCTGCCCGAGCGGGCCTTCCGTGAGTCTTCGGTGATGCAGCCGGTGCGCCGCGCCGCCGGCGCGGGCATCACGCCCGCGGACCGCCCCACCACACTGTTTGCAACCCCCGAGCCGGCAGAGGCCCTCGCGCTCTCGCCCGATGGTCCGGTGATCAGCCTGGGGTGGCGGGGGGAGCGCTGGCGCATCACGACATCGCTCGGCCCCGAGCGCATCAGCGCGGAGTGGTGGCGATGGAGCGCGGGAGGGGGTGTTCACGATTTCCCGCACACCCGCCGCCCGCGTCACGGTGCCGTGGCGATTTCTCCGCCCGACCGCGATTACTTCGCGGTGCAGACCGAGACGGGGCGGTGGTTGTGGGCCTGCCGCCAGGTGGGGACGGGGCGATGGTTTGTGCACGGAGAGTGGAGCTGAGCCATGCCCGATCATGAGTTCCCCAAGCTGAAGCCGCACCCCATCCGCGCGGGCTCGGCAGCAAAGGCGGAAGTGTGTCCTCCCGCACCACCCATGCAGCACAGCCGCGGTGAAGCGGGAGCGTCGCCCGCCTACGCGGAACTCTGCACCACCAGCAACTACACCTTCCTCACAGGCGCGAGCCATCCGGAGGAGTACATCACGCAAGCGGCGGGGCTGGGGTACCGCGCGGTGGCGCTCACCGACACCAACACCATCGCCGGGGTGGTGCGGGCTCATGTCGCCGCGAAGGAGCAGGGGCTGGGGTTCATGCTGGGCGTTCGCCTGGTCTTCACCGATCAGCCCGACCTCTCGCTCTGTGTCTATCCCACGGACATGCCCGCCTACCGCCGCTTGTGCCGCCTGCTGACGGTGGGCAAGCGGCGCGCGCCGAAAGGGCAATGCCACCTCACCCTCGATGACCTGCCAGCACACACGCAAGGGCTGCTCGCGGTAGTCATCTTCAACGCCTTGCCGCCTGACGCTGATGCGGGCGACCACCCCCGCGTGCTGCGCCGCCTCCACGACATCTTCGACGATGACCGCCTCTCCCTGGCCATCACGGTGGGCTACGGCCCCGATGACCACGCCAGACTGGAGTCCCTCGCCCGCCTCGGAGCAGAGACCCGCACGCCTCTGGTCGCCACCAACAACGCATACTGCCACCACCCCGACCGCCGCATGCTCCAGGATGTGCTTGTCTGCATCCGGCACACCTGCACGTTGGGCGAGGCTGGCTTCCGCCTGCACGCCAACGCCGAGCGGCACCTCAAACCGGCGGAGGAGATGCACCGGCTCTTCGCGGCGTTCCCGCAGGCCCTTGCACGCACGCTCGAAGTCGCGGAGCGCACCCGCGGGTTCTCACTGGATCAACTCCGGTACGAGTACCCCGATGAGGTTGTGCCGCCGGGGGCGACGCCCATGTCACACCTGCGGCGTCTGACGTATGAGGGAGCCATTGATCGCTACCCCGGGGGCCTTCCTCTGAAAGTGCGCGATCAAATCGAGAAGGAACTGGGCCTGATCGATGAGCTTCGGTACGCGCCGTACTTCCTGACGGTGCATGACCTCGTCCGCTTTGCCCGCTCGGGGAGGGAGACGGTCGATGCGCCCCCGAACCACGCGTGGGCGGAGATCCTCTGCCAGGGCCGCGGCGCGGCAGCCAACTCCGCTGTGTGCTACTGCCTGGGCGTGACGGCCGTGGACCCCGTCCACATCGATGTGCTGTTTGAGCGCTTTGTGAGCAAGGAGCGCAACGAGCCCCCCGACATCGACATCGACTTTGAGCACGAGCGGCGCGAAGAGGTCATCCAGTACATCTACCGAAAGTATGGGCGCGAGCGTGCCGCGCTCACGGCCGAGGTCATCACGTACCGCCGCCGCAGCGCCGTGCGCGATGTGGGCAAGGCCCTTGGGCTTTCCCTGGACTTGGTTGACCGCCTCGCCAAGGACATCGAGTGGTGGGACCAGGGCGGCATCAACCCCGCCCGCCTGCGTGAGCTGGGCCTCAACCCGCAGGACCCCACGCTGCAATGGCTTGCCCGCCTCACGGGAGAAATCCTCGGCTTCCCACGCCACCTCTCGCAGCACGTCGGGGGGTTTGTCATCACGCGCACGCCCCTGTGCGAGCTGGTGCCTGTCGAGAACGCGGCCATGCCCGACCGCACCGTCATCGAGTGGGACAAGGACGACATCGATGCCGTGGGGATGATGAAGGTCGATGTGCTGGGGCTTGGCATGCTCACCGCCCTGCGCCGCTGCATGGACCTCATCCACGCCGCCCACGGCCGCCGCTTCACGCTCGCGAACATCCCGCCTGATGATGCACCCACCTACGCGATGATCCAGAAGGCCGACACCGTGGGGGTGTTCCAGATTGAGAGCCGGGCGCAGATGTCGATGCTGCCGCGATTAAGGCCAGCGTGCTTCTATGACCTGGTCATCGAGGTGGCCATTGTGCGGCCAGGGCCAATCCAGGGCGACATGGTGCACCCCTACCTGCGGCGGCGGAGCGGCCAGGAGCCGATCCCACAGCCCCCGCACCCGGCGTTTACAAAGGTGCTGGGCAAGACCTTCGGCGTGCCGCTGTTCCAGGAGCAGTGCATGGCCCTGGCGGTGGAGGCCGCGGGCTTTACACCCGGCGAGGCCGACCAGCTCCGCCGCGCCATGGCGGCGTGGAAACGCAAGGGCGACCTCATCTACCGCTTCGGGACCAAGCTCATCAGCGGCATGATGAGCAACGGCATCCCGCAGGGCTTTGCGGAACGCTGCTTCGAGCAGATCAAGGGCTTCAGCGAGTATGGTTTTCCCGAGAGCCACGCGGCCTCCTTCGCGTTGCTGGTGTACGCCTCGGCGTGGCTCAAGTGCCATTACCCCGCGGAGTTCACGGCTGCGCTGCTCAACAGCCAGCCGATGGGCTTCTACGCGCCGGCACAACTGGTGCGCGACTGCCGCGAGCATGGCGTTGAGGTGCGGCCCATCGATACCGGCTATAGCGCCTGGGACTGCACCATCGAGGGGAAGGCCGTGCGGCTGGGGATGCGCCTGGCCAGCGGCCTGTGCAGGACCGAGGCCGACAGGGTGAGTGCGGCGGTGCGCGAGGCCCCCAGGCCACTGAACAGCCTGCTCGCCTTGTGGCGTGCGGCAGGGGTCAAGGCCGGGACCATGCGCCGCCTCGCGGCAGCCGACGCCTTCGGGTCTCTCGGGCTTACCCGTCAAGAGGCGCTGTGGGAATCGCGCCTGCTGCGCGATGACAAGCTGCCGCTGTTTGAAGCGGCCGGTGACGAACCCACCGAGCCCGCGGCCCTCCCCGCCGTGACCCCGGTCCGCCAGGTGGTGCTGGACTACGACTCCACGGGCCTCTCGCTCAAGGCCCACCCCGTCTCGTTTATGCGCGAGAGGCTTGAAGCGCGGCAGGTGCTGCCGTGCGCGACCCTCCGAGATACATCACTCACCGACGATGGGCAGCTGGTCAAAGTGAGCGGGCTTGTCCTGGTGCGGCAGCGCCCGGGCACGGCCTCGGGCGTGACGTTTATCACCCTGGAAGATGAGACCGGCATTGCCAATCTCATCATCTGGTACCGCGTCTACCAGAAGTACCGCCGCGCCGCGAGCCAGCGGATGATCATCGCCCACGGCAAAGTGCAGCGGCAGGGAGATGTCGTACACCTTGTGGTGTCACGGATCGAGGCTGTCAAGGATGCGCTGCCGGGGCTTGCGGTGGCTGCGCGGAACTTCCACTAAGGGGTTGGTGAAGAACGCAGTGCCGCTCCGCGGTAATGGCGGGCCTGCTAAAACAAATGGTCCGTCGCTAGGGGCTGCCATCAGCCGCGTTCATGAGCGCAGAAGCCCCAAGGGGTAGTGCATCTTTCGGCACAGGCGCTTGTTGAAGTTAGTCCTTAACGACTGCTTCCGCGTCTTCACCGGCTCGTATGCGAGCGCGAGCCTTGCTGAACTTCGGTGCCACCTGCAGGATCACGCGGGTCTGTTGCTTCGCCGACTCAAGCTCCGTTGTTCCTTTGAGGATTGCTGACCACGGCGATCGATTATCACTTCAGCTCATTGATCTGCTGGACCAATCGTTCCCGCCGCGCGTTGAGCGCCGCTCGCTCTTCCGGCGTCAAGGGACGGGCCGTTCGCTGTGCCGGTTGGCGGCGGCGTCCTGTCGTGTTTATGGTGGGAAAATTGTGCGAAGGATCGGTCAACAGACTGATACGGTGCACTTCTTCACGGAGCGCAGTGAGGTAACGTTCGCGGACTGCCTGGGCCTTCTCCGGATCAGCCAGAACAGGGTCCGCGGCGTGAAGAGAGATACTCACATTGGGAGCGGGAACGGTGGGTGATGCGGCCGGTGAAGACGTTTGATTGGCGGCCAACCGTTGCGGCTCTTTCAGCAACGCATCCACCTTCAGATCCGCAATATCTTCTTCCGCAAAGGGCCGTTCCACGCGCAGGCCCATTTCAAGGTACGAGAACCACACGAAGTGATCTCGCTTGGCTGTCTGGGTGCCCTCAAAGACACGCCCGTCCTTGAGCGTAAGGGTGTCGGCTCGGGCCGAAGACCACGCGATGCAGAGGAGGCCTGCGAGCATGGTCGCGCTGCGCACCCAGGGTCCACGAGCTCGGCGACCAAGGCTGCCGATGGCGGGACCGGTCTTGTAAGTGCTCACATCTACCTCCGCGGGTTCGAGGACGGTCCAAAGCTTACCCAAACTACCATTTTGTACGGATTTTGCAATTCCGCCGCAATTCGTCCAGGGGCGGCGAACCGGCCCTTGCACCGTGTTCCCTCCCCAGGTAACTCCTCCAGTCGCGGCTTCCCCCGGGAGCGTTCCTGTGGGGGGGTTCCGCGGCAAGGAGCGTGGCGTGAAGTGTGAACAAGTGTCAGTCCGGGGAAAGCCAAGGCGGCGGCTTCCGCCCGAGGTGCTCACCCACG
>JBBSOF010000082.1:0-6179 GCA_038260025.1 Phycisphaerales bacterium
CACGATGCCCAGGCCCGGCGCGTCACCGGCAACGCGGAAGCCCTCCACATGCTCCGCCTCGATACGAGCGACACCTCCGCCGCCGTCGGCCGCGGCGGACCCGACGAGCCCTTCGAGATCTGCCGCGCTGGCGCACCCGTGGCCACCGCCTCGCTCCCCATGGTGCGCGCCTCCCACGGTCAGGAAGTCCGCGGCGATGACCTCGAAGTGAAGTTCAAGGATGGCTCCACCAGTGTCCTGCGCGTCAGCGCCATCCCCCTGCACGATGAGCAGGCCAACGCCGCCGGCGCGGTGGGGGTCGTCGTAGACATCACCGAGCGCCGCCGCGCCGAAGAGGCCATCAAGGAAAGCGAAGACCGCTTCCGCGTGATGGGCGATCATGCTCCAGTGCTGCTCTGGCTGAGCGACACAACTAAAAAGTGCATCTGGTTCAACCGCGCCTGGCTTGACTTTGTCGGCCGCGCCATGCAGCAGGAGCAGGGCTACGGCTGGACCGAGGGCATACACCCCGACGACCGCCGCCGCTGCGTGGAGTTCTATGAGTCTCACTTCGAGCGCCGCGAAGCCTTCCGCATGAAGTATCGCCTGCGTCGCCATGATGGCGAGTACCGCTGGCTGCTCGACCACGGCGTGCCGCTGCGCCAGGGCGACGACTTCATCGGCTACATCGGGTCCTGCGTTGATATCACCGACCTCGAGCTTTCCCGCCGCGGCATCGAGACCTACGTCAAAGAACTCGAACGCATCAACCGCGAGCTGGAAGACTTCGCGCACATCGCCGCGCACGACCTGAAGGAGCCGCTGCGGGGTGTCCGCCTGATCGCCTCGTTCCTGGAGGAAGACTTCGCCAGCACCCTGGGCCCCGAAGGGGCCGCGCGGATCAAGACCCTTCAGGAACTCTGCGAGCGCAGCCAGCTGCTGCTTGATTCGCTAATGGAAGTCGCGCAGGTTTCCCGCGCCGAGCCCTCGCTGGAAGACTGCCGCGTCGGCGACCTCGTGGGCGAAGCCATCCACATGCTCTCAGCGCGCATCCGCGAGTCGGGGGCGGGCGTCACCGTCGCCGCAGACGCGGGCGACGTGACGCTGCTGTGCGACCGCCGCCGCACCGTGCAGGCCCTGATGAACCTCATCAGCAATGGCATCAAATACAACGAGTCGCCCATCAAGCGCATCGAGATCGGCATCACCCGTCAGGCAGACGCACCCGTCTCGCTCTGGGTCCGCGACAACGGCATTGGCATCGCCCCCGACCGTGCGGCAGGCCTCTTCCAGCTCTTCCGCCGCCTCCACGCCCGCGATGCCTACGGCGGCGGCGCGGGCGCGGGCCTCGCCATCGTCAAGCGCATCGCCGAACGCCACGGCGGGCGCGTCTGGGTCGAGAGTGAGCCCGGCAAAGGCTCAACCTTCCACATGACCTTGCACGCCGCGCCCACCGTGCCAGAGCGCGTCGGGTAGCGCGCTGCCGCGGCACGTCAACTTCAATCATCATCCACACTGGGCATCGGCGGCAGCACCACCTCCGTCCCCGGCAGCGGCCGCGCCCGGGGCAGTTCCATCGCCGACACCACCAGCGGGTACAGGTCGATGTTGTCAATCGCCGGGCGCAGCGCCTCGGCGCCCGGGCCCATCGCCGTCACTTCCACCATGTCGCTCGTGTGGTTCGGGCTGGTAAACGCCACGCCAAGATGGTCCGCCAGCAGCGCCCCCAGCACGCTCGTCCACACATTCGCGGCAGCAAACGGCGACACGCGGTGCCGCTGCAGCGCCCCCATCAAAATGCCACGCTCCTGCGCATCGAGCCCGATGCCCGTCGCGGCCTCCACCACTCCCGCGATGCGCGAGGGCGTCAGCCCCTCGCCCGCCGCCTTCAGTTCATGATCAATCCACACATACGAGCGCTTCACGCCGGGCAGGCGGGCGAAGGCCTGCTTGCCCCGGCGTGTGTAGAACGTCAGGCCAGGGTTGGCGTTGCCGTGGTCGGTGGTGATGACCAGCAGCGTGTCATCGCGCCCTTCCATGAAGTTCAGCACCGCCCCGATCGCCTGGTCAAACTCGATCTGCTCGGCGATGAGCGACCCCGCATCGTTGTCGTGCGCCGCGTGATCGACGCGCCCGCCCTCCACCTGCAGCACAAACCCCGCCACGTGGCCCCCCAGCCGCGCCAGCGCAGCCCGCGTCATGTCCACCAGTGAGGGAACCGTCTCTTCCCGATCAAGCACCATCGGCACATGCTCGGCATCAAACAACCCCAGCAGCTGCCCAGCGGCGGGCGCACCCGCCAGCCCCGCCCTGTCGCGCACCACCGTCACCCCGGCGTGCGCATCCAGCAGCGCCTTGATGAAATACGCCGACCCGCCCCCCAGCGCCACATCCACCCCGCGCTCCAATATCTGTGCCGCGATTTGCTTCTCCATGCTCCGCTTGGGCACATTGGCGATGAAACTCGCCGGCGTCGCGTGCGTGATGCGCGCTGTGGAGATAAGCCCCGTCATCTTGCCGCACTGGCGGGCCTGCACCAGCAGCGGCATCACCTGCCGCCCATCGGGCGTCACATTGATGCTGCCGTTGTTGATGTGCTCGCCGATGGCCCACGCGCACCCCCCAGCCGCCGAATCCGTCACCCACGCATCGGCCGAGTACGTCGTCGCAGTCGCCCGCCGCACGCCCGGGCGGTTCCACAGCGACACCCAGTTGGAAGATTTGCCATCGCGCTGGCGCAGCGTCAGGTCCGCCAGCGTCAGCGTCCCCATGCTCATGCCGTCGGCCACCATGAAGATCAGATTCCGGGCCTTACCCCGGCCCCCCACCCGGCCTTCCGGGGCGCGGGGCAGCGTGCCTGGAAACAAGCCTGCCGCGGCAGTGCTGGCGGAAGAAGCCCTCAGAAACTCGCGCCGGTTCATGCCGGAGAATATCGGGGTGCCTCCCCCCACCCCGCCCCGCCCGCGTTCGGACTCCATAAAGATGATGAGCCGCTCCCTCCGGGTTCCCCCCAGCCGCCCCCCAAAGACGGGGGGAACCTCTCCCGGCCAGAGGCCGTACCATGGGATGAGCCTTGAGAGCGCGGAAGCTTTCGGCTACCTTGGTCCTCCCGGCGGGCCTCTCCCGCACGCATTACCCGGAGCTGTTTGCCATGGACAAGATGTTCTACTCGATCGACGAAGCCGCACAGAAGCTGGGGAAGTCTACCGACCAGGTGCGCGACATGGCCTCCCGCGGCCAGCTTCAGGAGTTCCGCGATGGTGATGCCCTCGTGTTCAAGCGCGAGCAGGTTGACCTCCTCGTCGGCGACGATGTCATCCCCCTCGCCGACAGCGGCGAGCTCGAGCCCCTCACACTCCAGTCCAGCGGCAGCGGCATGAACATCGCCGCCGAGGCCAAAGAGTCAACCGGCATCAACATCTTCGAGGCCGATGGCCTTGACGAAGCAGACCCCTCCGCCGTGACCCGCGTCACCACCTCGCCTGGCGGCCTGGTCGACCCCGGCGACAAGAGCGCCTCGGGCTCCGGCGGCCTGCTCGACATGACGCGCGAGCCCGACGACACCTCGCTGGGCCAAGACCTGCTCGGCGATGTCTACGGCAACGACACCATCGCCCAGCAGACAGCCACGGAACCCGCCATCAACGACGGCGGCGGCGCGCTCTTCGAAACCCCCGGCACCATGGTGGAAGTCTCCGAGCCCACTGCCGTGGCCATGATCGCGGCAGAGCCCTACGACGGCGTCGCCTCCGGCTGGGTCGGCGGCCTCGCGCTTGGCATGGTGCTCGTCGTGGGCCTCGCGGCCTTCACCATCATCCTCAGCCTCACCAACACCGCCGGCGGCGGCATGATCAAGACCATCGGCGAGAACTTCATGATCATCATCGGCGTCTCCGCCGGTCTCATGGCCATCTTCGCCGTCGTCGGCCTGCTGCTCGGCAAGCGCACCTAGTGCCACGGACCTTTCATAAGGTCCGTCTCTTCATTCCACAAACAACACGTTGAACACCACCAATCCTAAGAAAGGTTCGTGGTACTTTCCTGCGCACCCACCGGCGCAACCTCCGTCGCCGCCAGTTGCACCCGCACGCGCGTCACCCGCGTCGGCTCCGCGGCAAGCACCGTCACCAGCACCTTCTCGTGGCTGAAGGTCTCGCCCGCCGCGGGGATGCGCCCCAGTGTCACAGTCACAAAGCCGCCCACCGTGTCGTAGTCCTCGCTCTCGGGCAGTTCCACGCCCAGCTGCTTGATCTGGTCGTTCACATCCTCGATATATGCGCGGGCATCGATCTCCGCCGTGCGGCCGCCGATGTCCACGCTCACCTCGGGCGTCTCCTCCGTCGGCTCCTCGTATTCATCCTGAATATCGCCGAAGACCTCCTCGATGATGTCCTCGATGGTGACGAGCCCCGCCGTGCCGCCGTACTCATCCGCCACCATCGCGATGTGTACGCGCTTCTTGAGCAGCTCGGGCAGCAGCTCGCGGATGGTCTTGGTCTCGGGCACAAAGAACGCCGGACGCACCAGCCGCTTAAGGTCGAACGCCTTGCCCGTGGCGCGCCCATCGCCCGCCAGCCACTTCATCAGGTCCTTCACATAGAAGATGCCCACGATGTGGTCGAGGCTCTCTTCATACACCGGGATGCGGCTGTGCCCGATCTCGCGCACCGTCGCCGTCACCCGCCCCAGGTCGTGCGTGATCTCCATCGCCTCGATCTCGGTCCGCGGCGTCATTACCTGCGCCACCGTGCGGTTGCGGAACTGCACCACCGCCTCGATCATTTCCTTTTCGGTCTCGTCGATGCCGCCCTCGCCCTGCGTCTCTTCCATCAGCGAGAGCAACTCCTGCTCCATCGCCTCGTGACCACGGGTTGCCGCACGGCCCGAGAGCCGCCGCACCACCTCATCCACGCCCCGCGCGATGCCGATCACCGGCCTGCACAGGATGTAGCACACCCGCAGCACCGGCGACCACGCGAACACCGTCGCCTCGCCCGCGTGCCTCGCCACGCTGGTGGGCAAAGCGACCCCGAACAGCCACAGCAGCACCGATGTGATGGCGATGCCGATCGTGGCCTCAACCCATGTCACCTCGACGCCCCGCCCCTCGGCAATCGTCGTCACCAGCGCCACCACCAGCACCAGGTTCAGCACAATCCGCGGCACGGCCACCGCCGCCGCATGACCGTCCAGGTCTTCCAGAATCTGCTCGACACGCCGCGTTGCCGCGGGCCGGTTGCGGGCCTCGGCAATCTCCTCCAGCTTGTTGCGGGAAAGGTCGCGGAGGGCCTGCACAAGGGTGGACAGCACCGCGCCGCCCACCAGCGCCACGGTCGCGACCCCAATCCATCCCAATGCGTTCAAACCTCAAGCTCCAGAGCCGGGCTCAGGCGGAGGGCGGGTGAGAAAGACCGCGCCGACGCCGATACCCCGCAGCACACCATCCTCCACCCTGTGCATCGCCTCGAAGGACACCTCGTCGTGGTCGTCCATCCCCAGGCAGTGAAGGATGCCGTGGAGGATGTACAACAATAGTTCCTTTTCCAGCCCCGGACCCCCCCCACCCCCCCCTGCGTGACGCTCCGCCTCATCAATGCACGCAAGAATATCCGTATCAATACCGTACAAACCATCGTCAGAAACCAACCGGGCGTGTTCTAGGTCCATCCGCGGCGGCTGGCCCGCCTCTTCCGGGTCGTTCAGGTCGAACGTCAGCACATCGGTCGTTCCCGGCACCCCAGCAAACTCCTCGTGCGACCGGGCCATCTCCGCATCTTCGACGATCCGCGCCCGCACCTCTCCCGCGCAGCCAAGGTGGGTCATCGCCTTCTCGACGTGCGCCCGCAGCCACTCCACGCTTGCGCCCGGCAGGCGGCGGCTGGCATCGATGATGTCCACACGGATTGGGGCCGGGGTCGCCATAGGGGCCAATGGTAGGAAAACGGGGCGTCGAGATCAGGGCGCCAGCACCCGCAGCGACCGCTCACGCACCCCCAGGCTGAGCGCAAAGCCCTGCGGGAACGTGTGCCGGCCGCACTCGCCGTCGATCTGGTACGCCGGTGGGCCTGCCGCGGCATCGCCCGTCACCCGCACGCTCCGCGCGGTCGCGTACACCAGCGGCGGGATGATGTGCCGGCCCAGGCGAGAGCGCACCACCCACGCCGCCAGGCGCAGCCCGTGCGAAGCGGGGAAGAACACCA
>JBBSOF010000083.1:0-6091 GCA_038260025.1 Phycisphaerales bacterium
GGTCTCGGCCCTTCGTGGGCGCCTGGGCGCCTTCCAGAAGAACACCGTGGGTGCGACCATCCGCAGCCTCAACGTGCAGTCGGAGAACACCGCGGCCGCTCAGTCGGTCATCCGCGATGCTGACTTCGCCTCCGAGACCGCGCAGCTCACACGGTCGCAGATCCTGGTGCAGGCATCGACCAACGTCCTGTCGCTGGCCAACAGCCAGCCCCAGCAGGCGCTGTCGCTGCTCCGCGGCTAAGGCGTCCTGAGCTTCTGAAGTGATCCTGAGACCCCGGCTTGCGAGAGCCGGGGTTTTTTATTTTTGAAGGTACCAGCGCCTAACTGGCGTCCAGGCCCGTGGATGGAGAAGGAAGACACGGACCTTAAGAAAGGTCCGTGGCACGGGTCGCCGATAACCTGGCATGCCCGCGGCGTCAGTACGAACACCACTGCCTGATCGCTTTGCCGCGGTGCATGGCCGGTTCCTCGGGTTCATCCGGGTGGAGTGCGGTCTGAGCGCGAACACGCTGGAGGCGTATGGCCGGGACATCGACGACCTGCTGAAGGACATGGATGCACAGGGTGTTGAGCACATCGGGCAGGCCACGCCGCGCCAGGTGTCACAGCACATCGCGGAGCTGAAGAGCAAGCGGCAGATGGAAGGCACCTCGGTCATCCGTCACCTTGCCGCGGTGAAGGTGTTTTTCCGCTGGGCGTTATCGCTGGGGCTGGTCGAGCGCGACCCAACGGACATTCTGGACCGGCCAACACGCTGGAAAAAGCTGCCGCAGGTGCTGTCGCCGAAGCAGGTGGCATCGCTGCTGGCGGCGGCGCAGCCGGGCATGCGGCAGGAATCTCCGGGCGAAGCGGGCTTGCAACTATGGATGCGGGACCGCGCGCTCCTGGAACTGCTTTATGCCAGCGGGCTGCGGGCCTCGGAGGTCGCAGGGGTCTGCATCAACGATGTGCACATGACGCTGGGCGTGGTGCGGGTAACCGGCAAGGGGAACAAACAGCGGCTGGTGCCCATGGGCGCGCCCGCGCGCGATGCGCTGAACGCGTACCAGGAGCAGTGCCGCCCCGGGCTGGTGCGGCCGCACGGGCTGGACCGCGGGCGTGTGCTTCTCTCTCGCACCGGCCGGCCGTTGGAGCGCGTCGCGGTGTGGCAGATCGTCAAGCGGTGCGCGCTGCTCGCTGGCCTGCGCGATGTTCACCCTCACACCCTGCGCCACAGCTTCGCCACGCACCTGCTGATCGGCGGTGCTGACCTGCGCGTGGTGCAGGAACTGTTGGGCCACGCCGACATCGCGACGACGCAGATCTACACCCACGTCGACCGCTCGCGGTTGAAGGCGGTGCATGCGAAGCACCACCCACGGGCTTGAGGGAAGTCCTGAGTCCTGAGTGGTCGTCTTCAGCGCTCAGGATTTCGTACTGCCTCATTAGAAGTTAAAGATCTTGTCCACGATCCGCGTCAGGATGCCCTTCGTGGCTGAATCCTTCGCATCGCCCTCGGTGTGCGCGAGGATCGTGAGGTCAGAGAGCTGGCTGGAGAGCACCGTGTTGTTGTCGGTCACGTCCTCGCGCCGGCACTCGCCGCTGAGCACCAGCGTGCGCAGCTCCTTGTCCTGACCCACCGTCTTGCGGGCCTCTACCACAAGCACGCCGTTGGGCTTGACATCAATCACGGTCGCCTGGATGCGGTCCTGAAAGCGGTCGGTCCGCTCAAACTTGCCATCACCTTTAAACTTTGAGTTGGCGTTGAGGTCAGCGCTCGCGATCGCCCCCGCGCCCGTGTTCGTGAGATTGAGCTCGAGAAACTTCTGGAGGTCGGGGAACTTGTTCACGGCCGCGGCAAGGCTCGCGTCCTTCTTGGCGTCCAGTTTCTGCTGGCTACTCTGGCTGCTGGTCTCTGAGATGATGATCGAGACCTTGTCGTGGATGGCGAACGTGCGGGGCTTGGGCGTCTCCACCAGCATCAGGCTCGCGCTGCGCACATAGATGCTGCCCGTCGTCAGGGCGGCGGTCGGGGCGGCAGGCATGGGCTGCGCAGGGTCGGGCGTCATCATGCCTGGCGCGGTCTGCGGGCTTAGCCCGGGGTTCGGCGGCGCAGCGGTGGTGCGGCGCAGCAGGCTCTGGGCCATGGCCGGTGGTGCGGCAAGCAACAAGCAGGCAGCCGCGGCGGTGGTGATATTCATGGCTCGCTCCCCGCATCCTCGGCGAGCAGCACGGCCCTGCCGGGCCCGCTGATGCGTGCCGAGAATGTCTTTCTGGAGTTGAGGTTCTGGAATGTGATGACGTCGCCGGTGCGCCCGGCATCCTTGGCGCGGGCAGAGGTGCTGATGACAACCGTGCCCGAAACGCAGTCCACACTGACAACGTCGCCGCGCTGTACAACGACCGGCGCCTCGATGTCCTTCGCGAGGATGATCTTGTTCGCGTCGATGCGTGTGCGCACGACCGCGTCGGCAACCTGATCCGGCGTGGCCGGCTCAAGAGTGGGGGAGAGCCACTGCTCCTGCGTCTCAAAGGCTTCCAGGCTGATCGCGCTGCCGCGGGGAAGCGTCTGGCGGGCGATCACGACGTTGCGGCGGATAAGCACGCCCACGCGCACCGAGCCCTGCGACAGCATCGCGTCATCCTTATAGATGCGGATGCTGTACGTGATCTGCTCACCCATCGAGCTGGGCTGCACACCCACGGTCCGGCCCTCAGTGGTTTCATCCAGCAGCCCGGAGCGGGTGTCGAAGGTCAGCCGCATATCGCTTTCGGGCACGCCGAACAGCTGAACGAGCGACCGCGCAATGCGGTCGCGAACCGTCTCGCCCTGTGCAGGGACGGCTGCGGCTTGTGGTGTCGTCGGCGAGGGCGCCGGAGCGGCGACCGTGCGGACAATGCACGAAGAGCCTGTCATTGAGAGGCGCCCCATGTTCACGCGGGGCTGCCGCTGAACTTCCTTCCGCACGCGGCTGATATCGATGCGTGCAGACCCGGACTTGCCATCCATCGCCGGCAGGATGGTGAGGCCGGAGAAGCGCTCCGCTTCAGGTCCTGAAAGCACCGCGATATCGGCGAGCGTGACGGGCGCGCCGGGAGCGACCGTGGCCAGGGTCCGCAGGCGTATGGCAGATTGAGCGTGCGCATGGGTTGAACCCCATAGCAGCGCGAACAGCCCGATGAGTCCGGCGATGCGTCGGCGCGTCATGGATTACCTCCGGAGCTGTGCGACGGTGCGGAGCGTGTCGTCGGCGGCCTTGATGCTCTGGCTGTTCATCTCAAAGGCCCGCTGCACCCGGATGAGCTCGATCAGTTCGCGCGTCGGGTCCACGTTGCTGGTCTCGACAAAGCCCTGTTTGAGAGCGCCGCGGTCCTCGCTGGATGGTGTGCCGACGTTGGCGGGTCCGCTCGCGGGTGTTTCGCCGAAGAGGTTCTCGCCCAGTTGGCTGAGCCCGGCAGGGTTGACGAACGTGGCAAGTTGGATCTGCCCGGCCTCGGAGGGCTCGCTCGAGTCAGAGGTGTTGTATGTTACGCGCCCATCGGAAGAGATCGTGATCGAGCTCTGAATGGCGTTAGGCGGGATAGTGATCACGGGCTCCAACCTGCGGCCCTGGTCGCTGGCGAGCACTAGTTCGCCCACGCTGTTGAGCGCGAAGTTTCCGGCACGGGTGAAGGCCACTCCCCGGGCGGCCTTGGCGGTCTCCACCGTCACCTGAAAGAACCCCGCATTCTCGATCATTGCATCCAGCGGCTTGCCCGTGGACTGCGCGGTGCCCGGGGAAAAGTCGAGCTGCGTCCCCGAGACCTTCACGCCCAGACCGACATACAGCCCGATGGGCCGCTGATCCTCATTGATGTTCAGCGTGCCGGGCTGCGCCTTCTCCAGGTACACGAGGTCCTGAAAGTTGACGCGGCTGGACTTGAAGCCCGTCGTGTTCACGTTCGCCAGGTTGTTCGACGTGACGTCCAGCGCTGTGTTGAGCGCCGAAAGCCCCGACGCGGCGGACTGGAGTGCATTAATGGCCATCGTCACCCTTCAGCGGCGCCGCGGGGCGCCGACTTAGCCGTCGTGTTATGCCACCCGCCCGAGCCCGTTGATCGCCCGCTCGGAGAGCCGATCGTGGGCCTGGATGAGTGACGAGTTGAACTCAACATCGCGTGCGATACTGGTCATCTTGACGAGCGTGCGGATCTCGTCGGCCGCGGAGTCTTCAATCGTGTTCTGCCGGATCGTGCCGCCTGCGCGCGAAGCCCCCTGCAGGGCCGTGCTGTCGGCGATGAACTGGCCCTTGTCCGCCTTGCGCAGTGCGTCTTTGTTGGGGACGTCGATGATCTTGAGTTGGGCGATGGCACGCCCGTTCTGGAACATCGCGCCGTCCCCGTTCACCACCAGCGGCCCGCGTTCAAGGCGGATGGGGCGGTCGTTTACGTCCAGCACCGGCATGCCGCCGGTGGCGGTCACCAGCGAGCCGTCGGTGCCGCGGGCGAAACGGCCATCGCGCGTCAGCCGCACGCGGTCGCCCTGAATGTCGGTGCTGTCGCGGACGACGAAGAAGCCGTTGCCCTCGATCGCGAAGTCCAGCGCGTTGGGAGTGGGTTTGAGTGACCCCTGCGAGAAGTCCACGCGGTTGGGGTTCATCAGCGTGCCGCCCCCCAGGCGCTCGAGCAGCGTGTTGCTGGGTAGAAAGCTCACGCCGTCCTCCGCCGTTACGGCCTCGCGCGGGCGGATCGTCGGGATATCCGGCTTAAACCCCGGCGTGTCCATATTCGCCAGGTTGTTGGCGTAGACATCCTGCGTGTAGATGGTGGTCATCAGGCCGCTGGCGGAAATGTTGAGTCCGTAGGACATGCCGTGACGGGCCGAACACAAAGCCCGTGCCAAGGGGATAAAGCCCATGGGCGCGCCCTCCGGCACGTCAACAGTGACCGGGCGCGTGTTGGGCGCAACGCCTGCCGCGCACGCCTTGCGCCGCGGGCACCCGGCGAGAACACCGGACCGAACCTAGACTTGCTCCCTGCCGATCCCGCGGCAGCCGCACCCACCCGAGAACGCCATGGACCCACGTCAAACGCAGATCCGCGAACGCGCCGGCCTTGAAGAGGGGCGGTACAACCAGGACTTCATCGATTGGCTCCGTAAATGGGGCGTGCCGATCCTGTTCATCTTCGCCGTGGCCGCGGCAGGCTACGGCCTGCGGGACCGCTACAAGCGCGCCCAGGACAACAAGCTTGACGAAGCCTTCAGCGAGTTGGAGCTCGCGTCCGCAAGCGCTAACCCAAGCCCTGAAACGTTCTTACAGATCGCCCAGACGTTCGATGGCAAGGCATCTGTGAGCACGCTGGCCCGCATTGATGCCGCGGATGTCTACCTGGATTCCGCCCGGCGCGGCGTCCGCCCCGGTGCGGCCCTGAAGGCCGACGGCGAGCTGGAAAAGCCCGAAGACGCCCTGACCGCCGACGATCGGACCAACTTTCTGGGCAAGGCCGGAGACCTCTACCAACAGGCTTACGACGAAACCCACGGCGACCCCGGCAAGCGGCTGCTGACCATCAGTGCCCTGTATGGGGTGGCGGCAGTGTCCGAAGGCAAGCAGAACCTTGAGCGGGCCAAGTCCGCCTACGAGGAGATCGCAAACCTGGCGGTCGCGGGCGGTTTCCTGGCGCACGAATCGGTCGCGCGGGATCGCCTGGCGAAACTGCAATCCCTGAAAGACCCGGCCAAGGTGTACTCCAAGGCGGAGCTGCCCCCGGTGCCCGAGGCTCCCAAGCCGGCCATGCCCACGATGACGCCCGTGCCGCCGCCCGGCGACATCATGTTCACGACCCCCGACACCGGGGTGACGACACCCAGCGACCCGATGCGCACCCCGGCCCCCGCGCCCGATGCTCCGCCGCAGGAGGAGCCGGGCGTTCCCGCCGCGCCGCAGGACCCCGCCCCGCAGCCGGCCCAGCCTCCCAAGTGAGTGGACCCTGCCCGGACCCCACCCGTGAGCGATGACATTGCCCGCACCGCGGGGTTCGTGCTCCCCGGCGGCAAGGTGGACGCCGAGGCGATCCGTCGCGCGCTCGCCGACGCCGAGGCCAGCGGCGCCGCGGCAGACGACGATGCCGA
>JBBSOF010000084.1:0-5811 GCA_038260025.1 Phycisphaerales bacterium
GCGATGGCAGCGCGGTCGGGGGTGATGCCTTCGGAACGAAGGTTCTGCAACGCCTCCTGCTCTGCCTCTTGCATCACAGCGGCCAGGTCGATTGCTTCGAGGGGCCTGAGGATTTGGCGCTGGGCGAAGCGTTCCATCGCTGCGAGGGAGAGGCCCTTGGCTGAGAGCACGCCGACATCACGCGGCACGATGATCGTGCGAATGCCTAATAGATCGGCAACTGCGCAGGCGTGTTGACCGCCCGCGCCGCCGAACGCGACCATGGCGTAGGAGGCGGGGTTGTAGCCGCGCTGTGCGGAGATGGTGCGCATGGCGGCGGCCATCTGCTCGTTGGCCACCGCGAGCAGGGCTTCGAGGAGCGCGGGCAGCGGCATGGGCCTGCCGGCGCGGTGCAGTTGTTGGAGGAGTTGTTCTGCCGCGGCGCGGGCGGAGGGCGCATCAAGGGGGACCTGGAAGCGGCGGAGCGCGACGCGGCCAAGCAGGAGATTGACATCGGTGATGGTGAGCGGGCCGCCCGCGCCGTAGCTGGCGGGCCCGGGGCTTGCGCCCGCGCTGTGCGGGCCGACGCGCAGCTGGTTGTGGGCTTCATCAAACCAGCAGACCGACCCGCCGCCCGCGGCAACGCTCTCGACCGCCACCACCGGCGCCATGACCTGGGCGTGGCCCACGCGGTGCTCGTAGGCGTATTCGATGTGGCCATCAAGGCGGGCGACATCGGTGCTGGTGCCGCCCATGTCGAACGTGAGGACGTGGTCAAAGCCTGATGCGGTTGCCGCGTTGAGTGCGCCGACAACGCCGCCCGCGGGTCCGCTGAGGAGACTGTCCTTGGGCCTGAATGTACGGGCGCTGACGAGGCCGCCCGCGCTGGTCAAAAGGCGCAGGGGGGGTTGTGTGCTGGGGGCGGGACCATCTTGCGCGGGGCCGAGGGCTTGTGAGACATCATTAACGAAACGCTCGACGACAGGGGCGAGGTACGCGTTCACGGCGGCGGTCTGTGCGCGTGCGAGCAGCCCCGCCAGCCCGAGATCGCTGGAAAGGGATATGTAGGTGAGGCCTGCTTCGCGCAGGACGGCTGCTGCCGCGTGCTCGTGGGCGGCGTTGATCCATGAGTGCATGAGCGCGACGGCGACGGCGGTGATGCCTTGGTGTCGGAGCGCGGCAGCGGCGGCGCGGAGGGCGGGCACATCGAGGGGGGTGATCTCGCGGCCGCCGGCGTCGAGCCTGCCGCGGACTTCGATGATGCGGCAGTCAACGGGCGGGTCTTTGCGGATGTTGAGCGCGAAGAGGTCAGGGCGCTGCTGCGTGCCGATTTCCAGGAGATCGCCGAAGCCTTCGGTCAGGATGAGCGCCGCGGGGCCGCCGCGTCGCTCGAGCAGGGCGTTGGTGCCGCGGGTGGTCGCAAGGCGCATGGAGACGTGCCGCAGTGGGCCGCTGCCCTGGCCGATGGCGACCCTTGCCGCGAGCAGCGGGGCGGGCTCGCCGTTGCTGAGTTCACAGATGTCGCCGACCGATGCGGGGAGCGGGACTTGGGTATTGAGGTGGTGGAGTTCGGCGTCGGCGGTTGAGGCGATGATTTCGGTTTCGGAGTTCGCATGGCTCCCCGTGAGGCGGAGGCGGAAGCCGGTGAAGAAGCCATCGGGGGCGGTGCGCGGCATACGCACGGTGAGAGCACTGCCTTGGGCGTGGACTATGACGCCGCGGATGCAGCCGCTGCTGAGGACTTTGACGCGGTGCTCGCTGCCGTTGGGGTCGGTCGCGAGGCAGTCGGTGAAGGTGCCGCCGGTGTCGATGCTGATGCGCCAGGCAAGGGGACCCTCCGCGGGGGTCATGGCGAATCGTCCGGCAGCGCCTGGCCGCGGGTTTCTACACCCACGCCCAGCAGCACCAGCACGACGCCGAGGGCGGGGAAGACCGCGACCCAGGAGACGGCGCGGAGGAGGTCTTCGGTGTTGTCGTTACGCATCGATACGACGATGAAGGGGCCAGCGGCGGCTATAAAGCGGCCGGTGTTGTAGCAGAAGCCAGCGCCGGTGCTGCGCAGGCGCATGGGGTAGAGCTCGGGGAGGTAGAAGGTGAAGGAGCCGAAAACGCCGAACACGCCGACACCGACGAGGAACATGAGGTACATGCGCGCTTCGGGCGAGACGGGCGCGCCGAAGGCGGCCCAGATGGAGACGGCGCTGAGGAAGAAATAGATGCCGAACATCCAGCGGCGCCCGAGGGTCATGGCGATGGGGTATGTGAGGAGCGTGCCGAGCAGGCCGCCGAGGCTGTAGGCGTTTGGACCCCAGCCGCCCTGGCCGAGTTTTTTGGAGATGAGGGGGATGAAGGCGAAGCAGCCCCACCAGCCCAGGAGCGCGATGATGGACATGGAGAGGCCGCCGATGGTACGGCGGCGGAGGGCGGGGCTGAAGAGGTCACGCACGCGGCCGCTGCCCGCGCTGGGCTTCCAGGAATCGGGCTCCCTCACCTTCATGCGGATGAGGAAGGCGAAGGCGGCGGGCACGAGGCCCGTGAGGAAGACGGCTCGCCAGGCTTCGCTGGGCGCGAGGCCGGAATGGTTCTCAAAGAAGTTTGAGACGAAGGTTGCCAGGAAGATGCCGCAGGGTGAGGAGGTGTAAAGGAGCATCCCCGCCATAACCCGCTTGCGCTCGGGGACTGATTCGGCCACGAGCGCAGCGCCTGCCGCCCACTCTCCGCCGATGCCGAGGCTGGCGATGAAGCGGAAGAAGGCGAGCATCCAGATGTTCTGGGCGAAGGCGCACCCGGCGGTGGCGAGGGAGTAGACGAGCATCGTGATGAGCAGGGTGCGTGAGCGGCCGAAGCGGTCGCACACTTTGCCGAAGAGGATGCCGCCGAAACCCCAGCCGATAAGCAGCAGACTGGTGAGCGCGCCGGTCCAGAAGGTCACCTTCTCGGTGCGCTGGGGATCGTCCGCGGCGAGGTGGAGCAGTTCGGGCACGCAGAGGCGGGAGACGTAGTTGAAGAGCAGGCCATCGAAGACATCGAAGCCCCAGCCGAGCCATGCCGCGGCAATCACCAGCCATTGATACCCGGTGAGGCCCCAGTAGGAGCGGGAGGGTGGGTCGACGCTGACTTCCTGGGTCATGCGCGGCATGCTACCAGCATGGGGGGAAGGGGGGAAGGCATCGAGGCATCAAGGCATCAAGGCATCAAGTTGAACTTTCACCAATAAAAAAAGCGGCACGGGCTTGTTGCCCGTGCCGCTTGTAGTTAGGTGTGGAGGGTTGAGGGATCAGCCCTCGTCTTTGACCTTGTACTCGGCGTCGATGACGTCATCCTTGGGTTGGGCGGGGGCACCCTCGCCGCCGGGGGCTTCGCCCTTCTTGGCGGCCTCTTCGTAGAGGACCTTGCCGAGTTCCATGGCGTCTTTCTCGAGCTCGGTCATGCCGGCCTGGATGGCGGCCTTGTCGTCGGTCTTGATCTTGCCCTCGAGGTTGCTGATGGAGGACTCGATCTTGCCGCGGATTTCGGCGGTGACCTTGCCGCCGTGCTCTTCGAGCTGC
Source organism: Phycisphaerales bacterium (assembly GCA_038260025.1). Taxonomy (GTDB): domain Bacteria; phylum Planctomycetota; class Phycisphaerae; order Phycisphaerales; family UBA1924; genus JAEYTB01. The sequence goes on from JBBSOF010000084.1 coordinate 3,528, forward strand.
TTGCGGGTCTGGATCACCATCTGGTCGGCGCGGTTTTTGAGGTCGACCAGCTCTCGGCGGGCCTTGTCCTCGGCGGCGTGGGCTTCGGCATCGCGCTTCATGCGGTCGATCTCGCCCTTGTCGAGGCCGCCGCTGTTGGTGATCTTGATGTCCGCCTTCTTGCTGCTGGCCTTTTCCGTCGCGGTGACGGTGAGGATGCCGTTGGCGTCGAGAGCGAACTCGACCTCGATCTGCGGCGTGCCGCGAGGGGCGGGGGGGATGCCGGACAGGTCGAACTCACCGAGCAGGCGGTTGTCCTTGGCGAACTCGCGCTCGCCTTGGAGGACGCGGATCTGCACGCTGGGCTGGTTGTCCGCGGCGGTTGAGAAGACTTCCTTCTTGCTGGTGGGGATGGTGGTGTTGCGCTCGATGAGGCGCGTCATCACGCCGCCCAGGGTCTCGACGCCCAGGGAGAGGGGCGTGACGTCGAGCAGCAGGATGTCCTTGACGTCGCCCATGAGGACGCCGCCCTGGATTGCCGCGCCGATGGCGACGACCTCGTCGGGGTTGACGCTGCGGTTGGGCTCTTTGCCGAAGATTTCCTTGGCGATTTGTGCCGCGCGGGGCATGCGGGTGGAGCCGCCCACGAGTACGACCTCGTCGATCTTGCTGGCGTCGAGCTTGGCGTCTTTCAGGGCGTTCTGGCACGGGGCCTTGAGGCGATCGAAGAGGTCGTTGGTGATGGACTCAAACTTGGCGCGAGTGATGCTGACCTGAAGGTGCTTGGGGCCGGCCTGGTCTGCGGTAATGAAGGGCAAGTTGACACTGGTCTCCTGCATGGTGGAGAGCTCGATCTTGGCCTTTTCCGCGGCTTCCTTCAGGCGCTGGAGGGCCATCGCGTCCTTGCGGATGTCGATGCCTTCCTTCTTGCGGAACTCCTCCGCGATGAAGTCGATCATCCGCTGGTCCCAGTCGTCGCCGCCCAGGTGCGTGTCGCCGTTGGTGCTGAGCACCTCGAACACACCGTCGCCGATGTCGAGGATGGAGACGTCGAAGGTGCCGCCGCCGAGGTCGAAGACGGCGATCTTCTCGTTCTTCTTCTTGTCGAGGCCATAGGCGAGGGCCGCGGCGGTGGGCTCGTTGATGATGCGCTCGACCTTGAGGCCGGCGATCTCGCCGGCGTCTTTGGTGGCCTGGCGCTGGGCATCGTTAAAGTAAGCGGGCACGGTGATGACCGCGCGGTCGACCTTCTCGCCGAGGTAGTCCTCGGCGGTTTTCTTGAGGTCCTGGAGGATGAAGGCGGAGATCTGCTGGGGCGTGAACTCGCCCTGGTTGACGCGGACCTTGACGAACTCTTCCGCGCCGCCGACGACCTGGTAGGGCACGTTGGACTCTTCGTTGCCCGCCTTGCCATAGCCCTTGTCGCCGCCGCCGGAGACTTCGCTATGGCGGCGACCGACGAACCGCTTGATGGAGAACACGGTGTTCTTGGGGTTGGTCACCTGCTGGTGCTTGGCGGGCTGGCCGACGAGGCGCTCGCCCTTGTCTGTAAAGCCGACGACCGAAGGGGTAATCCGGTTGCCGGAGCTGTTGATGAGGACCTTGGGGGCCCCGCCTTCCATGACGGCCACGCACGAGTTGGTGGTGCCGAGGTCGATTCCGATGATTTTGGACATTGTTTGGTTTTCCTTTTCTACGCGGTCAAACTGGCTCCCCCATCATTGCAACTCTCGTGCCAGATGCTGTGCGGGGGGTGCAATTCGTGAAGGGGGCCATACCCATATATACACCTGCCAATCTGGCACGGGGATGAAATCGGCTGCCAAAGGGTTTGGGGGTTTTTGACGGAATTTCTTGGGAGTCTGTCGGGGAGATGAGGACGTGGAAGTGTGGCACGGAGCTTTCTGAAGGTCCATGTCTGGATGAGGCAAACGAAGACACTGACTTTCAGAGAGATCAGCGGCACGCGGAGAGGGCGAGGACCTCGAACATCACATGGGCGGCCAGCAGGGCGGTGTTGCCGGCGACATCGCGATCGGGGAGGACTTCGACGACGTCGGCTCCGACGATGTTGGCGCCTTTGAGAGATCGCAGTGCGGTCAGGGCTTCGGCTGAGGTCATGCCTCCGACGGAGGGTGTGCCGGTGCCGGGGGCGAACGCGGGGTCTATGACGTCGATGTCGAAGGTGAGGTAGGCCTCGGCGCCGCCGAGAGCGGTGATGAACTTTTCAACTTCGCCGGTGGCGTGGCGTGCTGCGCGGGACCACTGTGAATAGGTAAGAACGGTGATGCCCTGCTGGGTGGCA
>JBBSOF010000085.1:0-5771 GCA_038260025.1 Phycisphaerales bacterium
CGCGGCCTCTTTTATTCCTCGCGCGGCCGCGCGGGGAGCAGCCGATGTGTGATAGGACGTGCGGGGGCGAGGAGAAACCGCGATTGCGGGGCGGGGAGGGGGGAAGTGGTCGAGTGGTCAAGTGGTTGAGTGGGCGCAGAATAAAACCCCCGGGTGGTGGAACCCGGGGGTCTCGGGGTGCAGGGCCGGCGTCATTGCCGGGGTGGACGGCCGCGCTCGGCCCTGCGGGGTGCGCTCATGCGCTTTCTGCCTGACCCGCGGCGGCCTGCTGCCGCGACGCGGGGTGTTTGACGATGGGGCGCGGTCCGGGTGTGCGGGGCTGCCCCTGCTTCGTGACCCACGCGGGATCCTCCTTGGCTTGACGCGGGCGGCCGCGTCGGCTCCCCTCCTGCACGGCGGCCATCCGATCGTGCGTTGTGCCGTCTGTTCCCGCGATTGCCCAGGCGCTGAGCGGGGTCGATCCTCGGCCCCGCACCGGCGCACATCCTTTCGCGAACCGGCCCTTTCCCACCGGGCAGCGCCGCCATTCCTGGACCGGCGCCCCATCGTCAAACACTGTGAAACTTCGAACTTGCTCCTTGGGGCCTACTCCCCCGCCTTACGAACAACCCATGCTGTTGCCGCAGTTGACGCACTTGTAGCACGTGCCGCTGCGCACCGTGATCGTGCCGCACACATCGCACGCCGGCGCATCCGACATGCTCTCCATCGCCACCGAGAGCGTGCTGCTCAGGGCGCTCGCCTGCGATGCGGCCTTGGTGGTGTCGCTGCCGCGGGCTGCCCCTGCCGCGCCCGGCGCGCTTGGCTCATCACCCTCGAACAGCGGGCCCCCAGCCGTGATGCGATCGGTCATCTTCCACAGCCGGTCCTCGCTCCGCGGCTCCACGCCCCGCGCCGCATCTGCCATCGCACGGGGAGAGTTGGCCTCGCGATACCCCGGGATGAACTGCATGCCCAGCCAGCGGAAAATGTAATCCACCAGGCTCTTCGCGAAGGGGATGTCCGGGTTTTCCGTCATGCCCGCGGGCTCAAACCGCTGATGGCTGAACTTGCTGACAAGGCTGCTGATCGGCACGCCATACTGCAGCGCCACGCTGGTGGCCGTGCCCAGGCTGTCCATCACACCGCCGATGGTCGAGCCTTCCTTGCTCATGGTGATGAACAGCTCGCCGGGCTGGCCATCGTCGTACAGCCCGACGGTGACATACCCCTCGTGCCCCGCGACATTGAACTTGTGCGTGAGCGACCGCCGCGTGTCGGAAAGCCGCCGCCGCAGCGGCTTGTGCCCGCCCGACGACTTCGCCTCCACCAGCGTCGCGTCCGCCATCGCGGTCTCGAGCATGGCGGGCACCGGGGCCACCTCTGCCGCAGCTTCCTGCACCGTGCCAGCCCCTTCAGCCGCCGTCGACACCGTCTTCCCGGACTCCTTCTTCGCCTCATCCGCCGTCGAAGAGAGCGGCTGGCTCAGCTTGCACCCGTCGCGGTACAGCGCGTTCGCCTTCAGGCCCAGCTCCCACGACATCCGGTAGCACTCCTTGATGTCCTGCACGGTGGCGTCATTGGGCAGGTTGATGGTCTTGCTGATCGCGCCGCTGATGAACGGCTGCGCCGCCGCCATCATCTTGATGTGCCCGTGGGGGTGGATGAACCGCCGGCCCAGCCTGCCGCACGTGTTGGCACAGTCAAACACCGACAGGTGCTCGGGCCGCAGGTGCGGCGCGCCCTCGATGGTGGAGGTGCCGCAGATGGCGGTGTTGAGCGCATCGAGCTGCGCCTCGCTCAGCCCAAGCTGCGCGAGGAGGTTGAACGACGCGTCGGCTTTCGCCGCCACGGGGTCCACGCCGCACGCCTGGAGCGCCACGTCTGAGAGGGCCCATGCCGAGAACGCGAATGAGAGTTCGAACACGCCCGGCAGAGTGTCAGAGATCTTCGCGAGGTCAGCATCGGATAAGCCCCTGCTCTTGAGGAAACCGTTCAGCGTCTCGCCCGCACGCGCGGGCTTGCTCCCCGCCGGCATCGCCACATCCAGGGACAGCGTGCCCAGGATGTACGTCATGATGTCGCGCACCTGCGACTCGGTGTAGCCCAGCGCTTTGAGCGCGGGCCGGACCGACTCGTTGGCGATCTTGAAATATCCCCCGCCCGCCAGCTTCTTGAACTTGACCAGCGCGAAGTCGGGCTCCACGCCCGTAGTGTCGCAGTCCATCAGCAGCCCGATGGTGCCGGTGGGCGCGATGACCGTGGTCTGCGCGTTGCGATACCCGTGCTTTTCGCCCAGCGCCACCGCCTCGTCCCATGCCTTCGTCGAGTGCGTCAGCAGGTCCGCCGCGTTCGACAGGGCCACCGCGCCACTGTGCATAAGCCCATGGTCGATCGGCACCGGCGTGATCGATAGCCCCTCGTACCGCCCGCTCGCCCGCGGCGCGCCGTGTGCTGCCTGCCGGTGGTTGCGGATGACGCGAAGCATGTTCGCCCGGTCCGCCTCATACCCAGGGAACGCCCCGTGCTCGCCCGCCATTAGGGCCGACATCCGATAGCTCCGCCCCGTCAGGATCGCCGAGAGGCACGCGCAGATCGCACGCCCCTCATCGCTGTCATACGCGATGCCCGCCTGCATCAGCATCGCACCCAGGTTCGCATACCCAAGCCCCAGCGTGCGGTACTTGTAGCTCAACTCCGCAATCTCGCGGCTGGGGAACGCCGCCATCAGAACGCTGATCTCCAGCACCATCGTCCACAGGTCCACCCCGTGCTCGTACGCCGCGATATCAAACGTCCGCTTCTGCGCGTCGTAGAACTTCAGCACATTGAGCGATGCGAGGTTGCACGCGGTGTTGTCGAGGAACATGTACTCCGAGCAGTTGTGGACCACGATGCCGTTGGCGACAAAGTGGTGCGTCGTCGGCTCAGTAAGATCGAACACATCCTCAACCCCAGCGAACGACAGTGAGGCAACTCGGTCGGTCAGCCGATCCGCGTAAGCGCTAACGCCCTGATTGAGCGTTGAGAGCTTCGCGGCCTTCAGGCTGCCAGAAAGGAACCCGATCTCTTTCTCGAACGCAAGACGCGACGAGCGGGAGATGCGGAGAGAGTGCATCTGGAGCACCGGGTATTCGCGCTGACCGCCCTTGCCGTCAGGCATGGACGTCATCATCTGACCCAGCGCACGACGGTTCTCATACACCTTCGCCTTGATACCAAAGCTCAGCAGCAGCAACTGCACCTGCCGCAGCATCCCCAGGCTCACGCTGTCGAGAGCGACGTACTGAGACTTCTCGCCGTAGTTGGCAACCGTGCCGTCGGCTGTGAACAACCCGCGGAGCACCGCCGCGATCGTGGCCCGGTCAAACCCGAACACCCCGTCCTTGAACCCCTTGCCCAGCGAGCCCTCATCCAGCACCGCGTACTGCGCCATGCGGTCAATGACCGACTGCACGCTGGTACCGACGCGAACGCCCGTCTGCGTCGAGACGACGGTACTCGGGCGGGTGCTGCGGGCGTCGCCCTCCGACAACCAGTTCTTGCACCAGTCGATGTGCCCGCGCAGCTGCTCGGCAACCTCCGCCTCTTCCGCTCCCAGCGACACGAACAGGAAATCCTGCGCCGCCTGGTGCGAGATGCAGCCGTCGCCCAGCGCCGCACCCATCAGTTCCGCCATCTCCCGCGGCAGAAAATCCAGCCCAAACCCGCTGGGCTGAAGCTTGACGACATCATCAACCGTCAGTTCCTGCGCGGGCACGTCGCCGCGGTTTTCCGTCCACACCTTGTGATCCGCCGTCAGACGCAGCCGATACCCCGCCTGTGTGCGGAGTTCGTAAACATCCTTCGTGCCAGTCTTGAAGAAGCGATCAACAAAGGACTTTTCACCGCGTGCGTTGATGACTTCCGTACTCTGCCCGACGAGCGAGTCAATCCGGCGCAACCCCGATGCCGTCGCCACCAGCGCGTCGCCGGTGACGCACGGGTTACTCGCATTAATCCGCCCCCCGCTCGGGCACGTGTGCCACGCGTTGATCGTGCTGTCGAACTGCACGCCAGGGTCCGCACACCGCCACGCCGCGAACCCGATGTCGTTCCAAAGCTCGCCCGCCTTGAACGTCCGCGTCCGGCCCGGGTTGGTGCGGAAGTGCGTCGTCCAGTCGCCATCCCCATCCAACGCACCAAAGAACGCATCCGGTATCCGCACCGAGTTGTTGCTGTTCTGCCCGCTGACCGTCTGGTACGCCTCGCCGTTGTAGTCGTAGTCCAGTTTCAGGTTCAGCTTGCCGCACTGATCGACAATGTCGCTGTTGTGCTGCTTGAGCAGCTTCAGCCCCTCCACCATCGCCTGAACCTTGATCTCCTCCCGCACCTTCCAGTTGATGAAATCCTGGATGTCGGGGTGATCCATGTCGAGGCACACCATCTTCGCGGCACGCCGGGTCGTCCCGCCGCTCTTGATGGCGCTCGCCGCGCGATCACCAATCCGCAGCCAGCTCATCAGCCCGCTGGACTTGCCCCCGCCGCTCAGCTTCTCGCCATCGCCCCGCAGGTTGCTGAAGTTGGTGCCCGTGCCGCTGCCATACTTGAACAGCCGCGCCTCACGCACCCACAGGTCCATGATGCCGCCCTGGTTCACGAGGTCGTCGCTCACGCTCTGGATGAAGCACGCGTGCGGCTGCGGGTGCGTGTACGCATCATCCGCCAGCTCCGGCTCGCCCGTCTCCGGAATCACGATCCAGTGCCCCTGCGCCGGGCCGGTGATGCCGTAGGCAAAGTTCAGCCCCGTGTTGAACCACTGCGGGCTGTTGGGGGCGCACATCTGGTGCACCATCATGTACGCGATCTCGTCGTAGAACGCCTGCGCATCCCCCGCCGTGTCAAAGTAGTTGTGCGTCTCGCCCCAATACCGCCAGCACCCGGCCAGCCGGTGGATCACATCCCGCGCGGATTTCTCGCTGCGCGTCGCGGGCTTGCCCTTCTCATTCGTCGCCTGCTTCCCATCCGCGCCCAGCACGGGCACGCCATCCTTGCGGAAGTACTTGCTCACCATGATGTCGGTGGCAAGCTGCGACCACGTCTCAGGCACCTCGGCATCCTTCATCTCGAAAACGATGGAGCCGTCGGGGTTGGTGATCTTGCTGGACCGTGTGACCCACTTCACGGAGGCGAAGGGGTCGGAGCCGGCAGTCGTGAACTTGCGGGAAATTTTCATGGGGCAGGCATCCAGGCATCGTGGCATCCAGGCATCAAGTGCCGGAGCCCACTAGTCGTTTCTTCGTTCTAGGCTTCGAATCAACCCTGCAAGCACTCGCTCGCACTCATCCAAATCCCGTTTCGCTTCGTCATATAGGTCAGAACTGAGGTAGGCGAGCTCCACACAGAAGAGCAACTGCGTGTCGAGTTCGTACAAGCATCCGCGAGCGATCTTGAGGAAGCGGATGTAATCGCCGGTGCTCCCACGGCCATACCCCTCGGCGATATTGCTCGCGACTGCGATCGATCCGCGTCGAATCTGCGCTGTCAGCCCGAATCGCTCGTGATCCGGCAGAGCACCTACCAGCCGATGGAGCCTCAGCCCCACACCCATCGCCTTCTGCCAAGCGATCAAGTCTCGATAGGTGTTCACAGACGATGTCACAACTCCCTGCTTCCACTTGATGCCTTGATGCCTTGATGCCTTGATGCCTTGATGCCTTGATGCCTTGATGCCTTGATGCCTTGATGCCTTGATGCCTTGATGCCTTGATGCCTTGATGCCTTGATGCCTTGATGCCTTGATGCCTTGATGC
>JBBSOF010000086.1:0-5750 GCA_038260025.1 Phycisphaerales bacterium
ACCCGCCGTCAGAGCTTCATGGTCCGCTTCAAGGCCGGCTCGGGCGAGCTGGACATGAGCAGCCAGAACTCCGCGCTGGTGTTCGATCCGGTGCCCAGCACCACCTTCCGTTCTGCACCTCCGTTCTCCAACTATCGTTCAGATCAGCTCCGCTTGGGCGGCTCGGTGCCTGCGCCCAACGCGGCCACCTACGTGCGCAGACTGCTGAACCACCCTCTGATTCCCAACCGCGACTTGCGGCGCTTGCTGGGCGACCTTTCGCCGGACACGGTTCTCTGCCGTCCGGTGACAGAGCTTGCGCTGTATCAGGAGACGCACCTTGCCGCGGGTATCAAGGCCCGCGGGCTGAACAGGGTTACCGCGTCGCTCTACGGCAGCGATTCCACGGCCCCCAACACCATGCCGCTGTACCCGCGTATTGACACCGCGCTGTGGGACAGCGGCGCCCCCGCAGATGCAGCCGCGCTGTCGAAGCGGATCGGCGAATGGATCGAGGGTGGTCGTGGTGTCACCGACGAGAACATCGCCTATGACGCCCGGATTTTCACCGTGCAGCGGTATCTGGGCCAGTCTGAGGAGGTCCTTCCATGAGTATTCGCGTGACCACACCTCGCGCCTTCTCGCTGATTGAGGTGCTCATCGCCATTGTGGTGCTCGCGCTGGGTCTGCTTGGCCTGGCGGCAGTGTTTCCTGCCGTCATCCTGCAGCAGCAGTCGACCACCGGCAGCGTGGTGGGCGCTTCGCTTGAGAACTCTGTTGAGAGCGAGTTGATTTCCAACGCCATCTATAACAAGGCCACGAGCGTGTCCCCGGGCGTCGCGGTGACCGATGCGAACCTCCGCGGCTGGATGTCGCTGGTGGGCGCCGACGGCTGGTCCATGCCCCTCGCATTCGCCGCAAGCCTTTCTCCTGAGGAGCGGATATTCGACGGTGCGTGGAACATCCCGACGGTTGCGGGAACGTCGCCGGGCCTGGCGCTCAGCCGCGTCCCCACCGAGCGGGGGATGATCCTTGTGCAGTCGCCCGTGGTCACTGGCATCCTGGGCAGCACTCCCGGTTTCTGGATCGACTCCAGCGACCGTGCCTTCCGGAGCAACGGCCAGGTGTATGTGTGGGACTTCGCGGCACGGCGCATCGGCGCGGGTCGCCCCTACGTCCCCACCACGGCTCAGGAGCTCAACAAGCGGACGCTGCAGGATGACAACATTGAGCTCGCGGTGTTCATTCGCCGCGCCGATATCCCCCGCCGCAACCCGCAGGGACCGGTCTCCCTCATCGCGGTCAACCCTGCAACGCAGGGCACCCCATCATTCAACGGCGAGGGTGACTACTCGACGATCAACGAGGCGACCTACTCGGTTCCGGATGTGAACGTGCCGAACATCATCACGCTGGAGTTCCGCCGCCAGAATGATCCGCTGAAGCCGTTCGTGGTGCAGGCGAATCAGAAGTTCGTGACCCAGTGGGGCACGGTCCACACCGTGGTTGAGGTCAAGGCGTTTGCTGCGGGCACGGTTGAGATCAAGCCGCCGCTGGCCGTTGGTTCGGTCGAGAAGTTCAGCAACGTCGGCCCGCTCACGTTCCTGTATACGCCGCAGATCCCGGTTTCCGTTTCTGTCCACACCATCGAGCCGCTGCGCCGCTAAGAAGCGTTCGCCGCTGTCTGGAAGCCACTATGCAACGCAGCCTGACAGACAACCCTAAGACAGAACGCTCCGCACCCCGTGCGATGGCCGGCGGCCGCCGCATGCGGGGCCGGGGCTTCACCATCGTCGAGATGCTGGTGGGCGTCGGCGCTGTGGCCATCGTTTCGGTCGGTCTCGCGGCGATCTTTGATTCCGTGGGCAAGACGGTGACGGGCGGCCGTCGTCTCAGCGTCATCAACACCTATGCGGGCATGGTGGAGACGCAGCTCCGTCGCGACTTTGGTGGCATGAGCCGCGACGGCTTCCTCATCATCCGCAATCAGTGGGTCGATCGTGACGGCAACGGGCAGTACAACCCCGCCACCGACATCGTGCAGATCACGCCCGACCTCATCTCGAACCGCGGCCACCGCATTGATGAACTCGAGTTTGTCATTAACGGCGCGTTCAAGACAGCCCGCCAGCCGACCGTTCCGGGCGTGCAGGCAGAATCAAACACCGCGGTCGTCTACTACGGCCACGGGCAGGTGCAGCCCATCGTCGGGCTCAATGCCCAGTACTACAAGAAGGCTCCGCCGGTCCTCGATTTCCGCGACAACAGCGGCACGAACAACCTGGGTATGAACGGTGTGAACCGCTACGCCGGCGACTGGATGCTGCTCCGCCATCAGACGCTGCTGGCAAGCCCCTCCGCCGCCGCGTCGGACTATCAGAATCCGACGGGCCTGAACCCCATGATCCTGCAGGACAAGATGACGCAGGTGGCGCTGCAGCCTGCCTCGTCAAGCATCTTCCGCGCTCTGGCCTACCTGCTGCCCGCTACGCCGGAGCAGACGTTCCGCACGGCAGAGGTTGACCCCTCGTTTGTCACGCCCCTGCGTTCTTCGGGCGTGGTCGATATCAGCTCGCAGAGCCTGACGGAAATCCGCTCCATCGTGAACGGGCTCAATGAGTTCCCCGCCACGGTGCCCCCGCTGACGTACGCACGCTCATTTACCCCGCCGACGGCCCCGCCGCCTGCGATCACCGCGGCAATGCGTCCGGGCACACCCGAGCCCATCGACCGGATGCACGCCTGGCTGAGCGACGCGATGCCGACGGACTCGCGGAACCAGTTCGTAGCGACGTCAGTCCGCGGCGATGCGGGCACGGGCGTGGTTGATGCGGGCACCATCGGCAGCCGCCTGCGGTATGAGCCTGCGCCGACTGATCTGCTTGCCGCGCTGCGGGCCGATCCAAGCCTGACCGAGGCTCAGGTCGCGGCGCGGCGTGCCGACCAGCTTCTGCTGGCATCGTCGAACTTCATCCCGCACTGCACGGACTTCATCGTGGACTGGTCCTTCGGCCAGCTTGATGCGGGCGGCTCGGTGGTGTGGTTCGGGCTGCCGTGGGATGGCATGGCGGGCGCGCCCGCCGTCGCACCACTGCCATACCCGCAGGGCCTCGCGACACCTGCCGACTACTACCGGGTGCGCATCAGCGACAGCCCCACGGTTGTCGATCATGTCGTAACAGCTCGCCTGATCTACGGCGTGCGACCGCTGCCGGATGATGCCGAGGCCTCCGCGTACTTCGGCTGGGTGGACCCGACGTTTGCTCCGCCCCCGGCGTCGGCGACGTTGCCCAGCGGCCAGACGACGACCAATGTCGTGCCCTGGGCTTGGCCCAAGATGGTCCGCATCACGCTGAAGGTGGTAGACCCTCAGGACCCGGCCGCGACCGAGAACACGCTGCAGTTCATCTTTGATCTTCCCAAGAGCGCCGGGCCGCAGGCGCCGTAAGCGTGCTGCCGCGCCTTGGCGCTGCGTCCGCTGCCTCAGACCGTAAGGAGTCATCCCCATGACCGATCGAAACACCATGTCTCAGCACGATAACGCGGCCCGCCCCTCGATGGCGGGGGCCCGCGGCACCGTGGGCGTCATCCGCGCGATCGCGGGCTCGGCCATCGGCTGGCGGCGCTCGCGCCGCGGCTCGTTCCTTGTGCTGGTGGTTGGCACGCTGGCGCTGCTTGCGGTGCTGGCGATCATCTACAGCAGCATCGGAAACCATGACGCACGTCTCGGTGCCGCAGTTAAGAGGCGTGCGCAGGTTGATGATGTGCCCGTGCAGATCGGGGACTACATCGCCCGGATCATCGGCGACAGCGTGGTATCAACGTATTACGACTCCCGCCCGGGTGCGGGCGTGGTGCCGCTCAGCCGCGTGACGTTCGACTTCCCCTTCACGCCGTGGGCGGCGTCGTCGGATATTGCTCAGCCCACCACCCAGTACCAGTTCCCCTTCAACCCCACGGGGTCGGTGGGCGGGTTCATGTCCGTGCCTGATTTCAGCGGGCTGACCGGTGCTCAGCTGCCCCTTACTTGGGCGCCGAGCACGCCGTGGCTCGCATCAACCGAGCCGGTGTTCCTGAACTTTGGCGCGGCGGCGGTTGCGCCTGAAGAGGCGTACCTCTACAAGCGCGACTGGTTCCATATCAGCAACATCGCGCCCGATGGGCGCATGGTGAACCTCGTCAACCTGCGCTCGGCCCTAGGCATCAATGTGCTCAGCGGCTTTGGCCCGAACCAGATGAGCGACGCGACCAAGCTCGGCTTTGGTTATGACGATGCGGGCGTGTTCGGGATCACGACGACCGACTTCGGCTCGCCCCTGAGCCCCGCGAACGTCCGCCGCCCGGCGTATCTCGACAGCCGCCAGCGCGGGCTGTTCCGCCCGGCCCGTGCGTCGGGGGCGTTCCCGCCATCGGACCCGCGCTACGAGCCCAACCTCTTCGCCGATGCTGATGGCGACGGCATGTGGGACAGCCGCTGGCAGGAGTTGGTGGATGCCCGCGCTGCGTTCCTTAAGAACTACCTGCAGACTGATGGACGCTATCGCTACTTCGTCGCGGCGCACATCATCGACGCCAGCGCGCTGGTCAACGTGAACACCGCGACCGACCTGCGCGCTGCGCCCACAGCCCAGTCGCCCATCGGGCTTTCGCCCGCGGATATCGACCTGCGCCGCCTGCTCACGATGGATGATTCGTTCCAGATTTCGGGCATTGGGTATGGGCCCGACAGCACGGCCGGCGCGGGCGGGATCTACAACAACCCCGCGTACCCGATCGCCGACTACGAGCTGTACGACCGCAAGGTCTCGTTCAATGCGGGCCGGTTCGGCTATGAGGCCCTTCGCCTCGCGGCAGCGACCACCGTCATCCCGCCGCTGGTCAGCGATCCCACGGTGCCGGCGCCCGATTCGTACCGCGGGCTGGACCTGCCCGACTTCGCGATGAACTTCACGAACCTGCCGGTGTGGGATTTCACGGCTGCGCCGCAGGCGCGGGCGACGTTCTATCTGAACAGCGCCGTCGCGTCCAACGATGCGCACCGGGCCCCCAGCGCGGGCGACATCATCTTCTCCGGAAGCTTCGGCATGGAAGACATGGCCGAGCTGCTGACCCGCCGCGCGGTGAACGACCCCGACGTCACATCCGCGCTTGAGTACACCATCGGCGGCCGCCTCCGCAGCCCCACCGCGACGCCCGATGATGCCCGCTTCAGCCCGCTGCGCAGCAACCGGCCGCTTGCGGTCGAGGGTTTCCGGTACACGACCATTAATGCCGCCGACCCCACGAGTGATTACGGGCGCACGATGCAGCTGTTTGAGACTGACGTGCGCCAGCGCCTCACGACGATCAGCGGCGCACGCCAGCTGCGCACCGCGCCCGCCTTCCTCTCCGGGGCCACCAGCGAGCAGTCCATCAACCCCCACGAGCTTTCGGCGAGCGAGCTGCGCATCGACATCCGCCGTGCGCTGCAGCAGCTGTCGAACCCCGCCACCACCGCCAACGTCCGTATGGCCGCGGCACAGTCCATCTTCCAGGGCTATGCCGATTCCCTGCTGCCCACGTCCGGCGTTGGCCTGCCCTGGGGCCAGGACGCGGCGCAGTTCGGGATGCGGCGGACCGAGTTCTACGGCTACCACCCCGAACTGGCTTTGCAGGCTGCCGCGCACATGGCGATGAACATGATCGACATGTACGATGTCGATTCGTCGCCGACGGTCAACACACTGCTCATCGACAGTTCCTTCGCGCCGACGCTCAACAGTTCAACGGAG
>JBBSOF010000087.1:0-5659 GCA_038260025.1 Phycisphaerales bacterium
CACCGCCACCAACCTCTCCAAGACCTTCGGCCACCACACGCTCTTCAACGGCATCGGCGTGGTGCTGCAAGACCGCGAGCGGCTCGCGCTCATCGGGCCCAACGGCAGCGGCAAGTCCACGTTTCTCAAGCTGCTTGCCGCGATCGAAACGCCCGATGAGGGCGGGGTCATGCTCCGCAAGGGGCTGCGTGCCGCGTATGTCTCGCAGAGCGACCGCTTCCCCGAGGGCTCGACGATCATTTCCAGCGTGATCGAGGGCCTGAAAGGGCTGACGCTGCCCACCGTGCACGACGAACACGAGCGCGAGCTGCACGCGGAACTCACGCTGCGGAGGCTGGGCTTCGAGAACCTGGGTTTGAGTGGGGGCGGGGGTGGGAGCCAGGGCGAGGACTTCCTGCACGTCCACACAGCCGCGCTCTCGGGCGGGCAGCGCAAGCGCCTGGCCATCGCCAGGGAGCTTGCCAAAGAGCCCGACATCCTGCTGCTCGACGAGCCCACCAACCACCTCGACGTCGAGGGGATCGCGTGGCTGGAAGAGATCCTCGGCTCCGCCTCCTTCGCGTGGATCATCGTCACCCACGACCGCGCCTTCCTTGAGAACACCGCCCAACGCATCATCGAGCTTTCGCTGGCCTACCCCAGCGGCACCTTCGCGGCAACCGGCAACTACTCCGAGTTCCTCCGCAGGAAGCAAGAGTTCCTCGAAGGCCAGGCCCGCCAGGAGGCCGCGCTCGCCAACATGGTGCGCGAAGACCTGCGCTGGCTGTCGCGCGGGGCGCAGGCGCGGCGGACCAAGTCCAAGGGCCGCACCAACGCCGCGCACACCCGCATTGATGAGCTGGCCGAGATCAAGGCCCGCAACGTGCCGCAGAAGGCCGCGGCTGTCGACTTCTCCGGCACCGACCGCAAGACCCAGAAGCTGCTCTTTGCCCACGCCATCTCCAAGGCACTTGGCGGGCGGCAGCTCTTCCGTGACCTCGACGTGGTCCTCTCCCCCGGCCACAAGCTGGGGCTGATGGGCCCCAACGGCAGCGGCAAGTCAACGCTCATCAAGGTGCTGACGGGCGAGATGGAGTCGGACCCGCCGTCCGCGGCAGCGTTTGCCGCGGCAGACGAGGCGAACCACCCCAGCGGCGTGCCCGAGCCCGGCGAGATCCGCCGCGCCGACAACCTGCGCGTGGTGCTCTTCTCTCAGCACCGCACCGAGCTTGACCCGGCGATGACGCTGCGCGACACGCTCAGCCCCGCGGACTCGGTCATCTACCGCGGGCGAATCCTGCACGTCAACACATGGGCCGCGATGTTCCTCTTCACCCCCCAGCAACTCAAAGCGCCGGTCCGATCGCTGAGCGGTGGTGAGCAGGCCCGCGTACACATCGCACGCCTGATGCTTGAGCCCGCCGATGTGCTGATCCTTGACGAGCCCACCAACGACCTCGATATCGCAACCCTCGAAGTGCTGGAGCAGTCGCTGGAAGAGTTTGCGGGCGCTCTGGTGCTGGTGACCCACGACCGTGCCATGCTGGCACGCCTCGCCACCCACCTGCTCGCCCTCGACGGGCGCGGCAACGCCAAGTATTTCGCGAGCTACGAGCAGTGGGAAGATGCGCAGGAAGAGCAGACGCGCCGCCCCGAGCCGCGAGCAGCGCCAACCCCTGAGGCCGCGGACAAGACGCCCGCTCCCGCCCCGTCAGCGCCTGCGAAAAAGAAACTCTCGTACAAAGAGCAGCGTGAACTCTCCGAGATCGAGCCGGCGATCGAGACAGGAGAGAAGGAAGTGCAGCGGCTGGAAGCGCTGGTCAACGAGGGCGGCGGCGACCACAAGCAGATGGAGCAGACATACCGCATGCTGGGCGAGGCCCAGGCAAAGATTGCCGCGTTATATGAGCGGTGGGCGGAACTGGGCGGGTAAAACACCGTCGCTCCGGCCCTGCTGACGGGTTGAAACCTTAGAAACTACGACGCGGACTTGGCCCGCTTGGCCGCGACTTTTTCTGCCGCCGCCGTCATCACCTTCTTAGACTCGTCTTCCAGGTACAGCACGCACTCGCACGACTTGCACCGCGTGAGCTTGCCGTTGGCCATGAGGCCCGAGACCGATTCCACAGGGATGGTCATCATGCACACGCCGCACGTGTACTCGTGGCGCTTATGGTCCTGGATCTCCACCGGGCCCATCGCATTCTCGCGGCGCTGCTTCAGCAGCCGGTTGAACATCGCCATGGTGTCGGCCGGCACTTCCGCGGCAAGCCTGGTGCGCTCTGCCTCCAGCTCGTTGACACGGCCCTCGATCTCCTTGAACCGCGCTTCGCGGTCGGACACGGCCTTGTCCTTCACCTGCTCGCGCTCCTTGCGCTTGTCGGAGGTCTCGGCAAGCTGCGTGCGCACCGCGTCAGACTTGGTCATCAGCTCGAGCGCCTTGGTCTCAAGCTGGTCGCGGTCGGCCTTGAAGGTGTTGATCTCGCTGAGGAACGCCTTGTATTCCTTGTTGGTCTGGGCGTTCTCCATCTGGGAGCGCAGCGTCGCCATCTTCGCATCCAGGCGGGCCATCTCGCCCTCGAAGTCCGCCGCCTGCGCGGTATAGGTCTTGAGCTGCGACTCCAGCGTCGAGCCCTGGGTACTCAGCCCTCCGACTTCTTTGTTCTGTACCGCCAGAAACTTGTCCGCATCCTCAAGACGGGACCGCAGCCCGAAGAGCTGCTTTTCAACCAGAAAAACCTTCAACAGTTTGTCCGTCAAATCCATTCAAGGCTCCAAAGGCGACACTCAACAGTGTAGCGACCTGCCGCCGATCCCGCCCGGTTTTCCACAAACCCTCGCAAACCGCGCCGCCATCAGCCCCTGCGCCGCCCATCCCACCCCGCCGCAAGCCCCCGAAACGCCACTCCACCGCCCCTTCGCCCCGTCCCGAGGGATGAATCTGCCGCGGCCGGGGGCTATACTCGCCCCTTGCCAAAACGGACCCCGGTCCGCTGCGGCAGCGTCGGGCTTGTAGCTCAGCTGGCTAGAGCGCACCCCTGATAAGGGTGAGGTCGAAGGTTCGAGTCCTTTCAGGCCCATTTGCAGAGTTTGTAGCCGCTTCGCACCTATTTGCGGCGGCTCGCGAAACCCCTGCCAGACAGGTACTTGCGGCATTCTGGGCCGGTCCGGCGCAATCCGGTGCGGTCGGGTGCTGTGACGCTTTTCGCGCCACTTGCGCGCCGCTTTGCGCGACGCTTTGATCACCACCCGCTGCGAGGTCAAAATGAGCGTCGCGCGTTTGCAGGTAGTGTTGCGCCGCGATCAGCGGGCTGTGCCCGAGCCACCCCGCGACAACGTGAGCGGGGAATCGCTCAACCCAGTCGGTCGCGCAGGACGCCCGCATGTTGTGGAACAGCCGCGGCCAGGGTTGCACGCTTGCTTTGACGATGATCCGCTCGAACTGGGTACGCATGTTCAACCGGGGATCATGCAGGCGAGGAACCACCGGGATCACCCCTTCCTCAGTGCCGTCGTATAGGTCTTGCAGGATCACCCTCAGCTCGGGCGCGATCGGCACGATCCGCACTGCGTGGCCTTCGTGCCCGGCGGTCTTGGGGCTGCGCACAGTCAACCGGTTGCGCTCCCAGTTCACATCGCCCCACCGAAGCCCTCCAACCTCGGACGGACACCGCAGCCCGGCAAATCGGGAGAGACCCACGATCGCCCGCCATTGGTCATCGGGGCACACCGCAAGGATCGCACGGATGGACTCGGGGGTGACGTAGAAGGCGCGATCGGGGTTGGACTGGGACCCTGTCCGCAGGTCGGCGAATGGTGTGGTGGAAATCAGGCCCCAATTCACCGCCTTCCGAAAGATGCACTTAGCAACTTTGACCCGCTTCGCGACCCGCCGTGCCTCCGCTAAGCCGTGAACGGCAAATGCCACCCTCTTCCCTCGGCCTGGCACACAGCTTGGTGCGCCGCCTCTTCGAGTCGAACATCACTCGCCCGCGCGGGGTCCATGACATCCCTTGCAGGTTGATTGTGACCGTCCCAGACTCGGGCGGGCGGCCCACCCCGATTAACGCGCCGAGAATCCCGGCGGAAACTCAGATCGCAACGTTGGTCTAATCGCCGGAGGCGGAACCACAGGTCGGGTTTGAATGGTGGGGGTAACGAAGGGCCGCCTAGCTACATGCCCTACCATAAGCCGAACTACTAAGTCGTGCAATGACCCGACGACATTTGAGCCACTCCGCCGATAGACTCCGGCTCTTGTGACGAAGCCTAACCCCTCCATCCCCTCGTTCTGGCTGTCCCGCATGGTGCGGTCGGACGCGGTGCGCTGGCTGAGTTTTGTGCTGCTGATGCCCATCGTGTCCCTTGGGGCAATGGGTGGTTCAGCGTTCCTTGCTCATGGTCACGATGAGCACGGAATCCACCTTCACCCAGTGAAGGCACTCGACCGAGTCGCGCTGACCGCAGCCGACCACGATGACCATCACGGAGACGACCACGAAAGGATGCCGGCCGATGGCTCGGCTCCAGGGTCTGAGGTGAGTGATGATTTGGGCGAGGTTCCCGGCGGTGTAGTCGTGACCTTTGACGACAACAAGCAACTACAGCCACGCGGGATCGACCTCAGCAAATCGCTAGCTCCGATGGCGATTTTCATTGCCAGGTTGTTCACGCTGCCGACAGAGCCAGATGTATACCGCCACATCGGGTCACCCGGCGGCTCGGGCCGTAACGGTCCGCTCAATTTCTGCGCCCTGAGCGCGAACGATCGACTCGTTCGCACCAGCCAAGCCCTGCTGATCTAGGTTCGCACCAACGTCCATAGTCGTGCGTGTATGGCCTTTGGGGTCACCCCGCCTCTGTGTGTTGGTCGTCACTTCTGCCCTGACCCTCACGGTCTGGGCGTGTTCTCCAGCAGGACGCCCCTTTGAAACTTATTCCCTCTGCGACACCGTTCTTTGGCGGTGGCACACATCGCTCTACGTTCCCAACCGTCCAACTCGGCCGTGGTTTTGCCGCCACAGTCGGGCTCGCGGGGACGCTCGTCGCCCTCACGGGCTGCCAGTCCTATGAGCGCAGGCCGCTGGACATGGATGGCACTCGAAACGCCTGGCTCACCCGCTCACCGGCGGACCCTTCGGTCCTCACGTTTGCACGCACGCTGAGCCAGACGGAATCGAATGCGGCCTACGGCACATTTGACCCATCTGACGGGTTGACGCTTGCGGAAGCTGAAGCCGTGGCTCTGGTGTTCAGTCCTGACCTTCGCCTTGCTCGACTGGAGGCGAATGTCACCCGAGCAACCGCGGCACATGCCGGCCTGTGGCAGGACCCCGTACTCGGCGTGGACATGGAACGAGTCGTGTCCGGTGCGGGCGGCGCGAATCCGTGGGTGGTCGGTTCCACACTTGGACTGACGATTCCGATCTCCGGTCGCTTGCACGCGGAGAAGGCTCGTGCAGGAGCTCTGACTGCCGGTGGTAGCTCCGGCCATGCCGCAGTTACTGCCGCCAACTCGGGGTCAACGGAAACGGGGAAACTAGTGTCCTGACCTTGAGATAGCCGCACGATTCTTGGCGACGCGGCCGAGGATCGTGTTGGCGTCTGCCGTCCAGACGAAGGGCTTGGCGTCGTCGTTGCGGGTGTCGATGTAGTCGATCGCGGCCTTCTCCAGCGCGGC
>JBBSOF010000088.1:0-5142 GCA_038260025.1 Phycisphaerales bacterium
AGGTCGAAGTCGCCCTTCTTATAGATGTCGGGCATGTTGGCGGTCTCGCCGCCCAGCAATGCGCAGCCGCTCTTGCGGCAGGCTTCCGCGATGCCCTTGACGATGTCGCTGAGGAACTTCTTGTCGATGACGGGCGTGGCGATGTAGTCGAGGAAGAAGAGGGGCTCAGCGCCCTGCACCACGAGGTCGTTGACGTTCATGGCGACGAGGTCGATGCCGACGGTGTCGAAGGTGTTGAGGTCTGCCGCGAGCTTGACCTTGGTGCCCACACCGTCGCAGCAGGCGACGAGCACGGGCTCCTTGTAGTTGCGGGCGAAGAGGCGCTGGCGGTAGTCGAGGCGGAAGAGGCCCGCGAAGCCGCCCGGGTTGGGGATAACGCGGTCGGTGTACGTCTTCTTGAGCATCGAATCGAGGGACTCGGTG
Organism: Phycisphaerales bacterium; assembly: GCA_038260025.1. Classification (GTDB taxonomy): domain Bacteria; phylum Planctomycetota; class Phycisphaerae; order Phycisphaerales; family UBA1924; genus JAEYTB01. The sequence continues at coordinate 424 of JBBSOF010000088.1, forward strand.
AAGGCGTCCTTCTCGTCAATATCCACGCCCGAGGAGGCGTAGGTGAGGGGTTTGAGGGCGGGGGGTTTGGGCATAGGGGGAGAATAGGGGAAAGGGCACCGGGAATGAAGGAGTGCGGGAGGTCGCTTTTGGCGGGCGGCTTTCCACTTTGGATTTTCGTTCCTACCCTTGTGCCCCCGGCGGCAATCAGGCCCCGGCCCTCATGAGAGCATCCGCATGGCCCGTACCACGCTGTTCACGTCTGAGTCGGTTTCGATGGGGCACCCTGACAAGATCGCGGACCAGATCAGCGATGCGATCCTGGATGCGATGCTGGCGGATGACCCGCACAGCCGCGTGGCGTGCGAGACGCTGGTGTGTACGGGGATGGTTGTGGTGGCGGGGGAGATCACGACCAATACGTACGTGAGCATCCCGGACCTGGTGCGTGAGACGGTGCGCGACATCGGGTATATCTCGGGCGACATGCGGTTTGATGCGGACTCGGCGGGCGTGATGGTCGCGCTGAACAAGCAGAGCAACGACATCGCCATGGGCGTTGATCGCGAGGGCGCGGGCGATCAGGGGATGATGTTCGGGTATGCCTGCCGCGATACGCCGGAGTTCATGCCGCTGCCGATCCAGCTGGCGCACCAGCTGGTGGAGCAGCAGGCGCATATCCGCCGTGAGGGCAAGGTGCCCGGCCTGCGGCCCGACGCCAAGAGCCAGGTGACGGTGGAGTATGAGAACGGCAAGCCGGTGCGGATCGACACGCTCGTGCTGAGCACGCAGCACGACCCCACATGGAACGAGCGGCAGGACCAGCTCAAGCGAGACATGGTTGAGCACGTCTTCAAGCCCGTGCTGAAGGAGTGGTGGAACCCGGGCATCAAGCTGCACGTGAACCCCACGGGCCGGTTCGAGATCGGCGGGCCCCACGGCGACACAGGGCTGACGGGGCGGAAGATCATCGTTGATACGTACGGCGGCATGGGGCGGCACGGCGGAGGTGCCTTCAGCGGCAAGGACCCGACGAAGGTGGACCGGTCTGCCGCGTACATGGCGCGGTACATCGCGAAGAACGTGGTGGCGGCAGGGCTGGCGGACCGCTGCGAAGTGCAGCTGAGCTATGCCATCGGCGTCGCGGAGCCCACGAGCGTGCTGATCGACTGCTTCGGCACGGCGAAGGCTGATGAGGACAAGATCAGCAAGGCGGTGCGGGACACCTTCGCGCTGACACCCAAGAAGATCATCGAGTCTCTCAAGCTCCGCAACCCGATCTACTCGGCGACGGCGCGGCATGGACACTTCGGGCGCAAGCCCTTCGAGATCGCATACTACGACCGCGTGAAGCGGGCGCACCGCGGTGAGAAGCTCGAGCACTTCACGTGGGAGAAGACGGACAAGGCGGAGGCGCTGAAGAAGGCCGTGGGGTGAGCGCGGGCTTTGTTTCGCGGGCGCGTGACGGCGCGATGGGTCAGACCGCGTCTGGGGTTTCCGCCGCGTAGAGATGATGTACAATGATGTAGGACGCCACTGCTGGGTCGAGGGCGGGGATGTCGCGCGGGCTGGTCCCGGCGGTGATTGCCGCGCGGATGGCGGTGGCGCTGGCGTCCATCACATCGGCGGTTGCGGTATAGGTGCCGGCCCAACGGTCGAGTTCGGCATCGGTCCAGGCGAGGGTAGCGGCGAGGGCTGAGCGCAGCGCCGCGGCGGTGGGGACGGGCGGGCGGAGGAGCACGATCGGCTGAGCGAGCTGAAGGATGGCGTGGTAGTCGCGCCACTTGTGGAACTGCACGGCCTGATCGGCGCCGATGAGCAGGTGCAGGCTGGCATGGGGTGCGATGCCGCGGGCGCGGCGGAGGGTGTCGATGGTGTAGCTGGGGGAGAGTGGGGCGGCACGGTCGAGTTCGTCAGTCCAGACTGCCGCGGCGGGGAGCGGGGAGATCGCTAGGCGGAGCATGGCGAGGCGATGGTGGGGCGCGGTTGGGGGGGCGGCGGCTTTGAAGGGCGAGGCGGCGGCGGGGACATAGAGAAGCCAAGGCGCAGCGTGATGCGCGGCACGGGCACGGCGGACCTGCTCAGGAATGGCGGTGTGGGCGCGGTGGGGGGGATCAAACGAGCCGCCGACGATGATGACGGAGGTGGCGGCGGGCGGCAGCGGCCAGGGTGTGATGGTCGGCTGGGCCATGGATGGCGGATGCTAGCGGCAGGGAAGAGACCTAGACTTGCGGCCTACGACGGCCCCGTCGTCTAGCCTGGTTCAGGACACTACCCTTTCACGGTAGGTACATGGGTTCGAATCCCATCGGGGTCATTAACGGTTGATGGACGAAACTGCCAGAAAGGCTTAGACGTCTCGCCGAACCCTAGAACAACTGGTGCGTGAGCCGGACGATCCGCCGATTTGTGCGCGAACGGGTACATGGATTCCCGTCCATTCGGGATCATTGGCGTGGATTCCGAGTCCTAGCCGGTGGTTCCTACTGAGTCCTCTGCGGGAATGCGGCGGTGTTCCGCACCCTTCAACCCACCGGCGCCCTCCGCTCGAGACGCCGCAAAGGTACGAATACAAGCCCCGCCTCCAGCCCAAAGCACTCCCAGCCCAGCTCGAAGAAGGCTCTGGGCGATGTCCGCCATCCGACGGGGCCGAGGGTTGAACAGGTATCCCTCAGATCGCCGCGATGGGGCGGTCAAGACTCCGAACTGGACGAACATCATCGAAGTTGATCTTCAAGATCCGTCCCGCTTGCAACGCCTGTACGAAGCGGCGATCGTGTCCGGCCACCTTCGCCGGTCCGAATCGAGCCAACTCTTCGTATTCGCTGCGGCTGTGCACGCATTACGCGTTGCAAAGCGCAACGCCTGCGGACTCTTCGCCACGGTCGTCAAACGTGGCCTGCGAGTGATCTCGCAAGTCGACGAAGACGCCGCTCGAGTCTGCCTACAGCGGTGGCGATTCGACGAGTCTCACGTCCCGCGTCGGTTCCCGAAGAGTTGAAGATGCAGCCGGCTGCAGTACCTCCAACCGCGGTTCATGCACTCTTGGACTATCCACGCAGTCTGCTCGCTGGTTGGTGCCTGAACTCCTTCAGGCATCAGCAGGATGTCTGAAGGCGCCCAGTTGCGGAGCCTCAACAAGAGAGCGTCGATTTCGGCACAATCCGCAGGTGCAGACACCACGAATTTCATCTGATGCTCGGGGTATTGGTCCCAAAGCGATTGAAGTACTGGGAGATTCAATCGCCGCTGCTCGTGTCGCGCTCGCCAGACGCCATCGGGATCGCGCGGGTCTCCTCTGAGGGGCGTTGAGTTGGCAAGCTTGGGGCTGACGCTCAAAAGGTCACAATGAACAGTTTGGGAGACTGTGCCGGCTGTCTCTACCGTGACATGGAACCCAACGTCATGGAGTCGCTGGGACAACGCTGCGCTACCTTGGAAGAGCATCGGTTCGCCGCCAGTAAGTACCACATGGCGGACGCCAGATGCCATGGCCCGCTGGACTAGTTCTGCAGTGCCCACTGGCTGACCGTCGGGTGCCCAACTCGCATAGGGAGTATCGCACCACGCGCAACGCAGGTTGCACCCGCTCACTCGGATAAAGAATGATGGAACCCCAACAAGCTTGCCCTCGCCTTGAATCGAAGCAAAGGTCTCACTGATGGCCATCTGCATCCGGTTACCTATGGGTTGTCCACCTCTTTGGCAGGGCCGGTTGTGGGGCGTCTGCCCCCTCGCGGGCATCTTCGCCGAGGTTGGTATGGATGCCCATTCGGTCTCGAGCGCCGGGCCTAAAGGCCTTCCGGAGCGCGACTTGCGGTGTCGTGTACGGAATCCGAGAACTTGCTTTGGATCATCGGCCGTCGCGGCTTCTGGCGGGTATCCACGAGAACGAGATTCTTCGCGAGGAGTTCCGCGAACTCGCCATCAATCCATGAGGGTCCTGAGTGCAGACACTTCTCGCCACTCCCTTGATCTGGGCTTGAACTCGCTCTTGGCTGGAGTCTTCAACAGTGCGCTTGCGGTGCGAACTCAGCGGTTGGAGAAGGAGAGAGAAGGGACCGCGAGTGGCAAGAGCGAGTTCGCCGGCGCAATGACGCCATCGGTGACAAGGAACGAAAGAAGGCCCTGCTGGCTGACCTGGATCAGTAGGTGGCGGCGGGGCACAAGGCGAAGCGGATCCGGGAGTCCGTATGCGCCATCCGCGAATCCAGACCGATTGAGCAGGGCAGTGAACGAGGCATGGCTGATTGGGCGAGCGCCCAAGCCGACCGGGCAGATCCGCACTTCAGGAGTCCGCATTCAGTGCTCGATCTGTGGCGATTAGCCGCGATGCACCAAGCGGCTGCGGGTTGTCACCCCCAAACAGGGGGAGCGGTGGAAAAGTGCCTGATTTCATGAGCGTTGGTAGGCGCTTCGGCCGCCGGCACGGCCTCTAGGGCGACAGTCCCGACATGGGCGATATCGTGGACGCCCTATGCCGTCGGGGTCACTTCAACGCTCTGCACCGAGGTGCAGGGCGTTGCGCACTGGCCGCGCGGCGCACCGGCTGCATCACCGAAGACTCACGGAAGGCCGCTCGGGCAGGTGCGATTCGCACGGCTCCATCCGCACGATTTCCGCAGGAGCGTCCACAGGTGGCGGGGGTTGCGGCTGGGGCGGCTGAGCGTGACCTCGGTGCATTCAGGAACGGCATACGGCCGCGTCAGTTCAACATGCAGGCGACGCACACCGCGCTCG
>JBBSOF010000089.1:0-5102 GCA_038260025.1 Phycisphaerales bacterium
AGCGATGGAACGCTTCGCCCAGCGCCAAATCCTCAGGCCCCTCGAAGCAATCGACCTGGCCGCTGTGATGCAAGAGGCAGAGCAGGAGGCGTTGCAGAACCTTCGTTCCGAAGGCATCACCCCCGACCGCGCTGCCATCGCAAGGCGTCTCGTGGGCGCTCGCCTCCACGGGCAGGAGGCCGTGGTGTGGGTAGAGGCCGATGCAACCCCAGCCGCGGAGTCGATCCGCACGGCGTTCACGCGCCAGTTCACGCAGCTTTACGGCTACCCGCCCCCCGCCCGCGGCCTGGAAGTCGAATCCGTGCGTGTGGTCGCACGTGAGCTGCCCCGGCCGCGTACCCACACGCCGAACAGTCCGCACGCGCCCGATGCACCCAGGATCGCGCCAACCAGACCCGCCGCCCCCAACCCTACCGAACTCCCGATCATCGACCGCGAGACCCTCGCACCCGGCGCATCCCTGGTCGGCCCCGCCATCATCGCCGAATCGCACGCCACCACCATCCTGGACCGCGACTGGCGCCTCCACGTGGACGAAGCCGCAGCTCTCATCCTTCAGCGCATTGCAACGCCAACCGCGCCCGCCGCACCCCCGCAGGCAATCCCCGAACTCCTCACCGCGCGCCTCACCGCAATCGCAGGCGACATGGGCGAAACGCTCCGTCGCACCGCGTTCTCAACGAACATCAAAGACCGTCTCGATTTCTCCTGCGCTGTGCTCGATGCCGATGGCTCGCTCGTCGTCAACGCCCCCCACATCCCGGTACACCTGGGCGCTCTCGGCCTCTGCGTCCGGCTCGTGAACGCAGCGCTCGACATGCAGCCCGGCGATGCCGTGGTCACCAACCACCCCGCTTTCGGCGGCTCGCACCTGCCAGATGTCACCGTCATTTCGCCCGTGTTCGTGGATGGCCATCGTGTGGCCTTCGTGGCTTCACGCGCACACCACGCGGAAATCGGCGGCATCCGCCCCGGCTCCATGTCGCCCACCGCACGCTCGCTCTCGGAAGAAGGCGTCGTCATCCCCCCGCTCCACCTCGTCAAGGACGGCACACCACACCTCGATGCCTTCCGCACGCTGTTGCAGTCCGGCCCATTCCCATCACGGGCCGTTGAAGAGAACCTCGCCGACATCCAGGCCCAGCTCGCGGCAAACGCGCGGGGCGTCGACGCCGTCACGCGCCTCGCAATAAACCACGGCACATCCCTCCTCACCGCGATATCCAGCCTCCGCGCCGGCAGCACCGCCCGCGTTCTCGACTCTCTGCGCCGCTTTTCTGGCCAACCCCTCGATGCCCAGGCAGTCCTCGATGACGGCTCCACCATCAATGTGCGTGTCCTCCAGCAGGCAGACCGCTGGACCATCCACATCGCAGCCTCGCCCGCGGCCATCGACACCACGCAACAAGGCGCCGCATCCCCCCACCCCTTCAATCTCAACGCCCCGCTGGGCGTGGTCCGCAGCGCCGTCATGTACATCCTGCGCTGCCTCGCCGGCGGCGAACTGCCGCTCAACGAGGGCATCCTCGATGCCGTTGACCTCCGCGTCGCCCCGGGAATGCTCAACCCGACATTCCCGGACGACCCGGCGCACTGCCCCGCCGTATCCGGCGGCAACGTCGAAACCAGCCAGCGCCTGGTTGATGCACTCCTCACCTGCTTCGGCGTCGCCGCATGCAGCCAGGGCACCATGAACAACGTCGTCTTCGGCAACAGCGACTTCGGCTATTACGAAACCGTGTGCGGCGGCGCGGGCGCAGGGCCCGGTTTCAACGGGGCCCACGCCGTCCATACCCACATGACCAACACCCGCATCACCGATCCCGAGATCCTCGAGCTCCGCTACCCCGTGCGCCTCGATCGGTTCTCCGTCCGTCGCGGCTCCGGCGGAACCGGCCAGTTCCGCGGCGGCGATGGCGTCATCCGCTGCTACACCTTCCTCACGCCCGTCTCACTCTCCCTCCTCACCCAGAACCGCATGCAAGGCCCCCACGGCGCGGCAGGCGGCAACAACGGTGCCCCCGGCGAGCAGCAACTGACCCTGCCCGGTGGCGTGCCGCACATGCTGCCCTCTAGCGCCGCAATCGACCTCCCCATTAACGCCACGCTGACCCTGCAAACCCCCGGCGGCGGCGGCTGGGGATACCGATAACCACGCGCTCTGGCCCGCCAAACACCGGGGCATCCCCCGCTGATATCACCCAAATGCGTGCCCGGACTTATGGGGCGGTCGTCAAGTGCCGATGTCATGTGAGGAGGCCCTGTGACCCGTGAACCGTGACCCAGACGATCACAACCCCGACCCCAAGCCAGACCCCATGGCCAACGCATTCGTCAGCCCCCTGGCCGGCGACCCCCTGATGGCCGACCTGCTCCGGCAGTTCCTGGAAGACCTGCCAAAGCGCGCCGACACCGTGGTTGAGGCATGGGAGTCGGGAGAGGCGCAGGGCCTGCGGCGGATCGCTCATCAACTGAAGGGCTCCTGCGCGGGCTACGGGTTCCCGACCATCGGCGATGCCGCCGCCCGCCTCGAGAACCTGCTCCAGGCCGGCACGCGCCTGGAATCAGTCGCGTCCGAAGTCCGTGTGCTCGCAGACCTGTGCCATCGCGCGGCAGCCGGCGGAGCAAACCGGGCCGCATGAACAGGAGCCGATTGTGACCCTGCCCAACGCACCATTGCCACGCCCCGAAGAAACACGCCCAACCGTGCTGATCGTCGACGACAGCATGGACGTCCACCGCCTCCTCAAGTCTCACCTCAAGAACGAGGACCTCGAGTTCTGCAGCGCGTTCGACGGCATCGAAGGCCTTGCCGCGGCACAAACTCACCGCCCCAGCCTCATCGTCCTCGACCTCGACATGCCGCTGATGGACGGCCTCACCGTGCTCCGCAAACTCAAGGAGAACGCCGCGACGCAGGACATCCCCGTGATCGTCCTGTCGGGCCAGCAGAACCCTTCCGACAAGGTCGCTACCTTCGACATGGGCGCAATCGACTATGTGACCAAGCCCTTCGAGATGACCGAGCTCCGCGTCCGCGTCCGCTCCGCCCTCCGCATGCAGCAGCTGGTCCAGATGCTGGCCCAGCGTGCCCAGATCGACGGCCTCACCGGCCTTTGGAACCGCACATTCTTCGACCGCCGCTGGATGGAAGAGCACGCCCGCTGCGCCCGCCACGGCCACCCGCTCTCCGTGGGCCTGCTCGACCTTGACCATTTCAAGACCGTCAACGACAGCCACGGCCACCCTATCGGTGACCTGGTGCTTCAGACTATCGCCAAAATCCTCCAGCGCGAGTCCCGCCAGTCAGACCTCGCCTGCCGTTACGGCGGCGAGGAGTTCGTGCTGCTGATGCCCGACACCGTGACGACCGACGCCGTGCTGCTCTGCGACCGCGTCCGCGCCGCCGTCGAGGCCGCCCGATGGGCCCGCATCCCCGGCCTGCGCGTCACCGTGTCCATCGGCGTCGCCGGGTGCGCCGGCCAGTGCCCCGCATCGCCCGAAATATGGGTTGAAGAAGCAGACCGCAACCTATACGCCGCCAAGCGTGCAGGCCGCAATCGCGTGGTGTGCGCCGACCTCGCGACCATCACGCCCCGCACCGCGCGGAGCTGATACCCGGCCCTCAGAACGGCCCACCCCTTAGGAACGGCCCACCCCTTAGAACGGGAAGATCAGGCCCGCATAGATCATGGCGCTGTCGCGCCCGGGGTTGTCGTTCGCCCCGCCGATCCGAGCGTTGCTCACGTGCGCCCAGCGCAGGCCCACTTCCAGCCGCACGCCATCATCCGTCAGCTGGTGCGTCACGCCCCCGCCCATGCGCGGCGTAAAGTTAAACACCGTGCCCTCGTTGGCGCCCGAGCGATTTACCGGGTCGTTGCTGAACAGCAGACCGATGCCCCCATCAACAAAGATCGTCGTCCGCCCGTTGTTGAACCAGTGATACCGCAGGACCAGTGACGTGTTGACGGCGACCGCGTCCTTGTCCTCCTGCGCATACGTCCAGCCGCCCAGCTCACCCATGAGCTCGATGTCTTTCGCGATGAAATACTCAAAGCGGCCGTACAGGTTCAGGTCAACATCCGTTCCGTTGCTGGCCGCGCCCGCGCCGATCGACCACCACTTCGACTTGGGGTCACCGAACTCCACTCCCGCGGGCGCCGCGTTCAGGCTCGACGTCGTGTCAATCGTCGCCCCGCTCGCCCCCTCGGCATCCTGCGATGCACCCGCCTCGACCGCGGGCGGCTGAGGCTCGGGCTGAAGGTTAATGCTCGCGGGCGTGAGCGTGAGCGCGGGCTCGTCTGCGACGGCGCAGGCGGCAGCGGCGGGCAGGGCAAGCGCGATCAGGGCAAGGCGGTATCTCATGGGGCGTAGACTATACCTCAACTTGGCGGAGGATTGCGGCATGGCAGAATCGCCAGAGCACCAGGAAGAGCGCCAGCAGTCAGCCCGCGTGGCCCGGCTGGAAGAATCGCAGATGTTTGTGGACCGGCGGGTCGACGATCTGAGCGAGCAGGTCATCGCCGTCGAGCAAAGTCTGCGCGATGCCCAGACCCGTCTGCGGCGGCTCGAAGAATCCATCGCCCGCCTGCTCAGCCCGCCCGACGACGACATCCCCGAGTGACCGGCCACCCCCCGGCCATTCCGCCCGGCCCTCACCCCCCCAGCAGCGACCGCCCCGTCATCGCCTCCGGCCTGATCAGGCCCTTCATCTCCAGCGTGGTGGGGACAACGTCCCCCAGCCTGCCGCCCTCGCGCAGCGACCGGCCCTTGAAGGCCCGGCCCACCACAAACAGCGGCACGTCGTACGTCGTGTGGCTCGTGTGCGGGCAGTCGTGCTCGGGGTCCCACATCTGCTCGGCGTTGCCGTGGTCCGCCGTGATCACCAGCGACCCATCGCGGGCCAGCACCGCCTCCACAATCTGCCCCACGCACGCATCCACCACCTCGCACGCCCGCACCGCCGCCTTCAGGTCCCCCGTGTGCCCGACCATGTCCGCGTTGGCGAAGTTCACCACCAGCACATCCTCGCAGTCCTTCGCCGCCAGCCGCGCCAGCACCGCATCCCGCACCGCCGCGGCAGACATCTCCGGCGCCAGGTC
>JBBSOF010000090.1:0-5052 GCA_038260025.1 Phycisphaerales bacterium
CCCGAGCGACCGAGCCCGGCAAAGCCCTGCACACCCTCACGCTGCGCGACACCAGGTGCGATTGCGGTGGGAACTGGCCCTTCGAAATCATCGAACAACACTACCTGTGCGCTAGCCCCGGCGCTCACAAGACACATCGCACTGATGGCCGGCACATAGTTGGGTTTCATCGTGTTGTCCTCTTGATCAAAAGAGAAATCTATCGACTCACGGCCACGTGTCAGCAGGTGCCGCCGGCGAGCACGCGGAAGAAAGCTTCGATATCGGCGTCGGTGCCCACATCTCCATCGCTGTTGAAGTCAGCGTTCGCCGGGCACGTGGCGCAGCAGTTGCCGGAGAGGCACGCAAAGAACGCTTCGATGTCCTGGTCGGTACCGGTATCGCCGTCATTGTTGAAGTCGGCGGAGCCGCATGGCGGCGCGGCGGGCGTCGTGACGAACACAAGGGCATTCGCCATCAGCACCGCGCCGTCGGTCGCGGCATTCCAGCCGGTGGTGGTGGCGGTGGTGGAGGGTGGGAACATGCCCAGGTCGACACGGTTGGGGCGTGTGCTGCTGACGGCAACGAGCGTCTTGCCATCAACCCACTGTGCCACCAGCACCCCGTGCGGCTGCAGGGCCGTCTGCGTCGGACGGAAGCAGTTGGCGCCGCCGAGGAAGGTGTTGACGTTGGCGAGCGTGGGATGATCAGGGATGAGGCGGGTGCCGATGCCGACGCCCACGGCCGTGCCTGTGTTGCCACCGTTCTGCACGATGATCTGGTACGAAGCGTCCCACCGACCGCTCAGGAAGCGGTTGGCGGTGGTGGTGCTGACGCTGAACACGGCGTTGACAACGCCACCGCCACTATCAACATAGTCGGCGAGTACGTTGCCCATCTCGACGCCGCTGACAAAGCTCTGATTGGACCAGAGAATCACGGCGTCGTATTCCTGAAGTGTGGCGAGCGTGGGAGTCGCCGCCGGCGTCACCACAGGGATGGTCACCACGTCGGCGAAGCGGCCCGTAGCCATCAGTTTGCTGCGCACATCTTCCACGCTGGCGGCCGCTTCCGCCCCCAGCACGCCCACCCGCGGCAGCGACTGTGCCCACGTTGAAACCGTGCAGGTAAAGAGAGCCATGATGCTGATCGGGAGGACAAGCGTGATCTTCATTTGGTGGGTCTCCATGAGTTGCGAGCGCGCCGACGCGGCATGCCGGGCATGCACAAGCCTACCACGACGTGGCGAGGCCGTTCCGTGCTTTGGTGCGGTGCAAATAAAAAGACCCCGGCGCATGGCCGGGGTCCTTGAAGGAATTAGTAGATATCCCGGCCCTGGGGGCCGGTCAGGAGGGTCGGCTTAGCAGTTGCCGCCGGAGAGCACGCGGAAGAACGCCTCGATATCGGCGTCGGTACCGGTGTCGCCATCGCCGTTGAAGTCGGCGCCGCCGGGGAAGCACGTCGCACAGCAGTTGCCGCCGAGGCAGGCGAAGAAGGCCTCGATGTCGGCATCGGTGCCGACGTCGCCGTCGCCGTCGAAGTCAGCCGTGCCGCAGGCTGGGCCGCTGCAGGGGTTGACACCGGGGACGAAGGTCACCTGGAGGGACGTATTGCCGGCGCCGATGCTGGTGCCGGGGACGCTGGTGGCCACCGTGCCGGTGTCGTTCTCGACGCCGATGGTGTAGTCGCCGCCAACATCGGGGGTGACGTTGCCGTAGCGGAACTCGATGCCGTTGGTGCCCTCAGACAGCACGGCCTGGAAGGTCTCGCTGGTGGTGGCGGCGTACTGCGTGACCGCGTTCCACTCGACGATGAACTTGCGGTTGGGAGCGGTGCCGGTGGTGGTGGTGTAGATGTTGCCGGCGCTTAAGGGGTTGAGATCGTCCCAGAAGGGGTAGATCGCATTGTTGGGCTGCGCGGCCGAGGGGATCACATCGTTGACGTATGCAACGAAGGGAGCGCCGAACTGCAGGAAGCCGTTGGAGTGGACGTTCACGCTGGTGTAGGGCGTGCCATAGAAGCTGAAGTTGAAGGGAATAGTGACCGCTTCTGAGCAGTCATCGCAGGTGCTCGCGACGCCGGCGAGCGTGCCGCTACCGGCGATGCTCTGGAATGCGGAGCCGCCCTGGGCGATGGTGTAGCTGGAATCGCCGCAGTTGGAGTTGTTGCCCTGATAGACGCCGCCCTGGCCGGCGCACTGAGATGCCGTGAGGCCGGGGGTGCAGCCGCCGCCCACGCAGCAGGCGCCGCGGGGCTCGAGTGCGCGCAGCGTTGCGACGTACTGGTTGCTGCCGGTGTTGCACTCAAAGAAGGGGCTGCCCTGCTGGGGCGAGACGAAGCCGATGTAGCTGCCGGGGGGCAGGTTCTGCAGGGCAATGATGCCGTCGGTGCAGGCGGGAACGTTGGCGACCGCATTGGGATCCTGCAGGGCGCCGGGGCACACATCGGCAAGGACCAGCAGCTGCACGGGGAACTCGGCCCGCACAACCCACTCGATGCTCGTGGTCTGGGTGAGCGTGAAGCGGTACCAGTCGGTGTCGCGCAGGTTGTTGGTGCCGATCTGCGCGGTGCCGCAGATGGACTGGCCCAGCGCGATGGTGCTATAGACGGGAACCACGGAGTTGCAGCCGCCGTTGACAGTGTCATCGGGGATGCCGCAGTTGGCCTCGTTCTCGGGAGTGGTCTGGCCGGAGCAGGGGCAGGTGCCGCGCTGGCCGTAGTTCCCGATCTGAGGCGCGTTCACATCAATGATGTTGGTCCACAGGGGCAGGCTGCTGCCACCCTTGACCTGCGCGTTCGCCGTGGTTGCCATGCCCGCGGCTGCGCACAGAAGCGAAGCCCCAATAACCAACATGCTCTGATTCGACATACTTCACCCTCCGAAAGTTAGACGTGAATGCGTTAGCGCCCACACGCGCCTCACGCGCCAAGACCCGGGCAACATACCACAACTATGGGGCGAAGTGGTGCTTTTTTTCGGTCGTTGTGGTGTTTATGCGAAGGCCGCTATCATGGGCCCTATGGCATGGATCACCAAAAACTCCTCCACATTAACGCCCGATGGGTCACGGGCCGAGCCGTACCTGACTCCCGCGATGCAAACCGAGCTTCGCGAGCGGGTGCTCCCACGTTATGAGACCAAGCTTGCCGCACTCCTGCCTTGCCTGCATGCCGTCCAGCACACGTACGGCTGGGTTCCCGCAGCGGCCATGAAGGAGATTGCCGCGTTCCTCGCCATCGACCCGGCCCAGGTGTACGACACCGCAAGCTTCTATGAAGAGTACTGGCTCAAACCCAAGGGCCGGCATCTCATTCAGGTGTGCCGATCCATCGCCTGCGAGTTCTGCGGGCAGCAGTCCATTACGGATGCGATTCGCGGGAAACTGGGGATCGATGTCGGCGAGACCACCGATGATGGCGAGTTTACACTGATTGAGCTCGAGTGCCTGGGCTCCTGCGGCACGGCGCCTGCCGTTCTAATGGATGAAACCCTGCACGAGGATGTCACGGCGGATGGTGTTCTCAAGGCCATCGATGCCGTTCGCGCCGGCAGCGGCGGGGGCCGCGGTTCACACACACCCGGCCACCATTAGTACGACCGGCCATGAGCATGACGTCGCCAGCGGTTGTGAATCCGGCGCTCATGTGTCTTACATGCGGTTTTGATCTGCGCGGACTGTCCCCACCCGCGGTGTGCCCAGAATGTGGAATACCGGTGGAAAGATCTCTTCAGGGGCGGCTGGTTCGCTTCGGCGGAGCCGACCTTCGCGCCCGCCTGCATCAGGGCGCGCTGCTGGTCGAACTGGCGGTGACGGTGCGGTTTGCGGGGATTCTGCTCGGCATCGTTGTCAGCTTTATGCGCGCACCTGGTTTTATCACCCTTCATGGGCTCAGCACGGTTGGGCTGCTGCTGGGCTGTGCGGCTTCGGGTGCCGGCTGGTGGCTGCTTACCGAGCCGCACCCGGTGATTGTGGACCTACCCCTCCGTGCATCGACGCGATGGCTCACGCTTGTGCTCCGAGTCGGCGAGTGCTGGCTGGTTCTGTCGGGCGTCGCGTTTCTCAAACCCGTGATCGGGAGTCGCTTGGTCGGGGCGACGGGGCTGGTGTGGCTGGGCGTCGTGGCGCTGTGGGTGCTCACGCATGTGATCAGCATGGTGTACCTCGCGGGCCTGGGCCGCCGCGCCCCCAGCGGGCCGCTGGCACGCAACGCCATGCTGGTGGCGTGGCTGGTGCCGGTGCTGCTGGCGGTGACGGCGGTGCTGGTGTTCGGGTGCCCCTTTATATTCTGGATCCCGCTCATCGCTGCGTTCGTGGCGTATGTGGTGGTGCTGGACCTCAGCCGCCGAACGCTGCGGAAGTTGCTGTCGGAGTAAAGAGGCCCGGCGGAGGAGCCAATCGTGCGTTACTCTTGTGGCTCGGCGGTATGCCCAACTGAGGTGCCGTCCATACGGGAGCTTTGACTATGCGGTACCCCCTGCTGCTTGCCTGCCTCGCGATCGCTGTCCCCGCGTCCATTTCGCTCGCGCAGGATGCGCCCCCCAAGACCCAGGCCCGCGCGGTCGAGGACACGTTTCACGGCGTGAAGGTGAGCGACCCCTACCGCTGGCTGGAAGACTGGAACAGCGCCGATGTGAAGAACTGGAGTGAGTCGCAGAATGACTACGCCCGTTCCGTACTCGACAACCTGCCCGATGTCGAGGCCATCCGCGAGCGCGTGACGCAGGTGCTCTCGGCGTCCTCGGTGTCCTACGGCTCCCCCGCCTTCCACGGCGGCAAGATGTTCGCGGTGAAGCGCCAGCCACCCAAGCAGCAGCCCTTCCTGGTGGTGATGGATTCCCCGCACCACCCCGACACGGCGCGGGTGCTGGTCGACCCCAACACCATGAACAGCGAGGGCACCACCGCCATCGACTGGTACGAGGCCAGCCCCGATGGCAAGCTCGTCGCGGTCTCTCTCAGCGAAGGCGGCAGCGAATCAGGCGACCTGCACGTGTTCGACGTCGAGACCGGCAAGCAGGTGTTCGAGGTCATCCCGCATGTGCAGAACGGCACCGCCGGCGGCTCGGTGGCG
>JBBSOF010000091.1:0-4803 GCA_038260025.1 Phycisphaerales bacterium
CATATATACACCTGCCAATCTGGCACGGGGATGAAATTGGCTGCCAAAGGGTTTGGGGGATTTTTGACGGGGCGAGCCTAGCGATCAAACGGGACGCGCCCGCTGTGCCCGCGTGCGGCGAATAGTTCGACCGCGAGAATCTGCACGCCCTGATCGAGCAGAAACTTCACGCGCTCTTCGCCACTGGGAAGCCCCATTCTTCAATGCTTGCCGCGGCGTAGGCCAGGGCGGCGCAGATTCCGTCATCTTCAAGGTCTGGGAAGTTCCGGCGGAGTTCTGCACGGTCGGGGTATTGGGCGACTATCTGAAGAATGCGCCGCACGGTGTACCGAGTGCCTTAGAGGCAGGGTTGACCGTTCTGGATCGCCGGATTGCTGGAAATGCGGGCGTGTTCCATGGCGAATCATACGCTTGGTGGTCCGATGCCGGCCGCGTGTGTGAGGGAAGGTTGACGTGGTTTGATGACGCGGACGAAGACACTGACCGTAAGAAAGGTCAGCGGCACGCGGAGAGGGCCAGGACCTCGAACATCACATGGGCGGCGAGCAGGGCGGTGTTGCCGGCGACGTCGCGATCGGGGAGGACTTCGACGACGTCGGCGCCGACGATGTTGGCGCCCTTGAGGGATCGGAGGGCGCTCAGGGCTTCGGCGGAGGTCATGCCTCCGACGGAGGGTGTGCCGGTGCCGGGGGCGAACGCGGGGTCTATGACGTCGATGTCGAAGGTGAGGTAGGCCTCGGCGCCGCCGAGGGCGGCGATGAACTCTTCAACTTCGCCGGTGGCGTCGCGTTCTGCGCGGGACCACTGTGAATAGGTTAGAACGGTGATGCCCTGCTGGGTGGCATAGTCGAGGTCTGCGGCGGAGTTGAGGGGGCCCTTGATGCCGATGGAGAGCATGCGACGGGGGTTGATGATGCCATCCTCGATGGCGCGGCGGAAGACGGAGGCGTGGCCCCATTTTTCGCCCCACACCTCATCGACGGTGTCGAGGTGGCTGTCGAAGTGGAGCAGCGCAAGGCCGCCGGAAGGCTTGCCGCGGCGGAGCCAGGTTGCTTTCATGTTCGCGTAGGCGATGGAGTGGTCGCCGCCGACGGCGAAGAGGCGTGTGCCGGGATCGGCGAGGCCCGTGGCCCACGCCGTGATGGCGTCGAGCGTTGCCTTGCTGGCGTAGGGGTGGAGCGGGGCATCGCCCGCATCGCAGAGGCTGAGTTTTTCGCACACATCGACGGCGTGCTCGAGGTGGTAGCGCTTGACGTACTGCGATGCATCGCGGATGGCTCGCGGGCCGAAGCGGGCGCCGGGGCGGTAGGTCACGCCGCCGTCGAAGGGTGCGCCATAAATGGCCCAGTCGAGAGGGCGGGATTCCGGGGGCACCGCTTCAAGAAGCGGGTAGCGGCAGAACGTGGAAACACCGGCGAAGCGCGGCACGACCCTCGTGTTCCCCATGATCGTTGATGGCATGGGCAGAGTCTAGCGGGGTTGCGAAAGTGCGCGCTGCTCAGCCCTTGACGCGCTTGGCTTCGGCCTCGCGGGCGCGTTTGCGTTCTTCTTCGGTCGCGGGGCTGATGGGGACGGGCTTGGGGGCTGCGGCGGTGGGGTCTGGGGCGGCGGGGGACTCTGAGGGGCGCGGCTGCACCACGAGGATCTGCTTGTCGCCGGGGGTTTCGGGGCGCTGGGCCATCTGCGCAGAGCTGAGGGCGCTGTTGAGTTCGAGCTTGAGCTTCTCGCCCTCGGTGGCGAAGGCGGCGCGGGTGCCGCCCGCAAGCTGCAGGGCGGAGAGTGCGCCCACGACCTGCGAGTAGCTGAAGTTAAGGCCGGGGCGGGGGTCTTCGGGCGTTGTCTTGCGGGCCATGTACTCGATCAGACGCGGCAGGCGGCCCTTGACGGTCTGCTGCATCGCGCGGCCCGCGGTCTCGGGCTTGTAGTAGACGCGCACATCTTCGGAGCCCTCATCGGCAGTCAGCATCAGGCGGTTGTTCCATGCGGAGGCCACCACGGGGCGGCGGACATCATTGTCCTCGCCGAACAGCACGATCCGCGGCTGGCCCTGCTGCGAGACATAGATAAGCGGGTCGCCGACGGGGACGACATCGAGGAAGAACTTGTCTTCGACGAACATGCGCTCGATGCCCTGGATGTTGCGGCCCGAGAGGTTGGCGCTGGCGATGATCTGGAGGCGGGTGGGGGAGATGCGGGCTTCGGCGGAATCAGGGTTGGACTTCTGAAGGTTTTCCAGGCGGGCGAGTTGGGCGCGCTCGGCGCGGCCGGAGAGCGCTTCGTAGGCTGCGACGCGGACTTCAAGTTCCTCCTCGGCGAGCATGTCGCGGAGGGTTTCATCAATCGTCGGCCCGGAGTTGTTGATACGGCCCAGCAGGGCGATTGCCTGGGTCTTGGTGGAGCCGCCGGCGTTGAGCGCCACTTCCTTCAGGTGCGGCGCGGCGATGGGGTCGTCGAGGCGTGCGCCGGCCTTGAGGGCGGCCATCTGCACGCGGCGCTCGGGGTAGTCGTAGAGCTCGCGGATGAAGGGGAGGGACTTGTTGCCGAGGGCTTCGAGGCACCAGGAGAGGTCATCGGCGAGCACGGGCTCGGCCTTCATGCCTTCGACGTACCGGCGGGCGTAGGCCTCGGGGTATCCCTGCTCGATCTGGACATGGCGGATGAGCTGGAGGAACTCGGCGGGCGTCTGGCGGAAGCGGTTGGGGACGTGGAGCTCGACGCTGCCGCCGGTGCCGGTGCGGGCATCGGGGCCGGAACGGCCGCGGGCGGTGGTGACTGGGTCTCCGGGGCCTGAGGGGTAGCGGCTGTTGATGGCGGAGACGATGGCGCGGGTGCGGGCGAAGCTGGGGTTCATCAGGACAAGCTCGATGCCCAGCGGGTTGGTGACCTGCCCGCCCGCGAGCACGCGGCCTGCGACGCGCGCGATGTCGTGCCCATCACCGCCGGCGGTATCGAACGGGTTGATGAACACAGGGCCGCGAGAAACGGCGATGCGGCGGGCCTGCACACCGCCGAGGGTTGCCGCGCCGCCGATGCGGAGTTCGGTTGTCCAGAGGGTGCCGCCCTCGAGGTCGGAGGCGTTGAGGGCCTGCACGAACACATCGAACGTGGCATTCGCGGGGGCACCCGGGGGGATGGCCGCCTGCACGAGCACAACGGCCACGTTTTTGTCGCGAAGAATTTCCCGCGGGCTCTTGTTGGCAACGGCGTCGCCGCCGATCTCGTTCGCCTTGCCGATGCCGTTGAGGCCCATCTCCCGTTCCATGGTCGCGGCAACGGAATCGGGCAGCACATCGCCGCCGGTGCCGTTGAGGCCGACCACCAGGCCATAGCCAGAGACGAGCACGGGCTCGACGCCGCGGAACTCGACTTCGGCGCCGACGGTGCCGCGGAGCAGCGTGGGAATCTCGCGGGTCTCCACCTGAACATTGCGCGCGGAGGCCTTGGGTTTGCTGGAGCAACCCGCGAGCAGCATGAGGGCTGCCGCGCCTAAGGCCATCAACTGGTACCCACCCCCGCCCGTCCACACGCGGCAACTCGTCATTGCGTCAATCTCCAGTCAGTGCCGGCCCATCAGCCGCCCCCAGGGGCATCGCCCCGGTCCGCGGCTCAAAGGCTTCCGGCGACCCAATGTACGACAACGGCGGCGTGTTGGCCCGGCCGGATTGGGGCGGAAGTAGGGCGGGCGTGGCGATTCGTTCGTTTGGGGGCAGGCAAAGCCTGTCGGTTGTGGTGGGAAACCATGCGGCAGTGGTGGAGAACACCGAACAACCTGACGGTAAGAACTTGGCTGGAAAAGACCGGGGTAAAGTGCCTAGCGCGTCTTCAAGGCTGGCTGTTGGAATGGCTTACAGGCATCCGACAGGCAGTTCACAAATTTTACGCTGCATTTTGGGGGCGAGGGCCTTGCTCATACGATCTGTAGTGGTATGCTGAACCCCTGTGCCGTGGCCGGTGGGCCCCGGGCACATGGAAACTTGATGTGATCTTGCCGCGGTCCAGCGGGCATCGGGGGGTGGGAAAGCCCACTCGGAGTGGTCACGTTTTTTGGGTTGTTTGATAGGGTGTGGTACGGTATTCAGTCGGTCTAGTGAGATGGTGCAAGGGGTTCCGGCGTGGGTGTGCTCTCGGATGGACAAATCCGCAAACTCGTGAAGATCTCCCCGTGGGAGGAGGCGGTGAAGCGCCCCGGGAAGATTTCGTACGGCGTGTCGAGCTACGGCTACGACGTGCGGGTGGGGTCGCACTTCAAGATCTTCACGGCCACACCGCGGACGGGCGGCATCACGGTGGTTGATCCCAAGAAGTTCACCGATGACCTGATGGTTGAAGTGGACACCGTGCAGATCGGCACCGATCACATCGTTATTCCGCCGCACAGCTTCGCGCTGTGCGAGACGGTTGAGTACCTGGAAATCCCGCGCGACGTGCTGGCGATCTGCGTCGGCAAGAGCACGTACGCCCGCTGCGGGCTGATTGTGAACGTGACGCCCTTGGAGCCCGAATGGCGGGGCAAGGTGACGCTGGAGATCAGCAACACCACGCCGCTGCCGGCGCGGGTGTACGCCAATGAGGGGATCGCGCAGTTGATCTTCCTGAAGGCGGACCAAGTGTGCGAGAAGAGCTATGCGGATAAGGGTGGGAAGTACCAGGACCAGAGTGGGTTGACGTTGCCGAAGGTGGATTAGAAGGCATCAAGGCATCAAGGCATCAAGGCATCAAGGCATCAAGGCATCAAGGCATCAAGGCATCAAGGCATCAAGGCATCAAGGCATCAAGGCATCAAGGCATCAAGGCATCAAGGCA
>JBBSOF010000092.1:0-4494 GCA_038260025.1 Phycisphaerales bacterium
AGGCGTGCCAGTCACAGTGGTAGTAGAAGCTCCCCGTCTTCTTCAGCACGCGCGCCATCTCCTGACAGCGGGGCCGCATGTAGTCGATGTACGCCTGTGTACTTCCAATCCGATCCTCAAAAGCCCGTTTCTCTTTCGTTTCCCCCCAGAACACCTCGTAGTTGCGGTTGCTGTTGAAGGGCGGGTCGATGTAGATGAGGTCGATGCAGGCATCGGGCAGCTTGGCGAGCTGTTCGAGGTTGTCGCCGCAGTAGATGACGCGGGTGTCCACCAGCGCGGAGGGTCGGCCCGGCTTGGGGGCCGCGGCGGCGGGGTCGGGGGCAGGGGTGTCGCCCGTGCCGGGCTTTTTGGCCTTCGTGGATGGCTTCTTGCTCACCCCTACAGCATACCGAACGCCGCACAACCCTGCCCGGAGGCCCCGAAAACGAGGTTTTGTGCCTATCTGGGGGCAGGTTTTGCGCGGAATAACCGCTGTGGATCGCTGCGCGGTGATTCTTCACCGCTGAGGAGCGAGGTTGAAGCGGTGAAGGGCAGGGTTGAGGCGGTGAAGGATCGGGTTGAAGCGGCGAAGGGTGAGGCTGAGGCGGGCATGCGCGGTTCCGACGCGTTGCAGGGTGATGCTGATGCGGTGAGGGACGAGTGTGAAGCGATGGAGCGCGATGGTGGAGTGCTGAGGAGTGCAGGCTTGGCAATGGGGGATGACTGCGAGGAGTCCGCGGCAGGGGTGTTTATCACAATGAAAAATCATTGTGGGTGCGGGCCCGCGCGGTACACTGCCGCCCGATGACCACATCGCGCGACTATCACGTTGAGGCGATGGAGCGGTTCGCGGCTGCGAACTTCCGGTCCGGGGTGGGGCCGGGGGATGTGGCGCGGGCGGTGGGGCTGCACCCTTCATACGCGGCGGTGCTGTTCAAGCGGGCGCGGGGGCGGACGCTGGGGGAGTTGCTGACGGGGCTTCGCGTGGCGCGGGCGGTGGACATGCTGCGGGGGGATTGCCGCGGCCCGGGGGCGATCTCGCGGGTGGCGGCGGCGTGCGGGTTCTCATCAATGAGCCGTTTTTATGAGGCGTTCCGGGAGGCGACGGGCCGGCGGCCCGGCCAAGTGCGCGGAGAGCAGGTGCGCGGAGAGCAGGTGCGCGGAGAGCAGGTGCGGGGCGAGCAGCCGCCTACCGCCTTGCCGCCTCATGCCCACAGCGCGGCGGATGCGCGGAGCGTGCAGGGCAGGAGTGTGCAGAGCAGCTGCGTGGTACACGCGTTGTGGGTCGACGATCACCCGCTGAACAACCTGCGCGAGCGCCGTGCCTTCGCGGCCATCGGCATCTTTGCCGACACCTGCCGCAGCAACGAAGAAGCCGCGGCAGCCCTGGCGCAGGCGCCCTTCGGCCTGATTATTTCCGACATCAGCCGCGGGCGCGGCGGGGCGTCGGGCTGGGCGCTGGCGCAGCATGTCCGGGCACACCACCCGGCGACGCCGATCCTGTTCTATTGCGGCTTTGTTGATCTGCACCGCCGCCGCATCGCCGCCAGCCTGGGCGCGGCGGGCATCTGCAGCATGCCCGCGCAGCTGCTGGACGCGGCGGGGTCTTACGTGGGGACATAAGAAGTGGATCAAATGGGGGTGGGGGCGGCTTGCGGGATTGGGCCAACTTCGCCCTTCCAACCGGGGAGCAAGCGTGGTAGGCTGGCGGGCATGCCCGGGGGCGTCCCGGGAGCACATGCAGAGGGGTGCTCACACGATGATCCACAGCAATCGGGCGGGGCGTTTGGTTCCAGCGTTGTTGGTTGCAGCCGCAGGGCTGGCCGGGGCGTGGAGCCTTGGCGGGGGCGTCGGGGTTGCAGCGGCGGATGAGCCGATCCTGCCGTCGCTCTCGTCGGTCGATGTCCCGCTGACGATTGATTCCGGGCCGGTGGCGGGCGCGGGGAATGCGGATGCGTTCTCGGTGGTCTATGAGACCAGCGTCACGGTGCCCGGCGGCGAGTGGCTGCGCCTGACGTTCGGCGACTGCACGCTGGCGGGCGACCCCGGCGCGGACGGCGCGTACATCCGGATCACTTCCACGCTCGATGGCTCCCAGCAGGTGCTCAACGCCGAGTCGCTGCGGTGGTGGGCCAACACATCTGCGTACTTCAACGGCGATCAGGTGATGGTGGAAGTGCTGTCCCGCGGCGGCGCGGGCGAGTGCCGCGTGGCGATCTCCGCCGTGACGGCCGGGCAGCCCCCCGCGTACGGCGCTCGCACGATCTGCGGCCCCACCGATGACCGGGCACTCTCAACGGTGGGGGGCAATGCCCGCCTGCTGACGGTGGGCTGCACGGCGTGGATTATCGATGATGCCAATCACCAGTTCATCACGGCCGGGCACTGCACCATCTCGGCCACGAGCGTGATCGAGTTCAACGTGCCGCTGTCCACGGCCTCGGGCGGCCTGCAACACCCCCCCGCGCAGGACCAGTTCCCGGTGGAACTGACCTCTAATCAGGGCGTGAGCGGCGGCGTCGGGGCCGACTGGCGGTACTTCGGCACGCTGCCCAACTCCAACACCGGCATTACTTCATATCAGCATGAGAACGCGTTCTACACGCTGGCCCCGGCAGCCCCTGCGGTATCGGGCCAGTCGATCCTGATCGTCGGGTATGGCACGGTGGCGGCTCCGGTCAGCAGCACATGGAACCAGGTGCAGAAGACACACACCGGCCCGTTTGTTTCGCACGTGGGCACGACCATCCGCTATGGGACCGACACCACTGGCGGCAACTCCGGGTCACCGGTGGTTGATGTCAGCACCGGCCGCGCCATCGGCATCCACACCCACGCGGGCTGCACCAGCACCGGTGGATCAAACCAGGGCACGGCGATCGAGTTCCCCGCGCTGCAATCGGCGCTGGTGGCTCCGCTAGGTGTGTGCGCTTCGGGCCGTGCCGCGGCTTCGGGGTCGATCCTCGTGGCGGGTGATCTCAACAACAACATCGGTGTCGTGAACACGCTGACGGGCACGTTCGGTAAGACGGGCCTGGTGCCGCGGACCTTCCAGGGCATGGCCAGCGACTACTACAGCGGCTATTCCTACGCGGTGGACAGCACGCGCCGCCTGTGGACCATC
Source organism: Phycisphaerales bacterium (assembly GCA_038260025.1). GTDB lineage: Bacteria > Planctomycetota > Phycisphaerae > Phycisphaerales > UBA1924 > JAEYTB01. The sequence continues at coordinate 3,104 of JBBSOF010000092.1, forward strand.
GGCTCTGACGGGGCGATGACCGATCTGGGCGTCATCTCCGGCACCACGCTCACGATCACCGGGCTGGGCTTTGATCCCGCCACGCTTTCCCTCTATGGCATTGCGGGCGCGACAGGCCAGCTGCTGCGCATCGACACCGGCACCCGCGTGGCGACGACCATCGGGGCTCCGGTGGCGGGGTCCAACATCAGCGGGCTCGAGTTCGACGCGACGCGCGGCCTGTTGTTCGGCGTCAATGACATCACCGGCGGCACCCGCCTCGTGTCCATCAGCGCGACGACAGGGGCCCACACGCTGGTGGGCGCGTTGGGCACCGGCACCGACTGCAACGGCCTGGCGTTTGACCCTGCCACATCGCTGCTGTACACCATCGATGCGCCCACCCGCCGCCTGCTCAGCATCAGCCCCACCACAGGGGTGGCAACGGCGGTGGGAACGACCGGCGCAATGTTCGGCGCCGCCTTCGGCATGACGGCGGTACCGCTGCCCGCCTGCACCGCCGACTTTGACCACGACGGCGATGCCGGCACCGATGCGGATATCGAGGCGTTCTTCGCCTGCCTCACCGGCTCCTGCTGCGCGACATGCCCGAGCACCGCGGACTTCAACCGCGATGGTGACCCGGGTGCCGACAGCGATATCGAGAGCTTCTTCCGCGTCCTCGCGGGCGGCGCGTGCTGAACAGGAATGCCGGAAGGGAGAGGATGATGCAGTCACACCGTGCCGCCCTGCCGATGTATGCGTCGCTGGCCGTCTGCGTCGTTGCCGCGCCGTCGTGGGCGCAGTCGAATGTTTCACCGGCGGACAAGTTCTCGTGGGGCGAAAACTGCGGCTGGATCAACTGGCGTGATGCAGGCTCTCCGGCGGGCGCGCAGGGCGTCGTCCTGGAGAGCAATCACCTCCGCGGCTATGCCTGGGGCGAAAACATCGGCTGGATCAACCTCGGCAACGGTGGCGGGCCTTACGCCAACACCACGGGGCTGAACTTCGGCGTCAACCGCGACCCCGCAACCGGCGCGCTCACCGGCTTCGCGTGGGGCGAGAACGTTGGGTGGATCAACTTCTCGGGCGGCGCCCTTGCCAGCCCCGCCCAGCCCGCCCGGTTTGACGCCTCCGCCTCAAGGCTTCGCGGCTACGCGTGGGGCGAGAACATCGGCTGGATCAACCTCAACGACGCGACGCACTTCGTCGCATTCATCGGTATTTGCGGCACCGCCGACTTCAACGGCGACGGCGACGTCGGCACCGATGCGGATATCGAGGCGTTCTTCGCATGCCTGGGCGGCACCTGCTGCCGCACCTGCGGCACGGCAGATTTTGATGGCGACGGCGATGTGGGTACCGACGCCGACATCGAAGCGTTCTTCCGCGTGCTCGCCGGCGGGGCGTGC
>JBBSOF010000093.1:0-4476 GCA_038260025.1 Phycisphaerales bacterium
CAGACGCAGCGGGGCGGACCCGGGCAGTGGCACAGCGTCGACCTGCTGACCCTCTCGACCGACTTTGTCTACTCAACCGACGACACGCCCCGCCGCTACGCCATTCCCCGCTTTGTGGACTTCCGCCCCGAACTCTCCAGCGCGGGCAAGTTCGGCGTCGTCGATGCCACCCTGCGCCTGACCGACGCCACCAGCCTCGCGGGCGGCGTCGTCTACGACCTTGATGCCCACCAGCAGGCCACCAGCAACATCGGCCTGCTCCTGCGCCACATGCCCGGGTTCGTCAGCCTCATAGACCTGCGCTATATCAACGCCCAGGACTCCACCTACCTCACCTACGCCACCACCTACGAACTGACCGACAAGTACGCGGCAACCGTTGGCCTCACCTACGACACCACCAACGGCGGCTTCCAGTCCACCGTCGCCGAGGTCCGCCGCCGCTTCACCAGCATGCTCCTCGGCGTCAGCATCTCCTACAACGAGATCAGCGGCGAGAGCAGCTTCGGGTTCGTCTTTCAGCCCTTCGGGGCGGCAGGCAGCGGCCGCCTCAGCGGCAGCGGCAATGGCGGCGCGGGCGGCGGCACGGGTGGTTTCACCCGATAGGGCAACGACGAGCCGCGCACGCAGTAAGCGTCTTCAATCCAACAACCAGCGCCATCACCCGTTCACTTCACACTGAACGTATCCGTCATGGCATCCGCCGTGCCGATCTTCCCATCAAACCCACTGAGCTTGATCGTGCATATATTCGGCGGCGTGAAATCCACCTGTAGCGGCGTGCCGTTGCGATCAGCGGTGGGCGTGTCGGGATACGCCGCCACCAGTTCCGTCATGTCCGCCGGAAGCCGCTGCTTGGTCGCATAGAACGACTGCACGTTCGTCTTCACCCGCACCATCGCCATCCCGTCCTTCGCCATTGCAAAGGCGCCGCCGCCCGCGGCAGCGGCCAGGCCGCCCATGAAGATCACTGCAATCGCCAGCCACAGGCTGCCGATGATCCCCATCACCAGCCCCGCGATCGCAAGCCCCTTCGGCGGCCGTCTCATCCCGATGATCGAGAAGATCAGCCCCAGCGGCGACAGCAGAAACCCGCCGAAGCACCCGCCCAGCAAACCCAGCAGCGATACCACGAACCCGGCGATCCCCATCCCGTTGCTGGAACGATTGACCACAACGACCTGCTGATAACCCGGCATTGACGGCGTTGGAATCTGTGACATCGGGGCCCCCTTGAATGGGACCATGGTAAAGCCGCGGCTGGGAACGTGCAAACGTCTAACCTGATACGGAGTGCCGGACGCGGCCCTGCGGGGGTGTGCTATTTGCCAGGCTTGTCAGCCGCCGCCTCGGCCTTCGCCGCCTTCTTCTGGCTCTCTTCCAACTTGCTATACGCAAACACCGTGATCATCGCCGGCATGAAGGCCATCTCGCCCGCCTTGCGCGACAGGTCATCGATGGTTCGAACCTTGCCCTCTTTCACTTCCTTGGTCAGGTCCAGCACCATCTTGTCGAACACGGTGATGAGGCCGCCCCAGATCTCATATTCCTTGTCGGTCTTGGGGAAGACCTTGCTGAGGCCGGGGAAGTTCGTGGGGAGCACAAAGTACCACTGGCTGTCCTCGGCACGCATCATCACCATGCCGATGGGCGCGAGCGCAGGCTGGCCATCCCACAGCACCGACACGGTGTTGTCGGTGAGGAACTCGGTAGACAGCCGCTTCTCAGACTGATCAATCCAGGCGTACGGGTCGGCAAAGAGCTGCTTGAGCGTGTCGTTGAATGCATCGCGCATCTTGTTGCCGGCATCGGCCGTCGGCGGGCGGCGGCCGCGGCGCGGGCCCATCTGCCCCATCATCTCGCTCAGCAGCGAGCTGGACTTGCCGGCCTTCGCCGCTTCCTCGCTGCGGGCCCGCAGCTCCCCCACTTCCTTGGGGAACTTCTCCTGCACCGCGACCCCGAGCGCCTGCAGGTTTCCCAGCAGCCGCCCGAAGCGGTTCAGCAGTTTCCGCATGTTCGGCGTGTCGGCATAGATGTACCGGGGGAGCTTGTCGGCCCGCCCCTCTTCGACCGCCTTGCGCACCAGCGCGATGGTCTCTTCCGGCGTCTCGTGCTTCGCCTCTCCGCACGCGCCAAGGCACACGACGACGAACAGAAGGCCGACGATGGACAGCATGTTGCGCATGTTCACCACTGTGTACGCCCAGCCGCGGGCCGCGTTACGCGCCAGGGCGCTCAGCCTTTTACGACGAGGTCCGGTCAACCACGCGGTACGCCTCGCGCTCGCCCCGCCCACGCACCGGGTAGTCCTTCCGCAGCGGGTGCGCGGGGTACGTCTCCCACAGCAGGATCCGCCGCAGGTCCGGGTGGTTGCGGAAGCGGATGCCCAGCATGTCAAACACCTCCCGCTCCGGCCACTCCGCGCCCGGCCACAGGTCGCACACCGAATCAACCCACAGTGCGGGGTCTTCGACGATGCCGTCGGTCGGCAGGCTGGGGTCCAGGAACGTCTTCACAAAGAACCGATCCCCGCGCCCATAGCTGCACAGGTTCCACACCACCGCAAACCGTCCCACCGTCGGCGAGGGGTAGTTCAGGTAGTCGATCCCCGCGACATCGGACAGGAAGTTGAACGCGCATCGCTCATCGTTCTTCAGGAACGCCATCACCTCGTGCGCATCGCCCGGCTCGACGATGAGCGTGGACTGGCCGCGGAACTCGGTCGCGCGGAGCTTCTTGCCGGGAAACGCCTCCTTGATAACCTTGAAGATGGGGTGATCGAGGCTCGTTACAGGTGTGTCGGCCATAGGCCCGCAGTGTAGGTGTTCAGCCCCACGCCGGGCCGGGCTCTACCAGCCCCCCAGCCAGCAGCGTCCCCCACCGCCGGGGGTGCTCCCCAAGTTCCTCCTGCCAGCGGGCGCGGTGGTCTTCCTCTTTCGCCCGCATCTCCGGTGTGAGCATCGCCGCCGGATCGAACAGAAACGACCATTCCCGCCCCCGCTCATCGCCGCGGGCAAGGAACCTGCGCAAGGATGGCACATCCGACACCGCCCCCGCAGCAGTCGGCCACACACACAGCCCGCCCCCCCAAGCCGCCTCCAGCTCCTCAATCCAGCGGGCAAACACCCCTTGCGGCCCCGGCATCCAGGCGACCTCGCCCTCATGCCCGCCGCACCGAACGATCAAGGTTCCCCGTTGCTCCGCCCGCTGGATGATCTCTTCCAACCGCGAACGGACGTGCGCAACAAGTGCGCTTGGCCCCTGGCCACCCGAGTTCTCGGGCTCGATAAACCCAAAGACCGATGAGTCTTCAGGGACTTGGCGGAGCACAAGGACCTGCATTCAAACCCCAATAAAACTGGCCCCGCCGCGGCACAAGGATTGCGACCCGCGAGGCCACGGCCGCCCGGGATTTCACCCGGCACGGTAGCCGCACGGAGGCAGCGATGGTGACCCCTATTCCCGCAACCCGCCAGACCACACTTATGGACGCACCGCTCTCAACAGAGCGGCTTTCCCGTCCCCAACTCATCGACCGCATCGTTCAAGTCAACGGCACCGCCACGCCGGAGTTCCTCAGCGCCTTCTCCGATACCGCGCTGGAGGACTACCTCGCTCACCTGTCGATCATCGATGACCCCTGCATCCCCTGGGTCCGCCGCGGCTTGTCCCCCGCCATCGTCCGTCGTGAAGCGGCGGAATAAGCCGACCTACTGGGTCGCTTCGGTCTCATGCAGCCCATTTCAACGCCCGATGCGAAAGGCTGGCCGGGTGCGTGCCCGCGCCATTCAGCCCCTGCTGTGGACATAGTCCGATAAACCGGACATGCCACCGCAGTCGTCAGCCTTTCCGCACCATGGCGTGCAGAAGCGGGACCACCATGCAGACCTTCTCCGGCCGCACCGTTCAGACCCTTGCCGCGCTCGCGGGCACCACGCTCCTCGTCGCCTGCGGCTCGACAACCCCCACCTGGACGATGGGCAATGGCGGCTCCCCCCGAGTCGCCGCCCCCATGTTGGACACCGCCCCCGCGCTGCAGGCAAGCGATTTTGGTGCTCCGATGACCCCAGTTGCCGCGGCAACGCCCACCACCGAAAACCACGCGCCTACCGCCTCCCGCCCGGAAACGTCCGCCACGTTCGTCGCCGCGTCATCCGGGCCGGTGCTGGAAGTAAACGACGCTTCGCTGATCACCGGTGTCAGCCGCGTGACGTTTGCGGAAGAGGGGGCCGACTTTGACCCCTGCGTCTCACGCGATGGCTCCATGCTGGTGTTCGCCAGCACCCAGCACCGCAGCACCTCCGACATTTACGTCAAGCGGACCGACAGCCGCGTGGTGACCCAGCTCACCAGCGACAACGCCCAGGACGCCATGCCGGTCATCAGCCCCGACGGCAGCAAGATCGCCTTCGCCAGCGACCGCGCGGGCAACTGGGACATTTTCGTCATGCCCATTACCGGCGGCCGCGCCGTGCA
>JBBSOF010000094.1:0-4150 GCA_038260025.1 Phycisphaerales bacterium
ACGGTCGACTTCGCGACGCCCATCCCCGAGTTCATCACCAACGACACGACCAAGCTCCGCCAGGTGCTGATCAACCTCATCGCCAACGCCGTCAAGTTCACCCAGGCCGGCTCCATCCGCGTGGTCGCCCGCACCGCACAGGCCCGCGACGGCGGCACGCGCCTCGAGGTCAGCGTCATCGACACCGGCATCGGCATGTCGGCCGATCAGGTCTCCCGTCTCTTCATGCCCTTCTCGCAGGGCGACACCTCCATGGCCCGCCGCTTCGGGGGCACCGGGCTCGGCCTGTCCATCTCTCAGAAGCTCGCCTCGCTGATGGGCGGCGAGATCACAGTCACATCGCTCCTGGCATCCGGCAGCACCTTCACGCTCTCCATCGATGCCGGCAAGGTTCGCGGCGCAACCCTCAAAGCTCCCGTCAGTCCCCCCCAGCCGCCCGCGCTCTCCCCCACGCCCCCCATGGGGCTGATGGCCCGCGTGCTGCTGGCAGAGGACGGCGTAGACAACCAGCGCCTCATCATGCACATCCTCAGCCGCGCCGGCGCGCACATCGAACTTGCTGAAAACGGCCGGCAGGCCGTTGACCTCGCCCTCCGCCCCACCACCAGCGGACAGCCCCCCTTCGACATCATCCTGATGGATATGCAGATGCCGCTGCTCGACGGCTACGCGGCCACGCGGCTGCTGCGCGAAAAGGGGTACCGCGGCACCATCATCGCCCTCACCGCCCACGCCATGGCCGAGGACCGTGCCAAGTGCCTCGCGGCAGGCTGCGACGACTACGCCAGCAAGCCCATCAACCGCGCCACGCTGGTCGAAACCTGCCGCCGCTGGGCCACCAACCCGCGCATGGCCGCCTGAGTAACACTCACACGCCGCTGAAGGCCTCGGTATCTCCCGTACCGCTCAACTCAACCGACGCCGCCTGTGCCGCGCTCGCACGCCGCTTCCCCAGGATGGCGAAGGGGATCGACCCGAGATAGCACAGCGTGATGATCGAGATGGTCGCCCACGGGTCGTTGAACACCATCACCACCGCAACACCAACCACCACCAGCAGCGGCGCCACCGCGTAGCGGCTGATGCGCAGCCGCTTGAGCGCGAACATCGGCACCCGCGAGATCATCAAAAACGCCAGAATGAGCGTGTACACGATCACCAGCCACTCCGGAAGAGGGCTCCAGCCCCACCCCGCAAGCGTGTCAGATGATGCAAGCATCGCCGGCACCAGCACCGCCCCCGCTGCCGCGGGGGTGGGCATCCCCACAAAGTAGTTCGATGGCGGCCCAGACTTCGGCGCCGATGCCGCGGCAGTAAACCGCGCCAGCCGCATCCCCGAGCACAGGGCAAAGGAGACAATCGGTATCAGCGCGATCGTCTGATACAGCCGCGCCTGCGGCCCCGTCGCATTGATGAACCCCGCCAGCGTCGATTGATGCAGGATGATGGCGGGCGCAACACCAAACGACACAAAGTCCGACAGCGAGTCGAGCACCGTGCCAAACTTGGACGTGACCCGCAGCATGCGCGCCGCCCGACCATCAAGGGCATCAAAGATCGCTGAAAAAAGGATCGCGGCAAGCGCCCGCTGCCAGTAATAGTGCGGGTCCACCAGCGCGTTCATATTCACACCCGCGCTCTGCTGCGCGTGCAAAATAGCCGCCCGGATCGAAAAATGGATCGACGCCAGCCCGCAGCTCAGCGCCAGCGCCGTCAGCAAGTTGGGGATCAACGCCGCGACGGGCACGTCAGGCCGCTTCACCAGGCGGAGGAACATGGCTACTCCCTGCTCCCCTCGGGAAGCGTTGCGAGGACGGTTTCACCGGCAACAGTCGTCTGGCCCAGCTTCACATTGATGACTGACCCCGCCGGGATATACACATCCACGCGCGAGCCGAAGCGGATGAGCCCATACCGCTGCCCCTGACGCAGCGTCTCACCCGCCTGCACCTTGCGCACAATCCGCCGCGCCACCAGCCCCGCGATCTGCACAAACCCGATGATGTGGCCCGTGGTCGTCCGCATCGCCACCGAGAAACGCTCGTTCTGCTCGCTCGCCTTGTCCAGCGACGCGTTGAAGAACTTTCCCTCGTGATACGCGGCAGCCGTGATGGCCCCCGCCGCGGGCGAGCGGTTCACGTGAACGTTGAACACGTTCATGAAGATGCACACCCGCTGCATCCCCGCAACAACTTCCGACGGCAAGTTGAGCTCCGTCGGCGGCGTCGCGGCAGTCATCGACACCACCACGCCATCCGCCGGAGCGATAATCAGCCGCGGGTCCAGCGGCGTCTTGCGGGGTGGATCGCGAAAAAACCAGATGCACCACAGGATCAGAATCGCGGCAATCGCCACCGCGACAACACCCACCACCCACCCCGCCAGCCACCAGGCAACTCCCGCCAGCCCCAGCCCGATAAGAACAAAGATGGCCACGATCGGCCACCCTTCCCGGGCAATGATCGGGCTGGGATCGTCTTTGGCAATCTGTGAGGCAGGCCGAGGGCTGTCCACTTGAGTCATGCGGAGACTGTACACCGCCTACGCATCATCGCCGTTCGCGGCCTGTGAGGTACACCACAGCCGATTTTTAGGGCATCATGCCACCCGGCCGCCGCATCAGGCTCAAGCGATCCCTCACAGATTCCGATGACCAAAGGACTTGAGCGATGTCACCAGCCAACCCGGCCCCGGCTTTGCCCGCATTATCGTGGCCGACGATGAGGCGCATATCCGCCACATTATCGCGCGCAAGCTGACGATGTCCGGCTTCACCGTGTTCGAGGCCCGCAACGGTCAGGAAGCCCTCACCCTCGCCGATGCCAACGGCCCCAACCCTGTCCGCCCCCACCTCGTCATCACCGACCTCCAGATGCCGCTCATCACCGGCCTTGAGATGGCCCAGGTCCTCCGCCAGCGCGCCGAGACAGCCACCGTGCCCCTGTTGATGCTCACGGCCCGCGGCTACATCCTCACCCCCGAAGAACTCGCCATGACCAACATCCGCCAGGTGATCAGCAAGCCCTTCGGCGTGCGGCCGCTCCTGGAAAAGGTCGTCGCGATCCTGCGCGAGCAGTCCGATGCCCTCGTGCCCCCAGCCCTGCTCAACCCCGGGAGCCTCGCGGCATAGCCATGAGCATGTACCGCCCATCGTTGTCCGTGCTGACGCCCGACCCGGTCATCCCGCCGCCGCCCGCGAGCTTCCTGCGCCGCTGCGAGGACCTTGACCTGCTCGCCTACCAGTTCACCAGCCCGACTGAACTCTGCGCTGAGAGCCGCCAGGCGAAGGAACTCAGCGCCCTCTTCCGCAGCAAGGCCCTGATGGAGCGCACACGCCACTGCCTCGCCCGCGCCGCCGAGAGCGGCCTGCGCAGCGTGCGCGAAGAGCTCTTCCCCGGCTGCGGCCTCGCTGTGATCGCCCACCGCGCCGGCGCCCAGCCCGCGGGCTTTACAACCCTGCTGCTCCTGACGCCCGCCGCCTTCTCAACTCGCACCTTCCAGGACATGTGCGCCGCCGCCGGCCTTGATGCGCCACGGGTCGCCCGCGAGGCCGCCCCCTACGTGCGCGAGGCCGCCTCAGACCTCACCCTCATCGTCCGCGCCCTGCTCGGGGCAGCTCAGGACCTTGAAGAAGTGGAAGAGCAGCGCACCGCGCTCGACGCCTTCACCGTCCAGCTGACCGACAGCTACGACACCATGGACCTGCTGTACTCGGTGGGCCGCTCCATGCGCGAGCCCTTCAAGCCCGAGCAGTTCCTCAACTTCGTGTGCGGGCGGCTCTTCTCGGGGCGCACCTTCCGCTGGATTGCCGTGGTCTTCAAGTCCGACACATCGGTTGCCGCGGGGCTCCGCGGGCTGCTTGTCACCTCCGGCCAGCTCCCGTGCGAAGTCGAAGAGTTCCGCAGCGCGTGCGCCCCGCTCGTCACGCCGATGAACGTGGCACAAGTGATGGAGCGCGTCCCTTCCCTGTGCTCCCCCGAGCGCCCGCAGGTGCTCGCCCAGCCCATCATGTGCAAGGGCGCCCCGGTGGGCGTGCTCGTCGCCGGCGGCAAATACGGCGACGACCCCGACGTCAGCAGCTACGACACTCAACTCGTCGAAGCCGCGGCAGGCTACATCAACGCCTTCTCCGACAACGTCGCCCTTTACG
>JBBSOF010000095.1:0-3904 GCA_038260025.1 Phycisphaerales bacterium
TCCCGCGTCCACATCGGTGCATTGCGAGCGTCCATCGTCCAACTCCACGACCTTCGCGTAATCAACGCCGTTCTTCCCCGCGTCACGCGAGAGCACATGAATCGCCGTGTAGGTCGTCGCGCCCTTGAAAACCTGTTGATCGCCGAAGTCAACGACCGCCTTGAGGTGCTTCCCGTCGGCGATGACCTTGCGCAGGCCCTCACCGTACTTGGCCTGCCAGAACTTGTGGGGCATGATGAACCCAAGCAGGCCGTCCGGGGCCAGCAGCCCCAGCGCCTTCTCCGTGAACACCACGTAGATGTCGTAGTTGCCCTTGGCCGCCGCCTTGTACTTCCACTTGTAGTACTCGCACTCCTCCGGTGCCCACTCGTTAAGCTCCTGCACGCGGATGTACGGCGGGTTGCCGATGATCCCGTCAAACCCCGCGCGGCCGCGCTCCTTGACCGCCTGCGAATCGAGCAACCGTCCGAACCCGCGTGTGCGGCTGGTCCAGTCGAAGCGGTTGATGCGGAAGGCGGTGTCGGCATCCTCGCCGAAGAGTTGCCTGCGGTGGAAGGAGGCGAAGGCGTCGTACCCCTCGTGGTCGATCAGCGAGTTGCCGCACTGGATGTTGTTGTCCAAGGTCGGCAGCAACTGACGCTCAACCCAGAGCGTCGCCCAGTTCTCGGGCAATTTGGACTCCAGCATTTTGAGGTACAGGGACATGACCGTGACCTCCACGGCCTGCTGGTCGATGTCCACGCCGTGGATGCAGTGGGTCAACAGGGCCGCGCGGAAGTCGGGGGCGAGGTACCAGCGCCCGTCCTTGTCCTGGAAGGCGAGTTCGGCCTTCTTCTTGCGGCCCTTGGCCCCGCTGCCAGCGCTCAGGGCGGGGACAACCGCCTTGGCGAGCGAAGGGTCGGCGTGGATCTTGGCGAGGCAATCGTCAAAGAGGTATTGCAGCGCGGCCACAAGGAACGAGCCGGAGCCGCAGGCCGGGTCCAAAATCTTGACATCCAGGACTTCGGCGGGCGTCTTGCCCTTGATCTTGGGCCCGATGACGCGGCGGATGATCGAATCAACCACGAAGCGCGGCGTGTAGTAGACGCCCCCGGCGTGGCGGACCTCCATCTTCTCTTCAACTGTCGCCTGCCCCTTGTGGACGACGATGGTGTTGCCGAGGAACCGCTCGTAGACGGTGCCCAGGATGTCGTCGCCGATGGCGGCGAAGTCCCACGGGCCATCGGGCGGGTAGAGCGTCCGCGTGAAGTCGGCCAGCACGCCCCCATCGACTTTCAACTCCTCCGAGAAGTGGGGCTTGTACAGATAGCCGTTGTACTTGGCGTCGTAGTCGCGGAACGTGGCCGAGAGGGCATCGTAGAACTCGCCCCCTTCACTCCCGATGCGCTGGAGCATGTCTCGCAGCGTGCCAAAGGGGACAATCCCCCGATCCTCGATGACACGCATGAACACGAGGCGGTCCATGATGCGCTGGACGGCCTCGGTGAGTTTGGCCGCGCCGTGCAGGGTGTCGGCCTCGGGGAAGGCCTTCTTGTTGTCCCTGTACACCGAGGCGGCAAAGTGCTTGCGGTGCGCATCGAGGAAGGCGAGAAAGACCTGATCGACGGGTTCGCCCCCCTTCAGGTCGATGAGCATCCGGTCCACGGTGCGGATGCGCCGGCCCGCCTTGACCTTCTTTACGCTGGCTAGAAGCCGCTCCAGCGACCCGCCTTCAACCGCGTCACGCCCGAACGTCGCTGTAAGGGCGTCCCACTGTGATTCATACTTGTCATAGTCGAACGCAAACTCCGTGACCAAGCCGCGGCGCGGCTCCTTCAGGATCGGCATCAGCGTCGTGTCGTAGAGCCTGAACTGCTCGAAATCGGTGAGCACCGCGAAGGGGATCGTGCTGTTCCAGGCGTACTGCTTGGCCTGAAAGATGGCGTCAAAGTCCGCGTCGATGTCGATCGCGGGTTTTTTGGCCTCGACGACAAAGCGGGCGAATCCGCCCAGCCGGAAAAGGTAATCGGGGCGGCGGCTGCGGAGCCCCCCCGCCTCGGCCGTTTCGACGTTCTTCTCGATGATGACCTCGGACTCGGCCGGGCCGATGCCCTTGGTGTCGCCGACGTCCCACCCGAGCGCCCGCCAGAAGGGGTCGATAAACTGCTGGCGGATTTCTGCTTCCTTGGTGTCCTTGGACTTGTACGCCTTGATGTGGGCGCGGAAGTTGTGGACGAGATCGGCGATGTTGGCGCGACGGTCGGGCATGTGGGCTCCGGGGGGACGCACAGGGTAACCCAAAGGCCCGGCAAATGCCCGGGCTGCCGCCCCCGCCACCCCCGCTCAAGGCAGTTGGAACGCATACCGATCGCGGCGTTGGGTGTTGCGCATGGAGGGCCGGGTATCGAAACGGGCAGACTCTGCATAGCGGCTGAACCCCGTATCTATATAGATACCCCCCAGGACCCTCCACCCCACCCCCAAATCTTCCGGAATTTCGTCCACGTGGTTGGAGTGTGCGGTCTGGACCGCCGAAATGTTTCTCAGTGCCCCCCGCGTGCCGATTGACGGCCCGGGCAGCGGGAGGGCGTATGGCTGAGCGGGCCGGCGAATCCATAAGAAGAGGCGAACACTCATGGCTGATTACATTCCCGGGCCCGACGCCAGCTTCCAGGCGTGGCAGAGCAACTTTGTGACCTACGCCAACGCGAACCTGGCCGCGCTGGGCTTGGTCGCCGCGGACATGACCGGCGTAGTCGCGGCCCAGGGCCAGTGGGCGACGGCGTTCCCCGCGCACATCGTCGCCGTCAACGCGGCCAAGGCCGCCAAGCAGACCAAGGATGAGGCCCGCGCCGCGTACGTCGCCGCCATCCGCCCGCTCGTGCGCCGCCTGCAGGCGTCGGCGCTGGTGAGCGATGCCGAGAAGGCTTCGCTGGGCATCACCGTGGCGCAGACGCCGGGGCACATCGGTGCGCCCACGACCGCGCCGCTGGTCAGCATCGAGTGCGGCAACCGCCTGCAGCAGGTGCTGCGCTTTGTGGACTCGGCCACGCCGACCAAGAAGGCCAAGCCCGCCGGCGCGCTGGGCGTGGAAATCTGGAACAAGGTCGGCATCACGCCCCCGGCGGGCGAGAGCGACCTGCGGTTTGTCGCGGTCGATACCAACGCGCCGTACATCCTCAACTTCACGTCCGAGGATGGGGGCAAGACGAACTATGTGTGGATGCGGTGGGTATCGCCCACCGGCGAACGCGGGCCGTGGAGCGAGCAGGCGCAGGCGACGATTGCGGCGTAAGGCCAAGGAAATCGCCGAACGTGAGAGAGAGGGATGGTCGCAGGGGCGGCCTCCCTTTTTTTGTGCGCGTGCAGGGCCGTGCCGCACGCCGCGCCCGCTCGGGACGGGGTGGGATGGGTTTGCTATCCTGCCGCCATGGCCAGCACACTCAAGATCACGCAGAAGGTGTCCCCGTTCCTGTGGTTCAGCACCAACGCCGAGGAAGCCGCGGCGTTCTACACCGGCATCTTCCCTGATTCGAGTTTGGGGAAGGTCGTCCGCAACGGGCCGGGGGGGCCCGGGCCCGAGGGGTCGGCGCTGGTGGTGCCGTTTGTGATCGCGGGGCAGCAGTTCACGGCCCTCAACGGCGGGCCCAACTTTCCGTTTACAGAGGCCGTGTCGTTCGTCATCGCGTGCGACTCGCAGGCCGAGATTGATAGGTACTGGGAGAAGCTGACGGCGGGCGGCGGCAAGCCCGTGCAGTGCGGCTGGCTGAAGGACCGCTTCGGTCTGTCGTGGCAGGTCGTGCCCTCCAACCTGCCCGACCTGATGAGCGACCCCGCCAAGACCGGGCGGGTCATGCAGGAAGTGATGAAGATGGTCAAGCTCGACATGGCCGTGATGCAGGCCGCCGCCGACCGCGCCTGAGCA
>JBBSOF010000096.1:0-3828 GCA_038260025.1 Phycisphaerales bacterium
CATGCCCGCGGTGACGACCGCGCCGGCCGCTGATTGGCGCCCGTCCCGCTCCCTTCTCCTTTCCTGACGCCGAAGGATTGAGGCTCGCAGGAGTCCTCAATCCCCGGCGTTTTTCTGCGCCCCTACCCTGTGTGCGATGCCCCACCCGCCCCGCCTGCTTTCTGCCGCGGAAGCCGACCGCGCGTACACCTCCGCCCAGAAGGTGGTCGAAGTACACCGCCGCCTCGCCGCGTGGCTCCGCCCCGGCGTCACGCTGCCGCAGATCGATGCGTTTGTCGCGAAAACGCTCGAAGAACTCAGCTGCACCTCGTGCTTCCTGGGGTACCGCACGGGCCAGCACGCGGCATTCCCAAGCTACGCCTGCCTTTCCGTCAACTCCTGTGTGGTTCACGGCACGGCAGCCTACTACCGCGAGCCGATGAAGCAGGGCGATGTGCTGAAGATCGACATCGGCGTCAAGCACCAGGGCTGGATCGGCGATGCCGCGTGGACCTACGTGTTCGGAACGCCCACCCCAGAAATCAAACGCCTCTGCGACTGCGGCAAGGAATCGCTCCGCCGCGGCGTCGCGCAGCTCAAGCCCGGCAACAAGTTCATCGACTTTGCCCGCGCTGTGCAGGGGCACGTGCACGATGAGTGCGGCTTCCACCTCATCCGCGGCCTGGGCGGGCACGGGTACGGCCAGTCGCTGCACGCCCCGCCGTTCGTGTCCAACACGCTCCCCAGCTACCCCGGCGAATGGCCCGACGCGAACATGCCCTGCCTGCCCGGCATCCTTGTCGCCGTCGAACCCATGATCGCCCTGACCACGGGCCTCACCCGCCAGAACCCAGCCATCGGCCGCAAGAACGAATGGCCCGTCTACACCAAGGACGGGTCGATGTCCGTCCACTACGAGCACGATGTGCTCATCACCGCAAAGGGCCCGCGGGTCCTCACCGAAGAGCTCGAGCAGCTCAACGACATCATCCCAGTCTGAACGCGATCCCCCTTATGGCAATCACTATCTCCCAACTCCAGACACTCGTCCGCGACCGCTACTACGCCACCGACTCGGCCCGGGGGACGCCCGGAACGTTCATGTGGTTCATGGAAGAAGTCGGCGAGCTCGCCACCGCGCTGCAGGACAACGCGCCGGGCAAAACTCCAACCCCCCAGCAGCAGGCCAACCTGGATGAGGAGTTCGCAGATGTTCTGGCCTGGCTCACAACCCTCGCCAACATCAACGGGGTAGACCTGGAAAAGGCGCTGACAAAGTACACCGACCCTACACGGGTTGATGGCGTGAAGCCTTGACCGAGGCAGGCGATGCCGCGGTCTTGGGACCACCCACGGGCCGGTAGACCTCCACCACCAGCGTGTCATCATCGGGCGGGCCGTTGCGGTGGCCCTTGACGGCCTTGAGCACCGAGTGCGGCCACTCGCCGCACCCCACGCTGTGCAGGCCCGCCACCAGCCGCTGCATCCCCTTCAGCCCCAGCATCCGCCCATGCGCATCGCGGGCCTCAATCGCCCCATCCGTGTACGCGATCAGCGTGTCGCCCGCGTGGAACTTCATCGACTGCGAGTCCGGCACAAACTCCTCGTACGCGATCGCACCCAGCAGCAGGCCGGTGGACGCAAGCTCATGCACCGTACCGTCCACCGCACGCAGGTACGCCGTCGGGTGGCCGCCGCTCGCATATTCCACCGTGTTCGCTGCAGCATCAATCCGCAGGCACATCGCCGTCACAAACACGGCATGGTCCGCAAGGGTCAGGTGTACATAGCGGTTCAGCAGCGACAGCACCCGCCCCGGACCGATATTCGGGTCTTCCGCGAAAAGCCGCTGCAACTCGCCGTGCAGCCTGTTCACCGTCAACGCGGCAGGGATTCCGTGGCCCGTGACATCCAGCAGCACAAGACTGAGGGGCGAGCCAGGGCCGGTGCGCGCCGCGTACAGGTAATCGCCGCCGATCTGGTGCATCGGCTCATACAGATATGTGAACTGCACCGCCCCATCCTGCATCGGCTGTGGGAACAGCGCCTCGTGGATCTTCCGCGCATCAAACAGCTCGCGCCGGACCTGGCCATACCGCTTCTGGAAGAACGCGAGCTTGAACTCCTCCATCCGCCGCGAGGTGCGGATGAGGCAGATCACGACGCCCGGCGTGGCAACCATCAGCGAGAGCAGCACCCGCAGGACCAGAATCCCCCAATCAATCTCGCTCCAACCAACAAGGTGAACCGCGCCTTTGTTGTCGCGGGTGAGGAACGTGATGAGCAGCGTGTTGATGGCCCAGATCGGGAGCAGCGGCCGCAGAGCCTGCATCGCCGTCCAGGGCAGGAACGAGCACGCGATGATGTGGGTCACCATCACGGCCCACAGGCCCAGCATGCCAGGAGCGTTGAGCGAGCGCCCACCGATGTGCAGCAGCCCATCGGCCACCACCAGGGTATAGGTCAGGCGGAGCATCCCCTCGCCGTAAAAGCGCCCGCGCTTGGCAAGCACATAGCACGTTGAATACGCGGCAACCAACGCCACGCCAAAGCCCCAGGTAAGCACCATCTGGCGGTTGGGCGTGAGGCGGTCCGCCACGAACCCGGACAGGCCGCCCGCACCAACCTCGTCGGTGCGAAGGATCAGCACTATCAGCCCGGCCGTGATGCTGACGAGCAGGAGTGCGGCAGCGATGAGCCCCATAACGCCCGAAAACCGTATGAATCTTCGGCGCAGGAGCGTCTGCGTCTGCGCGTCGAACTCCTCCTGGAGGTCGGCGGTCATCGCGGGTTGGGTAGGAGTATCGGCCACGGCGGCATCATCCTACCGCGCCGGGCCGGTGTCGGGGCTCAGGGCTTGGCGGTCGCGGGCCGGGCGTCTACCTGCTCGGGGACGGCATAAGCGGTGCGGGGGACCGTCGTCACCAGGCGCAGCTTGGCCCAGATGAGCAGGGCCAGCGAGCCCCCCAGGACCAGGCCCAGGGCGAGCGTGCGCATCGGAACACCCATCACGCGGCAACCACATTTCCCACTGCATGACATCGCCAGACTCCCCTTGTGATAACCGCCGTCTTCCGTGCAGCCCATTACCTCGGGTGCGAAGAGACCGTGACCTTGCCTGTGTACGCCTCGACGTTGATGCGGAAACGCTGCGTGCTGTCGATGATGTCCACCGAGCCGGCCGGCGCGGGCGTGCTGCTGGCGGGCGCGGCCACCGGGCCGCCCAGTTCATCGAGGATGAGCATGTTGTTGGCGAACGTGAGGTTGTCGAAGGAGGCGAAGCCGAAGCGCTCGCCGCCGATGCTCTCGGACTTGATCGTGTCCACCGAGAGGTTCAGCGTCGGGCCGTTGACCTCGCAGACGGTGTAGCTGGGGCCGTCGGGGCCGATATCAAACACAATGGCTCGGCCCTTCTGGTACGCGATCGCATCGGACTGCGCGATCGCGATATCCGCGACAAGCGTGCGGATCGCGCCCTGAACACGCAGGACATTGGCGGACGAGAGCGACGGCACGGCAATGGCTGCCGCGAGGCCGAGCACCACCACCACCACCAGCACTTCGACGAGTGTGTAGCCCCGTGGGTGAATACCGCGATGTTGCTGCAAGAATCCTCTCCTCAGCCACGCGTACGGGGCATCAGTTGCGGCGGCCGCTGGTCGGCGCCATGGGCTTGCGCGGCTCGACCTTGTCCATCATCTGCACGGGGGGCATCTCCAGCACCTTGACGTTGATGGCGCGGGCCATGGCGGTGTCGAGGTGCTCCACGCGGGTGTTGAGCTGGCGCAGTTCAGAGATCATGACCTTGCGCTGCTCTGCCGCGCTGACAAGACCATCCTCACCGGATGA
>JBBSOF010000097.1:0-3787 GCA_038260025.1 Phycisphaerales bacterium
AACCACCACGAGCGTGCTCGCCGCCATCTATAACCCGGGCTCGGGGGTGGAGCCGTCGTCCACGGTCATCGGCGGGTGGTGCAGCGTGCCCAGCGCGAACCTGGCGGCGCCGGTCGAAACTCGGTTCATCGACCTGCCCCTGAAGGACGTGATTGTCAACTCGCGCCAGACGACTTTCAACCTGGTGATGATGGGCAATGGCGCCGGCTCGGGCGTGTTGCAATCGTACAACTCTGTTCTGGCGACGGGGAACAACTGTACGTTTCTCACTTCCACCAACTATGGCAGTTCGTGGAACCCCAGCCTGGGCCGCAACCAGAACGATGCGCCCTTTGAAATATGGGGCAACTATTCCTGGCCGTCGGTAGGGGTCACGACCGGCACCATCAAGCGCCTCAAGGCGGTGGAGATCACCATCTTCGCGGGGGCGGCGGTTACACAGTTCCAGGCCAGCGCCCGCACCCTTAATGAGCCGGAGGTGCCATGATGCGTGGTTCCGCGGCGGACAGGAGAGGCTTTACGCTGGTGGAGGCGGCTGTGTCTTCGGTGGTGGTCGCGCTCATGCTGGCGGCGTCGCTCAACGCGGCAGGGGCCGCGCGGGCCCGCGTCAAGGTGAATGAGGACCGGGCCACGGGCATCTGGCTTGCCCAGACACTGCTGCGGGAGATCACGGCCCAGCCCTATGCGGAAAGGGGCATCGCGCTCTTTGGCCCGGAGCTTGGGGAAGACCCCGGCCGCCGCAGCACGCTCGATGATGTGGATGACTACGACGGGCTGCTGGAGAAGCCGGTGTGCGATGCGAACGGCACCGCGCTGCCTGGGTATGAGAAATGGCAGCGGAGCGTCACCGTTCGCTACGTGCTGGCTTCGAACCTGCTCACCGAGTCCATCACCGACACAGGCCTCAAGCGGATCATCGTGAAGGCGTGGCGGGGTAGCGGCATCCCGGTCCAGCTGTCGGGGATCCGCTCGCAGGCGAGGGACTCATGGTGAACCGGTCCCATCTAAAGGGTCGGCGGCGCGGCAGCATCTATCTCGCGGTGCTGGGCGTGTCCATCATCGTGACGGCCCTGGGGGTGGGCGGTCTGCTGGCCGCGCGCATCCGGGGCGCGACGTACGGCGCTACGGCCGACTCGCTCCAGGCACGGCAGAATGCGGAGACGGGCGTTAACCTGCTGGCCAACTACATGGCAGGGAACGCGGCGTGGAGGTCGCGGGCCCCCGGCGTGTGGATGAACGCCGTGCCGCTGACGCGCGGCACCTGCACTGTGCAGGTCAGCGATCCCATCGACGGCAGCCTGAGCAACAACCCCTTCGACCCTGTGCTCATTCGTGTGACGGGAGCGAGGGGGCGGGCACGGTACACGCTGGAGTTCACGGCGAAGCCGGGGGGGGCACCCATCTCGGCGCTGGGTTCTGCACTCTGTGCGAACGGGACTGTGAAGATTTCCCTCGGGAGAACGGTAAACGTCAACGGCGCCAGCATCGTGAGCAACTCGCTGATCCGCAATGACGGTACCATCAAAGGGTCGGCGGAGTCGCTTCTGATCCTGGGGAGCGGCTCGGCGACCAAGGGGAACACAATCCTGGCGGCGGGGAAGTCGATGCCCGACAGCGGGGTGATCGCGCAGTACGTGTCGATGGCGACGTCGATCACTCCAACCGGGACCATTGACAAAAAGATGCTCGGCCCGGGGGTGAACACGGTGGGGGGGGCCACGAGCGCAACGGGCGTGTACGTCATGAACGCCAGCGGTGACGTGACGATCAAGAACTCTCGCATTTATGGCACGCTGATCGTGAACTGTCCGGGCAAGACTCTGACGATCGAGACCGATGTGCTGATGCAGAGCGCGCGGCCGGACTACCCGACGCTGATTGTTAACGGGTCGCTGACGCTGAAGGCGAAGACGTCTTCTCCGCTGCAGGAGTCTGCCGCGGGTGTGAACTTCAACCCCCCGGGCATGCCGTACTTGGGCAGCACCGACAGCGACAAGCTGGACACGTACCCGAGTGAGTTGCAGGGGCTGATTCACTGCACCGAGGAGTTCAAGATGCAGAGCGCGACCCTCATCCGGGGGGCGTTCATCTGCGAGAGCAAGAACAGCACTGCCGCGGCGGACTTTGACGATGTGGAGATCGTCTGGGACCCGGGCCTCTACAACAACCCGCCCCTGGGGTATACCACCACCAGCAGCCTGAAAGTAGTGCCTGGGTCGTGGAAGCAGATCGTGCAGCCGTAGAAGAAGGCATCGAGGCATCAGGGCATCAAGGCATCGAGGCTGAAGCCAAGACTTTGGATGGGCGTGAGTCAGGCGGCCAGGCGGACATGCCCTGCGGCGTGGCGGGCCACCATCTCGTCGTAGATCGAGAGGTCCATCTGCACGAAGGCGAGGGCCAGTTGCGGGTCAAACTGCGTGCCCGAGCACTTGACGACCTCGGCCAGAACGACATCGCGGGCCATGGCAGCGCGGTAGGAGCGGGTTGAACTCATGGCATCAAACGTATCGGCCACGGCCAGGATGCGGGCGATGAAGGGGATCCCCTCGCCAGACAGACCGTGCGGGTAGCCCTTGCCGTCGTAGCGTTCGTGGTGGTGCAGCACACCGGGGAGGACATCATCCAGCAGGCTGATGTCGCGGAGGATCGTGTGGCCGATCTCCGGGTGCTTCTTGATGTGACCGAACTCTTCATCCGTCAGGCGACCCTGCTTGGTCAGCACGGCTTCGGAAACGCCGATTTTGCCCACGTCGTGGACAAGGCCGGCGATGCGCACCCTCTCGGCCTGCTCTTTAGTCATTCCCACGGCGAGGGCGAGCTGTGAGGCGACCTGGGCCACGCGCTCGGAGTGACCAAACGTGTAGCGGTCCTTGGCGTCGATGGCTGCCGTCAGGGCCTGCACGGTGCCCATGAAGAGGTTGTGCTGATCTTCGTAGAGGGCGACGTTGTCGGAGAAGGCGTTGATGTAGCCTGCCGCGGCTTCGACGAGTTGAGTGTCGTAGCTGCTGACGTCTGGATCGTCGCCGTATTTGCCGCCGGCGACGAGCACGCCCACCGGGGCCCCCTTGCACATGATGGGCTGGGCGAGCAACTGCGGGCGCTCGGGAGAGCACAGGGAGGGGACGCGCTCCATCACCTGTGCGACGTTCATCGGCGTGACGAGCGGGGCGCACGCGCTGCGGAACTCTTCGACTTCGCAGGGGAGCTGGCCGGAGGTGACAAGCAGCCCGCGGAGCCCCGCGGCAACCGATGTGTCGGACTTGAAGACCACGGCGATCCAACGGAAGGTGCGCCCCGCGAAGAGCCGCCCGCACACGAAGTTGAGGAACTGCTCGGGTTTGAAGGGCTCACGCATGGAGCGGCCCACCGAGTAGAGCAGGTCCATGGTGTCGTAGCTGTCGGTCAGCTGGACGGTGAAGGCGTCGAGCGCGGTGCGCTGCTCTTCCACTTCTTCAAGGTCCTGCGCTGCCCCGAGCAGGGCGCGGACGATGAGGGTGAGGTCTGAGGCGGCCTCGCGCACGTAGGGGGCGGCCTCGCGGGCGACGCGTGGCGCATCGAGGCCGGCGGCGGCGCACATGTCCTGGAATGTTCGCGTTGAGAAGGCGGCGGGCGTCAGGAGCAGCAGGGTTGTAAAGCCCGCGGGCTGGGCGCCGGCGCGGTGGGCGATCACGGCGAGGCCGCAGCCGGGGAAGAGCTCTTCGCGCACGCTGCGCAGGCCGCTCTCGGCGGCGCGGGCGAGGCAGTGGCGTGTGCGCTCCATCAGGGCCTTGCTGCGGAAGAGTGCGCT
>JBBSOF010000098.1:0-3757 GCA_038260025.1 Phycisphaerales bacterium
CTTGGCGGGCCCGCGCGTGTCGTCATAGCGGCAGCGGTACCCCGTGTACACCTCCAGCGTCCCATCATCCATCCGCACCGGGATGGAGACCTCGAGAAACTGCTTGGGCTGGCTCAGCCGCTGCAGCGTCTCGGTGTGCGCCTCGGCGTACTTGGACGCGGTCTCAAGGCGCTTGAGTGCATCGGAGAAGACGTCGGTGGTGGTGCTCATGGTGTGATTTTCACGGCAAGGCTGGGGGGGTCGGAAAAAGGGGGAGGTAGCGTATCAGCCATGGCTGGAAAAGCACGCTTTTCACGAAGCCGCGGCCCCGTTGAAAGCGGTTTCATTTGGGATGAAAGGGGATACGGAGCCTTTGGGGGGCTGTCGCCGGTGGGGGGCTCGGCGGGTGGCCGAGTCTTACCGCCGCCGGCCCCACACCCACGGTGACCCACGCGCACCGTCCAAGGCAGACACTCGACCGTATTTGCTTCCATCTGGGGCCCCCGTGGGTGGGGGCCTGCGGTCACAGGACCACTGCGGCCGCACCCGCCCCCTATCCCGCGCCAGCCACCCAACGCTCCATCCCAACACTAAAAAGGCCGCCCGCACTGCTGCGGACGGCCCTGATTAAACATCGTGCTATGAAACGGCTTATGCCGCGAGCTTCGTCGGCCCTGTCGCCGCCACGCCCGCCGTCTCGGTGATGGTCGCGACCGCGATCCCACCGCCGCCCACGCCAAACGTCACGTTGAACGATGCGGGCTCGCCGCGCTGCGTGCTGCGGACGGCCGTCACCTGGTACGTCACGGGGCTGCTGCCCGACATCAGCGTGTCGTCGGTGAACTTGCGCACGCCCGTGGCCCCGATGAACGTGAACGCGGACGGCCCGGCGGGCTTGCGGCGCACCTCGTAGATCGTCCCCTGCGTGCCGATGGGGTTGGGGCACTTCCAGCTCAGCAGCACCGAGCCGTCATCGTTGAGGCCAACCTTGAAATCGTTCGGCGTGCCCGGGGGCGGCGCGGGCGAGGGGACGGCGGGCGCGGGAATCTGCGCCAGCGTGTACACCGCCGTGGGGTCGGCCTGCGCGGCGGCGAACACCTCGATGGAGCGGATGAGGTCCGCCGTCATCTGGCGGGCGTCCTGCGTGGTGCCCTTCTGCGTGGCGGTCGCGCCCTTGGCCTTGTTGTACGCGGTGACCTGCGCGTTGTAGTTGCCCTGGGCCGTGCTCGCCAGCGACTTATACGCCGCCGAAGCCGTGGCGGAAATTCCCAGGGCGGCGTGGTTTGTATCCCACAAATCGGCGTGGGTGGCGAGGAACGTCATGAACGCTTCGAGGGTGGGGGGTACGCGCATGTTTATATTCTCCGTGCAAACGGTCTTCATCACCACATGCTTTATCGCGCTGCATGATGTTCAGACGCGGAGAAAAGCCGGGCCGTGCACATGCACGCACCAGAGGCATCGGCCGGAAGCGGGGGGTGCTTGAGGTTTGCGCGGTTTGGGGCGCGGATTGTGGGTTTGGGCCGTTCAGGTGCCCCTACAGACGGCACAGGCGGCAAAGTTCACGCGGGATGTGCCATTGTTTTGGCGGGATGGGCCTGTAGTTTGGAGGAATGTGGGTGTGCTCTGTAAGAACGAGGGCACGGATGGGCGGAACGGGGATGTCAACGCGCGAAAAAAGGGCGTGGCTTTGACGGTTGTGACGGCAGGTTCGAGACACCTAAGGATCTGTAGCCAAAAGGAAGGACCATTGTGGAAGATTGTTAGTCATGTCAGCGGGTACTGCAACAGGCTCCTGTCCCGACTGAAGCCACGCTATCCCAACAAACCACTAGGGAGCTATGACCGCGGAGTTCTTCAGGACCGCGTGTAATCGTTGAAGGATCATGCTTCGCCTATCATGCAGTTTCCACATTGAAATCGTTGTCCAATGTCGATAGGACTCAAAGCACCCTACTTCTGGATTGAATGTCATCGCGACGGCCGTAAATATTCCGCCGAGCAATGATGGTGTTCGTGGGTCAAATCCTCGCATCGCGCGGAGAGCAATCGGTTTTATCTTTTCCTCCAACCACTTCGCCCCTAAATGTGCATCAGTGGTTATGACGACGTTGTCGTGCGGAGTAATCAATCGTGACACATCTACGAGCGCCGCTCCCATGGCTCGCGACTTAATTGCCTGTAACCGTGCTTTTGACAATAGAGCCTCGCTGTTGCGCGCGCTACTGCACCGTTTCACCGCGATTCCAATCGATAGATTGTCCAATATGGCTACAATATCCGGTTCCTTATGTTCAACCTTCAAGCCAGATGCTGACAATAAGGCTGCCATAAATGCATGAAACTGGTGGTCCCTTGGCCTATGATCACCGCCTGCGCTTGGGATATCCTGACCACCCATGCATGAATTAATCAGAGGAGCCCATGCAGGGTCATTGTGCAGTGTTTCTGCAGCAAAAAGTAACTGTCTTAGCTCAAGGCCCATTGCACCATACCGCCGCATATCGCCACGCCGTATTTCAGTAAATCCGGTTGGAGGAGATGGGGATCTCTTAAGAATAGTTTGTTGACATCTCCAAGTCCTTGATCCCGGCGGAACATAGATGCCGCAGGCCTTCATACGGCTCAAAAAATCGCGCATCATGTACCACTGGTCTACCGCGTCCTTCGGAATCTCTCGGTTAGCACTTGTGAGCGATAGCTCATCCATAAACGCCATCATCCCCTGCAACGGCTCATGAAGGCCCACAGCAGTGATCCCACGGCACCGGTCCCGCTCGCCCAGAGAGTTTCAAGCGCCGCCGCTTTCCAACTGTGCGTGGTAGCCGGGTATTCAGTCATAGTCACCTCCTGGGGCTGCTCAAGCCCGTTTTCACGACTGAGCGTGTAGCGGATCAGAACAAGGCCGATGAGGACGACGAGACCAACACCTAAGGACACCGCTGTAGCACTGGCTGTGAGCCTTCAAAAGCCGTCAGCGAAAGTATATCCTGCGAAACTACAAAAGAGATAGACGGCAAGCGTGCTATTGGTTATGTGGCATTACCCCTCCTCCCCCCCAACCCCAACCTGCTCCTGCCTCCCCCCTCTCAACTCCCCCGCCGCATACCGCTCCAGCGTCTCGTACACCGCCTCGGGCGACTTGGCCCCGCGCATCGCTTCTTTGAAGGGCTTGCACGGGCCTAATCGCTTGGCGAACCAGCTCACGCGGCGGTTGATCTGGAACAGGGCGTACCGGTCATCGCGGTACTGGCGCATCAGGTCAAAGAAGCGGCGGATGGTGACCATGATCTCGGCGTCGGTGGGGGGAGGGGGCACGAACCCTTCCGTCATCAGGCTCCAGCAGTCGCGGAAGAGCCAGGGGGTGGAGAGGGCGCCGCGGCCGATCATCACGCCCTGGCAGCCGGTCTCGCGGATCATGCTCACGGCGTCGGCGGCTTCGCGCACATCGCCGTTCCCGATGACGGGGATGCGGCCATCGACGGCCTCGACCACGCGCGCGATGCCCGCGCGCTGGCACTCGCCCTGGAACTTCATCTCGGTGGTGCGGCCGTGGACGGTGACGGCGGCGACGCCGACATCGGCGAGCATGCGGGCCAGGTGCGGCGAGCACGCGTTGCCGCTGGCGTAGTCGGCGTCGTGCCAGCAGAGGCGCATCTTGCAAGTCAGAGGCACTGGGCACTGGGCACTGGGCAATGGGGCGGAGGGGCGTTGGCGGCGTGACCACTCGGCGGGGCTGAGGGGGATTTTTTCAAGCTCTTTTACGACGCGCGAGGCC
>JBBSOF010000099.1:0-3692 GCA_038260025.1 Phycisphaerales bacterium
AAACGAAAGAGAAACGGGCTTTTGAGGATCGGATTGGAAGTACACAGGCGTACATCGACTACATGCGGCCCCGCTGTCAGGAGATGGCGCGCGTGCTGAAGAAGACGGGGAGCTTCTACTACCACTGTGACTGGCACGCCTCGCACTATGTGAAGTGCATGCTGGACCAGTTGTTTGGGGAGAACAACTTCGTCAATGAGATCATCTGGCAGCGGACGTCTGCGCACAACGATCCGAGACAGTACGGACGGGTGCATGACACAATCTTCTACTACCACGGAGGAGACGAGAAGCTCCGCGTGTGGAATCAGCAATACGACGCGATAGATGCTGACTTCTTCAAAGCTCATGACTTCGAAGTCGATGAGAAGGGCAATAAGTTCCGCAAACGAGACCTCACGGCGCCGAGCCACGGTCAAGGCAACGGTCAATATGAGTGGAAAGGCAAAAGACCGCCGGCCGGTCGTATGTGGAGCTACACCGAAGAAAACATGCGAAAGCTCGAAGACGAAGGGAAGATCGTGTACACGCGTACTGGTATGCCTCGCATGAAGATTGCGATAGAAGACCACAAGGGAATCCCGCTGCAAAGCGTTTGGACACGGCCCGAGCTCTGGCTCAATTCCGCATCAAAGGAACGCTTGGGCTATCCCACTCAGAAGCCGCTCATGCTGCTCGAACGGATCATCAACACAAGCAGCAACCCCAACGACGTTATCCTCGACGGCTTCTGCGGCTGTGGCACGGCGCTAGTCGCGGCACAAAACCTCGGGCGACAATGGATCGGCATTGACATCTCTCCCACCGCCTGCCGCGTCATGGCCAAGCGCCTGCGCGATGTGTGCAAGATGCGGGAGAGTGAACCCGGCCACCGTGCCCACGATCCACACTCGTTCATCGTCCGCGACCTGCCGTGGACCGAGGCCAAGCTGCGGGTGATCCCCCCCTTCGAGTTCGAGAACTGGGCCGTCATCGCCCTGGGCGGCGTGCCCAACAAGGTGCAGGTCGGCGACATGGGCATTGATGGCCGCATCTTCCCCGTGGGGACCAAGCCCGACGACAAGAACAGCATGTTCGCGGGCGACTGGTTCCCCGTGCAGGTGAAGCAGATGGACAAGGTGGGCCGCCCCGACATCGACGCCTACGAAGCCGTGATGGAACGCGAGGACCGCCAGCGCGGCTTCTACGTTTCCTTCGGCTTCAGCAGCGATGCCCACGCCGAGTGCGCCGCGTTCCACAAGCGGACGGGGCGGATCATCAAGCTGATCACGGTGCAAGAGATTTTGGACGAGCAGCACGTGCAGAAGATGTAAGAATATTGCACGGGAATGGAGAAACGAAGCATGGCAGAGCAAGTTGCGTCATTCTCGATTCGAAATCGCAGAACCGGCAAGGACGTGGCTTGGTTCCACATTTGCACCACTACAACAGAGTTTCGAGTGCAAAACCCCTCGGTGACTATTTGAACGCTCTATTAGGGCAGGTGCAAGGTGTCGATCGACCCATGGCCCAGTTCCTACGCACACTAGAGCGGCGCATCAATAATGAATACGGTTTCCATCAATCGGACCACGTAAAGGAAAAGCTGTCGGACAAAGGCGAAGCGTTCGAGACAGCGCCGATTCTCCAGGTGTATGCCGACGGTCGAGCAGTGTTTCCTGATTGAAACGGCCTTCCGAAATTGGCTGTTGAGATGCCGCAGTTGGACTAAAGCTTGTGAAAATATAAGCCGATGTGCAGTACGCCGCTCTGCCCGTGTGGGCGAAGTGCGGGCGTGTTCTGCCTTGCCGCCGGGCGCACGCGGGTATTTGCTGAGCGGCCATTCAATAGAGAGGCCTCACAATGTCGAACCCTGTCATCCCCATCCCCAAAGAACAAATGGTCGCGTTCTTTAACGCGCACCTCAAAGCGTGGGGCGACCACACTCTGGCGATCGGGCTTTCGGTGCCGCAGCTTGCGGCGATTACGGCGGCCCTGAACGCGGCGCAGGCGGACCTGGACACCGTGGCCGAGGCGCGGCTGGCCAGCAAGTCGGCCACCGGCACCTTTTATGTGAGCGCGGCGACGCTGCGGGCCCTGGGGCAGCAGGCCATCGACCGCATCCGCCTGCAGGCCGAGAGCACCAACAACCCCAACGTGTACGCCCTGGCGCAGATCCCCGCGCCCCAGCCCCCCGGCCCCACCCCCGCCCCCGAGGTGCCCACCGAGGTCTTCGCCGACCCCAACGCCGACGGCACGGTGACGGTGAAGTGGAAGGGCACGACCGCCAACGGCCAGTTCTTCAGCGTGTGGCGGCGCGTGGGCGAGGGCGGCACATGGACGCACCTCTCCAGCATCGCGGGCCGCGGGCGCAGCTTCATTGACACAAGCGTCCCCAACCCCTTCACCACGCAGGGCGCCAGCCTGTTCTACATGGTGCTCGCCCAGCGCGGCACCGAGACCAGCGCCCAGTCTAACCTGGGCGTCATCCAGTACGGCGCGGGCCCCGGCTTCGCGGCGTTCGCGACGACGACCGATGTGAAGCTGGCCGCGTAAGGGTCACCTTCAAGGCTTCAACACGCCCGGCACTTACGGGTAGGCCAAATCACGAAGGCGTTGGAGCGCGCAATGCTCCAACGCCTTTGTTTCTTTTGAAGCTGGCCGGGCGCGGATCAGCGGCGGCGGCGAGCACAAGGACGAGGCCGAAGAGCTATGAGTTTATGAAATGTCCAGTGGGCGTTGGGGCAGGGCGGCACTAGGGTTCGGGCCATTCCTTTCGTCTTGCGGGAGCCTGTATGTCCACCATGCTGCACCAACTCACCTTGCTCGCCGTCGCTGCCGCGGATACGGCTGCGCCCCACACCGATGCCGGCACCCCCACAGGCGGCACCGCTCACATTTCGGAAGATGCAAGCATTGCGGTGGTGGTGAAGGCCGCGGTGCTGCTGATCAGCATTGCATCGGCGGTGGGCCTGCTGACCAAGCTGATCCGCGTGCCGTACACCGTGGCGCTTGTGCTGGCAGGGCTGGGGCTGGCGCTCTTCAAGACGCCCATCAGCGGGGTACACATCACCGAGAACCTGGTGCTGATGCTGTTCCTGCCCCCGCTGCTGTTCCAGGCGGGGCTGCACCTGAAACTGGCGGACCTGCGGCGGGAATGGGTGCGCATCCTGCTGCTGGCGGTGCCGGGCGTGGTGATTGTCACCTCTGCCGCGGCGGTGGCGATCCGGTTCATCCTGCCCTATGCCCTGCCCCCCGAGTATGCGACGTGGACGACTGCGTTCGTGCTGGGGGCGATCATCGCGCCCACCGACCCCATCAGCGTGGTCTCGATCTTCGGCTCGTTGGGTGTGCCCCACCGCCTGCGGGTGGCGGTGGAGGGCGAGAGCCTGTTCAACGACGGCACCGCCGCGGCGCTCTTCACGGTGCTGCGGACCAGCGTGGTGGCGGCGGTGCTGGCGAGTTCCAACGGCGAGCCAGTCCCTGATGCGCCGGGCGTCGGGCTGATCTTGACGGAGTTCTTCCGCATGGCGGGGATCGCGGTGGCCTTGGGCGGGGGCCTGGGCCTGGGGGCGTTCATCATCCTCAAGAAACTGGACGATCACACCCTGGAGACGGGCATCACCGTCGGCCTCGCATGGGGATCCTACCTGCTTGCGGAGTCGTTTCACGCCTCCGGCGTCATCGCCACGCTCACGGCGGCGTTGGTCATC
>JBBSOF010000100.1:0-3567 GCA_038260025.1 Phycisphaerales bacterium
ACATCGTGCGTGGCACCCCGGATGATCTGGTGGCCCGCAACGCGGCGCAAACCGCGTCACCCGCGACCTATGACGGTCTGGCTCGGCAGAACGTGCAGATCGAGCCGCTCGGGCCGCAGCTGTGGGATATCGCCGTCCGCTACGGCTCCAGCGATAGCGGCGGGAACCTCACGCAGGCGGAACTTGGCCACCAGCAGTCCACCGCATTGTGAAGATTGGCAAGAATCACCTAAATGCACAACTCCTGTCGCATTTGTGCTGTTAAGGCAGGTAAGCTTCGGAGTACAGTCCTTGGAAACCTCGTTCGAACGCAAGGAGTGAATCATGAACATGTTGAAGTCTGGTTTGGTGCTCGCAAGTCTGCTCGTTGGTGCTAATGCATCATCGGCATTTGCGGAGGTGAAGGCTGGCGAGTCGTACGTCGAGATGGGGGACTGGCGATACACGCCGATCCTCGATACCAATCGATCCGGACAGCCCGTGTCTGGCTTCCTTGGGCTTCTCAACCCTGCCGTTTCTGTCGGTGGAAACATCACGGCCATCTGGTACAGCCGAGATGCCGCCGGAGCGTGGACGAGCAACGCTTGGATCGCTGAGGACGAGTGGAAGGTCATCGAGTCGATCAAGGCCGCCTCGGGAATCTCAAGCGTCTATGACTCCAACTGGGCCGCGTGGGGGCCGAAGAGCTTGTCAGCAACGCCATCGGGACAGACGGCCGCCCTGTACGAAAAGGGCTTTCTCGTCGGTGATCCTGTTGGCGACATTGCGCGGCAGTCAGAGCAGTTCAATGATGTGGTTGAGTTCCTGAAGGACGCGGGATATCCGACTGCGGTGGTGAAGTTCGAGAAGGAGAACCTGGAACAGTGCGAGCCGAACTATGTGCTCAACTGGATGTCCAGCGTTGCGACGGTCACCGAATCAAATGTGAAGACTGAAGCGAGCGTCTCTAGCGCCATGTCGGCGCTCGCCTGCGGCTGGGACTGGCTCTGGCCGCACTGGACATGGACGACGGTTCCTGCTCCGGCGTGGGGACCGACACCCGCTGGCCCACCCGCATTGGGCCCCGGTTGGTCGCCGCCTACGCCGGGTCCTAACGGTACGACGGCGGGGAACTGCACGTATACAGCAACCGTAACACAGTCTCGAACACGTACCCGTGTCCGTAACTATGTCGGCATCGGAACTGCCACCTGTGTCGAAACGCAAACGCAGACCTGTACGTACTCCGTGACATGCCTGAACGACGCGAGCGGCCCTGGTGGAGGGTGCGCCGCTCAGCCCACGTGCGCGATCACGCCAGCAGTCACATGCAGTGACGGCGCGTGGAGTTCATGCTGGTGATTCCTGTGTCGAGACGTAACGTGCGGAGGCACGCCATCACGGTGATGGCGTGCCTTTTGCTAGGTACTCTGACCCAACTTGCCGTGGTGGCGTGGATATGCCTGTGGGCTGATTCATCCCGCATTTTTGCGCCCCAGCCCGGCATCCTGCAAGGGCGAACCGGTGTTCTGGCTGGCGAAGATGGCCTGATTCCCACCCACGAGACAAAGTGGATAATTTGGGTCCAGGCAGTGGGGTCGCCAGCAACCTTTCAAGGCCCTGAAGCGGTCGTGTTTCACCGTGCTTGGGGTCGTTGGGCTGTGTCAAGATATCCGGCCGCCCAACCAGCCGCGGGCGACCCGACTCCTATCACTGCCATCCGATCTGACTGGCTTCCATCATGGGCAAGAGGCGCTTCGGTCATCGAAGCAACAACTGCTGAGATCGCCCGCTGGGCGGTTCGTTATGACTACGCATTTGGATGGCCACTTCCTTGCCTGTCGGCCAGTACCGACCTGCGCGCAAAGCCGGACGAGATACATCTTCGCCACGCAATCTTTGTGTTGCCCGAGACTCATCGATTACCGCAGCGGCTTAACGGTCCGCTTGGGTTTCTCCCAACACGCGTGCTTTGGTATGGTATGGTTCTAAACGTCCTGATCGGCGCGTGCTTGTGGGCGATACCGTTCATGCTGGTTACCGCCGCGCGTGCTGCTCGTGGCCGTCGCCGCGTGCAACGTGGCCTGTGTGCCAAATGCGGCTACGGCCCTTGGACCGGCGAGTCTGTCTGCCCGGAGTGTGGGGCGGCGGTCGGGTCGTGTGGTTGGCGGCGGTCGGTGTGAGCATTTCGATCGGCGTGTGCGTCGCTATGTCAATCAAGCGTACACCTTCGGTCGTGTTACGTTCGTTCCCAGTGGCCTGACACGCGAAGCAGGTCGCGGGTGCGGTGTGTTCAGCGGGAGAATCGGGGTCTGTGTCAACCGCATGTGTATCTTCGGCGAACGTACCCGCGTGTGCGATGATCGTTTTATCGCATGTGTTGGATGAATACTTGGGTGCGGAGAGCGTCGTTGACTGGCTGCCCTCGCGTCTGCGCTCAACGTGAAGCGAATCCACGTCCGATCATCGCGGTAATCGGTGTGACGTGCGCCGGATGGTGGGTCTGTGCGGGCCGATCGGCGGATACGTGTGGGCGGATCACGCCATCGGCGTGATGGCGTGCCCTCGGCTTGCCGATGCTCCCTTCTGTTCATCCTGCACAACTGCCCGCACACCAAGGAGCACACCATGCCCGTCGTTCCCGGCACGCGAATTGAGAAGGTCGAGTTTTATGAGGCCCACAACCCGACGTGGGCGGCGAGTGCCGCCAGCATCGGCGTCACGCCCGCGCAGGTTACAAACCTGACGAGCTTGACCAAAGCCGCCCGAGAGGCGTTCAACGCACAGAAGACCGCGCAGGATGCCGCCAAGGCCGCGACGCAGCGGTTCTACAACGCGGTCCGCGACATGCAGAATCTTGGCGGCGATCTTATCAAGAACATCAAGGCGTTTGCCGAGACGACCAACAACCCCAATGTGTATGTCCTCGCCAACATCCCTGAACCCGCCGCGCCGACTCCGGCAGGCCCGCCCGTGGCGCCGACCGACCTCTCCGCCGTGATGAACAGCGACGGCACGATGCGCCTGACGTGGAAGGGGAGCATCGCGCAGCGGCAGTTCTTCAGCATCTGGCGGCAACTCCCCTCGCAGTCGATGCCGCTACAGATCGGCGCGGTCGCGGCCAAGGACTTTACCGATGTCACCGTGCCGCGTGGCTTGACGCAGGTGGTCTACAACGTCCGCGCGCACCGCGATTCCGCCGTCAGCACGCCGACGGACAATCTCATCGTCTACTTCGGCGCGATCCCCGGCGGCGGAGGCACCTTCGGAGCGATGGTTGATGGACAGGTCATCGGCACGATCGACCCGCAAGCCGTCGCGAAGCGCAAAGCGGCGTGAGTGGGCGGACAACTCGATTCGCTTCAACGGCCCCGGCTCACGCTGGGGCCGTTGTCACTACGACGCCGCTTCATCGACGGGGGGGGCGGCTGGAAAGACCCGGGCATCCTGAAGTTCGTGCCCACGTGCATGTGGGACAAGCGGCTCCGCATCCAGGGCCCTGACAGCGTGATGCGCAACAGCGCGTTTAGGGTCCGGCAGATGCCCAGTGTCATGTTCTTCCGCCGCGCGGATCACTTTGACCATGAA
>JBBSOF010000101.1:0-3412 GCA_038260025.1 Phycisphaerales bacterium
CGCAGCCGCGCTGCGCGATGGTGTCGAACGGGCGCAGCTGCACCCCGGCACCGTCCAGCACCTCACCAGCGGCGGCTCGCGCGATCTTGCCGTAGGCAAGGAACTCGTCACTCACCCCGCCCTGCGCGGCGTCGGCTTCACCGGCTCCCTGCAAGGCGGCATGGCCCTGACGCGCCTCGCCGCCGCGCGCGATGTCCCCATCCCCGTCTTCGCCGAAATGGGTTCGATCAACCCCATCTTCCTGCTGCCGGGCATGCTCACCCGTGATGCGGAGGCTCTTGCCGAGCGTGTCTTCAAAAGCGTCTTCGCCTCCACGGGCCAGCAGTGCACATGCCCGGGGCTCATCTTCGCGATCAAGGGCGCAGGCCTGGACCGCTTCAAGGCGACGCTTGCCGACCACACCCGCAAGTCGGTCGCCCAGCCAATGCTCAGCGCCCGCATGCGCACCCTCTTCCTCTCACGCATCCACGATGTCAGTGCGCCGCCGGGCGTCGACGCCCTCGCCCGCGGTCTCAGCGACGGCGTCCCCGGCAGCAACGGCGGCGAGCTCCAGCCGATGATCGTCCTTTCGTGCGACGCCGCCACCCTGCAGCGATACCCCACGCTGGGCGAAGAATGCTTCGGCCCTTCAACGATCGTCGTCGCCTGCGACACGCCGGAGCAAATGACCGCCGCGGCAAGGCGCATCACCGGCTGCCTCGCCGCCTCCATCTTCGCCGACATTGCCGACATGCTCGACCGCGCCCTCTGCCGCCAGCTGCGGGCGATCCTCACCCAGCGCGTCGGGCGACTGATCCTCAATAATGTCACCACGGGTGTCGAAGTGTCCCCGGCCATGGTGCAGGGCGGCCCCTACCCCGCCACCAACCGCCCCGAAAGCACCGCGGTCGGCCCCTACGCCATCGAGCGATGGTGCCGCCCGGTGTGCTATCAGAACTGGCTTTAGGTCTTTCAAGCGGCGGTCGTTGCGGGTTCGTATCCGAATGGAAAACGAACATAGGGCCCAAACGCGCAACTTCTGACCTATCCACCCAAGCCCAGCCGATAACACACGCAGTATGCCTTCATCGAACAGTCGTTCCGCGCGCTCCTCTTCCCGGCTTGGCGGCGGCATGGCCCGCCGTGCCGCGCTATTGCTGCTTCTCGCAGGCTGGGGCTTCGTCTTTGCGAGCCTCATCGGGTTCAACCCCGCTGACCCCCCCAGCCACATGGTCTACCCGCCCAACAACCCGGTGGCCAACTGGTGCGGCACCTTTGGCGCGACCGTTTCTTACACGCTCTTCAAGCTGGTGGGTGCGGGCGCATGGGTGTTCGTCGTCATGCTGGGCATCGGCCTGCTGTCATCTGCCGCGGGCTCGCTCCGCCACGCGCTGGTCCGCTTCATCGGTGTGCTGATGGTTACGGCGTCGGTCGCCGGCCTCCAGCACCTGCTCTTCCCCTCCACCGGCCACATGCCCGACCTCGCGGGCGGGCTCCTGGGCACGGTGGAAGTGGGGGCCCTCACCGTCCGCTTCGGCGGCTTGGGTGCCGGTCTCGTCCTCATGTGCTCCACACTCATCGGCGGTGTCGTGGCGTGCGATGAATGGCTGCTCGCCGCCTTCGGCTGGATGTGGGCCAAGACCCGTGAGCACGGCGTTCCCGCTGCAAGGGTCGCCGGCGCAGCCGCCGGAGAAGTCGCCCTTGCCGCGGGCACCTCTGCCGCGCGTGTCACCGCCAGCGCGGGCGAGAGCCTGTTTGCCAGCATCATGGCCCGCCTCACCGGCAAGGGCCGCAAGCGCAAGGTCCGTGTGAATGATCTGGATGACGACAAGCCCAACACCGGCGTCATGATCGAGCAGCGCCGCAAGACCAAGCTCGCCCGCGCCAAGGCCGAAGCCGAGGAGTTCGGTGAAGTCACCGCCGAAGCCATCGGCGTCTCCGACCCAGACACAGAGCAGGTTGGCCCGCCCATCGATGGCGAGATCGAGGCCAAGCCCGCCCGCGGCCGCAAGAAGAAGGTCATCGAGCCCGAAGCCCAGGACGAAGACGACGCGGTCGCAGTGGGGGGGGCCAGCGCGCCCGACGATGAAGTAGATGATGCCCCCGGCGCACCCCAGGTCTTCGATCAGGAGGCCCTCAAGGCCAAGATCGCCAAGCTCCCCATCGTCTTTGGCCAGCAGAACAAAGCCGTCGCCACCGAAGAGTCGCTCCGCGACCTCCAGGTCATCGAGGAAGGTGAAAACTACCGCTTCCCCGGCCTCGACCTGCTCGAAGAGCCCGAAGAGAACTTCTCCTCCAAGCTCGAGGAGTACGTCCGCGGCCAAGCCGAAGCCTTGGAGGCCGCGCTCCAGCAGTACCACATCGACGGCGGTGTGGTGAACGTCGAGTCCGGCCCCGTCATCACCATGTACGAAGTTCGCCTCGCCCCCGGCACCAAGGTCGCTCAGCTCAACGCCGTGGCGAGCGACATCGCGCGGGCGATGAAGGCGATCAACATCCGCATCGTCAGCAACATGGCAGGCCGCGACACCGTGGGCGTCGAAGTGCCCAACGAGGTCAAGGAAAAGGTCCGCCTCAAAGAGCTGATGAGCAACTCCGACCGCTTCAGCAAAATGAAGCTGCCCACCTTCCTGGGCAAGGATGCCGCGGGCGAGCCCCTCATCGAGGACCTCGCCAAGCTCCCGCACATGCTCATCGCCGGCACCACCGGCAGCGGCAAGAGCGTGTGCATGAATACCATCATCATGGGCTTTCTCTACACCAAGAAGCCCAGCGAGCTCAAGCTCGTCCTCGTTGATCCCAAGATGGTCGAGATGTCCCAGTTCAAGGACATCCCTCACCTCATGTGCCCCGTCGTCACCGAAATGGGCAAGGCCGCGGCAATCCTCGAGTGGGCCGTGACCAAGATGGGCGAGCGCTACGAGCTGCTCGCCGAGGCAGGCTGCCGCGATATCTCCGCGTACAACGAGCTTCCCTTCGAGGAACTCGCCGAGCGACTCCACGCGAAGACCCCCGAGGAGCAGGCCCGCCTGCCCCGCAAACTCCCTTACATGGTCTTCATCATCGACGAGCTGGCCGACCTGATGATGACCAACAAAGAGGTCGAAGGCTCGATCATCCGCATCGCCCAGAAGGCCCGCGCCGTCGGCATCCACCTCATCCTCGCCACGCAGCGCCCGCAGGCCAACGTCGTCACCGGCCTCATCAAGAGCAACATGCCCGCCCGCCTGGCATTCAAGGTCGCCAGCGGCATGGACAGCCGCATCGTTCTGGACCAGAAGGGCGGCGAGCTGCTGCTGGGCCAGGGCGACATGCTCTACCTCTCGCCTTCCTCGCACAAGCTCATGCGTGCCCAGGGCACGCTGGTGGACGACCGCGAGATCCGCCGCGTCGTGAAGTTCATGAAGGACATCGCCGCCCCCAGCTTCGAGCG
>JBBSOF010000102.1:0-3386 GCA_038260025.1 Phycisphaerales bacterium
ATGGTGCGGACCGCGCCGTCGATGTCGCCGTGGCCGATGTGCCAGCCCGCGGCGTTGTTCTTCACGATGTCGGAGGCGTGGCAGGGGTCGGGCGCCACGAGCAGGATGGGGCGGCTGACTGCCATCGCCCCGTAGATTTTGCATGGGTGGACCACGCCCACCACGCTATCGCCGACGGTGACCAGATGAACATCCGCTGCGCTGAGCGAGTAGCGCAGGTCCTTAAAGGGCTGGTAGGGTAGCGAGCGGATGTTGGAGGGCTTGTGCTCGGCGATGGCGCGGTCGACTTCCTTCTTGCCCACGCCGCCGCCGATGAACATGAACACGATGTCGTTGTCGCCATTGTGCTTCTCGCGGTCCATGCGCAGGGCGGCGTCGAGCACGGTGGTCACGGGCGTTGAGTACCCGTGGTTGCCGCTGTACATGATGACAAACTTGCCGCCAAGGCCGTGCGCCGCGCGGAAGGGGTTGTCGGCGTGGCCGACATCTTCCAGCGAATCCTCGTGCGGCCAGGGAGGCATGATGGTCAGGCGGGCGCGGAGGCGGTCCTGCTCCGCGGGGGACAGTTTGCGGTACAGGCGGTCCGCCATGAAGCGGTCCATGCACACGACGTCCTGGGCGCGCTTGAGCACGAAGCCCTGGATGGCGTTGAGGGCCTTTGCGGCGAGGCTGTCGGCACGCATCTTGCCCAGTTCGATCATCTGGTCGGGGTTGAGGTCCATCACCCAGTACTTGAGCGGTGCGCCGCGCAGCGAATGGGCGCACGCCGCGGCAAACCCGCACATGGGCGGCGAAGTGCTGACCAGGATCGCCGAGAGGCGCCGCGTCGTGAAGCACGCCCACAGGCAGTGCAGCATGAAGATGCCCATCGCCAGCACGCGGATCGCGATCGACCGCTTACCCAGGCTCGACCAGCGCACGCGGTGCACATCCACGCCGTCGCGCTTCTCGTGGCGGTCGTACTTGACGGTGGGGTCGTCGTAGCCCCGGTCGGCGGTGATGACCTTCACGCGGTAGCCGCGCTTCACCATCTCCCGGGCCACATCGTGCATGTGCTGGCCGACGCTGGCAGGGTCGGGCGGGTAGACCTGGCTCAGGATCAGGAAGGTTTTGTCGCCAGTGTTTCCCATCGCGGGGTGCCGGGGGCATGCGAGAACCCGGTCGGTCTCCTCAGTTCATCGCCGCTCAACGCCGTCCGCGGGACGCTGTGCGCCGCGGACCCTTCTTGGCGGCCGCTTTGGAGGCGGTCTTGCGACCGGCGGGCTTCTTCGCGGCAGGCTTGCGGGCCTTCGCGGCCTTGGGCGCAGCGCGCTTGGAGTAGCCCGCGGGGATGCCCTGCGTCCACGTGTCCATGTTCTTGGACTCGGGGTTGAAGCCATCGCCCGGGATGGCGTGGCTGCCCTTGGTGAAGGTGCTGATGGAGCTGTTGAGAGCGGTCTTCGCGTTGTACTTGGCGGTGAACTCGTCGTAGATCCAGCGGTACGTCTTCTCCATGCCGTCCTTGAGGCGCGTGTCGGGCTCCCAGTTGAGGTACTGCTGGATCTTGGTGTTGTCGCTGTTGCGCCCGGCCACGCCGCGGGGGGCATCGAGCTTGTAGCTGCGGTTGAGGGTGATGCCCGCGATGTTCTCGGCGATGTCCACCAGCTGATTGATGGACACCCGCTCGCTGCTGCCCAGGTTGATGGGCTCAAGAATCTTGCTGTGCGTGATCGTCTGGATGCCCTTCACGCAGTCATCGATGTACATGAACGAGCGCGTCTGCGTGCCGTCGCCCCAGATCTCGATGTCGTGCCTGCCGCTGACCACCGCGGCAATGACCTTGCGGCAGATTGCCGCGGGGGCCTTCTCGCGCCCGCCCTCCCATGTGCCGTTGGGGCCATAGACGTTGTGGAATCGCGCGACGCGGGTGTGCAGGCCGAAGTCCTCGCGGAAGTGGCGGCACATGCGCTCGCTGAAGAGCTTCTCCCAGCCATAGCCATCCTCGGGCAGGCCGGGGTAGGCGTCCGCCTCCTTAAGGGCGGTGACGTTGGGGTCCTTCTGCTTGTCGGCGTTGTAGACGCAGGCGGAGCTGGCGTAGAAGAACTTCTCGACGCCCGCCTCCTGCGCCGCCAAGATCATGTGGGTGTTGCTCAGCACGCTGAGCATGCACAAGGCCTTGTTGTTCTCGATGAAGCCCATGCCGCCCATGTCGGCCGCGAGCTGGTAGACCTCGTCAGCGCCTTTGCAGATGCGGCGGCAGTTCTGGAAATCACGAACGTCGCCCAGCAGCGGGCCAGCCGAGTTATCGGCCTTGCGATGGACTTGGTACCACTCGTCAAGGGGCTTGATGTCTGCCGCACGGACCTTGTACCCCTGCCGCAACAGGTCGGCCACAAGGTGTCCGCCAATGAAACCGCCGGCCCCCGCGACAACCGCCACGCCCTTGCCCATCGATGCCTCTCCCTCAGGTACCGACCGGAGAGAACCCCCCGATCTGGTGGTAATGTGCTGAACTCCGAATCTGCCGGCCTTTCAGTAGCCGTGTGCCCCAACGCTGGTTCGCAGGGGCGGAAAAAGTGTAGTCCGGGCTCTCCCGCACCCGCGCGGCATAGACCATCAGCATCGGCGTGAAGGGCGGCGGACTCAAGCGGGGAACGCCAGGCGCGGCTCAGGACTGACGGGCGATGGCCTTGCTGGACACCATGATGATGTCTCCCCAGTCGTACTGCAGGGTGGGCTTGTAGAGGGTGCTGTAGAAGCCGTAGAACTGGTAGCCAAGCCCCTGGAGATAGCCCACTAACTCCACAAAGTGGGTGGCGCCGGGCGATGGGGGCTGGAAGCGGACCTCGGTGAGGATGACATCCACTTCCTGGGCCCGCAGCATTTGCTCAAGCCCCTTGGCGGTGGCAAGCTCAAAGCCCTCGACGTCCATTTTCAGAACATCAATGTGGCCGATTTTGCGCTCTTTGCAGAAGTCGCCCAGGCTCACAACCTCGACCTGCACGGCCTTCGCGTCTGCGGACGGGCGGACCAGCGAGTTGGACTGCTCATCATCGGCGATGAAAAAATCGAGCGTTCCCGACTTCTCGCCCACGGCGGCGTTGATGACCTCAATCCGCGGCACGCCCGCGAGCCGTTTGCGGATCACCTGGTACGTCGCGGGTGTCGGCTCAAACGAATAGACGTTGGCCGCCGGGAACATGCGCTGAAACTCAAGGGCGAAGTTGCCGTGGTGGGCCCCGCAGTCCAGGACCGTGCGGACATCCCGGCCCCGCAGCACCCGCTGCACCACGGTGAGGGGGTTGGTGGCGCGGCGGCGATGGTTCGACTGGATATCGATGCCGAGTGTGCGAAGCTTTGCGAGCGCCTTGCGAATCATAAAATCTCCGTCGCGACCGCCTTGGGGC
>JBBSOF010000103.1:0-3380 GCA_038260025.1 Phycisphaerales bacterium
CGTGACGTTTGTGGTGCAGGCGGGCCCGGCGGTGCTGACGCCCGTGGGCGGGGTGTATACGGAGATCGAGGACAACGACGGCAAGGCACGGGCCAACGTTGTGCAGGGGATGGCGGCCGGGCAGTCAATCTCGGGCACATCAACCGGCGCTTCCACTGCGAACCCCGGCGTTGGTTCGGCAGATTACTACCGTGTGTCAACAATGCAGGCGCCGCTGGGGATTTATCGCCACCAGTTGGCGCTGACGAGCACCACTGCCGGGCACACCGGGACGATCCGCGGTCGCACGCAGTCGAGCGGGACGATCAACGCGACCTCGGACGCGGTGCTGCAGGCATCGTCAAATTCAACGACGCCCACGCGCATGGTGCAGTGGTACGGCTTCGGCAAGTCCGAGCAGGTGTACTACCGGGTGACGGGGGTCGTGGCAACGACCGCGCCCTATGCCGCGACGCTCACGACCAGCAGCGTGACACCCGTGGCGCTGGGCAGCTTCCGCCCGGGGCCCGTGACGATCTCCACGTTTGGCCTGGGTTACACCGCCGACACCGACCTGTGGTTGTACGACGGGGGCCTCAACGCGATCATTGGCGCGGGCAACGACAACGAGACGGTGGCGCTGGGCGGCTCGGGCACGACCAACCAGTCCATTTTGCAGCGGGACCTTGCGCCAGGGACGTACTACCTGGCGCTGAGTGACTGGAACCTCGCGAACGATCAGAGCAGCCCCGTGACGGACCGCTTCAGGTCCGGGAACGTGACCGACTTCCCGGACGTGGTGGTGCAGAGCACCGAGTTGCTGCCGACGCGTCTTGACTTCCGCCTGACGGACAGCGCGGGAGGTGTGACGTTTGCTGCCGCGAAGCCAGGGGCGTTTGGTGTGTACTGGGCGACGTTCACGATCGCCACACAGTGCGGCACGGCCGACTTTGATGGTGATGGCGACTCGGGCACGGACCAGGACATCGAGGCGTTCTTCCGCTGCCTCGCGGGCGACTGCTGCGACACGTGCTATTCGTCTGACTTTGATGGCGATGGAGATTCTGGGACGGACTTCGATATTGAAGCGTTCTTCAGGGTTTTGGCGGGAAACCCCTGCTGATTTTGGATGAATTGTCCAAACTTCTGAGTTGGCGCTGGCCGCCGCCGACACAAGTGGTATGTTCCAAACGTCTTCACGTCGCACCACGCACGCTCAGGGGGCGGTGTGGTGTTTCTTTGTTCTGCTGCGCCGCGTTCTGCGGCGTTGCGCGTTCGGTTTCAATCTGGAGAGCAATATGAAGAGGGAATTGGCTTTGTTCGCAGGGTCGGTGATGCTTCTGGCAACACTGGCGGGGTCGGCGTATGGCCAGTGTGCCAACGCGTCGGTCGTCCAGGGCAATGTCGCGATGATCCCGGGCGATACTGATACGGGTAACCACGGCGATGACGAGACGGTGAACGTGGCGTTCCCGTTCGCGGTGTCGTTCTACGGCAACTCCTACTCTGCCGCGAACGTCTCGAGCAATGGCAACATCCAGTTCGTGACGTCCGACGTTGAGTACTTCAACGAGTGCCTGCCCGTGGGCTATCTCGGCGCGGCGTTCATGCCTCACTGGGATGACCTGTACCTTGAGGAGCCCGGCGAGGGCATCTTCACGAGCGTGACCGGCACGCCCGGCTCGCGGATTTTCAGCATCGAGTGGCGTGCTGAGTACTACGCGAGCGCCAACCCCATCAACTTCTCCGTGCAGTTCCACGAGGACAGCACCGACATTGATGTGGTGTACGCCAACGTGCCCGAGAACGGCGCCAGCGCGACCATCGGCACCCAGGACGGCGCCGGCACGTTTACGCAGTTTGCGTGCAACTCCGGCGGCATCTCCAGCGGCACCTCGCTGACCTTTACGTGCGTGCCCGCGGGCGCCTGCTGCACGGCCAACGGCTGCTCCATCATGACCGCGGCAAACTGCGGCGGCGCGGGCGGCCAGTACAACGGCGACGGCACCAGCTGCGGCACCGACTCTTACACCTTCTCGCCCGGCGGCGCGTTCTCCAGCATCGCGGGCTCCGGCTCGCTCCTGGCCACGGTTTCAGACTGCGATGACTGCACGGAGAGCGTCTCCCTGCCGTTCTCCTTCACGTTCTACGGCAACACCTACTCCTCGGTGAACGTCAGCTCCAACGGTAATCTTCAGTTCGATGGCGCGAGTGGTGAGTACTTCAACGGCCCCATCCCCAGCGGCGATGAGCCGAACAACGCCATCTACCCCCTGTGGGATGACTACAACCCCTTCGAGCAGGGCGATGTGTACATGCTGGCCGAGGGCACCTCGCCCAACCGGACGGTGACGATCGAGTGGAACAACGTCACGCAGTACACTGCCGCGGGC
The DNA here is from genome assembly GCA_038260025.1 of Phycisphaerales bacterium. Taxonomy (GTDB): domain Bacteria; phylum Planctomycetota; class Phycisphaerae; order Phycisphaerales; family UBA1924; genus JAEYTB01. Next base: position 2,373 of record JBBSOF010000103.1, read on the forward strand.
TTCTACCCGCTCACGAGCGAGACGTTCCAGGCTATTCTCCACGAGAACAACACCATCGAGTTCCGCTACGGGTCGATCACACCCACGCTGACGGACGGCCTGGGTCAGGGCTCGGGCGTTGATTCCAGCGGCGGCGACCGCACCATCGGCGTTGAGAACATGGCGGGCAGCATGGCCAGCAGCATTCCCAGCACGGGCTTCACCGGTGCCAGCCAGTTGCTGACATTCACCCTTGCACCCAACGTGTGCGGGTCGCAGTGCGGAACGAGCGACTTCGATGGCGATGGCGACTCGGGCACCGATGCCGACATCGAGGCGTTCTTCGCGTGCCTCGGCGGCAACTGCTGTGCCACCTGCTTCTCCGGCGGGGCCGACTTCGACGGCGATGGCGATGTGGGCACCGATGCCGATATCGAGGCCTTCTTCCGCGTCTTGGCGGGCAACCCCTGCTGAGACGCCTAGCCGTTGGAAATCCTGGTCTTAGAAAAGGCCCCTGCCGTTTGGCGGGGGCCTTTTTTGGCAGATTTTTCTTCAGGAGGTTCAACGGCGATCGTGGGAGTCCAAGCCTTTGCCTAGGTCTTGCCCGCAACAGAGCCAACGGCGATGGCAGGCTTAATACGCATTATCAGGACCCTCCGCCGAGTGGTGGGGGTGTCCTTTTGCTTTGAATATTTAAGAATCTTGACCTTTCTTGCAACATGATGGTTTGGGTGTCGGGAAGCCCGTGTTATGCTCCAAGCGGTTCCGGCGTTCGTCGGGGCCGTGTCGTGCGGGAGCGAATGTCTCTCCAAAGCTGGTCAAAAAACGAAGTCAGGAGACGAATCATGAACAAGGGTCTGATGAGTGTTGTGGTTGCGGCAAGCCTGTTTGCCTGCGCCGGGGGCGTGTACGCCCAGTGTTCCAACCCCACCGTGACAATGGGCAATCTGTCCATCATCCCGGGCAATACCGACAGCGGCAACCACGCCGATGACCTGGCGACGGCCATCAGCCTGCCGTTCCCCGTGA
>JBBSOF010000104.1:0-3036 GCA_038260025.1 Phycisphaerales bacterium
TACCGCCTCCGCGAGGCTGAGAAACTGGCGCCGTACGCCAACGGGCAGTTCGGTTACCTCCGTTCCGAGCAGCGCGGCGATCTCTCGCTGGAACACGTTGACGAGCGCATGGTCGGCATCATCGCCCCCCAGGTGCGTGTCACCGCCCGTGCCCAGCACCTGAAAGAAGAACATCTCGCCGGGCCTGGTCGCCGGCGTCAGTCGCAGCACCGAGATATCAAACGTGCCGCCCCCAAGGTCGTACACGGCAACGGTCATCGGGGCGCGCTGCGCAGCTCCTGGCAGGCCCAGGCCATAGGCCAGCGCCGCCGCGGTCGGCTCGGCCACAACACGAACCGCCTCGAGGCCCGCAAGCCTTGCCGCGGTGCGGGTGGCCTGACGCTGCGCATCATCAAAGTACGCGGGCACCGTGATCACGGCCCGCGTCACCGGCTGACCCAGGGCCTGCGAGGCAGCATCTCGAAGTCGCATGAGCACCTGCGCCGAGACTTCCTCCGGCGAGATGCTGAGTTCCTCACTCTCGCCAAGGGGCACCGCAACCCGCGCGGTGCCACGCTCTCCCGAAATCACCTTGTACGACAGGTACGGCAGGTCGCCCGCGGCATCGCCGAGCGAGCGCCCCATCAGCCGCTTGATGCTGGAAATGGTCTGATGCGGAAACTCGGCCGACCGGGCCCGTGCCGCCGAGCCCACGATGGTCGTGAAGCCCGGAGGCCCTGGCGCCGGCACATAGCGGACCACCGAGGGCAGCAGCGGAGATCCATCCTCGATCGAGAGCACCCGCGGGCCCGCGGCATCGCACACCGCCACCAGCGAGTTGGTCGTCCCAAGGTCAATTCCCACGATCGGTGCTGGCATGGTGCTTTCAGCGTACGCAGCGAGCCCCCTATCGGGCCGCTATCGGGCCCACGCCAAACGCCGAAGCTCCGCCACCAAGTCGTTCACGCCTTGCGCGGCCTGCGCCTCATCCTTGCTGACGGCGCGCGTTGTGCGGTTGCCCATCGCCGCAATGTCGATGATCGCAACCGCCCCCGCTTGGCGCGCCGCGGATTGCGAGACCGCCGTGCCAGACTGATCGGCCCCAGAGGCATCCAGCAGCCCCGCGGCCCACGCCTGCTCGTAAAGCCCGCGCACCTCGCCGCGCGAGAGTTGGCGAACTCCCGCGGGGCGGACGCTGTTCTGCTGACGCTCCCCCAGCGCGCCGCGCAGCACGCCATCGGGCCCGACCATGAACCAGCACGGAGCCGCGCCCGAGGCGGGCAGCACGCTGATGCTCAGCGCGAAGTCATCGGGCAGGGCCGACGAGGTGGGCTTCGGAGACCCAGCGCACCCGAAGGGCAAGGCCGCGACGCAGGCGAGCAGACAGGCAAGTACACGGGGGGGCACCATGCGAACAGTGTAACGCCCTGCCCTGCCGTGCTGCGCCTGCGGCTCGGGCGTCCGGAGCAACATCAAGGCATGAAAAAGGCCCCCGCCATGCGGCAGGGGCCTTTGAGAAACTCAGAATCTCCGACCGGTGACGGGCTTAGCAGGGGTTGCCGGCCAGCACGCGGAAGAAGGCCTCGATGTCCTGGTCGGTGCCGGTGTCGCCATCGCCGTCAAAGTCGGCCCCGCCGGGGAAGCACGTCGCACAGCAGTTGCCCGAGAGGCACGCGAAGAACGCCTCGATGTCCTGATCGGTGCCCGAGTCACCATCGCCGTCGAAGTCGCTGGTGCCGCAGCGCGAGCCGCAGACGTTCGGCGGCGGGATGAAGGTCACCATCTGGCTCTGGCCGCTGAAGCCATTGCTGGGGATGCTGAAGGCCACCGTGCCGCTGATGTTCTCGACGCCGATAGTGCGGTCACCGCCGCTGGAGTCGACGCCCGTGCCCTGGCCGATACCGCTGGTGTCGGTGGGCGAGATCGTGCCGTAGCGGAACTCGACGCTGTTGTCCTCGCGCAGGATGGCCTGGAAGGTCTCGCTCGTGAGGGGGTAAAGGTTGCCCGCGGTGTACTGCGTGACGTTGTTCCACTCGATCGTCACGGTCTGGTTGGGCGAGGAGCCCTGAACCAGCATGTACACATCACCCTGCTGAAGGGGGTTGTAATCGTCCCACAAGGGGTAAATAGCGTTGTTGGGGGCCGCGCCCGAGGGGATGGCGTCGTTGATATAAGCCGGGCTGGGACCGTTGCCGAACTGGATATTGCCGTTGGAACTGACGAAGGCGGAGGTGTAGTTCGTGCCGAAGAAGTTGAAGGTGAAGGGCAGGTTGATGCTCTCCGTGCAATCGTCGCAGCCCGAGGCGATGCCCAGGATGCTGCCGCTGCCGGCGATGCTGTTGAACGACCCGCCGCCGGCGCCAATGGCATAGGTGCCCACGCCGCAGTTCGTGTTGTCGCCGTTGTAGGTGCCGCCCGAAGAGGCGCAGTTGGCCGCCGTCGCGATGCCGCAGCCGCTGACCGTGCAGCACGCGCCCACGGGGATGCACTCAAAGGTCAACGAAGTGCCGCTGGAGATGCCGCCGGCGTTGCACTCGACCTGGTAGAAGTTGCCCAGTCCGTCCTGCGTGCCCACGGTGGCGCTGATGCCGCCGTTGGGAATGTTGTCGTAGATGAAGTCGATGGTGCTGGAGTTCTCATGGAACTGCACGGCATAGCGAAGCTGCACGGTGTTGGTTGCGAAGTACACCGTCTGGAAGTCGACCGTGAAGATCTGGCTGCCGGGAGCGCCAGAAAGGCCCGTGAAGATGCCGGGGGCGATGCCGTCCGTGCGTTGGTCGTCCCAGTGCGGGAAAATCGCCGGCCCATAGCCCGCGGCAGGGAGGCACACGTTGGCGTAACCGCCGTTGGCCGTGGTGAACTGGATGTTGCCGTTGCTGGACACATTGGCGCTGTTGTACTGGACACCGTAGAAGTTCACGGGGAACGGCAGGCTGATGGCCGTCGCCAGGTCATCGGCGTGGTTGCCGCTGTCGGTATTGCCCGGGATGATGGACAGATTGCCCATTGTCACGGTGGGGTTGGAACACTGGGCGTACACGCCCCCGGCGCAGGCAA
>JBBSOF010000105.1:0-3026 GCA_038260025.1 Phycisphaerales bacterium
CTGACGGGTAAGCTCAATGAGATCGCCTTTAAGCAGATGGCAAAGAACTTCGATGACCCCGCGCGGATGACAACAACGCTGAACGAGTCCCGCCGCAGCATCGAAGCCTCTGCCGCGCTGGACCCATCGCAGAAGATGGTGTTGGGGTCACTCTTCAACAGCCTTCAGGGTCTGGCTGATTCCAACATCAAGGCCGGTGGATCGGCCGGCGGCGAGCAGCCCGCCGAGGGCGGCGGCGGAGGGTGGATGCCTGTCAAGGTTACGATGACTGAGGTGGCGCCCGCGAACCGGGTCGGCCCCCGCAATGCCTTCGAGATTTCCTTCCCGCAGGGTGTGGTGTGGGGGCTCATGGGGTGCGTCACGGCGTTCGGCGTCTCTATGGCGGGCGAGCGGTCGCGCGGTACGCTGCTGCGGCTGGCCGTGGCGCCGATCACCCGCGAGCAGGTGCTGGTCGGCAAGGCCCTGTCCTGCTTCATCGCGTGCATCCTGGTGCAGGTGCTGCTGCTGGCCATCGGCATGCTGCCGGGGCTCGCAATCCGAATCGGCGACCCGCTGATGATGACGGTTGCGGTAGTGGCGAGCGCGTTCGGCTTTACGGGCGTGATGATGATCCTCAGCGGCTTTGCACGCACCGAGGGCTCGGCATCGGGCCTGGGCCGCGCGCTCATCATCATGCTCGCGATGATCGGCGGCGGGGCGATGCCGCTGGTCTTCATGCCCGCATTCATGGAGACCGTCAGCGGCATCAGCCCCTTCAAGTGGTCCATCATGGCCATTGAGGGAGCCCTGTGGCGCGGCTTTTCCTTCGGCGACATGCTGCTCCCTGCCGCGGTCCTCACCGCCGTGGGCATCATCGGGTTTGCGATCGGTGCGGTCATGATGCGCCGCGGCAGTTCCACCGAGCTCGCGTGAACCGCCTAACCTTCCGCTACCCCGGGCGGGTAGCTCAACGGCTAGAGCATTCGCCTTACACGCGAAGGGTTCGGGGTTCGAATCCCCGCCTGCCCATTTCTTCCGTGCACGATCACACTCCTGCAACCGAGCACACGCGGCCCGCGCCCGACCCCGGCGGGCGCGGCAGCCCATCGAGCCGTGCCGCGGCCTCGCCCGGCCTGCCGATCCTCGAACGGCGAGAGGAGATTGAGGCTGCGCTGCGGGCGCACCAGGTGATCGTGCTGTGCGGTGAGACGGGCTCGGGCAAGACGACGCAGCTGCCGCAGATTTGCCTGGATGTGGGCCTTGCCGCGGGCGGCATGATCGGCCATACCCAGCCGCGCCGGCTGGCGGCACGGGCCGTCGCGGGGCGCATCGCCCACGAGCGTGGAGAGCCGCTGGGCGGCACGGTGGGCGTGAAGGTCCGGTTTCACGAGCAGACGAGCCGTCGCACGCGCATCAAGGTGCTGACCGATGGCATGCTCCTGGCCGAGCTTGGCGGCGACCCGGACCTGCGCGCGTACTCCACGCTGATCATCGACGAAGCGCACGAGCGGTCGCTGAACATCGATTTTCTGCTGGGGTATCTGCGCACACTGCTGTCGCGAAGGCCGGAGCTGAAGCTCATCATCACCTCGGCCACGATTGATCCACATCGTTTCAGTGTGTACTTCAACAATGCGCCGGTCATCGAGGTGTCGGGGCGCATGTTCCCTGTTGAAATCCGGTATCGCGCCACCCGGGGCGAGGATGACCCCGACCGCATCGACTTCGAGGCCCTCGCTGACGCCGCTTCGGATCTGTGCATCAAGCCCGGCGCCGGGGATGTGCTTGTATTCCTGCCGGGGGAGCGCGAGATACGCCTGGCGGGGGATGCTCTCGCCCGCGCGGGGGTGGATGCCGCGGTGCTGCCGCTGTATTCGCGCCTCAGCGATCAGCAGCAGGACGAAATCTTCACGCCGCATGCGGGCGGCAGGCGGCGCATCATCCTCGCCACCAACGTCGCCGAAACTTCGCTCACGGTTCCGGGGATCCGCTTTGTCATCGACAGCGGGGTGGCGCGGCTGAGCCGCTATGACCCGGCGCGGAAGGTGCAGCGCCTGCCTGTTGAGCCGATCTCGCAGGCATCGGCCAACCAGCGGTCGGGGCGGTGCGGGCGTGTTGCCGCGGGCGTGTGCATACGGCTGTTCAGCGAGAGCAGCTTCGACGCGCGGCCGCGCTTCACCGATCCGGAAATCCGCCGAACGAGTCTCGCCAACGTCATCCTTCAGATGAAGTCGCTGGGCTTTGGCGCGGTGGAGGAGTTTCCCTTCCTCGATCCGCCCGATCCCGCGGCAATCAAGGACGGCTACGAAACCCTCTTTGAGCTTGGCGCGATCACGAGCCCCGACCGTGATGGGCGGCTCACACCCATCGGAGGCCACATGAGCCGGCTGCCGCTGGACGCCCGTATTGCGCGGGTGCTCATCGGCGCGGCAGCAGAGGATGTTGTGCCGCAGGCCACGGTACTTGCCGGCGCGCTGTCGATCCAGGACCCGCGCGAGCGGCCGATGGGGAAGCAAGAGCAGGCCGACCGCGCCCAGTCGATCTTTCGGGACGAGACAAGCGACTTCCTGACGCTGCTGAAACTGTGGGATCAGTACCAGCACGCGGCTGACACGCTGACGGCGGGCCCGCTGGCATCGTGGTGCCGCGATCACTTTCTTGCGCCGGCGCGGATGCGTGAGTGGGGCGAACTGAATCAGCAGTTGGAGCGGGTGCTGAAGGACGTGACGGCGGATGTGCCACTGACCTTTCTCAAGGTCAGTGCCGTCACGCCCAACGCGCCCGCAATGCCGCCCCTCCCCCTAACGGACCGCATCCACCGTGCCCTGCTGACGGGGCTAATCAGCAATGTTGCCTGCCGCGAGGGCGATGGGTCCTTCGATTACCGCGGCGTGCGCGGCAACGTCGTACAGATTTTTCCCGGCTCGACGCTGTTCAAAAAAGGGCCCAAGTGGATCATGGCGGGCGAGGTGGTTCACACCACCCGCCTCTACGCCCGCACCATTGCACGCATCGACCCGGCGTGGATCGAAGAACTCGCGGGGCAC
>JBBSOF010000106.1:0-2958 GCA_038260025.1 Phycisphaerales bacterium
CACCCGCTCGTGCGATTCCTTCACGCCCGCATCGGGCAGGCCCACGGTGATGAACATCGCGTCCGAGCTGTCGGTGTTGACGGACTCGTTGGAGTCCACCTCAACCTCGCAGGGAAGAGCATCGATGCCTTGAAGCAGGTACGACTGAATCCGCGAAAGCATGGCGGGGAGAATAACCGCGAGTGGGTACAGTCCGGAAGGGCCCAGGCCCCCCAACGGAGATTTTCCATCGCCCTTCTCCTGCTGCTCCTGAGCCTGCTCACCCTGCCGTTTGTCCTGCTGTCACGCCTGCCCGGGCTGCGGGACAAGCCGGCCCTCCGCGGGTGCATCGGCATCACCCTGGTTTTCTGCACCACCGGTATCGCCCACTTTGTGGTCACCGACAAGCTCGCCACGATGATCCCGCCGGTATTCCCCGCTCCCCGGGCCATCATCTATCTCACGGGCCTGATTGAGATTGGCGCGGGGCTGGCGGTCCTGTTCAAGCGGACCCGCCGTGCCGCGGGCTGGTTCCTCGTCGTGTTCCTGGCCATGCTCCTGCCCTTCAACATCTACGCGGCAGTCAACCACCTGCCCCTGGCCGGGCACGAGCTTGGCTGGGTCTATTTGATCGTGCGGGTGCCGGTGCAGGGGTTTCTGGCGTGGTGGTGCTGGCGGTTTGCGTGCCGCGGAGCTTTCTGAAGGTCCGTGCTCCCCTGCTCCTCTCCATCTATATGACCCGCCGCAGCAGACCCCGCCCCGCAAGCCCCACCGTCCCGTCGAGCTTGTCGAGCCACGCCGTCTTGATCCACGGCAAGCCCGAGAGCGTCCACAGCACCCCGCCGTTGACCCACGCGGCATCACGCGCCGCGCGCACGCTCCACATCGCCAGCACATCATCAAGCCGCCCCGCGGCATAGTCGAGCTGCGCCAGCGGCCCCGTCAGGAACTCGCCCTTCACGGAATCTTCAACAGCTTCAAGAATGCCATTCACCCGCTGATAGTCGGCCCGCCGCGCCTCGTTGGAAAGAAACTCCCCGCCCGTCACGCGGCAGGTATCCACCAGCGCCACCGCAAGGTCGCGGTTGATGTGCGCGTTCATCCCCGCCAGCGCAAACTGCAGGCGCGCGGTCCGCGTCTGCCCGCGCGCATCCAGCAATGCCCGCCAGGACCGCGGCGCACGCTGCTGCGCCGCAAGCGCGCCAAAATACAGATTGGCAAACGTGACATCCAACTGTGTGATCCATGCCAGGTCGTTCCAGCCCGACTCGCCCTCGATGCGGTCCATCACCGCCTGCGTCACGCTCATATAGAGGTAGTTGAACCACTTGAGCCCATCATGCTCGGGCAGCACGGCATCGATGCCGCGCATCACCGCCACCGCACCCGCCACCGTGGCGGCAGGCGCCTGCGAGAGCAGCGGCAGTTCAGGATAGTTGCGCATGGCTGCACTCTACCCAACGCGGCGCGGCCGCGTCAGAGTTCAAGCTGCCAGAAGCCCACATCATGCCACGCATCGAACTTGCGGCCAACCTCGCGGAAGGTGCCCACAAACCGAAACCCGCACGCTTCGTGCAGTTTCACCGAGGCATCGTTGGGGAGCGCAATGCCGCCTACCACACTATGAAACCCCATCGCGCGGCAGCGTTCAATCAACGCTCCATACAACAACCGGCCGACCCCCCGCCCCTGAAACGCCGGATCGATGTACAGCCCGACCTCCGCGGTCGGCCGGTACGCCTCGCGGCTGCGCCACTGCGCCGCCTTCGCATACCCCGCGAACGCCCCATCAACCTCGGCCGCAAGCCACGGATACCCGGCGGCACCCTCCGTCCAGTACGCCGCAAACTCGCTGTCGGGCGCGGGGGTCGACGCGAAGTGGATGGCCGTGTGCACGATGTAATGGTTCGTCACGCGGTGTGCGGGCGCGACATCGCGCTCCGTGAAGTTGCGGATGGTGACGCCAGCCGCGCCCGAGGGTGTGCTGCCGGCCATGCCAGGAGATGAAGACGCCATGACGAAAATGGTACGACGCCGCGCCGGCTTCAGCAGTCTCACCCGCCCGTATGCTCCACCATGAGCGACGCACCGTTCAACTCCGTCAACCCGGCCACCGGCGCAGTCATCGCCGCGCACCACGCGGCAACCGAGCCCGAGGTTTCCGCGGCCTGCACCGCCGCGGCAGAGGCCTTCGAGCACAACCTTGCCCTTGATGACCTGCCGCAGCGCATCGGCGCCATGCTCACACGCACCGCCGACGCCATCCTTGCGATGGGCGACCGGCTGCTCGCTTCGGCATCGGCAGAGACCGGCCTGAGTCAGTCGCCCCGGTTGAGCAGCGAGCGCGACCGCACGCTCTACACCCTCCGCATGTTTGCACAACTGGCGGAAGAAGACACTTGGCGACGCGAGGTGGTCGATGAGGGCGGCGTACCCGGCGCGACCGGCTCGATCATCCCGCACCTGCGCAAAAAGCTCGAGCCCCTCGGCCCCATCGCCGTCTTCGGCGCAAGCAACTTCCCGCTCGCCTACAGCACCGCGGGCCAGGACACCGCTTCCGCGCTGGCCAGCGGCTGCACCGTCATCATCAAGGGTCACCCACTCCACCCCGGCACCAGCGAGTTAGTCGCAGCCGCGCTGCGCGATGGTGTCGAACGCGCGCAGCTGCACCCCGGCACCGTCCAGCACCTCACCAGCGGCGGCTCGCGCGATCTTGCCGTAGGCAAGGAACTCGTCACTCACCCCGCCCTGCGCGGCGTCGGCTTCACGGGCTCCCTGCAAGGCGGCATGGCCCTGACGCGACTCGCCGCCGCGCGCGATGTCCCCATCCCCGTCTTCGCCGAGATGGGCTCGATCAACCCCATCTTCCTCCTTCCGGGCATGCTCACCCGCGATGCAGAGGCTCTTGCCGAGCGTGTCTTCAAAAGCGTCTTCGCCTCCACGGGCCAGCAGTGCACATGCCCGGGGCTCATCTTCGCG
>JBBSOF010000107.1:0-2864 GCA_038260025.1 Phycisphaerales bacterium
AGGCGGCACTCCGCGAGGAACTGCGCGAGGCCCTCAAAGACCTCCGCACCCTCCGCCAGAACGCATCCACCCCCACCGAGCACCGCCTCACCATCAGCACCCTGCTGCGCCTGCGCCTCCCTCGCGGTGAAATGCCGCGTGAGCCCGCCAAACGCGCCACCGCCCGATCCTCATTCCCCCAACCACTCACCCCACCCCCAACTCAACCTCTCGCACCCCCACCCCCCAAGCGCATCGACTTCCTCCACGCCGCCCACCCCGACACACTCCTGCCCCAGCAACTCCAGCTCCTCAAGGCGGAGCAGCCCACCACCACCTACGAAGCCTTCAAGCTCCTTTACGACCACACCGACTTCCCCATCAAAAAGGGCGGCCCACCCCGCGACACCTTCATCAAGCGTCTGGAATCCTCCACTTTGCTCGCCAACCTCAACTACCCCTACGAATCCACGCTGACAGACATGCACCCCGCCGCGCTCGATCAATCCAACAAACCCCTCCCACCCACCGCCTCCAAACGCATCACCATCACCCGCCCCAACCACAAGCCCCTCCGCCTCCGCTTCCACTACCCCCTCAACCCCCACCCCGACGGCCCCCCAACCTGGGCCCTCTCCGACATCGACACCAGTTAAGTGCCTCCGAGCAAGTAGCACGACCGTTAGGGAGTGCGCTCAGTCATCCCTACGCCCCCGCTCCCACACAACCTTCCAATCATCTCAACGGCCACCTGCCAACATCGCACCACTGAACAACGTGCGCGGAGTTGTTGACCGCACCGACCGCGCAGAGCCGTGGTTAGTGGCGCGGTGGACGGGGGGAGCGGCTTCAACTACTCTTGCGGCTGCGCACGACATGCAGCTCGTCACACCCGCGAAACCTCGTCCACGGCTTGCCTGGCTCCGGGCGTTGCTGGGGACTGCGCTGTTTGGGGCGGCTTTTCTGGGGGCTGCCGCGGTGGTGGAAGGGGTGGCGACGCCTGACATCGAGGTGCTTCCGAACAAGCTGCGGGAGTTCTCGCGGGTGCCGGGGCGGTACAACTTGGCGTTCATCGGGTCGAGCCATGTGTACCACCAGATCGATCCGAGCGTGTTCGATGCCGTGTGCGCGGAGCATGGGCTGGATATCCACTCGTTCAACCTCGGGCTGCCGGGGTGGGCGACGCTTCAGTTGTCGTACATGGTGCGGCAGGCGCTGGGCGCGGGGCAGCCGCTGGAATACCTGATTATTGATGCCGAGTATGTGCAGCTTGAGATCAACCCGGCCAACATCAGGGTGCAGCAGACGATCGCGTGGCACGACCTGCCGACGACGGTGCTGGTGGCGCGCACGCTGATGGCGACGAAGCCGGACATCAAGCGGGCGTGGCAGATCGCGAGCCTGCACACGCTGCCTTTTCTGTACCACATGGCGGCGTTCGGGCAGTTGCAGACACCGCTGATGAACTGGGTCCGCGGCGTGACCGCCGAGACATTGGAGCGTCAGCGGCAAGTAAGCAACGGGCCTCACGGCGATGGTTTTCGTGACTACACGAACATGCTCGCGACGTCGGACCCGGTGACGCGCAAGGCGCTGGTTGAGCTGCAGAAGGAGATGCAATCTCCCGCGGGGCGGGCGCGGCACCAGAAGGAAGTTCAGGCCCTGCGGGTGGGGACGCGCGTGACCGGGACGCCGAAGCCCGAGACGCGGGTGGCGGTGGGGGAGTTGCAGCGGCTGGCGGACGCGGCGGGGGTGCGGGCGATGTTTGTCACGAGCCCGGTGCTGTTCACCGCGTATGCCGAGACGCAGCAGGCGCAGCAGGCGGGGGTGATCGATACGCTGCTGTTCTTCACGGATGCGAACGAGTTTCCGCAGCTGTACGCGCACGAGAACCAGTTTGACAACCGCCACCTGAACGCGAAGGGCGCGGCGATCTTCTCGCGGCTGATGGCTGAGCGGTTTGTGGAGTCGGTGAAGAAGGGCGGCGCGGGGCGGCCTGCGCCATGATCTTTACTGAACTGCGCTTCCTGGTGTTCTTGGCGGCGGTGGTGGGGGTGTATTGGGCCCTGCCGTGGAACGTGGCGCGGAAGGTGTTTTTGCTTGCGGCGAGCCTGTTTTTTTATGCGGTGTGGGACTGGCGGTTTCTGGGGCTGATCGTGGGCTCGACGCTGGTGGATTATGTGGCGGGCCTGCGGATGGCGGCGCTGACGGACTGGCGGCGGAAGGCGTGGCTGTGGGTGAGCCTGATCGTGAACCTGGGCGCGCTGGGGGTGTTCAAGTATTACGGGTTCTTTGCGCACACGCTCTCTGACCTTGCGGGGGCGCTGGGGACGAGCGTGTCGGTCCCCACGCTGACGCTGGTGCTGCCGCTGGGCATCAGTTTTTACACGTTTGAAAAGCTGAGCTACACGATTGATATTTATCGGCGGCAGCTGCGGCCGACGTGGAACGTGCTGGACCTGCTGCTGTTTGTGTGCGTGTTCCCGCGGCTGGTGGCGGGGCCGATCATGCGGGCGTCGGAGTTGCTGCCGCAGTTTGAGCACAAGCGGGCGTGGTCGAGCGTGAATGTGCGTGCGTGTCTAATGCTGTTCGTGGTGGGGTACTTCAAGAAGGCGTGCGTGTCGGACACGATCGGGCCGGCGGCGGACCAGTACTTCGCGAACCCGGCGGGGTATACGGCGTTGTCGGGGGTGATCGGGGTGCTGCTGTACGCGGCGCAGATCTACTGCGATTTTTCGGGTTACACGGATATGTCGCGGGCGAGCGCGGGGCTGCTGGGGCTGCAGTTCGTGGAGAACTTCCGGTGGCCATACCTCGCGGTGAACATCACGGACTTCTGGCGGCGGTGGCACATGAGCCTGTCGAGCTGGCTGCGGGATTATCTG
>JBBSOF010000108.1:0-2814 GCA_038260025.1 Phycisphaerales bacterium
CCCGCCGCCCGCTTCGCCCGGCTTTGTCACCGCGCCCAAGCCGCCCGAGATGGACCCGGCGAAGGTGGTGCTGGGCACCGCCCCGTGGACGTTCGAGGCCCGCGAGGGGCGCGTCATCGAGACGCGGTCGTACCGCATCATGATCACCAGCCGCCGCCAGCTGCTGACCGATCGGCTGCCCATCTTCATGGAGTTCGCGCTCAACCACTACACCAGCACGCTGGGCAGCCTGCCGCGCCCGGCCGAGCAGATGGAGTCCTACGTCATGGACAACCGGCCCGAGTGGGCCCGCATGACGCAGCGCGTGATGGGCGAGGAGGCGGACCTGTACCTGCGCATCCAGCGCGGGGGCTTCTCCAGCAATGGCCGCGCGATCCTGTACGACATCGGCCGCCGCGATACCTTCGCCATCGCCGCGCACGAGGGCTGGCACCAGTACACGCAGCGCACGTTCCGCAACCCGCTTCCCGTCACGCTCGAGGAGGGCATCGCGACGTACATGGAGGGGTTCCGCTGGCGGGAGGATAACACGGGTTTGCCCGACTTCCTCCCGTGGGCCAACCTCGAGCGGTACGACCAGCTCCGCCAGGCCGACCGCAGCGGCAAGCTCCTGCGCCTTGACCGCCTCATGCGCAGCACGCCGCAGGAACTCATGTCCCAGGACCCCGACCTCGCGCTGACGTACTACGCGCAGGGCTGGGCGCTGATTCATTTTCTCAACGAGGGCGAGGGCGGCAGGTACCAGCCCGCTCTGCAACAGATACTCGCCGATGCCGCGGCAGGCCGCCTCATGTCCCGCGTCAGCCAGTCTGTCCGCGGCAACAGCCGCGGCGCGATGATCCGGCGGAACGTCGATCTGCTCGATGTCTACACAGGCCGCCCTGCCGCGGACCTCAACGATGAGTACCAGTCTTTTCTGAAGCAGATCATCAAGCAGGGAACTCGGCCCAAGATCACCGCGGGCGAGTCGCCGATTGCGGCCGTGCCATCGGGTGCCTGAATGGAGCCGTGATCTGGTTTTGAACGATCGTGGCGGAGCGGGGCTGAATTCTTTGGCCGCGCCGCGGGGGTTGTTCGTATGAACGGTGTCGGAACATTCCAAAAGGAATCACCATGACCTGCATTGCAAACACCGTCGGTCCTGCTCTCGCGCTTGTTCTTGCCGGGGCTGCGCAGGGTTCTCTTTCGCAGGCCAGCGTGACGGCGCCGGGAGGCCTTGCCCAGGCGGCGTCGTACTTCTCTACCAGTGGCGGGGGCGTGGTTGCGGGTGCAGATGCGGTGTCGGCTTCTGCCGCCAACTCGCAGGAGTTCCTGTTCTCGAACAACAGTTCGGCGACGGCTAGCGCGGCGGCAACATCGGGGAACATCTCGAACGGCGCGGACGGCACGTTCGGGCTTGGCTACGCCACAATGCAGGCACACAACAGCGCTCCTAATAACGCTTCGTTTCCCATCAGCATCACCAATGGTGGGTGGAAAGAGACGTTTACGGTCAATAGCCCGTCTCATGTTGGTCAGGCCGGGTACATGGTTTTCCAGATCCGCTGCCGCGGCTCGATCGATGTTGCCGGCTTCGCGGGCTCCGCAAGCCTGTACACGTCAGGTTACAAAAACAACACCGAGCTGGGGACAAACACCTATTTCAATCGGGGACCATCGGACGCAATCACGACCGACCGCCAGCGGACGCAGTGGGGGCTGTCAAGCACCGGCCAGCCGCTGACGCGCACGTTTGATGGGCTGGTCACCATGGCCGTGCCGGTGACGTTTGGTCAATCCTTCTCGCTGGGCGTGTATGCGGCGGCCCGCGCCAGCATGCGCAGTTCAAGCAGCGTCGGCGGCATCAGCACCGGGACGCTTATGGGCGGACAGGTCACATGGGCGGGGATCACGAGCATCATTACCAGCGCAGGCGTTCCGGTGACGGATGCGGTGGTCTCTCACGCGTCACCCGTCGACTGGACGCTGCCCTATTCACCGTGCGGGACCGCTGACTTCAATGGTGATGGCGATGTCGGCACCGATGCGGACATCGAAGCGTTCTTCGCGTGCCTGGGCGGGGACTGCTGCGCGACATGCTATGCGGGCGGTGCGGACTTCAATGGCGATGGTGATGTGGGGACCGATGCGGATATTGAGGCTTTCTTCAGAGTCTTGAGTGGGGGGGCCTGCTGAGGCTGCTCTCGCGGCAACGGGGAGCGATGATCGCACCACCCGGCGCGCATCAACCCGTGCCACCGACCACTCCCCGCGCCACCGACCACGGCTCTGCGCGGTCGGTGCGGTGATCTCTCGTCGTACGTTTCTCAAGGGTTCTGGGATCGTTGGTGATGATGGACGCCGAGGGATGAACGCACCGACCCGAAGACGGGTCGGTGGCACGGCGAGGAAAGATGGGGAAGACTGGGGCACTCCCTAACGGTCGTGCTACTTGCTCGGAGGCACTTAACTGGTGTCGATGTCGGCGAGGGCCCAGGTTGGGGGGCCGTCGGGGTGGGGGTTGAGGGTGTAGTGGAAGCGGAGGCGGAGGGGTTTGTGGTTGGGGCGGGTGATGGTGATGCGTTTGGAGGCGGTGGGTGGGAGGGGTTTGTTGAACTGATCCAGCGCGGCGGGGTGCATGTCTGTTAGCGTGGACTCGTAGGGGTAGTTGAGGTTGGTGAGGAGGGGGGATGATTCCAGACGCTTGATGAAGGCGTCGCGGGGTGGGCCGCCCTTTTTGATGGGGAAGTCGGTGTGGTCGTAGAGGAGCTTGAAGGCTTCGTAGGTGGTGGTGGGCTGCTCGGCCTTGAGGAGCTGGAGTTGCTGGGGGAGGAG
>JBBSOF010000109.1:0-2773 GCA_038260025.1 Phycisphaerales bacterium
GTAGGTCCTTTTTAGTTGGTGGTCGCGCCGCGCCCTCCCGAACGTTGAGAAAGCGCTAAAAGGCGTGTCCACCGATCGGAGTAAGTATGGGCAGTTAGGGAGCTTTGGGGCTATAGGGACTTTTACCCCATCGATAGGGGAACCTTCCTGGGGGATTTTGCTCATCTCTGGGTGGTATCGGTTCGGGCTTTGTGATATTCTGGGAACTATGAGCACCAACACCACCGCGTCTCCCACCGCCAGGCCCGCCAATGCCCACGACGCCAGCGGAGGGTGGACGCCCCCGGCAAACCCCACGCAGCAGGTCGCCAGCCGCTTGACGGAGCTGTGCAACTCGGGCAAACACCAGGTTGCGATGCAGGAGCTGTACGCCGATAACGCACGCCACATCGAAGCCATGGAAATGCCCGGCTGCCCGCGCATCACCGAGGGCAAGACGGCGCTGCTGGCCAAGGGTGAGCACTGGGCCAAGACCACAACGGTCCACAGCGAGTCGTGCGGCAAGCCGCTCGTCAACGGCGATCAGTTCACCTGCACCATGTCCATGGACGTGACCAGCACCGAAGGCCCCATGGCAAACCAGCGCATGCAGATGAGCGAGACCTGCCTCTACACGGTGAAAGACAACAAGATCACCGAGGCGAAGTTCTTCTACGGCGGCTGCGGGGCCTGACGCCTGGAGTTCGCATGAGCCACTCGCACACCGACCGGGTTGAAAAGTCCATCCGGCTCAACGCCCCGCGCGAGCGCGTGTGGCGGGCGATCTCCGACTACCGCGAGTTCGGCGCGTGGTTCCGCGTGGACCTCGAATCCCCCTTTGTCTCTGGCGCCGACACCCGCGGCAAGATCACATACCCCGGCTATGAGCACCTGACGATGCAGGTGCAGGTGGTGGAAGTAGAACCGCAGCGCCTGCTGCGCTTCCGCTGGCACCCCTATGCCGTAAACCCATCGGTGGACTACTCGAAGGAAGACCCAACCACCGTCTCCCTGTGGGTAGAGCCCGATGGCAATGGGACGCGACTGACAATCACAGAAACCGGCTTCGACTCCATCCCCGCGCAGCGCCGCGAAGAGGCCTTCCGCATGAATAGCGGCGGGTGGGAAACGCAGTTGAAGAACATCGAAGCGCACCTGACCGCGAAGATTTGACGGCCGGCTCAGGCCCCCGGTTATCATGTTCGCCATGACAACCCCCAACGCCCCCAGACCCCTCATTGCCCCCGACGCAACGCCCGCCATGCGGGTCTCCCGCGGCCTCTTCTTGACGGGGTGGGTGCTCAGCGCAGTGCCCTCAGCGCTCCTGATCTTCAGCGCGGCGATGAAGTTTGCCGGCACGCAACAGGTGGTCGAGGGCTTTGAGCACCTGGGCTGGCCCGCGTCGCGCGCGACCATGCTGGGCGTGCTTGAGTTGACCTGCACCCTGCTGTTCCTCATCCCTCGCACGGCCGTCCTGGGAGCCATCCTGATCGCCGGCTACATGGGCGGTGCGATCGCGACGCACCTGCGCATGGGTGAGCCCGTCTTCGTTCAGGCAGGCGTCGGCGTGGTTATGTGGCTGGGGCTGTACCTGCGCGAACCACGCCTGCATTCACTGCTGCCGCTGCGCAGGGGTTCTCTCGGGTCATAAATCTGGTGGAAACGCTTGTGATGCCCTTATAAGCATTGGCATGGCGACGCGTTATTAGTGATATTGATCTATTTTCGAGCGAGTGCTCGCATCCGGCATCGTTCTCACGCGAAGCCGGAGGACGCCGCGGCATTCTGTCGCTCGTGGCACATCGCACCCCGGACGGTGTTTTTCCGCCCGCCCCAGGGGTCATCCTTGTTTTCGTGAGAGAGAGGTTCCATGCGTTTATCTCAGTTCGTTGTTTCCGCTGCCGCACTCGCGGCCGCCGCGCTCACCGCCAGCGCGTCGGTCGTCGTCGTCCCTAATGCCAACGCAATCACGCTTGGCAACGGCCAGAGCACCAACCCGCTGCGCACCTACGGCACCGGTGGCAGCCGCTACCAGCAGGTCTACTCCAACACCCAGTTCGGCGACTTCTCGGCATCCGAGTCGATCACCGGCATCGCCTTCCGCGCCAAGCAGCCCACCTTCGGCACCTTCATCGGCAACACGGTGACCGTGTCAGACGTCCTGATCCGCCTGTCCACCACGTCGGCCTCCGACAGCGTGGGCCTGAGCGCGATCTTCGCGAACAACATCGGCGCTGACGAGGCCGTGGTGTACACGGGCACGCTGACGCTGATGACGTCTGCCGCGGGCACGACCGCGATCGACTACAGCATCACCCTCCAGACTCCCTTCACCTACAACAAGGCGATGGGCAACCTGCTGCTGGACATCCTGATCCCGGATGCGGCGATGGTGTCGGGCAACGGCTCGATCGGCTTCTCGCAGTTCGACACCGTGACCGATGCATTCCCCAGCGCCGATGGCACCTCGTCCGCCTTTGGCGCATCGGGCTCGGGCACGATCGGCTCGAACTCGACGACCGGTGTCGTGACGCAGTTCACCAGCGTGCCGGTGCCGGCTCCCGCGAGCCTGTCCCTCGCCGCAGGCGGGCTGCTGGTGGTCGGCCGCCGCCGCCGCTGATTGAGATGGCGACGCACGACAGTCGCATATGTTCCTACGCCGCCGTCTCCAGATAGCTTTGAAAACAAACACGGCCCCGGCTCAGGAATGAGCCGGGGCCGCTTCTTTCTGGCAGTTCCGCATCGACGTTCCACCAGGTCGTCTTCACTTCGGTGCCTATTGAAGCATCGCATA
>JBBSOF010000110.1:0-2676 GCA_038260025.1 Phycisphaerales bacterium
CAGGCGGGGACGTGAAGGAAGGAATGGAGTTTCTCCAGAAGGCGATCGAGAACGGCTTCACCGACAAGCGGCAGCTCACGCGCGATGGCATGCTGCGCAACCTGCAGACCGACCCCGGCTTCAAGCGGATCATCGACAACTGGCCCGCGGTGCTCATCGCCCGCCGCGATGCCAACCTCAAGGGCCTGAGCGAGCAGTTCAAGAAGGGGTATACCAACGCGAACGATGACGCCCTGCGCCTCACCTACCGCTCGGCCTTCGATGAGAACTCCGCCGTCGCGGCGCGGGCCGAGCTGCGCCAGATAGCACAGTGGGCCGACGCCGCCGTCTTCGGCGATCTGCTCGACCCCGTCAAGATGGCCGACGACCCCTGGGTCATCGTCGTCCTGCCCAACCGCCAGGACTTCGTCCGCTGGATCGTTGCGCTCTACGGCCCGGGCGTGGGCAGCGGCAACAGCACCATCGGCGGCTCCTACGAGCACGACGCCAAGCGGCTCGTCTCCATGGACCTGGGCTCCTCGCTGCGGCACGAGTTCTTCCATGTGCTGCACTGGCGCGACATGACGCGGCGCGGGCAGTTCCACCCCATCTGGATCATGGAGGGCCTCTGCTCGCTCATTGAGGACTACGACACCGACTCGCGCGGCGGCCTGCACCCCACCGCCTCATGGCGGAGCAACACCGTCAAGCGGCTGGAAAAACTCGCCAAGCTCGAGCCCATCGAGGTCGTCGCCGCCCTCAACCCAGCCGAGTTCAGCGGCCAGCGCCCTCTCGCCCGCTACGCCGAGGCCCGCACGATCTTTCTCTACCTCTTCGACACCGGCCACCTCAAGGCGTGGTACGACGAGTACACGCGCACCTACCGCGAGGACCGCACCGGCATCAAGGCCATGGAGACCGTGCTGGGCAAGACCATCAAGGACATCAACAAGGACTACAAGGCCTGGGTGCGGCTGCTGCCCGAGGTGCCCGAGCAGATCGAGCCGGGCATGGCGAGCCTGGGCATCGAGATCGACGCCGGCGCGGGCGAGGGGCCGGTGGTGGCATCCGTCAGCCGCCGCCGTGTGGCCGCGGGAACCAAGGGCAGCTTCCGCATCGGCGATGTCATCACCTCCATCGACCACCGCGCCACCCGCGACATCGCCGAACTCGTCCGCGTGCTCGGCCCGTACAAGGTCGGCCAGGTCGTCGAAGTCGCCTACCGGCGCGGCAGGAACTACGGCGTGGCCGAAGTTGAACTGGTGCCGCGGGAATAAGTGCCTTGGGGTGGCCAGCCGCTCCGCGGCGGCTCTTACGTCCCCACGCGCAACCCACGATTCCACACAAAAGAAGCGACCGGCCCATCACGGGCCGGTCGCCCCGCCTGATGACATCACTTTTTTTATGCCGCGAGCTTGCCGCTCACACCCTCGGGCATCCCGCTGAACTGGGCGGCGATGACCATGCCCGGGCCGCTGCCGCCGAAGAGGACGGTGAAGGGGCTGCTGGGCTGGCCGACGACGGTGCTGCGCTGGCCTTGAATCGTGTACACCGCGTTGGCGGGCCCCGCGGGCAGCGAGCCGTCGATGAAGCTGCGCGTGCCGGTGGCGCCGATGAACGTGAACACGCTCTCGCCCTCCACCTTGCGGCGCACGTTGTAGATCGTGCCGGACGTGCCCTTGGGGTTGGTCGCCTTCCAGCGCAGCGTGATGGAGCCATCGGTGTTGAGTACGGCGCGGATATCGCCGGGCGTGCCGGGGGGCGCGGCGGGCGTGGGCTTGGCGGGCGCGGGGATCAACGCGAGGTTGTACACGGTGTCGGGGTCCGCGCTGCTCTGCGCGAAGGCCTTGACGGTGCGGATGATGTCCGCGGCGCTGGTGCGCGCTGTGCGCACAGCGCTGCTCAGGTTGACGGCGGCGATGCGCGCTGCCTCATCGGCGGTGAGCTTCGCGGTGTACGCGTCACGCGCCGCGATCGCCTGGGTCTTGAAGGTTGCGGCGGTCGCAGGAGCAACGCCGATGCCCGCGGCGTTGGTGACCCACGGCTGGGCGTGCTGATCCATAAAGTCCAGAAGGTCCTGGATACGGCTGGGCAGAATGGTGCTCATAATAATACAACTCCTTTGCGTCGTGCCGAAACATGCAGCGCCGCGCCGGTGCACGGGGCCTCTCTGGGCGGCAGCGGGCACACGCCCATCGCCGTTCTCTCCCGCCCCTCCCGTGCATGTCATCGACGCGCACGCCGCGCGGCTGAAAGGCAAGTGCTCCAAATTCCATGCGCAGGCGCATAATCGCTGTTTGCAGCCCGCAAACGCTATAGAGGAGGCTGAAGTCGGCAGATTTGATGGCAACTTTTGGCGGCGCGATGGCACGCTTTGTTGCCGCGATGGCAACTTTTGGCGGCGCGATGGCACGCTTTGTTGGCGCGATGGCACGCTTTGTTGGCGCGATGGCAACTTTTGCTGACGCAATGGCACGCGCGCGGAACGCGAGCCGTGCGCGCGGTGACGAGCGGGCGCGGTGGCCGGGTGACTTTCTTTTGGGTGGCTGGCGCGGGTGGGGGGGCGGGGTGGGTGGCAGATGACTGACGGCCCCCGGCCCCACCCCCATTGTGCTCCCCGATTGCAGAAAAAGACAGCGCCCCTCAGGCCAGCGCGGGCCCGCGCGGGCGGGCCGGGGCGCGTGGGGCGATCGTGGG
>JBBSOF010000111.1:0-2646 GCA_038260025.1 Phycisphaerales bacterium
CAAAGAGCTGGGCATCGTCCCCCGCATCCAGTTCCCCGATGACCAGCTCCCTGTCAAAGACCAGGAGCTCCAGGTCGTCGTCGACAAGTTCGAGGCCAGCGAAGGCATCTTCCTCTGCTCCCGCCCCGGCAGCGTGCAGAAGGCCGACTGGGAGATGCTCGAGGCCGGCCAGGTCATCGAAGGCCGCGTCACCGGCGTCGTCAGCGGCAAGGACGGCAAGCAGGCCGGCCTGGAACTCGAAGTCGCGGGCCACCGCGCCTTCATGCCCGCCAGCCAGGTCTCCTCCGAGCGCATCGAAGACCTGTCCGTCTTCATCGGCGAGAAGATGAAGGCCACGGTCGCCCGCGTCGAGCGCATGGGCAAGGGCAACATCGTGCTGTCCCGCCGCGACGTGATCGATCAGGAGAAGCGCGAAAACGCCGCCAAGCTCCGCGAGACCCTTGCCGAGGGCCAGACCGTCGAGGGCACCGTCCGCAAGGTGATGGACTTCGGCGCGTTCGTCGACATCGGCGGCGTCGATGGCCTCGTCCACATCAGCGACCTGACCTACGACCGCGTCGGGTTCGGCCAGAAGGCCGTGACCAAGTTCATTACGGAGGGGCAGCGCGTCACGGTGCGCATCTTGAAGCTGGACTGGGAGAACAACCGCATCTCCCTGGGCCTCAAGCAGACGCAGAGCGACCCCTTTGCCACCGCCGTCAACGCCATCAGCGAGGGCGCCGAGGTCAACGGCAAGATCACCAAGATCATGGAGTTCGGCGCATTCGTCGAGCTCGGGCCCGGCGTCGAGGGCCTCATCCACATCAGCGAGCTCGACCACCGCCGCATCGGCAAGGTCGAAGAGGTCGTCAAGCCCGACGAGGTCGTGCGGGTGAAGGTCCTCAAGATCGACCCCCAGAACCGCCGCATCAGCCTCTCCATGAAGGCCTTGAAACCCCTCCCCGAAGTCCAGATGGGCGGCGGTGGTGGCATGGGGGGCGGCATGGGTGGTGGTGGCAAGGGTGGAAAGGGCGGCAAGGGCAAGGACTTCGGCGGCAGGTCCGCCGAGGAAATCCTGAAGGAAACCCCCGCCCTCCGCCGCATGCGCGAGCAGAACCGGCAGATGAAGTTCAAGGGTGGGATTGCCTGAGTGCAACGGACCTTTCTTAAGGTCCGTGTCTTTGATTTCGTGTGCCTTCCTCGGGTCCCAGGTGCCAACGTCCGGACCCTTCGCGAGGGCCGTGTATTGTCACATCCACCTCGTTCGAAGGAGTCGATGATGAACCCCTCCACCGCGTTCTCCATCATGACCCTTTTGGCAGCTGTCCCACCCGCACTGGCCCAGCCCCTCTTCACCAACGGCCCCCTCATCACGCAGCCCACCGGCGGCACCGGCGCGATCGCGGGCCAACCGTTGAGCAACGCCGATGGCTTCACGTTCCCCGGCCAGACTTTTATTTTCTCGACGACCGGCGTCGGCGCCACCATCCCGGCAGACACTTCGGTCGCCGATGATTTCACCGTCACCGGCAGCGGCTGGGACCTTGACGCCGTCACGCTGTACTGCTTCCAGACTTCGCAGACCACCCCCACCATCACCACGATCACCATCAACCTGTGGACGGCCCCGCCCTTCTCCGCCAACTCGCCCGCGCCGGTGCCCGATCCGCTGCTCGCGACGCCCCTCACGCTCGCGGCAGGCCCCGGCACGTTCGTCTGCCACCGCGAGAGCCCCACCAGCACCTCCACCGTGCGCCCGGTGTTCTCCTACACCGTCTCGCTCGATGGCCTGCCCAACGGCGGCCGCCTGGCGCCGGGCACCTACTGGCTCGAGTGGTCGTTCAACGGTGCGGCTGCTCCATCGCAGAACGTGTTCGTGCCGCTGGTCTCGCCGCGCACGGCGGTGACCGATCACAATGCCCGCCTCTACAACGCCGTCGATGGACAGCCCACCATGCCGCGCAGCTGGTTCGAGGGGCGCGAGGGCTACTCCGCGGGCGTTTCCGAAGGACGCGCCTACGAGCTGCCCTTTGTGCTGCTGGGCTCCACGCTGCCCGCCTGCGGCACCGCCGACTTTGATGGCGATGGGGATGTGGGCACCGATGCGGATATCGAAGCCTTCTTTGCGTGCCTGGGTGGCAACTGCTGTGCCGCGTGCTTCCCCGGCGGGGCCGACTTCGATGCCGACGGCGATGTCGGCACCGACGCCGATATCGAAGCTTTCTTCCGCGTGCTGGCCGGCGGCAACTGCTGAGGGTCGTACCCTCCCCCTGCAATGCCCCCCGTCCTCACCGCCACCAACCTCTCCAAGACCTTCGGCCACCACACGCTCTTCAACGGCATCGGCGTGGTGCTGCAAGACCGCGAGCGGCTCGCGCTCATCGGGCCCAACGGCAGCGGCAAGTCCACGTTCCTCAAGCTGCTTGCCGCGATCGAAACGCCCGATGAGGGCGGGGTCATGCTCCGCAAGGGGCTGCGTGCCGCGTACGTCTCGCAGAGCGACCGCTTCCCCGAGGGCTCGACGATCATTTCCAGTGTGATCGAGGGCCTTCAGGGGCTCACCCTCCCCACCGTACACGACGAACACGAGCGCGAGCTGCACGCGGAACTCACGCTGCGGAGGCTGGGCTTCGAGAACCTGGGTTTGAGTGGGGGCGGGGGTGGGAG
>JBBSOF010000112.1:0-2548 GCA_038260025.1 Phycisphaerales bacterium
GAATGGCCCGCAGCGCGAGGCCCATTCGACGGGCGCGGTGATAGGCGTGGAACGTCATGCCGTGATGCTTGAGAAAATATCGACGGGCGGTTGAGGGGTCGACCCCAAGCCGCCTGAGATCGGCATCACGCAACCGTTTTGTAATGGTTCGTTCCGCCGCGGCTGTCAACGCCGGAAGCCACCCAGGCTCCGGCTCGCCTTTGCTGAGGGGCTTGCATCGCTTGCACGCGCGATACCCGGCGGACAACGCGTCCCGCGCGCTCGCGAAAAACTCAACATTCGCCGCGAGCGGCTTTCGTGCAGTGCAGGTCGGACGACAGAATATCCCGGTGGTCTTCACGCCGGTGTAGAACACCCCGTCGTAGGCGGCGTCGCGTTCCACCATCGCCCGGTACATCACCCGCGCCGTTGGGAGCGATCCGTGCGTGTGCAGCGAGGGTGGCGAGGTGGCTGGCATATGACGGATCATCACGATGAGTGTTGCGGATTGACCAGCGATGACAACCGAAAAATGAGCATCGAATTCAATTGCCGACAAACAACCCGCGCATTCACATCCGCTCCGAGCCTAATGCCTAGTGCCTACCGCCTAGTGCCTAGTTGTCCACTTCTTCTTGCGAAACACTGAGAACCTGCTAGCCCGGATTATTCACGTCTGAATGAAGATCAAAGGCCTTCGTGAGCGTACATGGCTTTACCAAGAGTCATTTCCGCAAACACGGAGGCCTTTGATGTCCACGCAGACTGCGCCGCCAACTTATCATCCAGCCCAGCAACTGTCCTTCGATTTTATCCCCGGCACGCCGGTTGTGCTCCGGCCCGCCGCCGGCGAACTCACCAGCGACGCGGGGCTGCTGGCATTCAAGCAGTTTGATGAGCGCCTCGGCTGGACCGCCAGGTTCGCCGCCTGTATCGAAGACCCGCGCAACGACCCGACGCACTCGGTGCTCTCGATGGTCCGTCAGCGTGTCTTTGGCATCCTGGCCGGGTACGAGGATTGCAACGACCACGATGCGCTCCGAGACGATCCGATGTTCAAGCTGATCGCCGGCAAGCTGCCCGATGGCGATGCGCTGGCCAGCCAGCCCACGCTTTCTCGGCTGGAGAACGCCGTCTCCATCGCCTCGCTCAACAAACTCGCCGACCTCATGCTCCAGCTCGGCGTGCAGCGTGTACGGCGTGTCAACGCCGGCACGCTTCCCTCGCGCGTCACCATCGACCTGGATCCCACCGACGACCCCAGCCACGGCGCACAGCAACTTACCTTTTTCCACGGCTACTACGACCAGCACCAGTACTACCCCATGATCGTCAGCGAGCCGACCACCAAGCACGTCTTCATCGCATGGCTGCGCCACGGCACCTGCCCCGCCTCGCTGGGCGCCGACGACAACGTGCGCGGCGTCGCGCAGGCGTTGCAACAGGTCAACCCCGACACCCGCCTGTTCGTGCGCGGCGACGCCAACATCGGCCACCCCGCGCTGTACGAACTGTGCGAAAACGACGGGCATACCTACACATTCGGGTTCGGGACCAACCCCAAGCTCAAGGGCTGGGCCCAGCCGCTGGTCGATCAGGCGCAGGCGCTCTATGCCACGACCAAACAGAAGCAGCGGCTCTTCGCGTTCCGCTGGTATCAGGCCGCGACGTGGAGCAAACGACGCGTCGTGGTGGCCAAGGCCGAGTGCGGGCCGGAGGGGACCAACCTGCGGTTTGTCGTAACGAATCTGAAGGTTAAAAGTAAGAAGCAGGCCGAAGAGACCTACGACCTCTATGTCCAGCGCGGCGAGAGCGAGCATCGCATGGACGAGCTCAAGAACGGCCTCTCAGCCGGACGCCTGTCGTGTCACCGCTTCATGGCCAACTTCCTTCGCCTGATGCTGCACACACTTGCCTACAACCTGCTGGGCGCGCTGCGAGCGCACGAGGACGTGCCCGAAGAGTTGCGGAAAGCGCGTCCCGACACATGGCGGACCAGGATCATCAAGGTCGCCGCGATCGTGGTGCAGACCACGCGGCGCGTGGTGATCGAACTCTCGGCGGCATGGCCGTTCTGGCCGCTGCTTGAGCAAGTCAGCCGCCGTGCGCTGGCGGCACGCGCTGCCAGCCCGTAACCACGCCACATCCCGATGCCGGACCACCCCCGTCGTTCCACGGGGGAAAGGGGGCGGTTCGCGCACGCCACGCCAAAGCAGGCCCTCCACAGAGCAATCAGACACCTTGCCGCTCCGGATGCAACTGATGTGAATAATCCGGGCTAGTAGGCATTAGGCGGTAGGCACTAGGCATTAGGTGATTCTGGGGAGGGCTGACGTGTGGATAGGCATGGAACAACTGTCCGTGTTGGCGACTGGTTGTGATCGCAGCACGCCCCACACATTGTTACCCACATCATCAGCACGGCGAGAGAATCGGATACACTGGAGCGTCCCAGGAGGAATCTTCCATGTCGATGATGCGTCACATCGTGATTGCGTTTCTTGCGTGCTGCTGCTTCGGTGCCGCCGCGCCGTCCTCGCTGGCTCAGGCCGAGGCGCTGAAGGACAAC
>JBBSOF010000113.1:0-2427 GCA_038260025.1 Phycisphaerales bacterium
GGCAGGGCGAAGCTTTCCAGCTTGGCGCGATCGGGGACCATGAGGTACCAGATGGGCACGATGGCGACGGTGCCGAAGAAGACGCCGTAGAACTGGGCGAGGAACTGACGACGCGGGTTGGCACCCAGCAGGTAGCCAGCTTTGAGGTCGGTCAGAAGGTCTGCCGACGAGCTGGCGCTATTAGCGGCGATGCCCGCGGAGGCGAGGTTGGCGTTCACGTTGTTGGGGGCCAGCACCGCGAAGAGGAGCTGCATGACTTTGCCCATGGCCCCGATGGGCGTGGTGTCGGTCTCGCCCGTCGCTCGCGTGGCCACAAGGCTCAGCACGAAGGACATCGCCACGGCGATGATTCCGGCGTACCACGTCACGCCGAAGGCCTGGATCTGGAGCCACACCATCGCGATGGTGATGGGCACCATGCCGATGACCATCCAGATGCCGGGGACCTCGATCTCCTTCATCCGCGCCGCTTCTTCGTTGGTCGAGCCGGGCGCGCCGCCCTTGACCCCCATGAACGCGCGAACGATCGTTCTCCACTGCATGGCGACGCTCATCAGGCTGGCAAACACCATGCAGGCCGTGCCGCCCCAGAGCGACCAGCGCGTGATGGTGATTTCCCCGGTTCCCCAGTTGAAGATGAAGTTCGGCTTGTAGTCGGCTTGTGATGCCACCGGCACGGCGGCCTTGACGACGGCCGTCTGCACATCCTCGGCTGCTTTCTGTGCGGAGAAGTCGGGCTTGGCGCTGTCGGTTTCCGCCGCCCTTACAGCTGCGTCGCGTGCCCGCTCTGCGGCGGCACGGACGGGCTCGGGATCGATCCCGTCGGCGGCGGCTGCCGCGGCAACGGCTTCGACCGACTGCAAGCCCACGGTGGAGTAATCATCTGTCAATGGCACGGCATTGCCCGCGGCCTGCACTACCAGCACCCGCTGCTCCATGTGCTGCACATCGTGCTTGGCCAGGTTCGGCGCGACTGCGACGTACAGCAGCAGCGAGCTGATGAGCATCGTCAGGCTTGTGCGCATGCCCACGATCATGCCCGCGGCAATCAGCAGCGCCGAGGGCTCGAACGCGAAGCCCACGGGGTGCCGCCCGCCGGGGTAGAGGCGGTTCACGAAGTTCAGTTCCAACTGCCCGGGGATGCGGAGGGCGGAGATCTTGTCGAACAGGCGCTTGAGGAAGCCCACGGCGTCGAGCACATCATCCCCCGCCCGCAAGAAGCCGATCAGCAGCCCGGATGCGAGCCCGATCACCAGGACATAGGCCTTCTTGACGGCGTCCTTGCTGGCGCTGTAGAGGCTTCGCAGCGTTTCTGCTGCGGCAATACCGGAGGGGAAGGGCAACTGCTCATGGTTGATCTGCTGGCGCTTCATGGGGATGGCGAGGAACACGCCCATCAGCCCGGTACACAGCGTGAAGACAACAACCACCCAGGGGGGCGTGACATCCCAGGTCTTGATGCTGCTCAGGGGCACGCCCGCGGGGACTTCCTTCAGCAGCACCAGCGCGCCGAACATGGTGGCGATCGTGGAGCCCGTGGAATAGCCCGCGGCCGAAGCGCACGACGCCATGCAGGCGTTTTCGAGCACCGACATCTGGCTCACGTGCTTGCCGGCGGTCAGGCGGACCATGTTCCAGATTACGAACGAGAGCACGCTGGCGGTGATGGCGATGCCGAAGGCCCAGCCGATCGAGAGCGTGGTGTAGAGGTTGGCCGCGGACATCAGCATGCCCAGAAAGCCGCCCATGATGACGGCGCGCCAAGTGAGCTGGGGCATCCGGTCGCCCTGGTAGACGTGCCGGTACCAGTGCAGGTCCTTCTGCTCGGGTGTGGCGTCCGCCGGCAGGGGCGGGATGGGCACGGGGGTCTCGAGGAATCCCTCGGTGTGCTCTCCCACAGGAAGGTGGTGGGGTGGGTCATTCTCCGGCGTGTTGAACTCGCTCATGGCACTCGTTCTTCCCGGGGCGGCGTGGCGCCCAGTCCTGACTCTGCGGCACAACCTAATCCCCGCGGCGGTTTGCCGCAAGCCCGGTGATTCATGCCGCCCCCACGCGTATCGCGTATTCTCAGCCCATGTACGGGTTGATCGCCCTTTCGAACCCGGTCATTCTCGGCCTGCATGCCTCAACACACTGGGTCATCGCGGGCGTTGCCATCTCAACCGCGGCCGCGTTTATCCTGTGGAATCAACGCCTGCGGGTGGCCGACCGCCGCCTTGCGGCAGAGCTTGAAGCCAAAAACCATGCCCTGATCGCGGAGCAGGCCCTTCGCCAGCAGACTTCGGCCGAGGCTAAGCGCCTGGCCCAGATTTTTGAGGCCACCACCGACTTCGTTTCCACCTGTGACGCCTCGGGGGGACTCCAGTGGATGAACCCCGCCGGGCTGGTGCTCGTCGGGCGGACCTACGAGAACCTTTCCGGCACGCA
>JBBSOF010000114.1:0-2348 GCA_038260025.1 Phycisphaerales bacterium
AAAGCTGAACTTCTCCTTCGCCTGCTCGGGCGTCAGCCCCAGCAGCTGGAACACCTTGCTCTGCACTTCCTGGCTGTGGATGCGGATGCTCCCCCCCGCGATCTCCTGCCCATTGAGCACGATGTCATACCCCGCCGACACGATCCCCGCGATCGTGTCCTCATCGTTCACATCAGCATTGACAAACGCCTGCAACTGCTCATCGGTCGGGCTGGTGAAGGGGTGATGCATCGCCACCCACCGCGCTGTCTCTTTATCGCGCTCAAACATCGGGAAATCCACCACCCACAGGAAGTTCCACGGCCCGCCCTCGGCACCCGGCTTGGGCACCAGGCCCAGGTCCCGCGCCACCTTCGCGCGCAGCTCGCCCAGCGCCTTGGTCGCGATGTTGTACGTGTCCGCCACGAACAGCACCGTGTCGCCGGGCTTGACACCCAGCGCGGCAATCACCTCCGCCTTGATCGGCTCCACAAACTTGGCGATGCCTGTCTCGAACACACCCTGCGCATTCAGCTTCACCACCGCGACGCCGCCCGCGCCAAACCCCCTCACAAACTCGTTGTACCCATCGGTCAGCTTCCGCGTCAGCTTCTCGGTGCCGCCCGGCACCACGATCGCCTTCACCACGCCCCGCGCTGCTGAATACTGCGAACGGTCCTGACCCTTCGCCAGCGTCTCCTTGAAGAACCCCAGGTCCATCTTCGCCGCAACACTCGAAAAATCCTGAATCTCCAGCCCATACCGCGTGTCCGGCCGATCAATCCCAAACCGCTCCATCGCCTCGCGGTACGTCATCCGCTGCATGGGGGGAATCTCCACCCCCGCCATCTCCTTCCACAAGCGCCGCACGAACCCTTCCATCATCACCATCACCTGCTCGCGCCGCACAAACGACATCTCCAAGTCGATCTGCGTGAACTCCGCCTGCCGATCCGCACGCGGGTCCTCATCGCGGAAGCAGCGGCAGATCTGCATATACCGGTCGCACCCGCTCACCATCAGAATCTGCTTGAAAAGCTGCGGGCTCTGCGGCAGCGCATAGAACGTCCCCGGCACATGCCGGCTGGGCACCAGGAACTCCCGCGCCCCCTCCGGCGTGCTCTTGTACAGGATCGGCGTCTCGATCTCCAGAAACCCCTGCTCATCGAAGTACCGCCGCGTCACCTGGTACAGCTTGTGCCGCGTCGCCAGCACCCGCTGCATCGCGGGCCGCCGCAGGTCCACATACCGGTACGTCAGCCGCAGCTCCTCATTCGCCAGCTTCTGGCCGCTGCCTTCATCGGGCAGGAAGGGCGGGTTGTCCGTCTTGTTCAGCACTTCCAGCTTCGCCACCACGACCTCGATGGTGCCCGTCGCGATCTTCGGGTTCGGAGTCCCCGCCCGCGCCCGCACCACCCCCTCCACCGCCACCACATCCTCGTTGCGCAGCTTGCTCCCCTGCTCCACCAGCGCGGCAGCCATCGACTCCCTCTCAAACACCGCCTGCGTGATGCCGTATCGATCCCGGATATCAATAAACACAAGGTTTCCGTGGTCGCGGTAGGCGTGCACCCACCCATTCAGACTCACGGTCTGTCCAACATGCTCATCGCGTAACTGGCCGCAGGTGTGGGTGCGCAGGATCATGGGGCGGAGTATAGATGGGGGGAAGTGGCGGAGTGACAAAGTGGTCGAGCCTTGATGCCTTGATGCCTTGATGCCTCGATGCCTCGATGCCTTCCCCCCAACCAAAACAGGCCCCGGACGTTGATCCGGGGCCCGATGCCAATCTTCTCTGCGCAACCGTGCCTCTGCCGCCAGTCGATTACGCGGCAGCCTTCGACACCGCATTCTCCATCGTCACGCTGGCGATCGTCAGCCCCGGCCCGCCATCGCCGCCGATGCCGAAGTTGACGTTGAGCTGCGCAGGATCGCCGCGCTGCGTGCTGCGCACGCCCGTCACCTGATACGTCACGCCGGGGCCGCTGGGCACCGTGTCATCCTCAAAGAACTTCGTCCCCGTGGCGCCGATGAACGTGAACGGACCGGTTGCGCCCACGACGCGGCGGCGCACCTCATAAATAGTCCCTGCCGCATTCTGCGGATTGTTACATTTCCACGTCAGCGTGACCGTGCCATCCACCAGCAGCCCCACGCGGAACAGGTACGGCACACCGGGCGGGCCGACAGGGCTGCCCGTGCTGGGCGGAGGGATCTGCGCCAGCGTGTACACATTCGGGTTGTTCGTCGTCTCCGCCTTGGCGCGGATGGCCGTCATATATGAAGAGCCCGTCGTCGCCATCGCCGACACGGCGGTGTACCACGCCTTGGTCGCGGCCTTGCTCGCCTCCCGCGCCGTGTCCGCCGCG
>JBBSOF010000115.1:0-2334 GCA_038260025.1 Phycisphaerales bacterium
ACCTGGCGTTGATCCGCGGCACGGGCACGCTGGCGCGGCTGGGGTACCCGGTGATGAGCGGGCTTTCACGCAAGAGCTTTGTGGGGCGCGTGACGCTGGGGCGCGATTCGGCACCTGCGGAGCGGGTGGCTGGGTCGGTCGCGATGAGCGTGGAGCATTGGCGTGCGGGGGCACGGATTTTTCGCGTTCATGATGTAGCGGAGCATGTGAAGGCGTTGATGCAGGAGGGGTGACTGCGCCTGGGGGTACGCCGCTGCCACGGGGTGGGGGGGCAGCCGCCAGGGTGGCAGGCTGGGTGGGGTTTCATGCTGCGTTATGGCGTGTGGGGCAGGGTTGGGGGGGGGCCGGGGTTGCCGCGGTGCGGCACTGGCTTTGCAGCCTCTTGTACGGACGCAATGAAAGGAACACACAATGGCCACGGCACATGTTCGTCAGTTCACCGACAGCAACTTTGAGGCGGAGGTTCTGGGGTCGGAGCAGCCGGTGCTGGTGGATTTCTGGGCATCGTGGTGCCCGCCCTGCCGCGCTTTGTCGCCGATTATTGACAGTGTGGCGGAGGAGACGGTTGGCAAGGCGCGGATCGGCAAGGTGAATACGGATGAGAACCGGGGCCTGTCGGCGCAGTTCTCGATCCAGTCGATTCCCACGGTGATGATCTTCAAGGGTGGCAAGCCGGTGAAGACGTTTGTGGGGCTGCGGCGGAAGGAGGAGTTGCTGAAGGCGCTGGCGGAGGCCGAGGGGGCGTGAGTGGGGGCGGGGGGGCTAGGATGGAATGTCGACCCGGGCCCGTGGCCGCGGGTGAGGGTTGCTGGGCAACGTCATACGGAGTTGGCAATGGCGAATGCGAACGTGCGGGAGTTCACGGACGGGAACTTTGACGGCGAGGTGCTGAGCTCTGACCAGCCGGTGCTGGTTGATTTCTGGGCGGAATGGTGCGGGCCGTGCAAGATGCTCGCGCCGACGATTGATGCGGTGGCTGATGAGCTGGCGGGGAAGGCCCGGGTCGGCAAGGTTGATACCGACAGCAACCGCGATGTCTCGATGAAGTACGGGATCACGGCGATCCCGACGATGATCATCTTCAAGGGTGGCCAGCCTGTGAAGCGGTTCGTCGGCATCAAGAAGAAGGACGATCTCGTCGCGGCTCTGAAGGAGCTTGGCGCGGCCTGATTGATGGTCGGTCCTTGCGGTAGCAACGGGCAGACGCAGCGCGGGCCCAAGCGCGGGGCGATGGGGAGCCGGCAGCATGTCGAGAGTTCAGGTTGAGCAGACGACAGGGGCGTCAGCCGCGCCGGTAGACCGCTTTGAAGGGCGGAAGGTCCGGTGCGGGGTTGTGGGCGTGGGGCGGATGGGCCGGCACCACGCGCGGGTGTACGCCGAGATGGCCGGCTGCACGCTGGTGGGCGTGGTGGATCACAGCGAGGAGCGGCGGGGCGACGTCGCGGAGCGGTTCAACTGCCCGGGCTTGGAGCGGGTGGAGCAGCTGCTTGATGCGGGCGTCGATGCCGTGAGCATCGCGGTGCCCACCATTTATCATCGCGCGGCTGCCGAGCCCCTGCTGAAGGCGGGGGTGGCGTGCCTGATTGAGAAGCCGCTGGCGGGGGATGTTGAAACGGCGAAAGCGATCAAGGAGCTTGCGGAGGCTACGGGCAGTTGCCTGATGGTGGGGCACATCGAGCGGTTCAACCCGGTGATGCGGGCGATGCAGAAGACATCGGCGGTGGGGCTGCAGATTGTGCCGCGGTTCATGCAGGTTGTGCGGGTGAGCCCGATGACGTTCCGCAGTGTGGATGTGGGCGTGGTGATGGACATGATGATCCACGACCTGGACGTGGTGCTGATGCTGATGGGTGGGCGCGAGCCTGACTTCATCCGCGCGGCGGGCGTCTCGGTGATCACGCCGCACGAGGACCTGTGCAACGCGTGGCTGGAGTTCCACGGGCCGCAGGGGTTGTGCGTGGCGAACGTGACGGCGAGCCGGCTTGCGCTCAAGACCGAGCGGGTGACGCGGATCACGGGGGAGAACGGGTACATCAAGATTGATTATGGCGCCAAGAAGGGCAACATGATCCGGCGGACGGCGAATGAGATCCAGCGGCGGGAGATGCAGGAGGCGCTGGCGAAGGGCGCGGACCTGACGAGCCTGAAGTGGGATCAGCTTGTGAATATT
The DNA here is from genome assembly GCA_038260025.1 of Phycisphaerales bacterium. GTDB lineage: Bacteria > Planctomycetota > Phycisphaerae > Phycisphaerales > UBA1924 > JAEYTB01. The sequence goes on from JBBSOF010000115.1 coordinate 2,171, forward strand.
GAAGAGCTGGTGGTGGATGACGCCGAGCCGATCGTCGCGGAGATCCAGGAGTTTCTGGAGGCGGTGCGGACGGGGCGGCGGCCTGCGATCGATGCGGAGGCGGGGTTTGCGAATGTGAGGACGGCGCAGCGGATTGTGGAGGCGATTAAGCGGGGGGGGGGATG
>JBBSOF010000116.1:0-2312 GCA_038260025.1 Phycisphaerales bacterium
GCCGCACCACCGATGTGGAGTTCATCAGCAACGTCTATCAGGAGGGCAACCGCCTCGTCGCCCAGTGCAACGTGCGCGATATCACCGCGCGAGTGAAGATGGAAGCCCACATCAAGCAGCAGGCCCTCGCCCTCGCCGACCGGGCGCGGCACAAGGATGAGTTCCTCGCGATGCTCAGCCACGAGCTGCGCAACCCCCTGGCCCCTATCCGCAGCGCCACGCACCTGCTGCGGCTCCAGACGAAAGGCCCCGAGAACCTCATCCAGCAGCGCGCGGTGGAAGTAATCGAGCGGCAGGTCACCAACCTGACCCGCCTCGTCAGCGACCTTATGGAAGTCTCCCGCGCCCTGACGGGGCGTATCCGGCTTGAGATTCAGACCGTGGATATCAACCAGGTTCTCCGCCACGCCATCGAGACAGCCCAGCCCCTGATTGGGAAGCGGGATCACACGCTTGTTGCCAACCTCTGCCCAGACCCCATCTGGGCTGCCGTAGACCCTACGCGGATGGAGGAGGTGTTCATCAACCTGCTCGGCAACGCGGTGAAGTACACGAATGCCGGGGGCATGATCACCGTCACCTGCGAGCACCACCAGAACCACGCGCTTGTGCGCATCAGCGACAACGGCGCGGGCATCGACCCTGCGCTGTTGCCGCGAATCTTCGATCTTTTTTCGCAGGGCGACCGCACGCTAGACCGTTCGCAAGGGGGCCTGGGGATCGGCCTGTCCCTCGCGCACCGCGTTGTGCAGATGCACGGGGGATCGCTTGAGGCCACGAGCGCCGGCCCGGGCAAGGGCAGTGAGTTCACTGTGCGAATGCAGCTGGCGGCCGCACCCGGGGGTGGGCCGGCCATTCCGGCGGCAGCGGAGGAGCACCGCGCGGACACCATGCGGGTGATGATCGTGGATGACAACGTGGATGCCTGCCTGATGCTCGCGGATGTGCTGCGGCTGAAGGGTCACTCCATTGTCACTTCGCACAGCGGGCCCGAGGCGATTGCGGTCGCGGAGACCTGGCGCCCCGATGTGCTTCTGCTGGACATCGGCCTTCCTGGTCTCGACGGGTACGAGGTCGCCCGCCGCCTGCGCGCATCACCTGCGACCCGCAACATGAAGATCATCGCGGTGACCGGCTATAGCAGCGAGAAGGACATTGAGTTGGGGAAAGAAGCCGGGTTCAATGCACACCTCGTCAAGCCTGCTGAACTGGCGGACATCGAGCGATTGCTCGAGGGGTGGTCGCCCGGGGCTGCGTTGGCCGCTGCTGCTCAGTGAGGTGACCGTGGCTACGAAGGTAGCGCGGCGTATGAGTCCTTCGAGGTATTCCCTTTTTGGAATGGATGATGACCGGTTTGAGGTGGTCTTCACACGCTGGTGGTAGGGTGGGTGCATGGTTGTGCGAACTCTTGCCGTGGTTGTGCTCGCCTTTCAGCCCGTGACCGCCACCAGGCGGTCTGCCGTGGTGGTGCCGGATTGCACGACGCTGGAGTGTGCGAGGGTTTTCCCCGCGGACAACGCGTGGAACCGGGACATCTCGACGCTGCCGGTTCATCCCAACTCGGCGAACTTCATTGCGTCGATCGGTGCGGGAGGAACGATCCACCCGGACTTTGGCACCGTGTACAACGGCGCGCCGAATGGAATTCCGTTTGTTGTTGTGCCGCCAAACCAGCCTTTGGTGCCGATTACGTTTGCCGCGTACGGGGATGAGTCGGACCCGGGGCCGTACCCGGTGCCAGTGGGTGCGCCGATCGAGGGCGGGCCGGGGTCTGATGGGGACCGGCATGTGATCGTGCTGGACCCCGGCAACGCGCGGCTGTATGAGATGTACCGGGCATTCCCGAATGGGAACGGGTGGATTTGCGACAGCGGGGCGGTGTGGAACCTCAACTCGAACGCGCTGCGGCCCGCGGGGTGGACGAGCGCTGATGCGGCGGGGCTGCCGGTGTTTGCCGGGCTGGTGCGGTATGACGAGGCGGTGGAGCGGGGGGTAATCCGCCATGCGCTGCGGTTCACGGTGCAGCGCACGCAGCGCGGGTACATCTTGCCGGCGACGCACTGGGCAAGCTCATCGACGGATGTGAATCGCCCGCCGATGGGGCTTCGTCTGCGGCTGCGGGCGGGCTTTGATATGACGACGTTCCCGGCTTCTGTGCGGCCGATTCTGCAGGCGCTGAAGACGTATGGCATGATCGTCGCGGATAACGGCAGCAACTGGTACATCTCCGGGGCACCGGACCCGAGGTGGGATGATGATGAGCTGAGCTCGCTGTCGGGGGTGCATGGGTCGGACTTTGAGGTGGTGGATAC
>JBBSOF010000117.1:0-2275 GCA_038260025.1 Phycisphaerales bacterium
CCCCCGCGTACGGCGCTCGCACGATCTGCGGCCCCACCGATGACCGCACGCTCTCATCGGTGGGCGGCAATGCCCGGCTGATGACGGTGGGCTGCACGGCGTGGATTATCGATGATGCCAATCACCAGTTCATCACGGCGGGCCACTGCACCGTGTCCGCGAGCAGCGTGGTCCAGTTCAATGTGCCGCTGTCCTTGGCCTCGGGCGGCGTGCAGCACCCACCAGCGCAGGACCAGTTCACCGTCGAGCTGACATCCAACCAGGGCGTGAGCGGCGGCGTTGGCGCAGACTGGCGGTACTTCGGCACGTTGCCCAACTCCAACACCGGCATTACTTCCTATCAGCATGAGAACGCGTTCTACACGCTGGCCCCCGCAGCTCCGGCGGTGTCGGGCCAGTCGATCCTGATCGTCGGGTACGGCACGGTGGCCGCGCCGGTCAGCAGCACATGGAACCAGGTGCAGAAGACACACACCGGCCCGTTTGTTTCGCATGTGGGCACGACCATCCGCTATGGGACTGACACCACCGGCGGTAACTCAGGGTCACCGGTGGTTGATGTCAGCACCGGCCGCGCCATCGGCATCCACACCCACGCGGGCTGCACCAGCACCGGTGGATCAAACCAGGGCACGGCGATCGAGTTCCCCGCGCTGCAGTCGGCGTTGGTGGCTCCGCTGGGTGTGTGCGCTTCGGGCCGTGCCGCGGCTTCGGGGTCAATCCTCGTGGCGGGCGATCTCAACAATAACATCGGCATCGTGAACGCCGTGACGGGCACGTTCGGTAAGACGGGCCTGGTGCCACGGACCTTCCAGGGTATGGCCAGCGACTACTACAGCGGCTATTCCTACGCGGTGGACAGCACGCGCCGCCTGTGGACCATCGGCTCTGACGGGGCGATGACCGACCTGGGCGTCATCTCCGGCACCACGCTCACGATCACCGGGCTGGGCTTTGATCCCGCCACGCTATCCCTCTACGGCATCGCCGGGGCGACGGGCCAGCTGCTGCGCATCGACACCGGCACTCGCGTGGCGACGACCATCGGGGCTCCGGTGGCGGGGTCCAACATCAGCGGGCTCGAGTTCGACGCGACGCGCGGCCTGCTGTTCGGCGTCAATGACATCACCGGCGGCACCCGCCTCGTGTCCATCAGCACGACGACAGGGGCGCACACGCTGGTGGGCGCGCTGGGCACCGGCACCGACTGCAACGGCCTGGCGTTTGACCCTGCCACATCGCTGCTGTACACCATCGATGCACCCACCCGCCGCCTGCTCAGCATCAGCCCCACTACAGGGGCAGCAACGGCGGTGGGAACCACCGGCGCGATGTTCGGCGCGGCCTTCGGCATGACGGCGGTGCCGCTCCCCGCCTGCACCGCCGACTTTGACCACGACGGCGATGCCGGCACCGATGCGGATATCGAGGCGTTCTTCGCCTGCCTCACCGGCTCCTGCTGCGCGACATGCCCAAGCACCGCGGACTTCAACCGCGATGGTGACCCGGGTGCCGACAGCGATATCGAGAGCTTCTTCCGCGTCCTCGCGGGCGGCGCGTGCTGAACGGGAATGCCGGAAGGGAGAGGATGATGCAGTCACACCGTGCCGCCCTGCTGATGTATGCGTCGCTGGCTGTCTGCGTCCTTGCCTCACCGTCGTGGGCGCAGTCGAATGTTTCACTGGCGGACAAGTTCTCATGGGGCGAGAACTGCGGCTGGATCAACTGGCGTGATGCGGGCTCTCCGGCGGGCGCGCAGGGCGTCGTCCTAGAGAGCAATCACCTCCGCGGCTATGCCTGGGGCGAAAACATCGGCTGGATCAACCTCGGCAACGGCGGCGGGCCTTACGCCAACACGACGGGGCTGAACTTCGGCGTCAACCGCGACCCCGCAACCGGCGCGCTCACCGGGTACGCATGGAGTGAGAACGTCGGGTGGATCAACTTCTCGGGCGGCGCCCTTGCCAGCCCCGCCCAGCCCGCCCGGTTTGACGCCTCCGCCTCAAGGCTCCGGGGCTACGCGTGGGGCGAGAACATCGGCTGGATCAACCTCAACGACGCGACGCACTTCGTCGCATTCATCGGTATTTGCGGCACCGCCGACTTCAACGGCGACGGCGACGTCGGCACCGACGCGGATATCGAGGCGTTCTTCGCATGCCTGGGCGGCACCTGCTGCCGCACCTGCGGCACGGCAGATTTTGATGGCGACGGCGATGTGGGTACCGACGCCGACATCGAAGCGTTCTTCCGCGTGCTCGCCGGCGGGGCGTGC
>JBBSOF010000118.1:0-2203 GCA_038260025.1 Phycisphaerales bacterium
AGCCCATCAGCACGCAGTCTTTGATGATGGGCGCTCACAGTGACGTGGCCCACAAGACCGTGCCTTCGGCGTGCAGCAGCCGGTGGTGCTCGCGGAACGTGCGGCGGGCCTTGCAGCTCTGATCCCACATGGAAATGACCCGCTCGCGGTCGGCGGGGTGGATCGTCGACTCCCAGCCGCGGCCATAGATTGCGGCGCTGGTCTTGCCGAGGATTTTTTCTGACTGTGCGTTGATCAGGATGCAGGCGCCATCCGCATCGCACAGGAACACGCCGATGGGCGCGTTGTCGATCATGCTGCGGAAACTGGCCTCGCTCTCTGCGAGCCGTCGGCGGGAGGAATCCAGCGTGCCCAGGGTTTCGTTCATCGCTTTCGCCACCTGGCCAACCTCGTCGCCGCTGTGCACGGTGAGGCGGATGCGTTTGCCGGCGCGAACCTCCCTGATCTGGCCTGCCAGGTCCTTCAGCGGGTTGAGCACCAACTGGCTGAGGAGCAGCATGGTCAGGCCTGTTGTCACCGCCAGGGCCGTCAGCAGGGAGACCGCGAGCATCCGCGATGCGCTCTCCGCCTGCTCGACGCTCAGGGGGCGGTCGGCCGAAGACATTTCAATCGTGTTCTTGCCGGAAAGATCGCTGAATGTGCAGCGGCAGATCGCCGCTTCGAGGCTTACTTCTGCCGCGGCGTGGGCGTTGGGGAGCCCGGTCACGGCGGCGTTGCTTCCGAGACTGGTTGCGGGGTGCGGTGCCAGGCTCATACGGAAGTTAGCGAGCGTGATGAACTGCTCTGCCGCCAGCGTGCGGGCGACTACCACGCAGCGTTTTTTGTTCTCCGGGGCGTTCCACACGCTCACGATCATGGGGCCCGAGGGCAGCACGACCACACCGGCGCGGTTTGCCGCGCCGGGACCAAGCAGGCCGTTTTCCTGGAGGTACGCGCTGAGCCCCTCCATGAACCCGGGGCTGGCGATCCCGTTCTCGAAAGTTGTGGCATGGACGGTCTTGCCGTCCGCGAAGACACCGACGCAGCCGGAGTCGATCGCCTCAGCGAGCAGTTTCAAGGATGCGGGTGCGCCGTTCTCGAACGCGCCCGGCACGGCCGCGTAGCCGGCGCAGAGGACGTTGAGGCGCTCCGCGCTGTCGGAGAGGCGTTGCATGGCGTGGATGCCGCGGGCCTGGGCCTGAACCCGTTCGACGCCCAGAAACTGCTCCAGCAGCACGAGCCTGGCACCGGCGCACAGGGCCCCCAGCACGATGGCGAGCACCAGCCCGATGATCAGCAGCGTTTTTGATCGGACTGTCATGCCTCTCACCCCACAAAGCCACCGAGCGCCCAAGCGGGCCCTCGACGCGTATCGGCATGCGTGGGGGGTGGCGTTCAGCACGAGTGATAACAACGGCAGATTTTCACCTGGAGCATCAGGCATTGCGGTGATATCGGTCATCGTCCGAGAACTGTTATTTCAACAGGCCCACCGCCGTCGCGATGATCGCCAGGCCCGCCGCCATCAGCGATTCACCGGCAACCAGACCCGACGCCAGCGGCACGTTGTAGGCCTCCGCCGACTTGCGGTGCGCCTTGAGCCACGCCCATGCGATGCAGGCCCCGATGACGAATGAGAACGCGTTCTGGAAGGGGATGACCCAGGCGAGGCCCAGGGCCGTGACCGACGGCATGTACTTGCGGGCGTTGGCGGGCATGAACCGCTCGATCAGCGGCAGCACAATCCCCACGCCCGCACCGATGAAGATGGCCCACACGGCCGAGGGGGGTAGCTCACCCACGCCCTTGACGAGCACCTTGGCAACCGCCTCCCACGCGCGGGTCGCCGGCAGGGCGAAGCTTTCCAGCTTGGCGCGATCGGGGACCATGAGGTACCAGATGGGCACGATGGCGACGGTGCCGAAGAAGACGCCGTAGAACTGGGCGAGGAACTGACGACGCGGGTTCGCGCCGAGCAAGTAGCCCGCTTTGAGGTCGGTCAGAAGGTCTGCCGACGAGCTGGCGCTATTAGCGGCGATGCCCGCGGAGGCGAGGTTGGCGTTCACGTTGTTGGGGGCCAGTACCGCGAAGAGGAGTTGCATGACCTTGCCCATGGCCCCGATGGGCGTGGTGTCGGTCTCGCCCGTCGCTCGCGTGGCCACAAGGCTCAGCACGAAGGACATCGCCACGGCGATGATTCCGGCGTACCACGTCACGCCGAAGG
>JBBSOF010000119.1:0-2096 GCA_038260025.1 Phycisphaerales bacterium
ATAGGCCGTACCCGCCATCGCGTTCGCCGCGAGACCAACGCCAACAACCAGAGCTGCAATGCAAGTCTTCATGAACAATCTCCTCCGAAAAATCTGACCCACTCTCTTCGCCCGGCGCCACACGAGTAAGCGCACGAACGTCAGCAGCACACGGCACGCTGCCGCCTGCTGCCCGATGTTTCCCGGAAAGAGAGAGTGTCTTGTCCCTCTTCACCCAGGCTGCATGAATCTATCCGACTCTTCATTCAATTGCACGCGAATCTGCGCAAAAAAAGTGGCAGAACGCAATATTTTGTCTTTGTTCGCGTCCCATAGTAATGGCGATCCACCTCCGGAAATCGGGCATAACTACCGCTCTGTGCGGTCTTTAGCAGCAGTCTGATGGCCTCTCCGGAAATTTTCGCTCAAGCGCGAACCGGGCCGCAAGTGTCAGCGACAGAGCCGTATACCGGGCGCTCTGCGTGGGTGGGGTAAGGTTCGAGTGTCGGGTTGCCACCGGGAAGCTTCTCGAGCTACACCTTCCGGTCCAAAAGCCGGTACGAAACCGCCTCCGAAATATGGCTGATCGCCAGCGTCTCTGCCCCATCAAGGTCGGCGATGGTCCGTGCGATCCGGCGGATTTTGTCGTAGGCCCGGGCAGACAGGCCCAGTTCCGTCATCGCCTGCCCCAGGATGTCGTGCGCCTGCTGGTCCATCGTCGCCAGCGTGTCGAGCTGCTTGCCGCTGAGCCGGGCATTGGCCACCGTCGCCCCCTGTCGCGCTGCCGAGCGTGCCCGCGCGGCCTCCACCTGCTGCTTCATCTGCGCCGTTGAGGTTCCCGGACCCTTGGCCGTCCGCGCGCTCAGTTCCTTCCACGGCACGGCAGGAGCTTCAACATGAATGTCAATGCGGTCCAGCAGCGGCCCGCTCAGCCGCTCCATGTACTTCTCCATCTGCCGCCGCCCGACCTCGCCCGGCGGCAGGTCGCCCTTGGGGGTCGGGTTCATCGCCGCGATCAGCATGAAGTTGGCCGGAAAACGCACCGCCGAGTGCGACCGTGCGATCGTCACCACATGGTCCTCCAGCGGCTGACGCAACCCCTCCAGCACATCCCGTGGGAACTCTGCCAACTCATCAAGAAACAGCACCCCGCGGTGCGCGAGCGAAATCTCCCCCGGCCGCGGCACAACTCCCCCGCCGACAATCGCAGCCGCGCTCGCCGTGTGATGCGGCGACCGCACCGGCCGCGCGGTGATCAGCCCCTGCCCCACCGGCATCTGCCCTGCCGCGGAATAGATCCGCGTGATCTCAATCGCCTCTTCCGCCGTCAGTGGCGGCAGCACCCCAGGCAGGGCCTTCGCCATCATCGTTTTTCCAGAGCCCGGCGGCCCCAGCATCAAAAGGTTGTGCCCACCCGCCGCCGCCACAACCACCGCCCGTTTCACGGCCTCCTGCCCGCGCACCTCCGCAAAGTCGATCGGTGCGGCAGCCGTGTGCAGCAGCGCCACTACATCCGGTGGCGGAACCGGCTGCGCATCGAGATCGCCGTTGAGCAGCCCCACGACCTCCGTCAGCGTGTGCGCGCCGTACACCTCCACGCCCGACACCACCGCGGCCTCGGCCGCGTTGGCCGCGGGAAGGATGACGCCGCTGGCATTTCGCGCTTTGGCCAGTGCGGCAAGGGCAATCGCCCCTTTGATGGGCCGCAGCCGGCCATCAAGCGCGAGTTCACCCGCGAACAGGAACTTGCGGTAATCAAGCCCCTCGGGCTCCTGCAGCGCGGGCGCAAGGCCGCCCGCACCACGCCCCGAGTGCACCGGCGCGTTGGGCCCGCGGATCGACCCCATCGCGACCATCATCCCCACGGCAATGGGCAGGTCATACACCGGCCCTTCCTTGCGCACATCGGCGGGCGCGAGGTTGATGAGCGTCTTGCCCGCGGGGTAGCGGTACCCGGAGTTGCTCAACGCCGACCGCACCCGCTCGTGCGATTCCTTCACGCCCGCATCGGGCAGGCCCACGGTGATGAACATCGCGTCCGAGCTGTCGGTGTTGACGGACTCGTTGGAGTCCACCTCAACCTCGCAGGGAAGAGCATCGATGCCTTGAAGCAGGTA
>JBBSOF010000120.1:0-1970 GCA_038260025.1 Phycisphaerales bacterium
CGCGCGGCGTAGAACGTGATCCCCGCATCGCGTGCGGCAGCCCGTATCGAGCGCCCATCAATAAAACACCGCGTCGCCACCAGCCGGCGTGTGACCGCCCACGCATCGCGGTGCTGCATCACCAGCCCAAACTCCGGCGAGACCACCCGCTTCGCCACCCGCCGCAGGCGCCGGCCCAGCACGCGGGGGTCCTCACCAGACAGCCGGGCCAAGTCCACCACCGTCTGCTGCCCCTCGTACACGGCCGAAATCAGGGCCCTATCCGGGACCGACAGCACCCCGGCCCGCCGCAGGATCAGATCGGCCTTTTCGCGGAAGGGCGGGCGGTCGCGCCGGACGCGGTGAGGCCGTTTATCGGGGTCGAACATGGCCGTACTCCTCACAGAGGGGGTTTTCGAGTGTTCACTTTTTTGTGAACACGACTACCCATGTTCTACCAGCTTGGTTACACTTTGCAAGGTGTCTGTTTGGTATAGCCGCTAATTTGCGCACACCGGACACGCGCGGCTGCAATCAAACCCGCGCGGGCCACCGCGCAAGCCCTTGAAGGAGGATGGCATGGGTACACCCGACCGCGACCAGGCCCCCGCACACAAAATCTGCGCGGCAGCACTCATCCGTCGCCGCCGCCAGGAACTTGGGCTCTCCCTGCAGCGCATCGCAGATGCGGTGGGGTGCGCGAAAAGCTACCTCTCTTCCATCGAGAACGAGCACCGCAACCCACCCGGCGAACTTCTGCTTGAAAAACTTGAGGATGCGCTCTGCCTCCAGCGCGGCACCCTTGTGCAAGCCGCGGCCTGGCAGAGGAGCCTGCACATCGGCGGCGAAACCGTCCGCGGCGAGGTGGCCCGCCTGCAAGGCCACGAGCGCGCCGGCCATCGCCTCGCATCACTGCTCAAAGGCAAGGGCGAGGTTTCTGTCGATGCGCTCTACCGCTCCGGCGAGCTGCGCCGCCTGGTGGAGCAACTGTCGGGTGATCGCCCCTCGCACGAGCCCGTCCCCATCGCGCTGCCCCGCGAAGTGCCGCTCATCAACAAAGTCGCGGCAGGCTACCCGCGCGAGTTCACCGACTTGGGCTACCCCGCCCGCGTCGCCGATGAATATGTGCGCTGCCCCGACCTCGACGACGCCGACGCCTTTGCCGCCCGTGTGGTGGGAGACTCCATGCAGCCGGTCTACGCCGAAGGCGACATCGTGATCTTCTCGCCAGCCCGGCCCGTGAAGAGCGGCATGGACTGCTTCGCCCGCCTGGAGCCCGACCATGAGACCACGTTCAAGCGCGTCTACCTCGAGACCGGCGAAGGTGGTGCGGAACTGATCCGACTGCAACCCCTGAACAGCGCCTACCCGCCGCGGGTTGTGGATCGTGAGATGGTGGCTGGGCTGTACGCGGCCGTCAGCGTGATGCGGCGGATCGAATGACCGATCACCTGCCCCGCCCCCACCCCGTCAAGTCATCCCGCCCTGCGCTTCAGGTGCAAGGAAGTCACTTCCTGCTGCAGGCGTTCCAGCGAACGGTCTGTGACCAGCGGCACCCACCAGGTGCAGCCACCGATGCAGCCGTTGTCGGGCGGGGCCTCAAAGAACACGGCCTTGCTGGGGCCAAAGTCCCGCAGGCTGATGGTGAACCGGTTGCCGTCGGAATCCCGCACATTCCACAGGGGTCCGCGGCTGGGCTGCGCCCCGATCAGCGACACAAGAAGCTGGATGGCCGCCATCGGAAGTTGTGCCGTGTCCATGCTCACATAGTCCATATCGTGCCGCGGGGCCTTGCAGTTGCGGAAGTTTGATGCCGCGGGCCCGGTGTGAGCTCGCCTTTAGGCGAGCTTTGGGCCTTCAACACCAAACGCGGGTTGCAGCGTCCGAGAAGTCATGCCCTCAACGAGGGCCGGGGTACGAATCGCGCCGCGCGAAGCGCGGGCACGGCTTGCCCCCATATCCCCCATGGTCCCGCCGCGGCGCTCGCTCGA
>JBBSOF010000121.1:0-1865 GCA_038260025.1 Phycisphaerales bacterium
GGCTTCCCCTGCGGCCTCAAGTGGACCTTCCTCCCCAAGGTCACCGCCGATGCCAACGGTGTCGAGCCCGATGCTGGCCAGCGATACCTCGCCGTCAACGCCGATGAGTCCGAGCCCGGTACCTTCAAAGACCGCCTGCTCATGGACTTTGACCCCCACCTGATGCTCGAGGGCATCGCGATCTGCTGTTATGCCTGCCGCATTTCGACGGCGTACATCTTCATCCGCGGCGAGTATCACCACCAGGCACAGGTGCTGGAACAAGCCCTCAAAGAGGCCTACGCCAAGGGCATTTTCCTGGGTGGCCAGCCGCTCCGCGGCGGCTCTTTGCCTTCGTCATCGATTCTTGGCAACCTCCAAAACTCCCCTGCCAGCGGCCGCCCGTTCCAGGTCAACTGCTTCGTCCACCGCGGCGCGGGAGCCTACATCTGCGGCGAAGAAACCGGCCTCCTCGAAGCCCTCGAAGGCAAGCGCGGCTGGCCCCGCATCAAGCCCCCCTTCCCCGCCATCAAGGGCCTCTTCGGCAAGCCCACCATCATCAATAACGTCGAAACCCTGGCCCACCTCCCCAGCATCATCACCAACGGCAGCGAGTGGTTCACCAAGCAGGGCGTCGCCAGCAGCCTGGGCGGCAACAACCCGCCCAGCTATGGCACCAAGCTCATGGGCGTCAGCGGCCATGTCAACCGCCCCGGCGTGTTCGAGATGGAGCTGGGCGTCAAGCTCCGCACGCTGGTTGAGCACCCCCAGCTCTGCGGCGGCATGAAGAACGGCAAGAAGTTCAAGGGCGCCATCGCCGGCGGCATCTCCATGGGCATCCTGGGCCCCGACCAGTTTGATGCGGAGATGGACTTCGACATCGGCAAAAAGTACAACGTGCTGGGTCTGGGCACCGCCTGCCCCACCATCTTCGATGAAGACACCGACATGGTGGCGGTGGCCCGCAACATCGCCCGCTTCTTCAAGCACGAGAGTTGCGGCCAGTGCACCCCCTGCCGCGAGGGCAGCGGCTGGCTGTATCAGTTGATGGGCCGGATTGAGGAAGGCCACGCGCGGACGAAGGACCTGGACCTGGCGCTGGAGATCGCGACGAGCATGGGCAGCATGCCGGGCACGACGATCTGCGGGCTGGCGGACGGCAACAACTGGGCGATCCGCACGATCATGAACAAGTATTGGGGAGAGTTTGAGAAGCGCGTGAAGCCGACGTTTGTGCCAGTGAAGGTGACGATTGGGGCGAACGCGAAGAGCGCTGTCAGCGCTGGCTCGATCACTTGACCTTTGCGCGCACCGACGACGTCGCCTCGTGCCACTCAAGCAGTAAGTCTCTAGCCGTTTCGAATCGCGTCCGAAGTTGACTGTCTCTCTTGATCAACGCATCGACCGTCTTAGGCTTGTGGCCCGCAGCATTACGGTGCGGAGTGAGCCCCTTGACCTGCGCGATCATCGCAGAGGTCACCTCGGGGCACTTAGGCCTGCTTGATTGCAAGTCCAAGAACGTATCCACGTCATCGAGGACGTGCGCCCAAGCGTCTTTCAACAAATCCTTGGTCTTGCGTTTTCTGTGCGTCGTGACTTGTCGCCACCAACCAGCGGCCTCGGACATCACTGCAAATCGACGCGTGAGATACTCCAGTTCGTCGTAAATGCCCGAGCAGCCCTTCACAGGGTCGCCACCCAGAAAGGTGTTGTCGGCTGTTTTCACCGCCTCGCGGCAGTGGTTGGGAAGCCGCCAGCGGCGTCTCGCGCTCCAGCGTGAACACGATCTGGAAGGCCTTCAACCTGCAGCCGCACCGGACCAAGGCCTTCAAGCTTTCGACGGACCCCAACTTTGTCGAGAAAACACGGGACATCGTGGGGCTGTA
>JBBSOF010000122.1:0-1451 GCA_038260025.1 Phycisphaerales bacterium
ATGCCGGCACCGATGCCGACATCGAAGCCTTCTTCCGCGCGCTCGCCGGCGGCACCTGCTAACCCCCTCCTGGGTACCCCCTCTCTCCGAGAGGGGTGTCTGGGTGGCCCGCCGCTCCGCGGCGGACTTGTTCGCCCCCACCAACACACCAAGGCGTCGGAGCACCCACGCTCCGACGCCTTTTGCGTTGAGCCCTGAAGAAAAACCCATTGCCGATCTCCGCACCATGAAGTATGCTGGGCCGTCGGGCATTCGCCCAACGGGAGGCCACTCCATGCTGCGATCCATCCTGGTGTTGTTAACTGCGTTCTCCACCGCGTTCGTGTCCGCCGGCGCATCAGCGCAGTGCATGGGCCGCTGGCTGCCCAGCGATTCGTCCATGGCGTTTGACAATGAGGTGAACCGGCTTGCCCCATGGGGCGACCGTCTGGTGGCCACCGGACGGTTCACGCACATCGGCCCGGTGACAGCGCCGGGGATCGCCTATTGGAACGGTGCGGCGTGGCAACCGCTGCCCAGCCCTGGCACCGGGACCATTTACGCCGCCCTTGAGTTTGAGGGTGCGCTCTACATCGCCATCAACAGCACCGTGCGGCGGCTGGCAGCGCCCGACGGTGCGTGGGAAACAGTGGCCACGACCTTCAACAGCTCGGTGCTGACGCTGTGCGTCTATCAGGGCTCGCTCTTTGCCGCGGGAAACTTCACGCAAACCGGAAGCGTCACCCGCGCCCACATCGCCCGCCTGACGCCCACGGGCTGGGCAAACGTGGGATCGGGCATCGACGGTCGCGTCGAAGCCCTGGCGGTATTCAACGGCAACCTCATCGCGGGCGGCGCACTCTCGCAGGCGGGCGGCGTGCCCGGCACTTCGCAGGTGGCACAGTGGAACGGCGCCACGTGGTCCGCGGTCGGCATCCCCGACCTCCCCAGCCGGCCCCTGCGCATGTACGTGGATCGCGGCAGTCTGCTCGTCGCCGGCTACGCATCCATGCAGTCCTACCTCATCCAGTGGGATGGTGCGGAGTGGATGGGCCTCGTCTATGTCAACCTCTCCGAGATGGCCGGCATCTCCCGCTACAACGGCACACTCTTCGTCGGTTCCGCGGCAACACTCATCACCTCCGTTGGCGATACGTTCGAGCGCAGCGGCCCAATCTTCGCCAGCCCCGCGTACACCACCGTTTTCACGATGGCCAACTACCGCGGCATGCTCTTTGTCGGCGGCTACTTCACCACCGTGCTCGGCGAGCCCTCACCCATGCTCGCCCGCTGGTACCAGCCCACCGCCGACTTCGACAACGACGGCGACACCGGTACCGATCAGGACATCGAAGCCTTCTTCGCCTGCCTCAGCGGCAACTGCTGCGCCACCTGCGGCATGGCCGACTTCGACGCCGACGGCGATGCCGGCACCGATGCCGACATCGAAGCCTTCTTCCGCGCGCTCGCCG
>JBBSOF010000123.1:0-1173 GCA_038260025.1 Phycisphaerales bacterium
ACCATGGCGGTGATGAATATGGTGGTGTTGCTGGCGCCGGTGTTGTTGATGCTCAGGGAAATCAGGCCCAGCGTCACCACCACCATGGCCGGGGCTGCGCCCAGCCAAATCCCCGCCAGCACGCTGACGGGGTAGAGGAACACGAAGGACACACGGATATCGGTGTAGTGCGCGAGCGCGTTGCGGAGGATCGTCTCGCCCAGGGCCAGCAGCGCGGCAACCAGGAGGGGCCACACGCGCAGGGCGCGACGACGTCGTAGTTCGGGTCCGTGATCGGAGGAGAGGCCAGTGCTGATCACGAATCTCCCATGTCGTGAAACTTTTTTTGCGCCGCCCCATTACCCGGCCTTGCGAGGCGGTTATCCACCGGTCAACCGGTGTAGAAGTCTACCTAAGCTGGTGCAAGCCTTCACCGTGAAGAAATGCTCATGCGAAGGAATGGCTGTGCTTGTTCATTTTCATCACGAGGATACCTCAAGCGGGTATGTATGGGGTGCCATGTCCCAGGAGTCCACCGCTTTGGAAACTCTGACGACCCTGCTCGGCCCGCCGGATGAGACTGGGTGGCGACTCACTTTTCCTGACCGGGGGCTACCTGTGTGCATCTCATTACGCACCACGTTCGGCTCTCACGGGGCCGTGTGGTTTGAGGAGCCTGATGCGCAGGCTGCCCGCAACTGGTGGGTGCCGTTGGATTTTCCGGGCGCTGCGGATCGTGTCGAACGTGAAGTCTCAACGCTGCTGGCTGAAGGGGCGCGCGTCGAGCGAGCGCCGCGGCGGGACCATGGGGGATATGGGGGCAAGCCGTGCCCGCGCTTCGCGCGGCGCGATTCGTACCCCCGCCCTCGTTGAGGGCATGACTTCTCGGACGCTGCAACACTCTTCTGGTGTTGAAGTCCCAAACCAGGCCTAAAGGCGCGCTCACAACGGGCCTGGGGCATCAATCTTCCGCAACTGCAAGGCCCCGCGGCACGATATGGACTATGTGAGCATGGACACGGCACAACTTCCGATGGCGGCCATCCAGCTTCTGGTGTCGCTGATCGGAGCGCAGCCCAGCCGCGGACCCCTGTGGAATGTGCGGGATTCCGACGGCAACCGGTTCACCATCAGCCTGCGGGACTTTGGCCCCAGCAAGGCCGTGTTCTTTGAGGCCCCGCCCGACAACGGCTG